>NZ_JBIRLM010000006.1:0-323941 GCF_044330565.1 Streptomyces sp. NPDC017448 | reverse complement strand
CGGGCGCGGGGTGGGGGGGGGGGGGGGGGCCGGCGGCCCGGGGGGGGGGGGGGGGGGGCGGGGGGGCCCCCCCCCCCCCCCCCCCCGGGGGCCCCCCCCCCCCCCCCGGGGGGCCGGGGCCGCCCTTCCCTACCGCTGTCCGTGCTGCCCGCGCCTCTCGCTTCGGCGGCGCAGCTCCTTCATCTGCCGGGCGAAGCCGTCCAGCCGCCCGTCGAGGCGCACGATGTCCTGCTGGACGTCCGCCAGCCGCACGCTCATCGCCCTGACCACCTGGTGCGTCAGCTCCGCCTTCCGGTCGAGGCTGTCGAGCCGCTCCGACATCCGCACCAGCACCGGCCCCAGCTCCTGCAGCGCGCTGCCCACCCCGGAGAGGCAGCTCTCGATGCGGGTGACGCGCTGGTCGAGGGAGGCGTACCGCGTGCGCAGCGGCTCCTCGGCGTCCAGGAGGTACGTCCGCACGCAGCGGGCGATGTCGCTGTCGCGAAGAAGCATGGCGATGTTGAGGACGGTGCGGCGGGTGTAGAGGGTCAGCTGCGTGGCAGCCTGTGGATAACTTTCCCTCCCCGCTCCCTCCCATAGGGACAACATGTCCCTATGGAAAAGCCGCAGCTCAGCGCCGCGCAACAGGACAAGTCCGTTCTCCGTGACCTCCGCGCGGTGCCGCTGGGTCACCTTCTTCACGGCCTCTGTGGATACTTCGAAGTAGCGGGCCACCTCCTCCGTGCGAACGTGAATTCCGTCCGGGAGCATGACCAGGCTCCTCACTTTGTCGAGGACGTCGACGCGCCCCATCTGCTCCCCGCGCAACGCGCGCGATTCGAGCAGGGCGACTTCCGTGGGCATGGGTGTGCCTTTCGTACGAGGGAATGACGAGGACGGCCCACACCCCGGGCTTCAGGGGTGGAGGACGCTCACGGTTGCCACTCACTCGATGACCGGTCCGGTGGGCTGGGCCTCACCCGGTGCCGGCATTCCCCGATGTCACGATCGCTACGACGCCACGGATTCCAGTTGCCTCCACGCGCCCTGCCCAACGACCCGGTGGACGCGACGTCACGCGGGGTTTGTCCGGTCGTACGACAGACGGCTCCCGCCCTGTCCGGGGCGGGAGCCGTCGTGTGCGCGGGTCTCAGGGCGCGGGCCTCAACCCCCCGTCGGGGCCCTCACTCCTCGCCCGCCAGCTTCAACGCCCGCAGCTTCTGGCCCGCGTACCAGGTGGCGGCGACCGTCACCGCGGCCAGCAGGACCGTGGCGAGCGGCAGACCGACCTCCGAGGTCACCGCCCCGTCGCCCGCCACCTTCTGGGCGACCGCCAGGGACCACTGCTGGACGCTGAGCGTCCGCGCCCCGGCCACCAGGCTGCCGAAGAGGGCCTCCCAGACCAGCGCGTAGACCAGGCCGAGGACGACCGCGTGCCGGCTGACGGTGCCGAGCAGCAGGAACAGGGCGCTGTACGCGATCGAGGCGACCAGCGCCGCGATCGTGTAGGCGACGGCGATCTGCTGGCCGTTGCCGTTCAGGATCAGGCCCGCCAGCAGCGTCGGCAGCGCGGAGAACACCATGGTCACCGCGATGGCCACGATCAGCTTGGTGAAGATGATCGTGGGCCGCTTCACCGGCTTGGCGAGCAGGTAGACGATCGAGCCGTCGTCGATCTCGGGGCCGATCGCCCCGGTTCCCGCGATCACGCCGATCAGCGGCACCATCGTGGCGATGGCGAAGCCGCCGAGGACGTTCGCAGCGACCTGGTCATCGGCTCCGGCGAACATCCGCACGGCCGCGGCGATGACCAGCAGCAGCGCGGGGAGGACGAACAGGATGGCGGCCCGGCGCCGGCCGAGCAGGGCCCGGTAGGTGAGCCGGGCGACTGTGGGGTCGTACATGACGGTGCACAGCTCCTTTCAGGCCGCTACTCAGGCCGCTACGAGGTAGGAAAAGACCGATTCGAGGGACTCGTCGGACGGTGAGACGGTGAGCAGCCGGATGCCCTGCTCCCGGGCCACCCTCGGCAGCAGTTCGGTGAACCGTCCGAAGTCGACGGCCTGGATGCGCAGCGCCTTCTCGGTCAGGTCGACCTCGATGCCCGCCGTGGACGGGTCGGCGATGAGCGCGGCCGCGAGGGCCCGGTCGTCGCTGGAGCGCACCAGGTAGCGGTGCGGCCGGTCCGTCATCAGCCGGCGGATCTTCCGGAAGTCGCCGGACGCGGCGTGCCGGCCCGCCACGATCACCTCGATGTGGGAGGCCAACTGCTCGACCTCTTCGAGGATGTGGGAGGAGAACAGGACCGTGCGCCCCTCCTCCCCCATCCGTCGCAGCAACTCCATGAGCTGCATCCGCTGGCGCGGGTCCATGCCGTTGAACGGCTCGTCCAGGAGCAGTACCGAGGGCTGGTGGACCAGCGCGGACGCCATCTTCACGCGCTGGCGCATGCCCTTGCTGTACGTGGAGATCTTGCGGTCCTGCGCGTACTCCATCTGGACCGTGGCGAGCGCCGTCCGCGCCTCCGCCTCGCCCAGGCCCTGGAGTTCGGCATTGGCGACGACGAACTCCTTGCCGGTGAGGAAGTCGTACATCGCCTCCCGCTCGGGGACGATGCCGATCTCCTTGTAGACGGCCTCGTTGCGCCAGATCTGCCGGCCGTCGAGCGTGACCTTCCCCGTCGAGGGGGCGAGGAATCCGCCCATCATGTTGATGAGGGTGGACTTCCCGGCTCCGTTCGGGCCGAGGAGACCGGTGACGCCGGGCCCCACGGTCATGGAGACGTCGTTGACGGCGACCACGTTGCCGAACCAGCGCGACGTGTGGTCGATCTCGATGGTGGTCACAGCCCGGCCCTCCGGTAGCGGCGCATCAGGACGGCGTACGAGCCGGCGACGAGCGCGAGAACAACGATCAGGTAGACCACCCCGGTACCGGCCCCCGGCCCCTCCCCTCCGGGGAAGGCGGAGGTGGCGCCGAGGAACGCGGTCTGGACGCCGTCGATCAGCGTGATCGGCGAGAAGAGGCCGAGCCACTGCACGGCCCCGCTCGACCCGGTCTCCCAGGCGATGGCCTGGACCGTGGAGACGGCCCCGTAGGTGATGGTCAGCAGGGCGATCACCGCGGCGACGCCGAAGCCGCGCCGGGGGGTGAGGGCGGCCATCACGAGGCCGAGCCCGGCGAACAGCACGGAGAGCAGCGCCACCGACACCAGTCCCTGGGCGAACCACTTGGTCTGATCGGCGAAGTCGAACTTCGCGAGCAGAGAACCCGCGTAGAGGACGAGCAGCGGCGCGCCGGTGAGGATGAAGAGCGCGGCGGCGGTGGCGGCGAACTTCGCCAGCACGTAGTCGGTGCGTTCGATGGGCCGCGAGAAATACAGGGGGACGGACTTGAACCGGAGGTCCCTGGAGACCGCCTGCGGCGCCTGCGCGGCGATGAAGAGTCCGATGACTGCCTGGAGGTAGATCGCGTACGAGGTGTACTCGATCACCAGCTTGCTGGCGTTCGGCGTGGCCATGGAGACGGCCACGAGGATCGCCGCGACCAGCGTCATCACGCCGAACAGCAGCATGGGCAGCACTTTGGACTTGGCGGAACGGCCCAGTCCGTAGGAGCCCCGCAGGGTCTGCGAGAACAGGGAGCGGCGGGCGTAGGCCCGGCCGAGCCGCGGCCCGTCGTAGGAGCGGTAGCCGATGTTGTGGATCCGGGAGGCGTCGCGCCCGGCCGCGGCCTTGGTCTCAGCGCTCATCGCGACCGCTTCCCTTCTGCTGGACGACCTGCTGCGCGGGCGGGGGGACGGCTCCGGCGGCGGCCGGGACGGTGGCCGGGTGGGCCCCGCCCTGTTCGGTACGGAAGACCTCGGCGATGTGGTGGCGGCGCTGTTCCATGCGGACCAGGCCGAGCCCCAGCCCGGCGACGCTGTCGCGGACCAGGTCGTAGGTGTCCTCCCCGTCCGCCTCGATCAACAGGATGTGGCCCGCTCCCGGCAGCCCCTCCGTGTCGATCCCGTCGTGGCCGACGAGCGTGACGCCGGCGTCGGTGAGGACCTTGCGCAGGGCGCCGGTGCCGTCGGGGTGGGCGTCGCTGTCGGTCACCTCGACCGCGAGGGTCGCCGTGGTCTGGGTGAAGTCGCTGGTGGAGCTGGAGCGCAGGAGCGTGCCGCCGTCGATGACGACGACGTGGTCGCAGGTGCGTTCCAGCTCGCCCAGGAGGTGGGAGGTCACCAGGACGGAGATGCCGAAGTCGGTGTAGACGCGGCGGATGAGGCCGAGCATCTCGTCCCGGCCGACCGGGTCCAGACCGTTGGTGGGCTCGTCGAGCAGGACCAGTCGGGGGTCGTGGACGAGGGCCTGGGCCAGCTTCACCCGCTGCTTCATGCCGGTCGAGTAGCCGCCGATGGGGCGGTAGCGCTCCTCGTAGAGGCCGACGTGGCGCAGGGTGTCGGCGGTGCGCTCGCGGGCGGCCGTGGGCGGCAGCCCCGACATGCGGGCCATGTGCACGACGAACTCGGTCGCCGAGACGTCCGGCGGCAGGCAGTCGTGTTCGGGCATGTACCCCACCCGTTCCCGGATGGCGGCGCCGCTGGTCGCGACGTCGAGCCCGAGCACCGCGGCCCGGCCTTCGGTGGCGGGGGAGAGACCCAGCAGGATCTTGATCAGTGTGGACTTGCCGGCTCCGTTGGAACCCACCAGACCGGTCACACCCGGTCCGATGTCCAACGTGAGCCGGTCAAGCGCGGTCACCCGGGGGAACCGCATGCTCAGGGCTTCGGTAGCGATTACGGCTGTCACGTCCACGACGTTAGTGGTGCGGACCACACCGGTCGTCAGCCCTGACGGCTGGATCGGCGTCAGACTCCAGGCGTACGCGCCCGTAGGGGGGCGGGCGAGGAAGGGCGGCGCAGGAGCCCCGGCCGGGTGGTCCTCGGGGGCGTGCGCAGGAGTCGTGCACCGGGTGGCGTGCGCAGGTGCGCACCGGGGCGTGCGCCCGGTGGCGCCCCGGGCCGGCCCTGGCCCCAGGACCGGCCCTCCGAGGTTTTCCCCAGGCGATGCGGCCCCCTTGACGTAGCCGCTGGACATGGTCACATTCATCAGTGTCACGTTACGGACGCGTACCGCACACGGCAGGGAACGGACGGTGGCATGACCGGCAGGGTTTCGGCAGGGCAGCACGATCTCACCCCGGAGGCGCGGGGGTTGGGAGAAGTCCAACGGCTGCCCTGCGCCTGCGCGGGGGCGGTCGCCGGACGGTGGGTGCGGTGGGCGGTCGAACCCCGCCTCGGATTCCGGGGTACGGGCGCCGAGTTCGAGGAGGTCCTGGTCGTCCCCGGCTCCGAGGGCCCCGAGCAGAGCGCCTTCCGGCCGGACGACGATCTGCCGCACATGCGGCGCTGGACCAGGGAGAAGGTGGCGGCGTGAATCTGTCTCAGGCGCGTGAACGGTACGTGCGTACGGGCGGCGTCGAGCTGTGCGTCGCGGAGCTGGGCGACGCGGACCGGCCGACCGTGGTGCTGGTCCACGGCTACCCGGACAGCAAGGAGGTCTGGTCGGAGGTGGCCCGGCGACTGGCCGGGCAGTGGCACGTGGTGCTGTACGACGTGCGGGGGCACGGCCGGTCCACCGCGCCGAAGCCGCTGCGCGGCGGCTTCACCCTGGAGAAGCTGACCGACGACTTCCTGGCCGTGATCGACACGGTCAGCCCGGACCGTCCGGTGCACGTCGTCGGCCACGACTGGGGCTCCGTCCAGTCCTGGGAGTTCGTCACGGTCGGCCGGACCGAGGGCAGGATCGCCTCCTTCACCTCGATGTCCGGGCCCTCCCTGGACCACTTCGGGCACTGGATCAAGCAGAGGATGGCCCGCCCCACCCCGCGCCGGGTCGGCCAACTGCTCGGCCAGGGCGCCAAGTCCTGGTACGTGTACATGCTCCACACGCCGGTCCTGCCGGAGCTCGCCTGGCGCGGGCCGCTCGGCAGACGCTGGCCGCGGATCCTGGAGCGGCTGGAGAAGGTGCCCCCGGGCGACTACCCCACCGCCTCCCTGCCCGACGACGCGGCACACGGGGCGTGGCTCTACCGCGACAACGTCCGCGCCCGGCTCGGCAGGCCCCGCGCGGACGCCCACGCCCACGCACCGGTCCAGCTGATCACGCCGACCGGGGACTCCTTCCTCTCCGAACGGCTCTACGACGAGCTGGAGGGCTGGGTACCCGCGCTGGTGCGCCGCTCACTCCCGGCCAAGCACTGGGTTCCCCGCACCCGCCCGGACCAGATCGCTTCCTGGATCACCGAGTTCGTGAGCGCGAACGAGTCGGCCGAGCGCGCCGGGACCCCGCCGCGACCGGTGACGCAGAGCCCCTACGCACAGCGGTTCGGCGGCCAACTGGTCCTGGTGACGGGCGCGGCCTCCGGGATCGGACGGGCCACGGCGTTCGCGTTCGCCGAGGCGGGCGCGCGGATCGTGGCCGTGGACCGCGACGCGGACGGAGCCGCCCGGACCGCCGAGAAGGCGCGGCTCATCGGGGCGCCGGCCGCCTGGGGCGAAGCGGTCGACGTCGGCGACGAAGCCGCGATGGAGAAGCTCGCCACCCGGGTCGCCACGGAGTACGGAACCGTCGACGTACTGGTCAACAACGCCGGGATCGGCCTCTCCGGCCCCTTCCTGGAGACCACGGCCGAGGAGTGGAAGAAGGTCCTCGACGTCAATCTGTGGGGCGTCGTCCACGGCTGCCGGTTCTTCGGCAAGCAGATGGCGGACCGCGGCCAGGGCGGCCATATCGTCAACATGGCGTCGGCCGCGGCCTTCCAGCCCTCGCGCGCGCTGCCCGCGTACAGCACGTCGAAGGCGGCCGTGCTGATGCTCAGCGAATGTCTGCGGGCCGAGCTGGCGGAGAAAGCGATCGGGGTGAGCGCCATATGCCCCGGCGTCGTGAACACCGGCATCACCGGCGCCGCGCACTTCACGGGGGTCGACGCGGCGGAGCAGGACCGGTTGCGCAAGCGGGCGGCCAAGCTCTACGGGCGGCGCAACTACCCTCCGGAGAAGGTCGCCGACGCGGTCCTGCGGGCGGTCGTGCGCAACCAGGCCGTGGTGCCGGTGACCCCGGAGGCGCGCGGTCTGCGGCTGCTCTCCCGGCTGAGCCCGGGGGCGCTGCGCTCCGTCGCCCGGCTGAAGCCGCCGCTGTGACCGGGCCCGGCGCGCCCTCGGCCGGGGGAGAAAAAGCCGCCGAATACCGTATCGAGGACCTGGCCCACGCCAGCGGGGCCACCGTGCGCACGATCCGCGCCTACCAGGACCGGGGGCTGCTGCCGACACCCGAACGCCGGGGACGGGCCAACGTGTACCGGGAGGCCCATCTGGTGCGGCTGCGGCAGATCGCGGACCTGCTCGACCGTGGCTACACCCTGGCCAGCATCAAGGAGTTGCTGGAGGCGTGGGACGCCGGGCGGGGGCTCGGCGGGGTGCTCGGCCTGGTGGCGGAGGTGCACGGCCCGTGGACGGACGAGGAGGCCGGCCGGATCAGCCGCCGGGAGCTGGAGGCGAAGTTCGGCGGCCGGCGGGACGACGCGGCCATCGCCGAGGCGGTGGACCTCGGCGTACTGGAGCGTGTGCCGGGCCGGGACGACGAGTTCCTCGTGCCGAGCCCGCAAGAGCTGGCGGTGGCCGTCGAGTTGCACGCCGCCGGTGTCCCCCTGCCCGCCATCGCCGGCCACCTGAGGGAGCTCCGCTGCCAGGTCGAGCACATCGCCTCACGTTTCCTGGAGTTCACCACGGAACACGTCTTCGCGCGCTATCTGGGGAACCGGCCGCCCACGGACTCCGACGCAGCCGATGCCGCCTCCCTGGTACGCCGGTTGCGCCCGCTCGCCCAGCAGTCGGTGGAGGCCGAACTGGCGCGCGCCATGCGGACCTTCGCCCCTCGGCACCTGCATCACCACCTGGGTGCGGAGGGCGGCGCCATGGACGTGGAATCGTTCCGCCCGGTGCTGCTGCCGGTACGGACCGCACAGGCGGTGCGGGACCTGGTCGGTGCGGGTCAGGTGGCCGCGTTCGTCACGGCTGCTGCCGAACGAGAGGTACAGGCACGGGCGTTGGATGGCCTAGCAGCAACTCACGCAAAAACAGACAAAGTTAACGAACTACCCTAAAGAACACAGCCCCTTGTCCACAGTTTTTCCAAAGCGCCTGTGGATAACCCGAGTTGGCTGTGGATCAAACCTGATGACGAAAAACAACCGAGGAATCACAGAAGAATGACAGGCTGACCATACGAAGAGGCGAGGGGGCGCCCCAGCGACGAGACCACGCCGCACAGGAGCGGCGGGCAACCGTCCTGGAGAGCAGAGGGCCGGGCGGCCAGAAGGGCCGGACTCCGGCACGAGCACCGGGGCGACGTCCGCGTGCACCGGAAGGACGTCACGGGCGCCGGGGCGATGTCCGTCAGCACCGGAAGGACGTCACGGGCGCCGGGGCGAAACACGGATGCGTCGGCCGGCTCGTACCGGCACGCTGGCACCATGGACGAACGTCGCACCGTCAAGGTGTCCAAGTACCTCTCGAAACACCTGCGGCACCAGCCGGAACGCATCGGCCTCGCCCTCGACCGGAACGGCTGGGTGGCGGTGGACGAGCTGCTCACCGCCGCGGCCCGGCACGGATTCGCCCTCTCACGCGCCGAGCTCGACCACGCCGTCGCCGTCAACGACAAGCGGCGCTTCACCGTGGAGAGCGGCGTCGACGGCGACCGCATCCGAGCCGCCCAGGGGCATACCGTCGCCGTCGACCTGGAGCTGCCGCCCGCCGAACCGCCCGCGTACCTCTACCACGGCACGGTCGCCCGCGCGCTGGACGCGATCCGGGCCGAGGGCCTGCGACCCATGGGCCGCCACCACGTCCACCTGTCGCCCGACCGGGAGACGGCCGCCCGGGTCGGCGCCCGCCGAGGCCGCCCCCTCGTGCTCACCGTGGACGCGGGCGCGATGCACCGCGCCGGCCATCTCCTCCGGGTCAGCGACAACGGCGTCTGGCTCGCCGAGGCCGTACCGCCGGAGTTCCTGCGCCTGCGCGGCTGAGCAGCGGGCGCGCCGTCGGCCCGCCGGACGGGCCCGGGCGCCGACCCGGCACCTCGTCGGCGCCCCGCATCCCGGACGCCGGAGCTCACGCGAGCTGTGCCGGCGCTTCGGTCGCGATGCGTTCGAAGACCTTCTCGTCGGCGTCGAAGACCGAGTCCGGGACCGGGGCGTGGACGACGATCTCGGTGAAGCCCAGCTCCGCGTGGCGTCCCGCGAAGTCGACGAAGGCGTCCACCGACTCCAGCGGGGCGTTGCGGTCCGGGGTGAAGCCGGTCAGCAGGACCCGGCCCGGCTCGGCGGCGTCCCGGCCGATCTCCGCGCAGGCCGCCGTGAACTTCTCGTTCTGCGCCCGCAGCGCGGCCCGCGACTCCTCCGGGGTGCCGTTCTCGTACAGCTTCGGGTCGCCGGTGGTGACCCATGCCTGCCCGTGCCGGACGGCGAGCTTCAGGCCGCGCGGTCCGGTCGCCGCGACCGCGAAGGGCAGCCGGGGCCGCTGGACGCACCCGGGGATGTTGCGGGCCTCCTCCGCGGCGTAGAAGGTCCCGCGCTCGGTCACCGCGTCCTCGGTGAGCAGCCGGTCCAGGAGCGGTACGAACTCGGCGAACCGGTCGGCGCGCTCGCGCGGGGTCCACGCCTCCTGGCCCAGGGCGGTGGCGTCGAAGCCGCCGCCCCCCGCACCGATGCCCAGGGTGACCCGGCCTCCCGAGACGTCGTCCAGGGTGATCAGCTCCTTGGCCAGCGTGACCGGGTGGCGGAAGTTCGGCGAGGTCACCAGCGTGCCCAGCCTCAGCCGTTCGGTGGCCGTCGCCGCGGCGGTGAGGGCGGGGAGCGCGCCGAACCACGGGCCGTCCCGGAAGGTCCGCCACGACAGGTGGTCATAGGTGTAGGCGGTGTGGAAGCCCAGCTCCTCCGCCCGCTGCCAGCGCTCGCGACCTCCCTCGTTCCAACGGTGGACGGGCAGGATCACGATGCTCAGACGGGGGCTCATGCTCCTGAGCCTACGGCCGGGCCGGGGGCGGGGGAGCCCCCTCCATGGCTTCGGCATATGCCAATGACATTTTCGCTGGTCAGCGTCTTCTTCACTCAGATGTGCGCACCTCCGCACGCACGTGCGCCCTGGTGGGCGAGAATGGGCCGGTGACCTCAGTGACCGAGACGCCTCTTCCCGCCGTGACCCGGCTGATCGCCACCGATCTCGACGGCACTCTGCTGCGCGACGACAAGACGCTGTCCGCGCGTACGCTCGCGGCCCTCGCGGCGGCCGAGGAGGCCGGCATCGAGGTCTTCTTCGTGACCGGCAGGCCGGCCCGCTGGATGGACGTCGTACGGGCCCACGTCCAGAGCCACGGCACGGCGATCTGCGCCAACGGAGCCGTGGTCACCGATCTGCGGAGGGACGGCGAGCTCCTCTCCGTACGGCCGCTGGAGCGCGTCGCCGCCCTGCACGTCGTGCGCACCCTGCGCGAAGCGGCCCCCGGCGCCTCCTTCGCCGTCGAGCTGACCACCGGCATCAACTACGAACCGGCCTACCCGCCCTTCCACCTGGACCCGGGCGCCACGGTGGCGGTCGCCGAGAAGCTGCTGCACGAGGACGCGCCGGGCGCCGGAGCGCCGGTGCTCAAGCTGCTGGCCCACCACACCGAGCTGGCGCCCGACGCCTTCCTCGCCCTGGCCCGTTCGGCGGCCGGGGACCGGGCCGCCATCACCCGCTCCAGCCCCTCCGCGCTCCTGGAGGTCAGCGGGCTCGGCGTCTCCAAGGCCACCACCCTCGCGGCCTGCTGCGCCGAGCGCGGTATCGCTGCGGCCGAGGTGGTCGCCTTCGGGGACATGCCCAACGATGTCGAGATGCTCCGCTGGGCCGGGGCCTCCTTCGCCATGGGCAACGCCCACCCGGCCGCGGTGGCCGCCGCCACGGGCCGGACCGCCACCAATGAGGAGGACGGGGTGGCCGTCGTCATCGAGCGGATCCTCGCCGCCCGCGCAGCAACCCGCTGAAACCTTTCAGCACATCGGTCGCGACCGCTCTCCCCCGGTGGTCGCGACCGCTGCCCTCCCTCACAACGGCGCCTCCCACACCACCGTCGTCCCGCCGCCGTCCTTCCCGAGGCCCGGCTCGATCCGGCTCGCCCCGCCCAGGGACTCGGCGCGGCGGGCCAGGTTGCGCAGGCCGCTGCGCCGACCGCCCTCCGGGATGCCCACCCCGTCGTCTGCCACCGAGAGCCGTACCGCCCCCCGCCCGTCCGCCAGGGTCGCCGTCGCATCGACGACCACGTCGATCAACGACGCCTCCGCGTGCCGGAACGCGTTGGAGAGGGCCTCCCGCAAGGCGGCGACCAGGTTCTTCCCGGTCAGCTCGCCGACGAGCGCGTCCACCGGGCCCAGGAAGCGGTGCGAGGGCTTGAAACCGAGCGGGACGGCCGCCATGTTGATCTCCCGCAGCACACGGGTGCGCAGCCCCGAAGGGGCCTCGGCCGGTTCCTGCTGGAGCGCGAAGATGGCCGTACGGATCTCCTGGATCGTCACGTCCAGCTCGTCGACCGCCCGGGCGACACCGGTCCGCACCTCGGGAACGACCGCTCTGCGCTGGGCGCTCTCCAGCATCATTCCGGTGGCGAACAGCCGCTGGATGACCAGGTCGTGGAGGTCCCGGGCGATCCGGTCGCGGTCCTCGTACACCGCCAGCCGCTCGCGGTCCCGCTGGGCCTCGGCCATCATCAGCGCGAGCGCCGCCTGGGAGGCGAACTGGGTGGCGAGGGTCCGTTCGGTCGCGGTGAACGGGCGCGCGCCCCGGGCGCGCGGGGTGGCCAACGCCCCGAGCACCCGGCCCCCGCTGTGCAGCGGGAGCATCATGCTCGGGCCGAACCGGGCGGCCGGCCTGGTCACCATCCGGCTGTCGGTGGCCGAGTCGTCGATGAACACCGCCTCGCCCGCGAGCAGCTTCGCCGCCACCGCGCTGTGGGGCGGGATGATCACCCCGAGCAAGGACGAGGGCTCGTCGGACGACACGGCGACGATCTCCAGCCCGCCTCCCTCGGCCGGCAGGAGCACGATCCCGGCGGCGGAACCGGCGAGTCGGCGGGCCTGTTCGGCGACCACGGACAGCGCCTCGTCCGCGTCCCCGCCCGACAGGAGCGCGGTGGTGACCGCGACCGAACCGTCGATCCAGTGCTCCCGCTGCCGCGCCGCCTCGTACAGCCGGGCGTTGCCGATGGCGATCCCGGCCTCCGTGGCGAGCACCCGGACGGTGTGGAGGTCGTAGTCGGTGAACTCCGCGCCGTTCCGCTTCTCCGTGAGGTAGAGGTTGCCGAAGATCTCTCCCTGGACCTGGATGGGCACCCCCAGGAAGGTGCGCATCCGCGGGTGGCCCGCGGGGAACCCCTCCGCACGGGGGTCGGCGGCCAGGTCGGCCAGGCGGACCGGGCCCGGGTCGTGGATCAGCGCGCCGAGCAGCCCCCGGTGGCCGTCGGGCAGCCGCCCGATCTCCTCGACCGCCTCCGGCGGTACGCCGTACGTGACGAAGTCCGACAACCCCTCGCCCGACTCGTCGACGACGCCGATCGCGGCGTACTCGGCGTGGGCGAGTTCGGCGGCCGTCTCGCAGATCCGGTCCAGGGTGGAGTGCAGTTCCAGCCCCGAGCCCACCGACCGCATCGCCTCCAGCAACTGCGGCACCCGGGCGGCCAGCTCCGTGGAGAGCCCTTGGAGGCTGCGGGCGGCCCGGGTGGCGGCGTCGAGGGAGTCCTTCGGGTCGGGCTCTGCCATGGCCCGAGCCTAGTTAGTACCGTTACAGGACGAAAGTCGAGAATGCGTGTGAAGTCCCGCCGGACCACCGGTCCCTGCGCGGGGCCTCCCGGCCCGCGGCTCACACCCCCGCCCCCACCGCGGCCCTCTCGCGCTCCAGCATGCGGCGCAGCGGGCCGGCCTCGGCCGCGAGTTCGGCGTACGGGCCGCGCTGCACCACCCGGCCCGCCTCCAGCACCAGCACCTCGTCCACCGCCCCCAGTCCGGTCAGCCGGTGCGTGATCAGGACCGTCGCGCGGCCCCGGGTCGCGTCCAGCAGATCGGCGGTGAGGGCGTGGGCGGTCGGCAGGTCGAGGTGTTCGGCCGGCTCGTCCAGGACGAGTACGGGGAAGTCGGCGAGCAGCGCGCGAGCCAGGGCGAGGCGTTGGCGCTGGCCGCCGGAGAGCCGGGCGCCGTGCTCACCCACCGGGGTGTCCAGGCCCTGCGGAAGGGTCTGCACCCAGTCGAGGAGACGGGCCCGGGAGAGCGCGTCGCGCAGTTCGGGGTCGGACGCCCCGGGGCGGGCCAGGCGCAGGTTCTCGCGGATCGTGCTGTCGAAGACGTGCGCGTCCTGGGCGCAGAGCCCGACCGAGCGCCGGACGGTGTCCGAGTCCAGCGCGGACGCCTCGACGCCGCCGAGCCGGTACGTCCCCGACGAGGCGTCCAGGAAGCGCAGCAGGACCTGGGCGAGCGTCGTCTTGCCCGAGCCGGAGGGGCCCACGACCGCGATGCGCCGTCCGGCCGTCAGCGTCAGGTCGAGCGCGGTCAGCGCGTCGTGCCCGGCCGCCGGATAGCGGGCGCTCAGCCCCCGTACCTCCAGCGGGAACGGGGAGACGGGCTCCTCGGCGGGGCGCTCGGGCTCGCGTACGGGGACGGGGGCGTCCAGCACCTCGTACACCCGCTCCCCGCTCCGGGCGACGCGGCGGCGGTACTGCACGGCGAGCGGCAGCCCGGCGACGGCCTCGAAGGCGGCGAGCGGGGTCAGCACCACCACGGCGAGCGCGACCCCCGACAACCGGCCGTCGTTCACGGCGGGCACGGCGACGAGCCCGGCGGCCACCACGGTGAGCCCGCAGACCAGGGCGGAGAGGCCGCCGCCCAGGGCGGTCGCGGCGGCGGCCCGCGAGGCGATCCGGGTGAGCAGGGCGTCGGCCTCGCGCAGCCGCCTCCGGCGCTCGGGCAGCGCCCCGGCGACGGTCAGCTCCGCGGTGCCGCCGAGGAGGTCGGTGACACGGGTGGCCAGGGCGGCGCGGGCCGGGGCGAGCCGGCCCTCCGTACGGCGGGCGCAGGCGCCGCTGACGAGCGGAACGACCACCCCGGCGAGCAGCAGCCCGACCGCGAGGATCACGCCCGCCTCCGGGAGCAGCCAGCCGGTGAATCCGGCGGCCGCGGCCCCCACCACGGCGGCGGTCCCGGCCGGCAGCAGCCAGCGCAGCCAGTAGTCCTGGAGCGCGTCCACGTCGGCGACGAGCCGGGTCAGCAGATCGCCGCGGCGCGTGGTGCGCAGCCCGGCGGGTGCGATGCGTTCGAGACCCCGGTAGACGGAGACGCGCAGGTCGGCGAGGAGCTTGAGGACGGCGTCGTGCGAGACGAGCCGCTCGGCGTAGCGGAAGACCGCCCGTCCGATACCGAAGGCGCGGGTCGCGGTGACCGCCATCATCAAGTACATGACCGGGGGTTCTTCGGAGGCGCGGGAGATCAGCCAGCCGGAGACCGCCATGAGCCCCACGGCCGACCCGACCGCCAGGCTGCCCAGCAGCAGGGCCAGGGCCAGCTGTCCCCGCTGTGCCCCGGCGGACCTCCGGACGCGGGCGAGCACCCGTCCGGAAGGAGCCTCCGTCCCCCCCGGGCCGCTGTCGGCCGCGCGCAGTTCCTCCGCCCGGCGGGTGTCGAGGAGTTCGCCCCCGGCGAGCGGCTGGGGGACGGCCGGTCCGGTGCCGCGTCCCGCCGCTCCGGTCCGGCGGACGGCGCCGCCCGCCTCCAGGGTCACCACCCGGTCGGCGACCGCCAGCAGCGCCGGGCGGTGGACGACCAGGAGGACGGTCCGCCCGGCGGCCAGCCTCCGTACCGCGTCGACGATGCCCGCCTCGCTCTCGCCGTCCAGGCTCGCGGTCGGCTCGTCCAGCAGCAGGACCGGCCGGTCGGCGAGGAACGCGCGGGCCAGGGCGAGGCGCTGGCGCTGGCCCGCGGAGAGCCCGGCACCGTCCTCACCGAGCGCCGTGAGCATCCCCTCGGGCAGGGCGGCGACGAAGTCGTACGCGCCGGCTTCCCGCAGCGCCGCGAGGACTGCCTCGTCATCGGCGCCGGGCCGGGCGAGCCGGACGTTCTCGGCGATCGTGCCGGCGAAGAGGTGGGGGCGCTGGGGAACCCAGGCGATACGGCTCCGCCAGCGTTCGAGGTCCAGCTCCGCGAGGTCCCGGCCGCCCACCCGGACGTGTCCCTCATCGGGCACGGCGAACCCGAGGACCACGTTCAGCAGGGTGGACTTGCCGACTCCGCTCGGGCCGACCAGGGCGACGGTCTCCCCGGGCTCCACGGTGAGCGACGCGGCGTTCAGCGACGGTTCGGCGCGGCCCCGGTGGCGTACGGTCACCTCCGCCAGCTCCAGCCGCAGCGAGTCGGGGACCTCCCCGGCCCCCGAGGGGGGAGGCGCGGTCTCCAGGACCGTGAAGACCTCCTCGGCGGCCGACAGCCCCTCGGCCGCCGCGTGGTACTGCGCCCCCACCTGGCGGATCGGCAGATAGGCCTCGGGGGCCAGGATCAGGACGACCAGGCCGGTGTAGAGGTCGAGCTCTCCGTGGACGAGCCGCATGCCGATCGTCACGGCGACCAGGGCCACCGACAGCGTGGCCAGCAGCTCCAGGGCGAACGAGGAGAGGAAGGCGATCCGCAGGGTACGCAGGGTGGCTCGGCGGTAGTCGGAGGTGATCGTGCGGATCGAGGCGGCCTGGGCCTTGGCCCGGCCGAAGACCTTGAGGGTCGGCAGCCCGGCGACCACGTCCAGGAAGTGCCCGGAGAGCCGGGACAGCAGCTGCCACTGGCGGTCCATCCGGGACTGGGTGGCCCAGCCGATCAGGATCATGAACAGCGGGATGAGCGGCAGGGTGACCACGATGATCGCCGCCGACACCCAGTCCTCGGTGACGATCCGGGCGAGCACCGCGACGGGTACGACGACCGCGAGGCCGAGCTGGGGAAGGTAGCGGGCGAAGTAGTCGTCGAGCGCGTCGATCCCCCGGGTCGCCAGGGTGGTCAGGGAGCCGGTGCGCTGGCCGCTCAGCCAGTCGGGGCCCAGAAGCGTGGCCCGCTCCAGGAGACGGCCGCGCAGTTCGGACTTGACGGCCGCGCTCGCGCGATGGGCCGCCAGCTCGGTGAGCCAGGCGATCAGGGCCCGGCCGACCGCCACCGCGGCGAGCAGCAGCAGAGGGGTGCGCAACTCGGTGACGGTGAGCCCGCCCTCGAAACCGCCCACCACGATCTCGGCGATGAGCATCGCCTGAGCGATCACCAGCAGGGCGCCGAGCAGGCCGAGGGCGACCGCGGCCACCAGGAAGAGGCGGGTGGCCCGTGCGTGGTGGAGGAGACGCGGATCGATCGGTTTCACGTGAAACATCCCCCCGGCGGGGTCGGTGAGCTCTGCGGGATCGGCGTCGGCCGCGGGCCCCTCAGGGGTGACGGGGCCCGCGGCTCGCCGGGGTCAGTGCGCGTCGGCGATGTGCTGGGTGCCGATGCGCTTGCGGAAGACCCAGTAGGTCCAGCTCTGGTAGAGCAGCACGACGGGCGTGGCGATGCCCGCGCACCAGGTCATGATCCGGAGCGTGTACGGGCTGGACGAGGCGTTGGTGACGGTGAGGTTCCAGGCGTCGTTCAGCGAGGACGGCATGACGTTCGGGAAGAGCGTCAGGAAGAGCATCGCGACCGCCGCCGCGATCGTCACGCCCGAGAAGGCGAACGACCAGCCCTCGCGGCCCTTGGCGACGGCCGCGATCGCGGCCGTGAGCGCCGCCACCGCCACGATCAGGGCCCCCAGGCTCCAGCCGTTCCCGTTGTCGGCCTGGGTCCAGAGCAGGAAGCCCAGGGCGAGCACCGCGGTGACCGGCCCCAGCTTGAGCGCCAGGGCGCGGGCCCGGACCCGGATGTCGCCCGCCGTCTTGAGTCCCGCGAACACCGTCCCGTGGAAGGTGAAGAGGGTGAGCGTGACGAGGCCGCCGAGAAGGGCGTACGGGTTGAGGAGGTCCCAGACGTTGCCGACGTACTCCATGTCGGCGTCGATCTTCACGCCCCGCACGATGTTCCCGAAGGCCACGCCCCACAGCACGGCGGGAATCAGGGAGGTCCAGAAGATCGCGGTCTCCCAGTTCGTCTGCCACCGTTCCTCGGGCCGCTTGGCGCGGTACTCGAAGGCGACGCCGCGCACGATCAGGCAGAACAGGATGATCAGCAGCGGCAGGTAGAAGCCGGAGAAGAGGGTGGCGTACCACTCGGGGAAGGCGGCGAAGGTCGCGCCGCCGGCGCTGAGCAGCCAGACCTCATTGCCGTCCCAGACGGGTCCGATCGTGTTGATCAGGACCCGCCGCTCCTTGCGGTCACGGGCCAGCAGCCGGGTGAGGACCCCGATGCCGAAGTCGAACCCCTCCAGGAAGAAGTAGCCGGTCCAGAGGACGGCGATGAGCACGAACCAGACGTCGTGGAGTTCCATCTCTCAGCTCCTGTGCTCAGTACGAGAAGGCCATGGGCCGGTCGGCGTCTTCTTCGTCGTGTCCGCCGATCTTCTTGGGCGGGTTGAGGTCGTCCTCGGTGAGTTCCGGAGGACCTGCCTTGATGTACTTCACGAGCAGCTTCACCTCGATCACGGCGAGCACCGCGTACAACAGGGTGAAGACGACCATCGAGGTGATGACCTCGCCCTGCGAGACACCGGGGGAGACCCCCGCCCGGGTCTGGAGCACTCCGTAGACCACCCACGGCTGGCGGCCCATCTCGGTGAAGATCCAGCCCCAGGAATTGGCGATCAGCGGGAAGAGCAGCGTCCAGAGCGCCACGAGCCAGTAGAGCTTGGTGAGCTTCGGGCTCAGGGCCTTGTTCTTGAAGAGGACCAGATGCGGCACCTCGTCCTCACCGGTCCGCAGCGCCGGCGGCAGCAGGAACTTCTTCCGGGTCAGCCAGAGCCCCAGCAGGCCGAGGCCGAAGGAGGCCATCCCGAAGCCGATCATCCACCGGAAGCTCCAGAACGCGACCGGGATGTTGGGGCGGTAGTCGCCGGGCCCGTGCTTCTCCTCAAGGCTCTTGTTGATGTCGTTGATGCCGGGGACGTGCGAGTTCGGGTCGTTGTTGGCGAGGAAGGAGAGCACCCCGGGGATCGATATCTCAACCGAGTTGTGGCCCTCGCTGACGTCCCCGTACGCGAAGATCGAGAACGGCGCCCCGTCCTGCCCGTCCCAGAGGGCCTCGGCGGCGGCCATCTTCATCGGCTGCTGCCGGAACATGACCTTGGCGAGGCTGTCGCCGCTGACGGCGGTGAGCATTCCGGCCGCCACGACGGTGATCAGGCCGAGCCGCAGCGAGGTCCGCATCACCGGGATGTGCTTCTTGCGCGCCAGGTGGAAGGCGGCGATGCCGACCATGAAGGCGCCGCCGACCAGGAACGCCGCCGTGATCGTGTGGAAGAACTGGGTGACCGCGGTGTCCTGGGTGAGGACCCGCCAGAAGTCGGTCAGCTCGGCGCGTCCGCGCTCCTCGTCGATCCGGTAGCCGACCGGGTGCTGCATCCAGGAGTTGGCCGCCAGGATGAAGTAGGCGGAGAGGATCGTGCCGATCGAGACCATCCACATGCAGGCGAGGTGGATCTTCTTCGGGAGCTTGTCCCAGCCGAAGATCCACAGCCCGATGAAGGTGGACTCGAAGAAGAAGGCGATCAGCGCCTCGAAGGCGAGCGGAGCGCCGAAGACGTCGCCGACGAAGCGCGAGTAGTCGGACCAGTTCATGCCGAACTGGAACTCCTGGACGATGCCCGTGACGACGCCCATGGCGATGTTGATCAGGAACAGCTTGCCCCAGAACTTGGTGGCCCTGAGGTACTTCTCCTTCTCCGTCCGCACCCAGGCGGTCTGCAGACCGGCCGTGAGCGCGGCGAGCGAGATCGTCAGCGGGACGAAGAGGAAGTGGTAGACGGTGGTGATGCCGAACTGCCATCGCGCCAGGGTCTCCGGCGCCAGAGCGAGGTCCACGTCGTCAGTCTCCTTACATCGCCGTGGTCGTACCGGCACTACGCCCCGGCGATTCCACCGATTACGGGGGAAAGCAGGGCACGCTTGTGAACGCGTTCACATTCACAAGCAATTATGGCGCACACACTTTCGGACCCTTCGCCGGGGGTACCCCTTTTCGCCGACCACCCGCGCCGAGACCGCCCCGTCCCCGCAGACCATGCGCGCCGAGACCGTTCCGTCCCCGCAGTCCGCACGCGCCGAGACCGCCCCGCCGCCGACTATCCGCGCCGAGACCGCCCCGCCCCCGCCGGCCGCACGCGCCGAAGCCGGTCCCGCCCCGCCGACCGCTTCGCCCCTCGGCCCCCTCGCACGCCGGAGCCGGCCCACGCGACGGGCCCCGGACCTCGTCGATCAAGGTCCGGGGCCCGTACGGACACCGCTTCGGCCTGCGGGGGAGCGGAGGCTACAGCTCCGCGCGGAACGCCTCCGCCGCCTTGAGGAAGAGGTCGTTGCCCTCGCTCTCGCCGATCGTGACCCGTACGCCCTCCCCGGCGAACGGGCGCACGACCACGCCGGCCCGCTCGCAGGCGCCCGCGAAGTCGAGGGTCCGCTCCCCCAGCCGCAGCCAGACGAAGTTCGCCTGCGATTCCGGCACCGCCCAGCCCTGGCGCTTCAGCTCGGCGCTCACCCGGGAGCGCTCGGCGACCAGCGAGCCGACCCGGCCCAGCAGCTCGTCCTCCGCCCGGAGCGAGGCCACCGCCGCGTCCTGGGCGAGCTGGCTCACACCGAAGGGGACGGCCGTCTTGCGCAGCGCCGCCGCCACCGGCTCGTGGGCCACCGCGAACCCGACCCGCAGCCCCGCCAGGCCGTACGCCTTGGAGAAGGTCCGCAGCACCGCCACATTGGGCCGGTCCCGGTAGATCTCGATGCCGTCCGGCACATCGGCGTCACGGATGAACTCCTTGTACGCCTCGTCGAGCACCACCAGCACATCGCTCGGCACCCGGTCGAGGAACCGTTCCAGCTCGGCTCGGCGCACCACCGTGCCGGTGGGGTTGTTGGGGTTGCAGACGAAGATCAGCCGGGTCCGGTCGGTGATCGCCTCCGCCATCGCGTCGAGGTCGTGCACATCCCCCTCGGTCAACGGCACCTTGACCGAGGTCGCTCCGCTGACCTGGGTGATGATCGGGTACGCCTCGAAGGACCGCCAGGCGTAGACGACCTCGTCACCGGGGCCCGATGTGGCCTGCAGCAGCTGCTGGGCGACCCCCACCGAGCCGGTGCCGGTGGCGAGATGCGAGAGGGGCACACCGAAACGCTCGGCCAGCTCGTTCATCAGACCGGTGCACGCCATGTCCGGGTAGCGGTTGAAGGTCCCCGCCGCGGCGAGCGCCGACTCCAGGACGCCCGGCAGGGGCGGATAGGGGTTCTCGTTGGAGGACAGCTTGTACGCGACCGGACCACCGGCCGCCGCCGGCTTCCCCGGCACGTAGGCGGGAACGCCGTCCAGTTCGGCGCGCAGCTTGGGGCTCGTCTCGCTCACCGCAGGTCCTCCTCGACCATCCGTTCACATCAATACTGCACACCCTATGAGGATTGGGCCCCGGTGCGAATGGGCCGAGCGGGAAATCGGCCGCGGTGCCCGGGAAGGGGCCTCCGCGGGGGCCGCCACGGGTTTCCGCCGGAGGGGGCGCTCGCCGCCCAAACGCGCGCCGGTGGCCCGCGCCGTGGCGCGCGTCCCCCGAACTGGTGAGTTGAGACCTCTTCGAGACATCGGCCATCCAGCAGGCCGCGAGGCCACCTCGCCTGAAACCTGTAAGCCTTAATGCCCAACTGCCTTGCTTTACCATGGAACTGATGGCGCGTCGCCTTGCAGAAACGTACCTGTCAACGTGGGCATATGCGACCGGACCGACCACCCTTCGGAGCCCTACTATCGGCTCGCCATGACAGCAGCAGGGAAGCACCAGGTGAGCCGGACGGAGACCCCCCGGCGCAGCGGCCGGCCAGGACGGGCGGGGATCCGTGACGTGGCCGCTGCGGCCGGCGTCTCGATCACGACCGTCTCCGACGCGCTCAACGGCAAGGGCAGGCTCCCGGACGCCACCCGCCGCCATGTCCGCGAGGTCGCCGAGCGCCTGGGCTACCGCCCGTCCGCCGCGGCCCGAACCCTCCGTACGGGCAAGTCGGGGCTCATCGGCCTGACCGTGACCACGTACGGGAATGAACCTTTCACCTTCACCGAATTCGCGTACTTCGCGGAGATGGCGAGAGCCGCGACCTCCGCGGCGCTCGCCCGCGGCTACGCCCTCGTCATCCTCCCCGCCACCTCCCGGCACGACGTCTGGTCGAACGTCGCGCTCGACGGAACCGTCGTCATCGACCCCTCCGACCAGGACCCGGTCGTCACCGAACTCGTCCGCCAGGGTCTGCCCGTCGTATCGGACGGCCGCCCGGCCGGGACGCTCCCCGTCACCGCCTGGGTCGACAACGACCACCGGGCCGCCGTGCTCGACCTCCTCGACCACCTCGCCGCCGCCGGGGCCCGCCGCATCGGCCTGCTGACCGGCAACACCACCGACACGTACACCCGGCTGTCCACCGCCGCCTACCTCCACTGGTGCGAGCGGGTCGGCCAGGACCCCGTCTACGAGTCCTACCCTGCCCACGACCCGTGCGCGGGCGCGGTAGCCGCCGACCGGCTGCTCGCCCGCCCGGATCGCCCCGACGCCGTCTACGGGCTCTTCGACCCCAACGGGACCGACCTCCTCGCCGCGGCCCGCCGCTACGGGCTGCGCGTCCCCGACGACCTGCTGCTGGTCTGCTGCAGCGAGTCCACCGTGTACGCGGCCACCGAACCGCCCATCACGACGCTCTCGCTGAAGCCCCGGCGCATCGGCACGGCCGTCGTCCAGCTCCTCATCGACGCCATCGAAGGGGTCGAGCACGACGGGCCGGTGGAGCAGGTCATACCGACGGAGCTCATCGTCCGGACCTCCTCCCAGCGACGTCCACCCCGCACCACGGTCAGCGCGCCGCGCTCCCCCAGCAGGGATTGATCGTCACTTTTCGGACCAATCGGCCGGTGAACCGTGCGTGCGCCCGGATTCACCACCCCTGGTGCGTCACACAGATCGATCCGCATTCCTATGATGGGCGCACGACACCGCGGACCACCTCTACCAGGCACGGCCCGTCAGGTGTACGGCGGCGCGACGGTGGTGGAGGGGTCGATGACTCAGGGGGCCGGTCAGGAACCCGTGGTGCGGACGGCGACGTTGCGTGACTTCCGGGTTCCGCCGTACGCGCAGACACCCGTGCCACCGCCCGCTCAGGCGGCACCGCCATCCCCGGTGCCGCCGCGCGCACCGGAGCCGGGCCCGCCGCCCGGCGCGTCCCCACCGCAGGCCCCCGGAGCTCCCGGGGCCTCCGTGCCGCCCCCCACGCCCGCACCGCCGCCGCACCCCGGCAACGCCGTCGTGGGCGACGAGCAGCCGGACGGCTACACCCCGACCGAGCGGGACCTCCCGGTCATCCGTCGCGGCGACACGGTCCAGGTCCGGACGGTCTCCGAGCCGAGCCCCGGCCCCGGCCCCGAGGACAGCCGCGGTCCGCTCTACGTCGTCGGGGACGTGCACGGCTACCTGGACGAGCTGCTGGCCGCCCTCGGGGAGCAGGGCCTCGTCGACGCCGACGGGAAGTGGGCCGCGGGCAACGCCCGGCTGTGGTTCCTCGGCGACTTCACCGACCGCGGCCCGGACGGCATCGGAGTCATCGACCTCGTCATGCGGCTCTCCGCCGAGGCCGCGGCGGCGGGCGGCTACTGCAAGGCCCTGATGGGCAACCACGAACTGCTGCTGATCGGCGCCAAGCGGTTCGGCGACACCCCCGTCAACTCGGGGGCGGGCACCGCCACCTTCCAGGCCGCCTGGCTGCTCAACGGCGGCCAGAAGGCCGACATGGACCGCCTCCAGGACGTCCACCTCCAGTGGATGTCGCGACTCGACGCCGTCGTCGAGCAGGACGGCCATCTGCTGCTGCACTCCGACACGACGGCCTACCTCGACTACGGCTCCACCATCGAGGACGTCAACGACACGATCACGGCCATTCTCACGCGCAACGACGCCGACGAGTGCTGGGACCTGTTCCGCAAGCTCACCAAGCGGTTCGCCTTCCGGGACGAGGGCGGCTCCCACGCCGTGCGCGAGCTGCTGTCGACGTACGGAGGACAGCGCGTCGTCCATGGTCACAGCCCCATTCCGTACCTTCTGGGCGAGGTCGGCACGGAGGACGGCGACGAGGAGTCGGGCCCCGTGATCACCGGCCCCCACGTGTACGCGGACGGTCTCGCCATCGCCATGGACGGCGGTGTGACCATGGCCGGAAAGCTGCTGGTGGTTCAGCTCCCCCTGCATGACTGACCGTCGAGGGGGAAGGCGCTTCAGGTTGCGTCCGCGCCGACCCCGCCGATCACCGGGCCCCTCACCGGACCCAATTCTGGAAACACCCTGTCACCGCGTGCCGTGAGCGCTCTACCATCGGCCTAACAGTGGCAGGCTCTCCTCCGTTTCCGCCCGATCGCCCGGTCCACGCGGGCATTCGGGCACCGACGGAGCATCGGGGGATGCAGATGACAAGCGCTCCGCACCTGCTGGCCGAGGACGGACCCGAGTACGAGCGGATCCTGGGCGACGCACTGCGCCACGCTCACGAACGCCCGGACCTCGAGGGCGTCGGTGACCGGCTCAACACCGAACAGCTGCGTACCCTGGCGCTCGGCGCCACGGCGCTGATCACCGCGTCCGCGGCCACCGAGTACGAGCACTACGTCCAGGCCCGCGGCGAACTGCGCCGGGCGGCGGCCGCCGAGGAGGTACCGCCTCTGGACGGGCCGCAGAGCACGGCGGCCGGAGCCGGTGCGGGCGTAGGCGCGGTCGTCACGGTGCTGACGCCGCTGCTGGCCGGCGCCGCGGCCGTCATCTTCCTGCTCGTCGGCTACCTGCTCAGGGCGGTCAACCCGTCGTGGGCGTTCGGCCGCCCCCTGGTCACGGCCGGGTGGTTCTTCGCCTGCGTCGCCGCCGCGGCGATCCTGGTCGCCGCCGTCGGGCTGCTCGTCACCGCGCTCCGCAACGGTGCGACGTCCCTGGACGCCGAGGACGAGGAGCAGGAGCTTCCGGAAGAGGTCGCGCGGGCCAGGGAGGCGTGGCGCCACGCTCTGCTGGAGCGGGGCATCCTCCCGTTCCTCCGGGACGCCCTGGACGACCCCACGGCGGGCCCCGCCGCACGCACCCCGCACCGTTCACCCCACCGTATCCCGAAGATCGGCTACAGCAGGCCGGACTTCTCCGGCCCGGAGGACGGCCCGGCGGCCGGGCCCCGGCCGACCTTCACCAGCCCCGACTTCACCAGCCCGGACTTCGGCGGCCCCGAACACCAGCCGGACTGAGAAGGAGCCCGGACTCCCGCCGGGCCGCACCGTGCTTCCGTCGCCCGGACACACCGCGGGCCGGGGCGGCAAGTGCCGCGCCCGGCCCGGGGACGCTCCGGACGGACCGGAGCGGTGGATCAGACGGCCTGCGGAGCCAGCTTCGGGTTGGCGCCGTACTGGTTCGCCTCGTGCTTGCCCTCCGAAGCGAGGAAGACGAGCAGGATGATGCCGCCGACCAGCGGGACGAACGAGATCAGGAACCACCAGCCCGAGCGACCGGTGTCGTGCAGACGCCGCACCATCACCGCGAGCGACGGAATGACCGTCGCGACCAGGTAGATCATGTACGGGATGGTGGTCTCTATCGCGAATCCGACAGCCGCGAGGACGATCGCCACGACCATGTGGATCAAGGTGAACATCCAGTACTCCTTGCGGCGCGCACGTCCGCTGAAGCCTGCGTAGTTCTTGAGTACGGCCAGGTACCAGTTCACTGTGTTTCCCTCCCCGAAGCCCCCCGTGCGAGGGCTCCCCTTTTCAGCCAAGCAAGCCGGAAAGTAAGCCACAGATAAGGACTGGGTCAAGCTGCATTGACGCAGGAGGGGAACGTACATCCACCTGCCACACGACTGTGTCCATACTGTCGCCCAATAAGGCGTTCAACCCCCGCAAATACCTTCGGAATGGCCGAGGTTGGCCAATCCACGCAGAACGCCCTACGGGCCTTGCCACCACGGCCGGTTCAGGGCTCCGCGCCGGGTGCTTCCGCCTCCGGCCGCTCAGCCGCGGCGAGGGCCACCTCGACCGGGCAGTCCGGCCCGGGACGGGCCGTGCGGCCGCGGGCGGTGGGTGCCGGCTCCCGGTCGCCGGCCGCGTGGGTATCCGTTGGGTGACCCGCGTCGGCGGGCTGTTCACTGACGGCATGACGCATCCCGCCCGTGTGCATCGGACCACCGTCGCCGCCGATCACCCGTACGTCCTGGAGCGGGCGTTCAACACCTTCGACGCCGACGTCGTCGACCGGCTGTACGAGGCCGACGCGCTGTTCGTCCCCCGGCCCGGCCGCCCCCGGACCGGCCCCGACCGGATACCGGCCCACCGGGACTTCCTCGCCCTGCCCGTACCGATCCGGGTCTCCCCGCGCCACACCTACGTCTCCGGCGATCTGGCGCTCCTGATCGTCGACTGGGCCGTGGAGGGCCGGGCGGCGCACGGCCAACAGGTCCGGATCGCGGGCACGGCCACCGACGTCGCCCGCCGGGGCTCCGACGGGTTCTGGCGCTACGTCATCGACAACCCGTTCGGCACGGCGCAGCCGCCCGGCCCGGAGCAGGCCCGACCACCGTCCGGTCCAGGCGGCGGCCGGTCCGTCCCGGCGACCGGGACGGACCGGCCGCCGGGCGGCTCAGTCGGCGATCGGCAGGTAGACCCGGTTGCCGGCGGCGGCGAACTCCTTCGACTTCGCCGCCATGCCCTCCTCGATCTCCTGCTGCGAACCGCCGTGCTGCCGCCGGATGTCCTGGGAGATCTTCATCGAGCAGAACTTCGGTCCGCACATCGAGCAGAAGTGCGCCGTCTTCGCCGGTTCGGCGGGCAGCGTCTCGTCGTGGTACTCCCGGGCCGTCTCCGGATCGAGGGCCAGGTTGAACTGGTCCTCCCAGCGGAATTCGAACCGTGCGTCGGAGAGGGCGTCGTCCCACTCCTGGGCACCCGGGTGCCCCTT
Organism: Streptomyces sp. NPDC017448; assembly: GCF_044330565.1. NCBI lineage: Bacteria > Bacillati > Actinomycetota > Actinomycetes > Kitasatosporales > Streptomycetaceae > Streptomyces > Streptomyces sp. NPDC017448. Next base: position 297,747 of record NZ_JBIRLM010000006.1, on the reverse strand, counting down.
GGCCAGGTCGGCCGCGTGGGCGGCGATCTTGTAGGTGATGACGCCGGTCTTCACGTCGTCCCGGTTCGGCAGCCCCAGGTGCTCCTTGGGCGTGACGTAGCAGAGCATCGCCGTACCCCACCAGGCGATCATCGCGGCGCCGATACCGGAGGTGATGTGGTCGTAGGCGGGCGCCACGTCCGTGGTCAGCGGGCCCAGCGTGTAGAACGGAGCCTCCTCGCAGATCTCCTGCTGGAGGTCGATGTTCTCCTTGATCTTGTGCATCGGGACGTGCCCGGGGCCCTCGATCATGGTCTGGACGCCGAACCGCTTGGCCACCGTGTTCAGCTCGCCCAGGGTGCGCAGCTCGGCGAACTGCGCCTCGTCGTTGGCGTCCGCGATCGAGCCGGGGCGCAGTCCGTCACCGAGCGAGTAGGTGACGTCGTACGTCGCGAGGATCTCGCAGAGCTCCTCGAAGTGCTCGTAGAGGAACGACTCCTTGTGGTGCGCGAGGCACCAGGCCGCCATGATCGAACCGCCGCGCGAGACGATCCCGGTCTTGCGACGGGCCGTCAGCGGGACGTACGGCAGGCGCACTCCGGCGTGCACCGTCATGTAGTCCACGCCCTGTTCGGCCTGTTCGATGACGGTGTCCTTGTAGATCTCCCACGTCAGCTCCTCGGCCCGGCCGTCCACCTTCTCCAGGGCCTGGTAGAGCGGGACCGTGCCGATCGGCACGGGGGAGTTGCGCAGCACCCACTCGCGGGTGGTGTGGATGTTGCGTCCGGTGGACAGGTCCATGACCGTGTCGGCGCCCCACTTCGTCGCCCAGGTCATCTTGTCCACCTCCTCCTCGATGGAGGAGGTGACGGCCGAGTTGCCGATGTTGGCGTTGACCTTCACCAGGAACCGCTTGCCGATGATCATCGGCTCGATCTCCGGGTGGTTGACGTTGGCCGGCAGCACCGCCCGGCCCGCCGCGATCTCCTCCCGTACGACCTCCGCCTCGACGTTCTCCCGGATCGCCACGTACTCCATCTCCGGGGTGACCTCCCCCCGCCGGGCGTACGCGAGCTGGGTGACGGGCCGTCCGTCGCGGCTGCGGCGCGGCTGGCGCGGGCGGCCCGGGAAGACGGCGTCGAGGTTGCGCAGCCCGCCCCGCGGCGAGGTGTGCTTGAGCCCGTCGTCCTCGGGGCGGACGGGCCGTCCCGCATACTCCTCGGTGTCGCCGCGGGCGATGATCCAGTTCTCCCGCAGAGGCGTGAGGCCGCGGCGGACATCGGTGTCGACGGCGGGGTCGGTGTACGGCCCCGACGTGTCGTACAGCGTCACGTCCTTGCCGTTGGTGAGGTGCACCTGTCGGACCGGCACCCGGAGGTCCGGGCGCGAGCCCTGGACGTACCCCTTGTGCCAGCCGATGGACTTCCCGGCCTCGTCGTTCTGTTTCGAGGCAGGCGTGCGTGCGTCCGATGTGGTCATGAGACCTACTCCCTACGCCGGCATTACCCGGTAACAGGTTCGGCGGTCGGCGCAGCGTTTCCCGTACGTGCGGACGTACGGCGGTCAGCGCCCTCTCAGCCCGGTGCTCCGAGCTCCCGCGTGTGCAAAGGTGCCTCCACGCTAGCGTCCTTTCCGGCGTGCTGACCAGAGGGCCCCCGCGTTCTTGCGATGATCGCCCCGTGACCTCTCCCCCGAGCGACTCCGCTTCCCAGCCGCCCCAGGGCCACTCCCACGGCCACACGCACAGCCACGGCCCGGCCGCTCCCGTCTCCCGGCATCTGCGCAAGGTCATCGCCGCCGTGGTGATCCCGTTCGCCACGGCGGTCGTCATCGGCCTGATCGCCCTCTGGCCCGGCGGCGCGCCCGACCACGAACGCACCGGCGTCGGTTTCGACCGGCAGACCCAGGACGGGAAGGTCGTCCAGGTCGTCAAGGTCGACTGCGCCGACGTCAACGCCTCGCAGGTGCCCCCGACCGGCGACACCTCCACGCCCTCGGGGCGGGAGGCCGTCAACGAGCAGGAGGGGGAGTGCGCGAAGGCGACCGTCGAGGTGGCCGGCGGCCCCGACAAGGGCCGCAGGTTCGTCGAGGTGGTCCAGCCGGACGCGCCCCGCCAGCTGAAGGAGGGCCAGGGCGTGGTGGTGGCCTACGCCCCCGACGCACCGCGCGACCTCCAGTACTCCGTGACCGATGTGGACCGGAAGGTTCCCATGGCGCTGCTGGCCGGGATCTTCGCGCTGGCGGTGGTCGTGGTGGGCCGGCTGCGCGGGGTGATGGCGCTGGTGGCGCTGGCCGTGTCGTTCGCCGTGCTGACCCTGTTCATCCTGCCGGCGATCCTGCAGGGTTCGAATCCGCTGGTGGTGGCGGTGATCGGGGCCAGCGCCATCATGCTGGCGGCGCTCTACCTGTGCCACGGCGTGACGGCCCGCACCTCCGTCGCGGTCGTCGGCACCCTGATCTCCCTGCTGCTGATCGGGCTGCTGGGCTCCTTGTTCATCGGCTGGGCGAACCTGAGCGGCAACACCGACGACAACACCGGCCTCATCCACGGCCTCTACCCGGACATCGATATGAGCGGCCTGCTGCTGGCCGGTGTCATCATCGGTTCGCTCGGGGTGCTCGACGATGTGACGGTCACCCAGACCTCCGCGGTCTGGGAACTGCACCAGGCCGACCCCGGAATGGGTTGGAAGGGGCTGTACCGGGCAGGTATCCGGATCGGGAGGGACCACATCGCCTCGGTGGTCAACACCCTGGTGCTGGCGTACGCGGGCGCGGCACTGCCCCTGCTACTGCTCTTCTCCATCGCCCAGAGCAGTATGGGGACGGTGGCCAACAGCGAGCTGGTGGCCGAGGAGATCGTCCGCACTCTGATCGGGTCGATCGGCCTGGTCGCCTCGGTGCCGGTGACCACGGCGCTCGCCGCGCTGGTGGTCTCCGCGGACCGCCCGGGGGCCGGCAGCGCACAGACGGCTACGGCCGCGCCCGTGCGGGCCGGCCGGGGCCGTCGTCGTAAGAAGGGGTGAGGGGGCACCGGGTGCGCCCGGTCACCCGGCGTTCTGCTCCTCGGCGAGGATGCGGCCGAGCGCTTCCTCCAGGTTGCCGTCGAAGTCACCCAGCGTGTGTTCCTGACCCAGCGGCACGAGCTTGTCCGTCCGGTCGAGGAACGCCACCAGCGGTGCCGTTCCCGCTCGGAACAGCGCACGGTCCTCGCCCACCTGGAGCCGGATGTGCACATCGCCGAGGCCCTCCGGTTCGGTGGGACCGATGTGCACATCTCCGTCGCCACTCGGGCTGTTGAGCCCGTCCAGCAGCAGCTCACGGCCGAAAGCCCAGGTCACAGGGGCATCGCCGGGCAGGTGGAACGTCATCCGGATGGCATACGGGTCGCCGACCTCGTACCGGAGCTCCACCGGAATACGGAACGAGAGTTCCTCGGAGACGAGGAAGCTCATCATGACCTCTGCTTGAACCGACTCGCGCATCGTTCAACCCCGCAGTAGATGAAACTGGCCAGGAATGATCCCCCATGGCCCTATTGACGCCATCGTGGTGCACGCGATAGCAGATCACAAGGAGTGATTTTTCAGATACTGATAGAGAACACGAACGAACGCAAGAGGCTGGCGACTTCGCCACGTAACTGTTCGACTGCGGGTAGCAACCGATCTTCTCGGTCCAGGGGTACAGAAATGGCCATCGCCGCAATGGTGGCACCGGCGGTGACCGGAATGGCGGCGCACACGGTCCCCAGTGCGTACTCCTGGCGTTCGATGACCGGTTCACCTCGTCGGAGGGTACGCAGCCGTTCCAGAAGTGTGGCGCGATCTCGCACTGAGTAACGGGTGAGGGGCCGTACGGGGTAGCGGTCGAGATACTCCTCGCGGGCCTGCTCGTCGAGTTGGGCGAGCAGACACTGGCCGATGGCGTGGGCGTGGGCGGTCTCCCGGAAGGAGGCCCACTCCTCCACCGCCGGGGTGTCGGGCGCGTCCGCGACCGCGACGAGCTCGATCTCGCCGTCGCAGTAGACGGCGCAGTACACCGGGGCCCCGAGGATGTCCCGCCAGTGGCTGAGGGAGTCGGCGACGGAAGGGGCGCGGCGCAGACGGCTCCTGGCCCCCGGGGCCGATGTGAGGTTCTCGGCGGCCGCACCGAAGTGGAAGACCCCGTTCTCCCGGCGGAGATAGCCCTCGTGGGTCAGGGTGCGCAGGAGGTGGTACGCGGTCGGCAGCGGCAGCCCCGCCTCGCGGGCCAGCTGTTTCGCGGGCGCGCCGTTCCGATGATTTCCCACAGCTTCCAGCAGCCTCAACGCCCGCTGAACCGAACCGATCAACGTCGGGACAGCGGTGCTCGATGCCGTGGTCAACGGTCACCCCCAGGCATGGTGACGGGCCCTCGGCCCTCCCGTGGGGGCCGCCCCCACGGGACTGCCGCGATCCCGAGGGCCGGAGGGGACCGGAGTTCCGGTGACCCGTGACCGGCGAGGACCGGTCCGGGCGCGGCGATCGGAGGCCAACGACCGGACTGTCGTACCCAGGACGATCAGGTGATCGATATGGTGACGGAAGGTCACATTCCGGATGGCGGCAGTGGTGTGCCACTGTATCGGCCGCCTGCGGCGAACGGGTGGTTTCCTCCGGGACTTAGCTCTGCTGGGCTAATGCTCCCGAGTCGGCGCTGCCCGCCCCGGACTTCCTGGGGCCGAGTCCGCCGGGGCGGCTCATGGCCCCCGGCCCGCCGGTTCGCCACCGGACCCGGGCCCGCCCGGTCGCCCGGGGCAGGCGGCCCCGCGCCGGCCCGTGTCCGGGTGCTACCAGTCACCGCGCGAGGACGACGACGACATGAACTTGCGGATGAGGAAGAGCAGTCCGCCGACCAGGACGACGAAGAGCAGCACCTTGAAGAGCAGGCCGATCACGAAGCCCACCACACTGGCGATCAGCCCGCCGAACACGAAGATCACAATGACGGGCACCGCGATCCACTTCACCCACCAGGGCATTCCCGCGAATATCTCCCGCACGGCCATCGCCTCTACCTCGTCTCTCTGGGTCCTTGCCTCGATGCTAAAGGCGCGGAGGCGGCCCGCGGGGGCCGGGCAGCCCTTGAAGACCCCTGATCGAGCCCCTAGGGAACCCCGGGGCCGGCCCGCCCCCGATCCCCGGCGCGCGGGCCCCGGACCGGCGGTCAGCCCTCGGGCGGCGAGAAGACGACCATCACCCGCAGGTCCTCGGTGATGTGGTGGAACTTGTGCGCCACGCCCGCGGGCACGTAGACGACACTTCCCCTGCCGACCTGGGTGGTCTCCGTCCCCACCGTGATCGACGCCCGCCCGCTGACGACGAAGTAGACCTCGTCCTGCTGGTGCGGCTGCTGCGGGTCGAGCTCTCCCGCGTCCAGGGCGTAGAGGCCGACCGACATGGTGCGCTCCCGCAGGAACTGCAGATACGCACCGTCGTTGGCGGCCCGCTCCGCCTCCAGCTCGTCCAGTCTGAATGCCTTCATGGTCCGTCCCGCCCTCTGCGCTCACACCGTCGGCTGTACCTGCGTCGCCGGTGACCACCACCGATCATGCCTGCCACGATCAGACACAGGAAGAATTTCTTAGTCAAGACGGCCGCCGACGCGGGGGGTACCGGCCGCGGTCGCCCGGTTGATCGGCGACACCGTGCCGACGAGCGCCTGCACAGGCCGCAAGGCCCTCACACCGGCCCCGGTCGCCCTGCCCGAGGAGGACGGACAGCGGGAACTGGTGGGAGCCTTCTCCCGGGCCTCTGGAAGAGTGCGGGGAAAGCGCCGGTCCCCCACCGGCGGGGCAGCGAAGGAGCAGGAATGAGCACCCTGGGCGACGGCACCCGTGCGGTAAGGGCCGGGCTTCCGGTACCGGAGCAGTTCGAACCCACCCTGCCCGGCCCGGTCTTCGCGGCCCACTTCCACCTCTCCGGCGATCCGGTGGGGCCCTACACCTACGGCAGGGAGACCAATCCGACCTGGACCCTCCTGGAGCAGGCCATCGGGGAGTTGGAGGCTCCCGGTGAAGAGGTGGGCACCACGGTGTTCGCCTCGGGGATGGCGGCGATCACCGCGGTGCTGCTCTCGCAGGTCCGCTCGGGCGACGCCGTCGTCCTGCCCGACGACGGCTACCAGGCGCTTCCGCTCGTACGGGACCAACTGACGGCGTACGGGGTCGAGGTCCGTACCGCGCCGACCGGCGGGGACGCCCAGTCGGCCTTGCTGGAGGGCGCGAAACTGCTGTGGATCGAGAGCCCGTCCAACCCCGGGCTGGACGTCTGCGACATCCGGCGCCTGGTGGAGGCCGCGCACACGGCGGGCGCTCTGGTAGCGGTGGACAACACCCTGGCCACCCCGATCGGGCAGCGCCCGCTGGAGCTGGGCGCCGACTTCTCGGTCGCCAGCGACACCAAGGGCATGACCGGACACGGCGATCTCCTGCTCGGCCACGTGACCTGTCGCGACCCCCGGTTGACGGCAGACGTACGGCGCTGGCGCAAGGTCGTCGGGGCGATCCCCGGGCCGATGGAGGCGTGGCTCGCGCACCGCTCGCTGGCCACCCTCCAGCTGCGTATCGACCGGCAGTGCACCACCGCCCTCGCCCTCGCCGAGGCGTTGGGGGGGCGGGCGGAGGTCACCGGACTGCGGTATCCGGGGCTGCCCACGGATCCGTCGCACCCGGTAGCAGCACGCCAGATGCGACGCTTCGGCTCCGTGGTCTCCTTCGAGCTGGCCGACCGGGGGACCGCGGAGCGGTTCCTGTCCGCACTGCGTCTGGTCGACGACGCGACGAGCTTCGGCGGGCTCCGGTCCACCGCGGAACGCCGGGGCCGCTGGGGCGGCGACGCCGTGGCGGAGGGGTTCATCCGCTTCTCGGTCGGCGCGGAGGACGCCGAGGACCTGCTCGCCGACGTCGAACAGGCGCTGGACGCCGCGGTCCGGTAGGCCGGGAGAGTTTCAGAGGACCTCCCCCGGGCCACTCTCTTGCCATGACCGAACGCCCAGTGGTCAAGCGCACCGCACGCGCCGTTCTGCTCGACGGCGACGACCTCGTCCTGATCAAGCGCACGAAGCCGGGGGTCGATCCGTACTGGCTCACGCCCGGCGGCGGTGTGGAGCCCGAGGACGCCACCGTCGTCGACGCGCTGCACCGCGAGGTCGACGAGGAGCTCGGCGCGAAGATCGTCGACGTGGTCCCCTGCTTCGTCGACACCGTGGAGCACATCGCGGACGGCGGCGTGACCGGGGTGAAGGTCCAGCACTTCTTCGTCTGCCGTCTGGCGTCGATGGACGTCTCGCGGCGCCACGGCCCGGAGATCGACGAGCCCTGCGGGGAGTACGAGATCGTCCGGGTGCCGTTCAGCCGGGTCGGCATCGCGGCCGTGCACCTCGTCCCGCTCTCCCTGCGCCACTATCTGGACGGCAACATCGAAGGTGTACGAGCGATGCACGCTCCCGACCTGGGGTGACCCCCCGGGCCGGGGAGCCGCCCGACCTCCCTTGCCCCCGTGTTTCACGTGAAACCGCTGCCCGGCGCCGGCCGGGCCCGGCCAGGCCCCCGGCGCGGGTGGTCACGGATCTCGGCCAGTTCCGCGAAATCGGTGGACGGGCGATCATCCCGTCCGTCAGCCTGGCCCCATGCACAGGCCATCACCCCGCCCCCTCGTCGACCTGCCGATCCGGCGCCTGAACCGGGGAGACCTGGTCACCTGTGCCGACCTCTGCGAGGACCGCGGCTGGCCCCGCGACGAACACCGGTGGGGGCTGCTGCTCTCGGCCGGTACGGGGTACGGGATCGACGCGCCGGACGGCAGGGGCCTGGCGGCGACCTGTCTGACCATGGCGTACGGCCCCGGCCTCACCGCCGTCGGGATGCTCCTCGTCGCCGGACGTTACGCCCGCCAGGGGGTCGCGCGACGGCTGATGCGGCATGTGATGGAGGCGGAGGAGGGCACCCCGCTCGCCCTGTACGCCACTGAGCAGGGGCGGCCGCTCTATGAAGACCTCGGCTTCTCCGCCGTGGGCGGGGCGGAACGTGTCGGCGGCCGGTTGACGGGAGGCCCTGACGACTCCCCCTCGGCCGTTTCCTCCGGTTCGTCGGTGACCACGCGCCCGGCCGCGGCGGACGATCTGCAGGCGATGATCCGGCTCGATCTCACCGCGTTCGGCGCCGACCGGACGCATCTCCTGGCCCGGCTGCCTGCCTTCTCCGACCGGCTCCAGGTGGCCGAGGACCACGGCGAGCTGGTCGGCTACGCGGCGCTCTGGCCGAGCGGGAGCACCGCGGTGGTGGGCCCGCTGATCGCGCGGGACCCGGCCGTGGCGCAGGCGCTGATCACAGACCTGGCCGCCACGACGGACCGTCCTCTGCGGATCGATGTCGAGGACCGGCACAAGGAACTGCTCGGCCGGTTGGCGGAGCGTGGACTGGAGTCCGTCTCCCGGACGACGGTGATGACCTACGGCATCTCTGACTTCCCCGGCGACGCCGTACGCAGGTTCGCCCCGCTCACCCTCGCGACGGGCTGACGCGGAACAGCCGCACCGCCGGAAGGGCGGCGCGGCTGTCGGGCGGTGCGGGACGGCTCTCCCGGGGCGTCGGTCTCAGCGCCGGGCCGCCGCCACCGGGGCGGGCTCGGCGCTGCTCCCGGCGACGATCCGGCTCCCGCGCGTCTCCCGGCGCTCCAGCAGGCCGGAGAGCACGGCCAGGGCCAGGGCCGAGGCCGCCAGCGCGGCGCCGACCCAGTTGGGGGCGGTGTAGCCGAGACCGGCCGCGATCACCAGGCCGCCGAGCCAGGCGGCGAGGGCGTTGCCGAGGTTGAAGGCCCCGATGTTGACCGCGGAGGCCAGCGTCGGCGCACCGGCCGCCTGGTCGAGGACCCGCTTCTGCAACGGGGGCACGGTCGCGAAGCCCAGGGCGCCGATCAGGACGATGGTGACGGCCGCGGCGATCTTGTCGTGGGCGGTCACGGTGAACAGGGCGAGGACCACGGCGAGCGCGCCGAGCGAGACGTACAGCATGGGCATGAGGTGCCGGTCGGCCAACCGGCCGCCGATCAGGTTGCCGCCCACCATGCCGAGGCCGAAGAGGACGAGCAGCCAGGTGACGGACGAGGGCGAGTAGCCGGCGGCCCCGGTCATCATCGGGGTGATGTAGGTGATCGCGGCGAAGACTCCGCCGAAGCCCAGGACGGTCATCGCCATCGCCAGCAGGACCTGGACGTTGCGGAACGCGGCCAGTTCGTGCCTGAGGCGCACGCCTTCCGGCTTGGGCTGTTCCGGGACGAGTTTCGCGACCCCGAGCAGGCCCATGACCCCGAGACCGGCGACGAGGAGGAACGTGGTCCGCCAGCCCGCGGTCTGGCCGATGAAGGTGCCGAGTGGGACACCGACGACGTTGGCGACGGTGAGCCCGGTGAACATCAGGGCGATGGCCCCGGCCTTCTTCTGCGGTGCCACCAGACCGGCCGCGACCACCGAGCCGATGCCGAAGAAGGCGCCGTGCGCGAGGGAGGCGACCACCCGCCCGGCGAGCATCACGCCGAACACGGGGGCGAGCGCGGACACCACATTGCCCACGATGAAGAGCCCCATGAGGAGCATCAGCATGCGCTTGCGGGTGACGCGGGTGCCCAGCAGCGTCATCAGCGGGGCGCCGAGCACGACCCCGAGCGCGTAGCCGGTGACCAGGAAGCCCGCGGTCGGGATCGAGACCTGGAAGTCATCGGCGACCTCGGGGAGCAGCCCCATGATCACGAACTCGGTCGTCCCGATCCCGAAGGCCCCGATGGCGAGGGCGAGCAGCGCGAGCGGCATGGGTTCCACCTTTCCTGAAGATTGCACCTGCATTTAACAAGCGTCCACAATAATTGCAGACGCTCTATATTGGCAAGCGCGGGCTATTGCAGACGTCCCCTACCCTGGAGTCATCGCCGCTCCCGGCCGGAGGAGACAGACATGACCGCGACCGACCCCGCCCTGACCGCCCTCGCCCAGCGCTGGTGCGCCCTCTCCCTGCTCCACGGGAAGATCGAGGCGCGTATCGAGCGCGCCCTCCAGGCGGGCCACGGGCTCAGCGCCCGGGAGTACTCCCTGCTCGACGTGTTGAGCCGACAGCACAACGGCGTCGGCGGCCACCTCCAGATGAAGCAGGTCGCCGACGCCGTCGTCCTCAGCCAGAGCGCCACCACCCGGCTCGTCACCCGCCTCGAGGACCGCGGGCTGCTCACCCGCTACCTGTGCGCCACCGACCGCCGGGGGATCTACACCGATGTCACCGAGGCCGGACTCACGCTGCTGCGGGAGGCCCGGCCGACGAACGACCGCGCGCTGCGGGCGGCCCTGGACGAGGCGGCGGAGAACCCGGAGCTCGCCCCCCTGGTCCGGGCGGTCGAAGAGCTGAAGATCCCGGCCTGATCGCCCCGTGGCGCCCCGGGGACGACCTAGGATGCCGATCATGAGTGATCTCGAAATACGGCCTGTCGCCTCGGACGACCTGGCTCCGGTGGTCGCGATGCTCGCCGACGATCCGCTGGGGTCCCAGCGGGAGTCCCCGGGCGATCTCGCCCCCTACCGGGTGGCGTTCCAGCGGCTGGTGGACGACCCCAACCAGCACGTGGTCGTCGCCGTCCGCGAGGGCCGAGTCGTCGGCACCCTGCAGCTGACGATCGTCCCGGGGCTGTCCCGCCGTGGGGCGACCCGCTCGATCATCGAAGGGGTCCGCGTCCACAGCGACGAGCGCGGCAGCGGTCTCGGCACCCGGCTCATCCAGTGGGCGGTGGACGAATCACGCCGCCAGAACTGCCAGTTGGTGCAGCTGACCTCGGATGCCACCCGGGAGGACGCGCACCGTTTCTACGAGCGGCTCGGCTTCACGGCCAGCCATGTGGGCTTCAAGCTGGCGCTCTGAACGAACGCAGGGCGGGCGTTTCACGTGAAACACCCACCCCTTCCCGCCTCGCCGCTCCGAGGTGCTCGATCCCTGGGCCCCTCGGCCGGAATTCAGCCGCCGAGCCCGCGCCAGCCCTCCGCGTCCACCCCACCGGGCACGGCTGCCCCCGCCTCGTACGGCTCTCGCGTGAAGACGAACGAGCCGAGGTCGAGGTGGTCCACCGAACCGTCGTCCTTGCGTACGACCCTCAGGATCTCCCCCGCGTAGTAGTCGTTCCGACCCGTCCAGGTGCCGTCCGGGTTGGGCGTGAAGGCCGCGCCGCGTCCCTTGCCGCCCAGCGGGGTGAGCCGCAGCCCCCGGCCCTCGGTGAGCGTCAGGGTGAACGTGTGGGTTCCCCAGTGCCAGACGCCGGTCAGCGCGAGCAGTTCGTCGTCCACCTCCGGCAGCGGCCGCCACGGTTCCGGAATCCGCGGCTCGGACTCGACGACGATGTTCAGGAGTTCGGCCGCCACCGTCGCGGCGGGCAGGCCGGAGGTGGCGTTCGCGAGGACGACCACCGCCACGTCCTCCTCCTCGCACACCCAGAGGCCGGCGACGAAGCCGGGAAGCGACCCCGTGTGCCCGAAGAGCACCCGCCCCTCGCCCCCGACGATCTGGAGCCCGAGCCCATAACCGCTGCCGCCCGTCTCGACCGGTGCGGCAGGCGTCCGCATCTCCCGCACGGAAGCGGCCGGGAGGACCCGGTCGTCCCCCTCGGTCAGGAAGGCGGCGAACCGCAACAGGTCTTCCGCGGTGGACCAGAGCTGCCCGGCGGGCGCCATGATCCCGAGGTCCTCGGCGGGTTCGCTCAGCAGGACGTCGGCCCAGGGGTGGACGGCCCAGCCCTCCGCGTGCGGGGCGACGGGGGCACTGGTCGTACGGTTCATGCCCAGCGGTTCCAGGATCTCGCGGCGCAGCGCCTCCTCCCAGGAGACGCCGCGTACCGCTTCGACCAGCGAGCCGAGCAGGGTGTAACCCGGGTTGGAGTAGTGGTGACGGTGCCCTGCGGGGTGCATCCGCGGCCGGTCGCCCAGCACGTCCGCGAGCCCGGGCCGCAGGCTCCCCGGCGTGCGCTCCCACCAGGGGGACGGCGCCTCGGCCCCCAGCCCCGCGCTGTGGCCCAGCAGTTGGAAAACGGTCACGTCGCCCACGCCCGTGCCGGGGAGGTGTTTCTCCAGGGGGTCGCCCAGGTCGAGCAGGCCCTCGTCCCTCAGCCGCAGGACCAGAACAGCCGTGAAGGTCTTGGTGAGCGAACCGATTCGGTACTGCGTATCGGCATCGGGAGCCTCCCCCTCGACGCACGTACGCGCCCCGCTCCAGGCCGTACGCCCCTCTCGACGCACCGCGGCCACGAGGGACGGCGCACGCCCCTCACGCTGGGCGACGGCGATGCGGTGCAGCAGCGCGCGCCGGGTAGGGGGAAGCAGGTCTTCTCCGGTAGAGGTCATGCCTCACCCTTATCGGACGGACCGCTCCTTGACGAACTCTTTTCTCCGGCCTCCCACCCGCTTTTCTCGGCCGTGAGGGGCCCGGGGCGGGCGTCCGGATCTTCTCCGCCGACCGGGGCACGGGACTCGGCACGCCCACACTGCGGTGGCGAAGCCGCGGAAGAGGGGCGCGGCTCGACGATGGATCTCGCCCGGCACACCGGGCCAGGTGGTGTGGACGGGGGCACAGCCGCCAGTATGGAAGCGTCGTGACGCGGGATCAGGACCGCCCGGAAGGTGGCCGCGACGACGACGCGGCCGTCGGCGCTCGCTCGTCGGGCTCCCGTTCGAAGGGGCTGGGCACAACCGGCTCGCGGAATCCACCCGTCTCCTCGTTCCGGCAGGCTCCGGACCGCGACGACTCCCCGAAAGGAAGAACCGCCATTCCCACCACGATGGTCCAGATCCCCACCACGGACGGCCCCGCCGACGCCTTCGTCGCCCGCCCCGAGGACGGCGGACGGCACCCGGGGGTGCTCATGTACGCGGACGCCTTCGGCATCCGGCCCACGATCCGGGAGATGGCCCGCGAACTGGCCGGCCACGGGTACTACGTGCTCGTCCCCAACTTCTTCCACCGGGAGGGGCCGACGCCGGTCGTCGATCTGCCCGAACACATCGGGGAGGCGGACCGGGCCGCGCTCGTCGAGCAGGTGATGCCCCTGATCAAGGGCCTCACCCGCGAACGCTTCCAAGGGGACGCCGAGGCCTACCTCGACTTCCTCGGCGCCCAGCCCGAGGTCTGCGCCGGGCCGGTCGCGGTGACCGGGTACTGCGTCGGCGGCCTCCTGGCGACGCGCACCGCCGCAGCCCGTCCCGAGCAGGTCGCCGCCCTCGCCGCGTTCCACGCCCCCGTCGCCGCCGACGGCCCCGAGAGCCTGCGCCCCCTCACCGCCGAGGCCCACTTCGGCCACGCCGAGACGGACCTCGGCCCCCAGGATCTCGACGCGCTGAACCGCTCCCTGGACGCGGTGGGGATCGCGTACACCTCCGAGATCTACCCCGGCACGGTTCACGGCTTCACCATGTCCGACACCGACGCCTTCGATCCGGCCGCTCTACAGCGCCACTGGGACCGTCTGCTCCCTCTCCTCGCCCGTTCCCTCGCCAACGGCTGAGAGGCGGGCGGCGCGCGCCCGTCAGCGACTTCCAGGAGAAGCCCCTCCGGTGCCCTGGGCCTCCGCCATGCCATGAGCGCACGCTATCGCCGACGGGGCGGGTGGGGGAGGGCAGCGGCCCCCGGGGGGACGGGCTGCCGAGCTGCCCGGCCTTGCCGCTGTACCGCCGGGATACGGGCTCGAACGCTGAACCAGGTCGGCCCCTCCAGCAGCCCGTCAGGTCTGGGCCATGTCCACGAAACGGGAGTAGTGGCCCTGGAAGGCCACGGTGATGGTGGCCGTCGGGCCGTTACGGTGCTTGCCGACGATGATGTCGGCCTCCCCCGCTCGCGGGGACTCCTTCTCGTACGCGTCCTCGCGGTGGAGCAGGATGACCATGTCGGCGTCCTGCTCGATGGAGCCGGACTCGCGCAGGTCGGAGACCATCGGCTTCTTGTCGGTGCGCTGTTCGGGCCCACGGTTCAGCTGCGAGAGCGCGATCACCGGCACCTCCAGCTCCTTGGCCAGCAGCTTCAGGTTTCGGGACATGTCCGAGACCTCCTGCTGTCGGCTCTCGGACCGCTTCGAGCCGCCGGCCTGCATCAGCTGCAGATAGTCGATGATCACGAGCTTGATGTCGTTGCGCTGTTTGAGCCGGCGGCACTTCGCGCGGATCTCCATCATCGACAGGTTGGGGGAGTCGTCGATGTAGAGCGGGGCGGCGGAGACCTCGGGCATCCGGCGCGCGAGGCGCGTCCAGTCCTCGTCCGTCATCGTGCCGGACCGCATGTGGTGCAGAGCCACCCGCGCTTCGGCCGACAGCAGACGCATCGCGATCTCGTTGCGCCCCATCTCGAGCGAGAAGATGACACTGGGCAGGTTGTTCTTGATCGAGGCGGCGCGCGCGAAGTCCAGTGCCAGCGTCGACTTTCCCATGGCGGGACGGGCCGCGATGACGATCATCTGGCCCGGGTGCATACCGTTCGTCAGGGCGTCGAGGTCCGTGAAACCCGTCGGCACGCCGGTCATCTCGCCGCTGCGCGAGCCGATGGCCTCGATCTCGTCGAGCGCGCCCTCCATGATGTCGCCGAGGGGGAGGTAGTCCTCGCTGGTGCGCTGCTCGGTGACCGCGTAGATCTCGGCCTGCGCGGAGTTGACGATCTCGTCGACGTCCCCGTCCGCCGCATACCCCATCTGCGTGATCTTCGTGCCCGCCTCGACCAGCCGCCGGAGCACCGCCCGCTCGTGGACGATCTCCGCGTAGTACGAGGCGTTGGCCGCGGTCGGGACGGACTGCACCAGGGTGTGCAGATAGGGGGCTCCGCCGACCTTGGTGATCTCCCCGCGCTTCACCAGCTCGGCGGCGACCGTGATCGGGTCGGCCGGCTCGCCCTTGGCGTACAGGTCCAGGATCGCCGAGAAGACGGTCTCGTGGGCGGGGCGGTAGAAGTCGTGCCCCTTGATGACCTCGACGACTTCGGCGATGGCGTCCTTGGAGAGCAGCATGCCGCCGAGGACCGACTGCTCGGCGTCGAGGTCCTGGGGCGGTACCCGTTCGAAGCCGGGAGCGCCGCCTTCCCACGCCTCGTCCGAGCCGCGGTCGTGCCGGTCCTCCCGCCCCTTGCGATCGCCGCGACGCTGTCGGGAGACAGGCAGACGGTCCCCGGGACCGGTGTCGGTCCAGGGGTCGTCCAAAGGCTCGGGAATGCTCACCGGGCCGCCTCCTCCCGTCCGCGTCGCGGACCTAGCCGTGCGACTCTTTCTTACGTCACGGCACCGACAAACAGGTCGCCCGACTCCACTTCCGGGACGTCTGGTTCGGAGGATTCCGGTGCCGGAACGGAGTGCGGGCGCCGCACCACGGTAGGCCCCTCCGCACTCTCGGCCAATCTGGTTATCCACAGGGCGTGTGGACGACGCACCAGATGTTGTGGACAACCCCGCTGAACCTGTGCACGGACCGGGGGACAGCACTGTGGACAAACTCATAGCGGAAGAGGCCCGACCGCTCTGACCTGGGGATTCTCCGTCCACCGACTGTGGGGGAGAAAAACTTTCGCCTTCCTTTCAAGATCACCTCGAACGGCGCGACGAGGAGTTCCCACCGAGGACAAAAGTAAGGACCAGAGACGGATTGCATCTCTTACCTGTGGAAGATTAGATTGACCCCATGAACCAGGCTCCCCCGACCCCGAAGAACGGCCGTGGACGCCACGACCGCGAGATCATCGCCCTCGCCGTCCCGGCGTTCGGCGCCCTCGTCGCCGAGCCTCTGTTCGTGATGGTCGACAGCGCCGTCGTCGGCCACCTCGGCACCCCGCAGCTGGCCGGCCTCGGCATCGCCGCGGCGCTCCTGATGACCGCGGTGAGCATCTTCGTCTTCCTGGCGTACGCGACGACCGCTGCCGTCGCCCGCCGCGTCGGGGCGGGCGATCTCCCCGCCGCCATCCGCCAGGGAATGGACGGCATCTGGCTCGCCCTCCTGCTCGGAGCAGCCGTCGTCGCCGCCGCGATGCCGACCGCCCCCTGGCTCGTCGACGTCTTCGGCGCGTCGGACACCGCGGCCCCCTACGCCGTCACCTACCTGAGGATCTCCGTCCTCGGCATCCCGGCCATGCTCGTCGTCCTCGCCGCCACCGGAGTCCTGCGCGGCCTTCAGGACACTCGCACCCCGCTGTACGTGGCCATCGGCGGTTTCACGGCGAACGCCATCCTCAATGTGACCCTCGTCTACGGCGCCGGGCTCGGCATCGCCGGATCCGCCTGGGGCACGGTGATCGCCCAGGCGGCCATGGCCGCCGCCTATCTCATCGTGGTGGTCCGCGGGGCACGGAAGCACGGCGCCTCCCTGCGTCCCGACGCGGCCGGCATCAGGGCCAGCGCACGGGCGGGGGTGCCCCTGCTGATCAGGACCCTCTCGCTGCGCGCCGTCCTGATGATCGCCACCGCCGTCGCCGCCCGGCTCGGGGACGTCGACATCGCCGCGCACCAGATCATCCTTTCCCTCTGGAGCCTGACCGCCTTCGCTCTCGACGCCATCGCCATCGCCGGACAGGCGATCATCGGCCGCTACCTGGGGGCGGACGACGAGAAGGGCGCACGTGAGGCATGCCGTCGCATGGTCGAGTGGGGCATCGGCTGCGGCATCGTGCTCGGCGTCCTGATCGTGCTCACCCGCCCTCTGTTCATTCCGCTCTTCACGAGCGACCCCTCGGTGAAGGACGCCCTGCTCCCCGCCCTTCTGGTGGTGGCCGTCTCGCAGCCGATCGCCGGCGTGGTCTTCGTCCTGGACGGCGTACTGATGGGCGCCGGCGACGGTCGCTACCTCGCCTGGGCGATGCTGGTGACGCTCGCCGTCTTCGCGCCTGTCGCCCTCCTGGTGCCCGTCCTCGGCGGTGGGCTCACCGCTCTCTGGTGGGCGATGACGCTGATGATGGCCGTCCGCCTCATCACGCTCTGGGTACGCGCCCGGTCGGGCCGGTGGGTCGTCACCGGAGCCACACGCTGAGGGAGTGGGCCGGGCGGTCTGTTTCACGTGAAACAGACCGCCCGTTTCACGTGAAACACCAGGAAGGGCCGCACCCAGAGGGTGCGGCCCTTCCTCAGCTCTGACGAGCTCTGCCCTTAGGCAGCGACAACCTCGACACCGAGGGTCGCAGCGACCTCGGGGTGGAGGCGGACGGACACCTGGTGCCCGCCGAGCGTCTTGATCGGCGAACCGAGCTCGACGCGGCGCTTGTCGACGTCGGGACCACCGGCAGCCTTGATCGCCGAGGCGATGTCGGCCGGGGTCACGGAGCCGAAGAGACGGCCGGCGTCGCCGGAGCGAACGGCCAGACGGACCTTCACGCCCTCGAGCTTGGCCTTGATCTCGTTGGCCTGCTCGATCGTCGCGATCTCGTGGATCTTGCGGGCGCGGCGGATCTGCGCCACGTCCTTCTCGCCGCCCTTGGTCCAGCGGATGGCGAAGCCACGCGGAACCAGGTAGTTGCGGGCGTACCCGTCCTTGACGTCAACGACGTCGCCGGCGGCACCGAGGCCGGAGACCTCGTGGGTGAGGATGATCTTCATGCTGTTGTCACCCTTCCCTTATCGCGCGGTGGACGTGTAGGGCAGCAGCGCCATCTCACGGCTGTTCTTGACTGCCGTGGCGACGTCACGCTGGTGCTGCGTGCAGTTGCCGGTGACGCGGCGGGCACGGATCTTGCCGCGGTCGGAAATGAACTTCCGCAGCATGTTCGTGTCCTTGTAGTCCACGTACTGGGTCTTGTCCTTGCAGAACGCGCAGACCTTCTTCTTAGGCTTGCGCACAGGCGGCTTCGCCATGGTGTTTCTCCTGTGTGATCAAGAAGTGGGGTACGAGCAGCCCTAGAAGGGAGGCTCGTCCGAGTAGCCGCCGCCGGAGGAGGAGCCGGAACCGCCGGAGCTTCCGCCCCAGCCGCCCCCGCCGCCCTGCTGTCCCCCGGCCTGTCCGCCGGTCGCCCACGGGTCGTCGGCGGGTGCACCGCCGCCGCCCTGCTGGCCGCCGCCACCGGGACCGCCGCCCCAGTTGCCGCCACCCTGCTGGCCGCCGCCGTATCCACCCTGGCCGCCCTGGCCACCGCGACCGGTGGTCTTGGTGACCTTGGCCGTGGCGTTCTTGAGGCTGGGGCCGACTTCCTCGACGTCCAGCTCGTAGACCGTGCGCTTGACGCCCTCACGGTCTTCGTACGACCGCTGCTTCAACCGGCCCTGCACGACGACGCGCATGCCTCGCTGAAGCGATTCCGCGACGTTCTCCGCCGCCTGACGCCAGACCGAGCAGGTGAGGAACAGGCCTTCGCCGTCCTTCCACTCGTTGGTCTGCCGGTCGAAGATGCGGGGAGTGGACGCGACACGGAACTTCGCGACCGCCGCACCGGACGGGGTGAAGCGCAGCTCGGGGTCGTCGACGAGATTGCCGACGACCGTGATGACGGTCTCGCCTGCCATGGGTGAACCTCTCGGCGGGGATTGCTTCTGGCTGCTTGCTGCTACTCGGACCCGAGAACCGCTGAGTCAGAGACTCAGTGGACTTCGGGGCGGAGGACCTTGGTCCGGAGGACCGACTCGTTCAGGTTCATCTGGCGGTCGAGCTCCTTGACGACCGCAGGCTCGGCCTGCAGGTCGATGACCGAGTAGATGCCCTCGGGCTTCTTCTTGATCTCGTAGGCGAGCCGACGACGGCCCCAGGTGTCGACCTTCTCCACCTTTCCGTTGCCCTCACGGACGACGGAGAGGAAGTTCTCGATCAGCGGGGAGACTGCTCGCTCCTCGAGATCGGGGTCGAGGATGACCATCACCTCGTAGTGACGCATGTGGAACCCACCTCCTTTGGACTCAGCGGCCACGGTCGTTCCGTGGCAGGAGGGTCGTGATGCGTGATGCAACGGCGTCCCCGAGGAGAACACCCGGCACTGACAATCCACTCCCGAACGATCCCGGGTCGGGGGTTCGGGGAGAGGGCCGCCGTGCTGGCCTGGGCAGACACCGGTGCAGACCGTACAGACTACCCGTAGACCGGCCTCCGGTTGAAATCAGGAGCTCAGAGGGCACAATCGAGACAGATGCGGTGTGAGAGGCGCTACACCCGCCGAGGCGGGAGCGCCGGATTCCCCCGCCCACCCGTCCGGCCAGGAGGTACTCCATGGCACAGACCATCCGCCCCGCAGGATCCCGGTCCGCGACCGGTCGCCCGGCCACCGGTTCGCTCTTCGCCACGGACGGTAGGCCGCACCCCGTCCAGGACGTCCTGATGGTGGTGACCGGGGTGCTCGGCATCCTCGCGTTCGTCACGGCGATGTTCCACCACCTGCACCTGATCAGCTCCTGGGCGGGGCTCGTCGGGATTCTGACCGGCCTCTACGGCCAGTACATCTCGAAGACCACCTGGGAGAGGTTCGCTCTGATCATGGGCATCGGCGCCTCCGCGGTCGGCTTCTACCTCGGCATGGCCCACGGGGGCCTCTTCGGCGGCGTGATCACCTGACCGGAGCACCGGCCGGAGCCGCGGCCGGATCGTGGGCCGGTGCGGGCGTCCAGGCATGCCCGCACCGGTCCGTCGCGCTTTCCGGCCCCCCGGGGCCAGGCCGGGCGGGCCTCGGTCACAGTAGGCTTCGGCGCGAGAGCCGGAGCCCCTGACCGATGGGGACACACCTGCCGAGGAGCGCCCCGCATGAGCCTGACCCTGAGGACCATCAGCCGAGAGCAGCATCTGGCATACATCCAGAGCCTGCCCTCGGCCAGTCACTGCCAGGTTCCGGCGTGGGCTGACGTGAAGACCGAATGGCGATCGGAGAACCTCGGCTGGTTCGACCGGGACGGCCAGATGGTCGGCGCGGGCCTCGTCCTGTACCGCCAGCTCCCCAAGATCAAGCGCTACCTGGCCTACCTTCCCGAGGGCCCGGTCATCAACTGGTACGCGCCCAATCTGGACGACTGGCTCCAGCCGATGCTCGCCCACCTGAAGCAGCAGGGTGCCTTCTCCGTGAAGATGGGCCCCCCGGTGGTCATCCGCCGCTGGGACGCGGCGGCCATCAAGTCCGGCATCCAGGACCCCGACGTGAAGCGGCTGCGCGACGTCGAGGCCACCCACATCGAGCCGCGCGCCTTCGAGGTCGCCGACCGGTTGCGGAAGATGGGCTGGCAGCAGGGCGAGGACGGCGGCGCCGGATTCGGGGACGTACAGCCCCGTTACGTCTTCCAGGTGCCGCTGGCCAACCGCTCCCTGGAGGACGTGCTCAAGGGCTTCAACCAGCTGTGGCGCCGCAACATCAAGAAGGCCGACAAGGCCGGCGTCGAGGTCGTCCAGGGCGGCTACGAGGACCTGGCCGAGTGGCAGCGGCTGTACGAGATCACCGCGGTGCGCGACCGCTTCCGGCCGCGCCCCCTCTCCTACTTCCAGCGCATGTGGACCGTCCTCAACTCCGAGGACCCCAACCGGATGCGGCTCTACTTCGCCCGGCACAACGGCGTGAACCTCTCCGCGGCCACGATGCTCGTCGTCGGCGGACACGTCTGGTACTCCTACGGCGCCTCCGACAACATCGGCCGCGAGGTCCGGCCGTCCAACGCGATGCAGTGGCGCATGCTGCGCGACAGCTACGCGATGGGCGCCACCGTCTACGACCTGCGCGGCATCAGCGACTCGCTGGACGAGACCGACCACCTCTTCGGTCTGATCCAGTTCAAGGTCGGCACCGGCGGCGAGGCCGTCGAGTACGTCGGCGAGTGGGACTTCCCGCTCAACAAACTCCTCCACAAGGCGCTCGACATCTACATGTCGCGCCGCTGATCGGCTTCACCGCTCTTCCGGGCACCCCCTCGTTCGTTCCTCGATCCACCGCAGCCACCAGAAAGGTTCCGGGCCGGCCATGGCGCTCTCCCTCTACGTCGACACCGCGCGCTGGCGGGCGCACCAGAAGTCCGTGATCGACCAGTTCCCCGGTCTCGTACCCGTCTGCAAGGGCAACGGCTACGGGTTCGGCCACGAGCGTCTCGCGGACGAGACGATCCGCTTCGGGGCCGACACCCTCGCGGTCGGGACGACCTACGAGGCGGCCCGGATCAAGGACTGGTTCAGCGGCGACCTGCTGGTCCTCACGCCGTTCCGCCGCGGTGAGGAGCCCGTACCCCTCCCGGACCGGGTCGTCCGGTCCGTCTCCTCCGTCGACGGGGTGCACGCCCTGGTGGGCGCCCGGGTCGTCATCGAGTGCATGAGCTCGATGAAGCGGCACGGCGTCAAGGAGGAGGAGCTCGGGCAGCTGCACGCGGCGATCGAGGACGTCCGCCTCGAAGGCTTCGCCCTGCACCTCCCCCTGGACCGCACCGACGGCTCCGACGCCGTCGAGGAGGTCATAGGCTGGATGGACCGGCTGCGAGCGGCCCGGCTGCCGCTGCACACCATGTTCGTCAGCCACCTGCGCGCCGAGGAGCTGGCCCGGCTCCAGCAGCAGTTCCCCCAGACCCGCTTCCGCGCCCGTATCGGCACCCGGCTCTGGCTCGGCGACCACGAGGCCACCGAGTACCGGGGCGCGGTCCTGGACGTCACCCCGGTCGTCAAGGGCGACCGGTTCGGCTACCGCCAGCAGAAGGCCGCGTCCGACGGCTGGCTGGTCGTCGTGGCCGGCGGCACGTCCCACGGCGTCGGCCTGGAGGCGCCCAAGGCTCTGCACGGCGTGATGCCGCGGGCCAAGGGCGTCGCCCGCGCGGGCCTGGCCACCGTCAACCGCAACCTGTCGCCGTTCGTCTGGGCGGGCAAGCAGCGCTGGTTCGCCGAGCCCCCGCACATGCAGGTGTCGATCCTGTTCGTGCCCTCGGACGCCCAGGAGCCTCGGGTCGGCGACGAGCTCGTCGCCCACCTGCGTCACACGACCACCCAGTACGACCGGCTCGTCGACCGCTGAGCCGTCCGCCCCGGGGTCAGCCGTCCCGGGTGGGCGCCGCGCCCCGCTCCACCTGAGGGCCGGTGACCGCCGGGGGCCCGGGGGCAGGGGCTTCGGACGCCAGCACGAACGCGTCCGGAGCCCCGTCGAGGACACCGCCCGCCGGGTCGTCCGCCCCGTCGGCGCGCACCGGGTCCCCCTCCGGCCGGAGGATGTCCCGGACGACCAGCGCGCACAGGTACAGCGTGCCCAGCAGGTGCAGGGCGATCGCGGCCTGGTAGCCCTCCTGCGGCAGCCCTTGGTGCTTGTCGCCGTCGCTGGTGTAGGCGAGGTAGAACCAGATCCCCAGGAAGTACATGACCTCGCAGGCCTGCCAGATGAGGAAGTCGCGCCAGCGCGGCCGGGCCAGGACGGCCAGCGGGATCAGCCAGAGCACGTACTGCGGTGAGTAGACCTTGTTCGTCAGGATGAACGCGGCGACCACCAGGAACGCCAGCTGGGCGAAGCGCGGCCTGCGCGCCGCTGAGAGCGCCAGCCCGGCGATGCCCGCGCAGAACACGACCATCAGGACGACCGACGCCGTGTTGACCGTCTCCACGTCGATGGGCTTGCCGGTGCGCTGCGTGATGACCAGCCAGAACGACCCGAAATCGATGGGCCGCTCCTGGCTGAAGGTGTAGAACTTCCGCCATCCCTCGGGGGCGAAGACCATCACCGGCAGGTTCACCACGAGCCAGGCCGCCCCCGCGCCCAGCAGCGCCGTCCCGAACGCGCGCCACCTGGCCGCCCGCCAGCAGAGCACCAGGAGCGGGCCCAGCAGCAGGACGGGGTAGAGCTTGGCGGCCGTGGCCAGGCCGATGAGGACGCCGAACGCGAGCGCCCGGCCCCGGGACCACACGAGCATCGCCGCAGCCGTCAGCGCGACGGCCAGCAGGTCCCAGTTGATGGTCGCGGTGAGGGCGAACGCGGGGGCCAGCGCGACCAGAAGGCCGTCCCAGGGGCGGCGGCGTTGCGTACGGACGGTGCACACCGCGACGACGACCGCGCAGATCATCAGCATGCCCGCGTTGACCATCCAGTACATCTGCTCGCGCTGCTGGATCGGGTCGTTGTCGGGCGTCAGCGTCAGCCAGGCCGCCACCTGCATGAACACCCCGGTCAGCACGGGGTACTCCAGGTACTGCATGTCGCCGCTCAGCCGATCGAAGTACGGCACGAGCCCGTCGGCGAACCCGCGGCCCAGGAAGAGGTGGGGGATGTCGGAGTAGCAGGCGTGCGTGTACTGCGAGGTGGCGCCGCGGAACCAGGCCCATTCGTAGCAGGGGATCTTCTGCACCATGCCGAGGGCGAACATCCCGATCATGACCAGCGCGACGACGCGCACGGGGGGGAGCGGACCGTCGCCCAGTCGCGCCCAGCGTCCCACCCGGCCGCCGAACAGCTCGCTGCCGGCCGCCGCGACCTCGTCCTGGTCGGTGGGCCGCACGACGGTCCGGTCCTGGTCCACGCTCGTCTCTTCCGCGCTGGGGCTTGGCATGCCGCACATCCTGCCGTACGCGGCTGTGCCCGGGGCGAGCACCGCTCCGGGCACAGCGGGAGAGCCCCCGGGCCCGCGCGCCGTCGGAACGCGGCGAGGGCCGCCGTACCCGGGTGGGTACGGCGGCCCTCGCCGCTGTGCGTGATCGGCCGACGGGCTCCGGGGGTGGTCCGGCTAGCGGCCGGTGCCCCAGATCGTGCTGCCCCCGTCGGGGTTGCCGCTGCCTCCTTGGGGGCCGCCGGGGTCGCCCCCCTCGCTCGTTCCGGAGCTGTCGCCTCCGCCGTCCGCTCCATCGCTGTCGCCGCCGCCGTCGGCCGCTCCGCCGTTCTGACCGCCGCCGTCGTCCGCTCCGCCGTTCTGGCCGCCGTTGGCGTCCTGGCAGTTCGGATCGAAGATGCTGCAGCTCCTGGTCGGCGTCGGCGACGGGGGGGCCGGAGTGGTCTGGGTCGGCGTCGGAGTCGGCGACGGCTTCTCGGAGGGCGTCTGCGAAGGCGTGGGGCTGGGCGTCGGACTGGGGCTGACCGCCCCGCCGCCCCACACGACCTCGCCCAGGTCCTGCGGCTCCGGGAAGGAGAGAACCTTCTTGCCCTTCATCGCCTGGGTCATGTAGTCGTGCCAGATGGAGGCGGGGAACGAGTTTCCGTGAATCTTCTTCTCGCCACCCGTGCCGAACATCTTCTCGAACTCGCGCTTGGTGTTCGTCTCGTCGTCGTCGAGTCGGAACATGCTGATGGCGGTCGAGATCTGCGGGGTGTACCCGACGAACCAGGCGGACCGGTTGCCGTCCGTCGTACCGGTCTTGCCGGCGGCCTCGCGGCCCTCGAGCCGGGCGGGCTTGCCCGTCCCGTTCTCCACGACGTTCTTCAGCACGTCGGTGACGTTGTCGGCGATGGCCGGGCTGAAGGCCCGCTTGGGCTTCTTCTTGTGCTGGAAGACGACCTCGCCGCCCCGCTTCACCTCGGTCACCGAGTACGTGTCGTTCTGCTGACCGCTGGTGGCGAAGGTGGAGTAGGCGCCCGCCATGCGGATGGCGCTGGGCGAGGAGGTGCCGATGGAGAACGAAGGCACGGTCGCGTCCGCCATGAAGGTGTCGTCCTTCAGACCGGCGGCGACGGCGACGTCCTTGACCTTGTCGGTGCCGACGTCCATGCCGAGCTGCACGAACGGGGAGTTCGCGGACTGCTCCATGGCCTTCCGGAGGTCGATCTCACCGTAGTCGTGGTTGCCGTCGTTGGTCTGGCGCCACTCGTTGTCGTTCTCGTCCAGCCAGATCTTGCCCGTGTAGTCCTTGATCCGCACGCCGTCGTCGCCGTTGTAGATGCTCTTCGGCGAGACCTGGGTGCGCTGGGATTCGTTCTGCTCCGGAGGCCCGGAGGGGTCGCGCACGCCGTACTGCATCGCCGCCGCCAGAACGAAGGGCTTCCACGTCGAACCGACCTGGGCGCCCGTGGCGTCGGCGTTGTTGGTGAAGTGCGTGGTGGCGTCCTGGCCGCCGTACGTGGCGATGATGGCGCCGGTCTTCGCGTCCACGGACGCACCGCCGAACTCGACGTGCGTGTCTGTCTTGGGGCGCTCCTCGGGCCGGATCTTGGCCTTGTAGACCTTCTTCACCGCGGCTTCCAGCTGCTTCACCTGCTTCTGCCGGAAGGTGGTGTGGATCTCGAAACCGCCGAGTTCGAGCTGCTTGGCGTCGATGCCCTGGTCGTTGTTGGCGAGGAAGTACTTCTTGGCGAGATCCACCAGGTAGCCGGTCTGGCCGCCCAGTTTGGCGTCCTTCCTCAGCGGCAGCGGCTCCGGGAACTCCTTGTACTTGGCGCGCTCGGCCGCCGTCATCCGCCCGTCCTTGACCTGCTCGTCAAGGATCCACTTCCACCGCTCCTCCGCCCGCTTCCGGTTCTTCTCGGGGGTCGCGTTCTCCTTGTCGATGTCAGGGGCGCCGGCGGGGTCGTAGTAGCTGGCGCCCTTGAGCAGGGTGGCCAGGAAGGCGCACTCGCTCGCGTCCAGGTCGCCGGCGTCCTTGTTGTAGTAGGTGCGCGCCGCCGCCTGCAGCCCGGAAGCCCCGCGCCCGTAGTAGGAGACGTTGAGGTAGCCGGCCATCACCTCTTCCTTCTTCATCTCGCCGCCCACCTTGAGCGTGATGAAGAGTTCCTTGAACTTGCGGGTGAGGGTCTGCTCCTGGGAGAGCCTGGAGTTCTTCACGTACTGCTGGGTGATGGTCGACCCGCCCTGGGTCTCTCCGCCGGTGGCCATGTTGAACAGCGCACGGCCGATGCCCTTCGGGTCGATGCCCCTGTCCGACGCGAAGCTCTTGTTCTCGGCGGAGATCACGGCATTGCGCATCTCCTCCGGGATCTGCTCGTACTTGAGCACCTGGCGGTTGACCGCACCGCCGGTCGCCACCATCTGGGTGCCGTCCGCCCAGTAGTAGACGTTGTTCTGCGCCTTGGCGGTCTTGTTGATGTCCGGCGGGACCACAAGGGCGTACGCAATGCCCCCGATGCCCATCAACAGGGCGAGGAACCCCAGGCAGAGCCCCGACACCAGCTTCCACGAGGGCACCCAGCGGCGGAACCCGTACCTGCCGTGGCGCGGGTAGTCGATGAACCGCTTCTTGCCGGGGTCGCCGTCGTCGTGTCCGCCCGGCCCGCCTCCGCGCCGCCGGCCCCCGCCCGCGCCGTGCCCCCCCGCGTCGGCGCCACGGCGCCGTCCGCCCTTCTGGGCCGCGCGGCGGGCCTCGGCGCGGCTGCCGTACGGGCGCTCCTCGCCGTACGAACCGGATGACGGTTCGGAAGGTGATACCGAAGCAACCCTGCGTGACGGGCCTGATCGGCGTCCGGTCGACTGCTGGGCGGCTCGTCTGGCCGCGGCACGCCCGCCACCTTGCGGCTGAGGCGTTTTGCGACGGTGCTCGCTCATGGAACGACTACTCCTCGGGCAGGCGAGAGCGCCTGGAAGCGGCAGTTGAGATCCGGTCCCCCCGAATGACGGACAAGCCGCTGCGGAAGGCTCGTCCGCAGTACATCCGGCTGTCCGCGTTGACTGACGCGCGAAGGCGTCTCGCGGTTCCCGGTGGTCTGCATGCCGCACAGACTACGCACGGTCAAAACCCGCCTAGGGCCGAACTTCACCCCAAATAACGCAAGTCGAACCCCGAGAATTGCCGATGTGACGCCGCTCACGAAGGTCACCCTTGTCGAAGAGGACGGACAGATCTATCGTGCTGATGTATCGAGTCGATACATCAGCACGGCATAAGTCCACCGGCGGCCCCGGTGGACCGTGCCGGCAGGAACAGCGGGAGAGGAGGGGGCACGGGTGAGCAGACGCTCCGGCATTCTGGAGTTCGCCGTTCTCGGTCTGCTCCGTGAGTCGCCGATGCACGGCTATGAGCTGCGCAAACGCCTCAACACCTCGCTGGGGATCTTCCGTGCTTTCAGTTACGGAACCCTCTACCCCTGCCTCAAGACGCTGGTGTCCCACGGCTGGTTGATCGAGGAACCGGCCGGCGACCCGGCCGGCCCCGCGTCGACCGCCGGACGTGCGACCACCGCCTCTTCCTCCTCACTGACAGGCCGCCGGGCGAAGATCGTCTACCGGTTGACGGCAGAAGGTAAGGAGCACTTCGAGGAGCTGCTGTCGCACACCGGCCCGGACTCCTGGGAGGACGAGCACTTCGCCGCGCGCTTCGCCTTCTTCGGCCAGACCGAGCGCGACGTGCGGATGCGTGTGCTCGAAGGCCGGCGCAGCCGGCTGGAGGAGCGCCTGGAGAAGATGCGCGCCTCACTCGCCCGCACCCGTGAACGACTCGACGACTACACACTTGAGCTGCAGCGACACGGCATGGAGTCCGTGGAGCGCGAAGTTCGCTGGCTGAACGAGCTCATCGAGAGCGAGCGGTCGGGACGGGATCGGCGACGATCCTCGCCCGAGGGCTCCGCTCAGCAGGACACACCTGGAGAGACGGGCGGCCTGCCCCGGCACCGGGACAACACCCCGCCGGATCCGTCCGACGACACCGCCAAGTGAAGTCATCGCACTCCGCGGCGACTTCATCGGAAACACCGATTACACAGGGAGCAACCGGAATGGGTTCGGTTCGCGTAGCCATCGTAGGCGTGGGCAACTGCGCCGCCTCGCTGGTGCAGGGCGTCGAGTACTACAAGGACGCCGATCCGGCCGGCAAGGTGCCCGGCCTGATGCACGTTCAGTTCGGCGACTACCACGTCAGTGACGTCGAGTTCGTCGCTGCCTTCGACGTCGACGCGAAGAAGGTCGGTCTCGACCTGGCGGACGCCATCGGCGCCAGCGAGAACAACACCATCAAGATCGCGGACGTGCCGAACACGGGCGTCACCGTCCAGCGCGGCCACACCCACGACGGTCTCGGCAAGTACTACCGCGAGACGATCGAGGAGTCCGCGGACGCCCCGGTCGACATCGTCCAGGTCCTCAAGGACCAGCAGGTCGACGTCCTCGTCTGCTACCTGCCCGTCGGCTCCGAGGTCGCGGCGAAGTTCTACGCGCAGTGCGCCATCGACGCCAAGGTCGCGTTCGTCAACGCCCTCCCGGTCTTCATCGCCGGCACCAAGGAGTGGGCGGACAAGTTCACCGAGGCCGGTGTTCCGATCGTCGGCGACGACATCAAGTCCCAGGTGGGCGCCACCATCACGCACCGCGTGATGGCGAAGCTCTTCGAGGACCGCGGCGTCATCCTGGACCGCACGATGCAGCTGAACGTCGGCGGCAACATGGACTTCAAGAACATGCTCGAGCGTGAGCGCCTGGAGTCCAAGAAGATCTCGAAGACGCAGGCCGTCACCTCGCAGATCCGCGACCGCGAGCTCGGCGCCGACAACGTCCACATCGGCCCCTCGGACTACGTGGCCTGGCTGGACGACCGCAAGTGGGCGTACGTGCGCCTCGAGGGCCGCGCGTTCGGCGACGTCCCGCTGAACCTGGAGTACAAGCTCGAGGTGTGGGACTCCCCGAACTCGGCCGGTGTCATCATCGACGCCGTCCGCGCGGCGAAGATCGCCAAGGACCGCGGCATCGGCGGCCCCATCCTCTCCGCGTCGAGCTACTTCATGAAGAGCCCGCCGGTGCAGTACTTCGACGACGAGGCCCGCGAGAACGTCGAGAAGTTCATCAAGGGCGAGACGGAGCGCTGAACCGGCTTCTTCGGCCGATCGCTTCACCGGAGCGCTGAGCCGACACGGTCACCGCTTCCTGCCGCACGTAGGGGGCCCCGGGCAATCCGCCCGCGGGCCCCCTACGTGTGTGACGCTTGCTCCCATGTCTGTCGCGCGTGATCTGCGCATCCTGCTGCGCCTGCGGAACTTCCGCCGTCTGCTCACCGTGCGGCTCCTCTCCCAGTCCGCCGACGGCGTCTATCAGGTTGCTCTCGCCGCCTACGTCGTCTTCTCTCCGGAGAAGCAGACGTCGGCCGCCGCCATCGCGTCCGCCATGGCCGTACTCCTGCTGCCCTACTCCCTGATCGGTCCCTTCGCCGGGGTGCTGCTGGACCGCTGGCCCCGACGCCAGGTCTTCCTCTTCGGGAATCTCCTGCGGGCCGGTCTTGCCTGCTCCACGGCTCTGCTGATGCTCGCCCCGGCGCCCGACTGGCTTTTCTACGCCTCGGCTCTCTGCGTCACCGCCGTCAACCGGTTCGTGCTGGCCGGTCTCTCCGCCGCTCTGCCCCGGGTGGTCGACGACGACCGCCTCGTCGTCGCCAACTCCCTCTCCCCGACCGTCGGCACGCTGGCGGCGACCGCGGGAGGCGGTCTCGCCTTCGTCGTACGGCTGGTGGCCGACGGGTCCGACGCGGCCGTCGTACTGCTGGGATCGGTGCTCTACCTGTCGTCCGCGCTGGCGTCCCTGACGCTGCCCCACGTCCTGCTGGGGCCGGACGCCGAAACGAGCCCTCTGCGGTTGCGGGCCGCCGTGGCCGTGACCGCACGCGGGCTGGCCGCCGGGGTGCGCCACCTGGCACAACGGGGCGACGCGGCCCGGGCCCTGGCCGCGATGACCGTGATCCGATTCTGCTACGGCGCGCTCACCGTGACGGTGCTCATGCTGTGCCGCTACGCCTGGACGGACACCGAGTCCGACGGGCTGGCCCTGCTCGGCCTGGCGG
This sequence comes from Streptomyces sp. NPDC017448, assembly GCF_044330565.1. Lineage (NCBI taxonomy): Bacteria > Bacillati > Actinomycetota > Actinomycetes > Kitasatosporales > Streptomycetaceae > Streptomyces > Streptomyces sp. NPDC017448. The sequence goes on along the minus strand of NZ_JBIRLM010000006.1, from coordinate 268,170 downwards.
TCGGAGCCTCGGGGGCAGGGTTCTTCGTCGCCGCCGTCGTCACCCCGTGGGCGGTGGGGCGGCTGGGCCGGTACGGGTGGATCGTCGGTTGCGCCGGTTCGGCGGCGGTCCTGGTCCCCGCCCTGGGCCTCTCGTTCGCTCCGGTCCCGATGGTGATCGCCGCATTCGTGCTCGGCGTCGTGACGCAGGGCTCGAAGATCGCGACCGACACCGTCGTGCAGACCTCGGTCGACGACTCCTTCCGCGGCCGGGTCTTCTCGCTCTACGACGTGCTCTTCAACATCGCTTTCGTGGGGGCCGCCGGAGTGGCGGCCCTGATGCTCCCGCCGGACGGCAGATCGGCCCCCGTCATCGTGGTCGTGGCAGTGCTGTACGCGGCGGTCGCGGTGACGATGTTCCGCCGACGAGGGACCGATGGTCCCCGGTAGCCGGGCAAGGAAGCGAGGAGGGGCGTCGTTTCACGTGAAACGACGCCCCTCCTCCCCGAACAGTGAGCGATGTTTCACGTGAAACCTCGCTCGTCCTGACTCAGTCCTGCCGCGCCCACCACTCCTTGAGCGCCGCCACCGCGGCGTCCCGCTCCATGGGTCCGTGCTCCAGCCGCAGCTCCAGCAGGAATCCGTACGCCTTGCCGATCACCGGCCCCGGCCCGACCTCCAGGATCTGCATGATCTCGTTGCCGTCCAGGTCGGGGCGGATCGAATCGAGCTCTTCCTGCTCCTGGAGCAGGGCGATGCGCTCCTCCAGATGGTCGTAGGTACGGGAGAGCGCGTTGGCCTTGCGCTTGTTCCGAGTCGTGCAGTCCGACCGGGTCAGCTTGTGGAGGCGTTCGAGCAGCGGACCGGCGTCACGCACATAGCGGCGCACCGCGGAGTCGGTCCATTCGCCGTCGCCGTATCCGTGGAACCGCAGGTGCAGCTCCACCAGCCTCGACACGTCCTTGACCAGCTCGTTGGAGTACTTGAGCTCGGTCATGCGCTTCTTGGTCATCTTCGCGCCCACCACTTCGTGGTGGTGGAAGGAGACCCGGCCGTCCTTCTCGAAGCGGCGCGTCCTCGGCTTGCCGATGTCATGGAGCAGCGCGGCCAGCCGCAGGACGAGATCGGGTCCGTCCTCCTCCAGATCGATGGCCTGCTCCAGGACGGTCAGCGAGTGCTCGTAGACGTCCTTGTGACGGTGATGCTCATCACTCTCCAGGCGCAGCGCGGGAAGCTCGGGCAGCACATGGGCGGCGAGCCCGGTGTCGACCAGGAGTCCCAGACCCTTGCGCGGGTGCTGGGAGAGCAGCAGCTTGTTGAGTTCGTCGCGGACCCGCTCGGCGGAGACGATGTCGATCCGCGCGGCCATCTCCGTCATGGCGGAGACGACGTCGGGAGCGACCTCGAAGTCGAGCTGAGCGGCGAAGCGGGCCGCCCGCAACATGCGCAGCGGATCGTCGGAGAAGGATGCCTCGGGTGTGCCCGGCGTGCGCAGGACACGGTCGGCGAGGTCCTTCAGACCTCCGTACGGATCGACGAACTCCTTCTCCGGCAGCGCCACGGCCATCGCGTTGACCGTGAAGTCGCGACGCACCAGGTCGTCCTCGATGGAGTCGCCGTAGGAGACCTCCGGCTTGCGCGAGGTCCGGTCGTACGCCTCCGACCGGTAGGTCGTGACCTCGATCTGGTAGCCGTCCTTCTGGGATCCGACGGTGCCGAAGGCGATCCCGACCTCCCACACCGAGTCGGCCCACGGGCGGACGATCTCGAGTACGTCCTCCGGGCGGGCGTCGGTGGTGAAGTCCAAGTCGTTCCCGAGCCTGCCCAGCAGCGCGTCGCGGACCGAACCGCCGACCAGCGCGAGCCCGAATCCGGCCTTCTGGAATCGGCGGGCGAGGTCGTCGGCTACCGGGGACACTCGCAGCAGCTCACTCACCGCGCGGTGCTGCACCTGGCTCAGTGCACTGGCGTTCTCTTCGTTGGCGTTCGGCACAACAGAAAAGGGTACGTGCACGGGCCGCCCGCGACGTCATCGTTTACGCGGCCCCTGCGAGCCGCCCGCGATCATGTGCGATGGACCCCAGCACTTCGGCCCGCCGCACCTCGTTACCATGCGTGGACGCAGGACCGAACGACCGACAGCATCTGACGACGACGAGGGACGGGTAGGCGCGTGGCGGAGGCGGCAGATTTCCAGGGGACTCGTCCCTCTCCTGCCCGCCGGTGGCTCCGGCGCACGACCTCTGCGGTGCTCGGAGCACCGCTCCTGGCCGGTCTGCTGGCCGTTCCGGCCGCCGGCGCCGCCCCGGCCTCCGAGCCCGCCAAGGCCCCCTCCGGCTCCCGTACGGTCGACGTGTCGCTCAACACCCTCTCCCCGGGTGTGCCCTCGAAGGACGACACCCTGACCGTCTCCGGAACGCTCACCAACAAGGGCAAGAAGACGATCCGCGGCGCCGAGGTCGATCTGCGGGTCGGCCCCCGGCTCAACGGCCGGGGCGAGGTCGACGACGCCGCCAAGCGCTCCCCGTACGTTCCCGGCGCCGACCCGGTCACGGTCGGCGACGAGTACACGCTGAAGCTCCCCGAGCTCGCCCGGGGGATCAGCCGGGACTTCACGCTCACCGTGCCCGTCGACAAGCTGCGACTGGACGACCCGGGCGTCTACCAGCTCGGCGTCTCGGTCTCCGGCCGCACCGCGGGCAGCCCCTACGAGCAGGTGCTCGGGATCAAGCGCTCGTTCCTGCCCTGGCAGCCCGAGGCGAGCGACAGCAGGACGAAGCTCACCTTCCTCTGGCCGCTGATCGCCTCTCCCCACGTCACGGCGGAGACCCGCTCGGACCAGCAGCAGACCCCGGTCTTCGCCGACGACGACCTGGCGAAGGAGCTGGCGCCCGGCGGCCGGCTGGAGCAGATGGTGTCCCTGGGCAGCCGCCTGCCGGTGACCTGGGTCGTCGACCCGGACCTCCTGGCGAGCGTCGCGGCGATGGCCGGGAAGTACGAGATCAAGTCGGGTGACCGGACGGTCCCGGGCAAGAACCAGACCGTCGCCAAGCAGTGGCTGACCGCTCTGGAGAAGGTGGTGGAGGACGGCAAGGTGATCGCCCTGCCGTTCGCCGACCCCGACCTGGCCTCCATCGCGCACCGCGGGAAGAACGTATCCGGAACGCTCAGCCATCTGCAGAACGCCTCCACCGTGGCCGCGACCACGGTGGAGACCATCCTCCACGTGAAGCCGTCCACCGACTTCGCCTGGCCCGTGAACGGCGCCGTGGACACGTCCATCGTCGACGTGGCGACCTCGGCGGGCGCTCACAACGTGATCGCCCGCAGCGACAGCTTCCGCGAGACGTCGGAGATTCCGTACACCCCGACCGCGGCGCGGCCGATCGGCGGAGGGACCACCGCGGTCGTCGCGGACGCCCGGCTGTCGACCCTGTTCGACGGCGACATGTCGAGGGCGGGCGCTTCCACCCTCGCGGTCCAGAAGTTCCTCGCCCAGACCCTCGCGCTGACCGAGCAAGCACCGGACAACGAGCGCAGCATCGTCGTGGCCCCGCCCCGGATGCCCACCGCCGCACAGGCTCAGACGATGGCCCGGGCGCTGGGGGCCCTGTCGGGCAACCGCTGGACGCAGCCTCTCGACCTCGTGGCGGCCGCCGAGGTCAAGCCCGATCCGAAGGCCACCAGGAAAATCCCCCCACGCTCCGCGTACCCGGAAAAGCTCCGCGCCCAGGAGCTGCCCACCCAGGCGTTCCAGGACATCCGCGTGACCCAGGGATCGCTCGACAGCTTCGAGACGATCCTGACGCAGCCCGAGCGCGTGGTGACGCCCTTCGGCAACGCCGTCAACCGCTCGATGTCGACGTCCTGGCGCGGACGGCTCCCGGAAGCGCGGCAGTACCGCAACGCGGTCCGCGCGTACCTGAAAAGCCTCACCTCCGAGGTGCAGCTCATCAAGAAGTCCGACGTCACCCTCTCCGGACGCAGCGCGACCATCCCGGTGACGGTGCAGAACCAGCTGGTCCAGGGGGTGGACCGGCTGGTTCTCCAGCTGACCTCGGACAACCTCCGGCTCAAGTTCAACGACGACGGAACCAAGGCAGAGCTGCCGGTCGTCATCGCGGGCGGACACAGCCAGTCGGTGAAGTTCGACACGGCGACCAGCGCCAACGGACGGGCCCAGGTGACCGCCCGGCTGTTCACGGAGGACGGCACCCAGTACGGCGAGGAGATGACCTTCACCGTGAAGGTCTCCGAGGTGACGCCGACCGTCCTGCTCGTCATCGCCGGTGGCCTGCTGCTCCTGGTGCTGGCGGGCATCCGGATGTACACCCATCGCAAGCGCGCCGTGGCAAGCGACACGACGGACGGCGGCGATGGCGGACCCGAGCAGCCGAGTGACCGGGCCCCGGACACCGGTCCGGAAAGCGGGGCCCCGTCGGGAACGGGTGAGAAAGTGGACCGTTGAGCGATGTCTGTCGTGGCCGGTCGGCCGGGGACGATGAGGTAGGGGTTTCGATGAACGCGCCGTACGACGGTGACCGCGGACAGGGCGCGGGCGGAGCAGCGTCTCCGGGCGGGCCCCCGGTTCCTCCGGACCCGGACCGGGACGGTCCCGTACCGCCGGACCCGTACCTCCAGCAGGCCTACGAGGACGACCCCTACCGGGCGTGGGACCTCGCCGCCCAGGACCCGGTGGGAGAGGCGCTCTACGACCGCGCCGCGCACCCGCCGCCGCCTCCCGGCACCTACCAGGAGCCGGGTGCGCTCTACCAGCAGCCGCCCGCCTCCCCCTACGCCCCCGACCCGCGCATCTGGGCCCAGCCCCCGCCTCCCGAGCCTGCGGGCCCCTCCCGGCACCTGCCGTACGGGGACCGGCCGGAGACCACGCAGTTCGTCGGCGTCGACGACCTCGTCACGCAGGCGGCGGACGAGCGCCCGGAGCCGGACGCCTTCGCCCACCTCTTCCGGGACCAGGAAGGTGCGGGGAAGCCTCCGGGGGGCCCCGAACCGGCTCCCGCGCCCGTGCCGGCGAAGGGCGGCGGCAAGGTCTCCGGCCTCCTGAAGTCCAGCGCCGTCATGGCCGCCGGCACCCTCGTCTCACGGCTCACCGGATTCGTCCGGTCCCTGGTGATCACCGCCGCCCTCGGCGCCGCGATGCTCGGCGACAGCTTCACCATCGCGTACACCCTGCCGACGATGATCTACATCCTCACCGTCGGCGGCGGCCTGAACTCGGTCTTCGTCCCCCAGCTCGTCCGCGCGATGAAGGACGACGAGGACGGCGGCGAGGCCTTCGCGAACCGGTTGCTGACCCTGGTGATGGTCGCGCTCGGGCTGATCGTCGCCGCGGCGGTCCTCATCGCCCCGGTGCTGATCAAGTTGATGTCGAGCACGATCGCCGACGATGTGGCGGCCAACAGCGTCGCCGTCACCTTCGCCCGGTACTGCCTGCCCACCATCTTCTTCATGGGCGTGCACGTGGTGATGGGACAGATCCTCAACGCCCGCGGCAAGTTCGGCGCGATGATGTGGACCCCGGTCCTGAACAACATCGTCATGATCATCACGTTCGGGCTGTTCATCTGGGTCTACGGCACCTCCGCCGAGTCCCGGATGGGTGTGGACACCATCCCGCCGGAGGGCATCCGGCTGCTCGGCATCGGCACTCTGCTCGGGCTCGCCGTCCAGTCCCTGGCGATGATCCCCTACCTGCGGGAGACGGGCTTCCGCTTCCGTCCGCGGTTCGACTGGAAGGGCCACGGGCTCGGCAAGACCGTCAAGCTGGCCAAGTGGACCGTGCTGTTCGTCCTGGCCAACCAGGCGGGCGTTCTGGTCGTCACCCAGCTCGCCACGTCGGCGGGCAAGCTCTCCGGCAAAGACGGCACCGGCTTCCTGGCCTACTCCAACGCCCAGCTGATCTGGGGCATGCCGCAGGCCATCATCACCGTCTCGGTCATGGCCGCGCTGCTGCCCCGCATCTCCCGTGCCGCCCACGACAACGACCCCGGCGCCGTCCGCGACGACATCTCGCAGGGGTTGCGGAACTCGGCTGTCGCCATCGTGCCGGTGGCCTTCACCTTCCTCGCGCTCGGCCTGCCGATGTGCACCCTGCTCTACGCCTCCAGCGGCGCCGAGGCCGCCCGCTCCATGGGCTTCATCCTCATGGCGTTCGCGCTGGGGCTGATCCCGTACTCCGTGCAGTACGTCGTCCTGCGCGGCTTCTACGCGTACGAGGACACCCGCACCCCCTTCTACAACACGGTCATCGTCGCCGCCGTCAACGCCGCCGTCTCCGCCCTCTGCTACGTCGTCCTGCCCGCCCGCTGGGCCGTCGTCGGTATGGCGTTCTCCTACGGCCTGGCCTACGCGGTCGGCGTCGGTGTCGCCTGGCGCCGTCTGCGCACCCGGCTGGGCGGGGACCTGGACGGCGCGCTCATCGTGCGGACCTACGCACGTCTCTGCATGGCCGCGCTGCCCGCCGCCCTGATCGGCGGAGCCGTCGGGTTCGGCGTCCTGGAACTGGTCGGCACCGGTGCCCTCGGCTCCCTGGCCGCACTGGTCTGCGGTGGCGCCCTCCTCCTGGGCATCTTCTTCGTCGCGGCGAAGAAGATGCGCATCGAAGAGGTCAACGGCCTGGTGGGCATGGTCCGTGGGCGGCTCGGACGCTGAATGAACACCTGTCCGCACAACCATCCCCACACACCGCGTGTCGTGCTTAGCGCCGGAGTGTGGGCACAATTGGCGTGACTGTGCAGAGCTGGCTGGCATCGCGCAACGGATGGGGAGGCAGGAACGACGGTGGCGGAACGTAGCACGGCTGCCGTCGACGTGGCCGACAACAGCGGCGGCAAGCCGTTGGCCGCCAAGGCGGACGACACCACGGCCGACGGGACGGCGCAAGCCGAGAACACCAAGGGCGCGAGCCCCGAGGAGACCGGAGCGTCGGACGGTGGGCGGGAGCGTTCCGAGGTCGTCCCGGCCTCCCCCGACCTGCACAGCGGCCACAAGCTCGCCGGCCGCTACCGCCTGGAGGAGTGCGTCACCCGGCTGGACGGCTTCAGCAGCTGGCGCGCCGTGGACGAGAAGCTGCGCCGGGCGGTGGGCGTCCACCTGCTTCCGGCGGACCACCCGCGGGCCCGCTCGGTCCTGGCCGCCGCCCGCTCCTCGGCCCTGCTCGGCGACCCCCGCTTCGTCCAGGTCCTGGACGCCGTCGAGGAGAACGACCTCGTCTACGTGGTCCACGAATGGCTGCCGGACGCCACCGAACTCACCGCTCTGCTGGCCGCCGGCCCGATGGAGGCCCACGACGCCTACCAGCTCGTCAGCCAGCTCTCCCAGGCGATGGCCGCCGCCCACCGCGAGGGCCTGTCCCATCTGCGCCTCACCCCCGGCGCGGTCCTGCGCAGCTCCACCGGGCAGTACCGCATCCGCGGTCTCGCCGTGAACGCCGCCCTGCGCGGCATCACCGCCGAGCAGCCTCTGCGTACGGACACCGAGGCCATCGGCGCTCTCCTGTACGCCGCCCTGACCCGCCGCTGGCCGTACGGGGAGGACGCACACGGGCTCGCCGGGCTGCCCAAGGACCTGGGGCTCATCGCTCCGGACCAGGTCCGGGCCGGCGTCCACCGCGGCCTCTCCGAGCTCGCCATGCGGGCGCTGGCCAACGACGGCGCGACCGCGTCCCGGCAGGAACCTCCCTGCACCACCCCGGAGGAGCTGGCCAAGGCCGTCGCGGCCATGCCGCGCATCCTGCCGCCGGAGCCCGCGTTCACCGCGCCGCCGGCGTACCAGCGCACGACCTACCAGCAGGGCACCTACGGACGACCGTCCTCGCACCCGGCCGCCGTGCCCCAGCCGGTGATGCCGCCCCCGCCGGCCCCCCTGCAGAGCCGTGCCGGCCGCGCGCTCAAGTGGACTGTCTCGGCGCTCCTCATCGCCGCGCTGGGCCTCGGCAGCTGGCAGCTCGCGGAGGCCCTGCTCGACCGCACCCAGGGCTCGAACGACACCGGCGTCCCCGGCCCGCACGAGGACGACAAGAACAAGGGCGACAAGGCCGCCCCGCGCGCGGAGCCCCTGGAGATCGCGGGGGCCACGGAGTTCATGCCCGACGGCTCCGGGATCAAGCAGCTCGAGGCGGGCAACACCGTGGACGGCGACCGGGGGACACACTGGGTCACCCCGCGCTACAGGGGTTTCGCCAACTTCGGCAATCTCCCCCAGCGCAAGCAGGGCAGCGGAATCATCGTCGACCTCGGCAAGGTGCGAGACATCTCCGGCGTCGAGGTGTCCCTGTACCGGAGCGGGCAGACGACCACCGTCTCCGCCGCGTCCCCGGACGCGACGTCCCCGTCCACGACGGCCGACTTCGACCAGTCGATCGTCAAGCGGACCGTCGCGGGATCGACGCTCAAGGAAAAACTGAACGAACCCGTCCGCACGCGCTACGTCCTGATCCACATCACGGAGCTCCCGGCGGACGGCACCGGCGGATACCGGGGCGGCATCACGGAGATCTCCGTCCTCGGCTGAGCACGGTGGGGGCGGCCGTCCGTACCGAACGGTGATCACGATCCCGTCCACCCACTACGGTGGGGCGAACAGCCCGCCCCGGCGGGCGCCGACGGAGGCGAGGGTTGCGGCCGCCCTGCCCCTGACGGCAGGCTTCTCCCCGTCGCACCGCTTCGGCGGCGCGGCCACAGGCCACATCGGATCCGGTTCGGAGGGGGAGCACGGTGGATTCCGTTCCACCAGAGGCACCGAGCGACTCGGACCTGCTCGCCCGGCACGTGGCGGGCGACCCCGACGCCTTCGGCGAGCTCGTACGCCGCCACCGCGACCGTCTCTGGGCCGTGGCGCTGCGAACCCTGGGGGACAGGGAGGAAGCGGCCGACGCCGTCCAGGACGCGCTCGTCAAGGCTTTCCGCGCCGCCCACACCTTCCGCGGCCACTCCGCCGTCACCACCTGGCTGCACCGGATCACCGTCAACGCCTGTCTCGACCGGGCCCGCAAGACAGCCTCCCGGAAGACATCCCCGGTGGACGACGCCGAACGGCTCGATCACCTCCTGGAACCCCACGAATCCGCCGAGGCCCCCGCCGTGCGACAGGACCTCCACCGACAGCTCCAGGAAGCGCTGGCCACCCTCCCCGCCGACCAGCGGGCAGCCCTCGTCCTCGTCGACATGCAGGGCTACCCCGTCGCCGAGGCGGCCAGCATCCTGGAGGTCCCCACCGGCACCGTGAAAAGCCGATGCGCCCGGGGCCGGGCGAGACTGGCCCCCCTGGTCCGTCATCTGCGCGCGGAAGCAGGGGGACGGAGCCCGGCCGGGGACGACACAGCGGCCGGAAGGAACCGGGCGCCCGGCGCATCCGTCCCATCTGCGTCCAGCCCCAGAGACACAGCAGCAAGCGACCCTGCCGCGACGAAGGGAGGAGGTGGGCGCCCGTGACATCCCCGGCCGACACGGCTCAGCACCCCGAGGTCTCCGAGATCTCCGACCTCACCGAAGGGCTGCTCTCCCCTTCCCGGACCGAGGAAGTCCGGCTCCACCTCGCGGAGTGCGATCTCTGCACGGAAGTCCGGAGCTCCCTGGAAGAGGTACGGCGGCTTCTCGGAACGGTGCCCGCCCCTGAGCCGATGCCGGAGGACGTCGCCGCACGGATCGACGCGGCCCTCGCGGCGGAAACCCCCTCCTCCACCGCTCCCCCCGGGGGCACACCGGTGGTTGTTTCACGTGAAACAGCGACGGACGCAGACCCGACGGCCGGCCCCCCTCCTGTGAGCACCGGTGGCCCTGCCCCGGACCGCCCTGCGGGCCGGTCCTCAGCGACGGCCGGACCGGGGCGCCGCCCCACCCGCCGCCGTCGCCGCACCGTGCTCCTCGGCACCGCGTTCGGCGCGGCGGTCATCGGAGCGAGCGTCTTCTTCCTCCAGTCCGTAGCCCCGTCCGGCGACGCGTCCAGGACGGCGTCCGACAGCGGGGTCAGCGCAGCGGAAAGCGGGGCGCACTCCTATGCAGAGGGCACGCTCGAGGCCCAGGTACAGAACCTCCTCAGCGGCGGCGGGGGCCAGGAGAACCCGAGTGCCAAGAAGGTGCCGCCAGAGACGGACACCAAGGTGTCGAGCGAAGCCCTCGACCCTGATGCCGACGCCTCCCGAAGCCCCTTGAAGGCTCCCGTCGTCGCTGTCCCCCCATGTGTGCAACAGGCCACCGGCCGCACCGCACCGGCTCTCGCTCTCGACGAGGGGGAGTACGAAGGGAAGAACGCCTACCTCGTCGTCCTTCCCCACACCAGTGACCCCTCGCGCGTTCAGGCCTACCTCGTCTCCGCCACCTGCGTGGACACCGCACCGAACTCCCCGGGGCAGCTGCTGCTCACCCGCGCCTACGACCGCCCCTGAAAACCGTCCGCACCCGCCGCGGCACGTTCGGGAATGCATCAGCCGTAGGATCCGTTGGGTGGGGTGAGAGTCGTTGACCCACCCCGTAGGCAGTTAGGCAGTCTGCAGAAACGAGGAAGAAACCCGTGAGCGACGTCCGTAATGTGATCATCATCGGCTCCGGACCGGCCGGGTACACCGCCGCGCTGTACACCGCCCGCGCCTCGCTGAACCCGTTGGTCTTCGAGGGCGCCGTCACGGCCGGCGGTGCGCTGATGAACACCACCGACGTGGAGAACTTCCCCGGTTTCCAGGACGGCATCATGGGCCCCGAGCTCATGGACAACATGAGGGCCCAGGCCGAGCGCTTCGGCGCCGAACTGGTGCCCGACGACGTCGTCGCGGTCGACCTCACCGGCGACATCAAGACCGTCACCGACACGGCTGGCACGGTCCACCGTGCCAAGTCGGTCATCGTCACGACCGGCTCCCAGCACCGCAAGCTCGGACTGCCCAACGAGGACGCCCTCTCCGGACGAGGCGTCTCCTGGTGCGCCACCTGCGACGGCTTCTTCTTCAAGGACCACGACATCGCCGTGATCGGCGGCGGTGACACGGCGATGGAGGAGGCGACCTTCCTCTCCCGCTTCGCCAAGTCCGTCACGATCGTCCACCGCCGTGACACCCTGCGCGCCTCCAAGGCGATGCAGGAGCGGGCCTTCGCCGACCCGAAGATCACGTTCGCCTGGGACAGCGAGGTCGCCGAGGTCAAGGGCGACCAGAAGCTCTCCGGTCTGGTCCTGCGCAACACCAAGACCGGCGAGACATCCGAACTGCCCGTGACCGGACTCTTCATCGCTGTCGGCCACGACCCGCGCACCGAGCTCTTCAAGGGTCAGCTGGAACTCGACGACGAGGGCTACCTGAAGGTCGAGGCGCCGTCCACCCGCACCAACCTCCCCGGTGTCTTCGGTGCCGGCGACGTGGTCGACCACACCTACCGTCAGGCCATCACCGCGGCGGGCACCGGCTGCTCCGCCGCCCTGGACGCCGAGCGCTTCCTCGCGGCTCTGGCCGATGCCGAGCCCGCCGAGCCGGAGAAGACCCCGGCCCTCTGAACCTGCGCACCGCACCCCACCCCGAGAGACTAAGGAGGCCGCCGTGGCCGGCGACCTGAAGCACGTTACGGATGACACCTTCGACGAGGTCGTCCTCAAGAGCGGCAAGCCCGTTCTGGTGGACTTCTGGGCTGCCTGGTGCGGCCCGTGCCGCCAGATCGCCCCGTCGCTGGAGGCGATCGCGGCCGAGCACGGCGACCAGATCGAGATCGTCAAGCTCAACATCGACGAGAACCCGGCCACCGCCGCCAAGTACGGCGTGATGTCCATCCCGACCCTGAACGTGTACCAGGGCGGCGAGGTCGCCAAGACCATCGTCGGCGCCAAGCCGAAGGCCGCGATCCTCCGCGACCTGGAAGGCTTCATCACCCCTGCCTGACAGCTCGGCAGCGCCTCCGGCGCGATGTTTCACGTGAAACGGGCCCACCCTCTCAGGGGCGGGCCCGTTTCGCATGACGGCCGACAGCGGCCCGGCCTCACAGCGGGCGGAGCACCGGCTCCTTCTGGACCGCCCCCAGGAGCCGGTCGAGCGCCATCTCCACGTCTTCCTTCCAGGACAGCGTCGTCCGCAGGTTCAGCCTCAACCGTGGATGGACGGGGTGGGGCCGGACGGTCTTGAAGCCGACGGCCAGCAGATGATCCGCGGGAAGCATGCAGGTGGACGGCTCCCTCCGCGCGTCCCCGAACGCCTCGATGGCCTTGAAGCCACGGCGCAGCACGTCCTTGGCCACGGTCTGCACCATGACACGGCCGATCCCCTGGCCCTGGTACTCAGGGGCGATCACCCCGGTGATCAGCTGGACGGCGTCGGGGGAGACCGGGCTGGTCGGAAAAGCCGTCGAACGAGGAACGTAGGCGGGTGGGGCGAAGAGCACGAAACCGGCCGGTACATCGTCCACATAGACCACCCGGCCGCAGGAGCCCCACTCCAGAAGCACTGCGGAGATCCAGGCTTCCTTCTCCAGCCCCGGCTTGCCCGCTCTTACCGCGGCTTCCCCGCTGACCGGGTCAAGCTCCCAGAAGACGCACGAGCGGCACCGCTCGGGGAGATCCGAAAGGTTGTCCAGGGTGAGTGGTACGAGTCGGCGCCCCATGACGGCGATTCCTCACTTCCTCCACCCGCCGCACCCCGTGCGGCTGCCAACGCACTCCGTTCATGGAACAGGCCGCCGATGAAACCGCCGACCGCGCCCAGGCCCAGCCCGACCGCGACAAGGCGGCTACGGCTCACTCTTGGCAAGGTCTCCACCCTCTCCTCCGAGGTCCATCACCGTGGATGCGCCGTCCCAGAACGCATCGTATCCACCCAGAGGTGATGCGGACACCGAGAGAGCGCAAAGGGCGGGCTGGGTTCCGGCCAGTACCGGAACCCAGCCCGCCCTTTCACGGAGCCGCGCTGCTCAGCCCTTGTCGTCCTCGTGCGTCTCGGCGAGCCGGCGCTCCAGCACCCGGCCTTCACCCGGAGCGAGGCTTCCGAGAATCCGGTCCAAGTCCTCCATCGAGGCGAACTCGACGACGATCTTGCCCTTCTTCTGGCCCAGGTCGACCTTCACCCGGGTCTCGAAGCGGTCGGACAGCCGGGTCGCCAGGTCGGTCAGAGCCGGGGACACCCGGCCGCCCGCCCGCGGCCCCCTGGCCTTCGGAGAGCTGGACGGATGCGAGCCCAACAGCGCCACGATCTCTTCGACAGCACGCACCGAAAGACCCTCGGCCACGATGCGGTGGGCCAGCCGGTCCTGCTCCTCCGAGTCGTCCACGGACAGCAGGGCGCGGGCGTGTCCGGCGGAAAGAACACCTGCGGCCACCCGGCGCTGCACCGGCGGCGAGAGCCGCAGGAGCCTCAACGTGTTCGACACCTGCGGGCGCGAGCGGCCGATCCGGTCGGCCAGCTCGTCATGCGTGCACTTGAAGTCCTTGAGCAGCTGATCGTATGCCGCAGCCTCCTCCAGCGGGTTCAGCTGAGCCCGGTGGAGGTTCTCCAGCAACGCGTCCAGCAGCAGCTTCTCGTCGTCCGTGGCGCGAACGATGGTGGGGATGCGCTCCAGTCCCGCTTCCCGGCAGGCCCTCCACCGACGCTCACCCATGATCAGCTCGTAGCTGTCCGGGCCCGTCTTCCGGACGACGACCGGCTGGAGCAGACCGACTTCCTTGATGGAGACGACCAACTCGGCCAGTGCGTCCTCATCGAAGACCTCACGGGGCTGGCGCGGGTTCGGGGTGATCGCCCCGACCGGCAGCTCCGCAAAGTACGCGCCGGACGCCCCGGTGCCCTGGTCGGCCCGCTCCTCGGGAGCGGACGCCGGCTCCGGCACCACCGGCGAGGACGGGAGCCCGGCAACCTTGGCCGCCGCCACCCCGCGCTCCGCCGTCAGGACCTGACCGGCACCGGACGAAACGGCGCCACCGGCCGTCGAGATCTGCTTCTCCTGGGGGGCGGCGGGGATCAACGCACCGAGCCCACGTCCCAGTCCTCTACGCCGCTCACTCACTGCATGCCCTCCGAAATGTTCTGCCGATTGTTCTGACTGCTCGTGTGGGCGTGCTGGGCCTCGTAGTGCACCCCGACGCCCCGCAGAGCGATTTCCCGGGCGGCTTCGAGGTAGGAGAGCGAACCGCTGGATCCCGGATCATAGGTCAGGACGGTCTGCCCGTAGCTCGGCGCCTCCGAGATACGTACCGACCGCGGGATACTCGTCCGCAGCACTTCCTTGCCGAAGTGGGTACGGACCTCCTCGGCGACCTGGGAGGCAAGCCTCGTCCGACCGTCGTACATCGTCAGCAGGATCGTCGAGACGTGCAGCTCCGGGTTCAGGTGGCCCCGTACCAGGTCGACGTTGCGCAGCAGCTGCCCCAGCCCTTCCAGCGCGTAGTACTCGCACTGGATGGGAATCAGCACCTCGGCTCCCGCCACCAGGGCGTTCACCGTCAGCAGGCCCAGCGACGGCGGGCAGTCGATGAGGATGTAGTCCAGCGGCTGCTCGTACGCCTGGATGGCCCGCTGAAGCCGGCTCTCCCGTGCCACCAGCGAGACCAGTTCGATCTCCGCCCCGGCGAGGTCGATGGTGGCGGGGGCGCAGAAGAGGCCCTCGACGTCCTGTACGGGCTGAACCACCTCGGAGAGGGGGCGACTGTCCACCAGGACGTCGTAGATGGAGGGGACGTCGGCGTGGTGATCGATCCCCAGTGCCGTGGAGGCGTTGCCCTGCGGGTCGAGGTCGACCACCAGAACGCGCGCGCCGTGCAGCGCCAGAGAAGCGGCGAGGTTGACCGTCGTGGTCGTCTTTCCCACGCCGCCCTTCTGGTTGGCCACCACCATAACGCGGGTGCGGTCAGGGCGGGGCAGCCCTTCGCCGGCGCGGCCGAGGGCCTCGACCGCCAGTTGAGCGGAACGGCCGATGGGGGTGTCGTCCATCGGCGGCGGTGTTTCACGTGAAACACCCTCGCCCAGGGACTCGGTTCGGGGACCGGGGACCGGGTCGGTCATCGGTCCCGCGATGTTGGCGTCGGACCGCAAGGATTCACTCTCCTCGACTTCAGGCTCGCAATGAACAGAGCCTGCCATGCTTTCGGGGTCGTGAACCAGCGAGGCCCGCTGTTCTGTGGATGAATCCGCGCGTGTGGACAACTCGGCCACTCGTCCGGGCTTGCGGTCACGCGGCGTGCCGGCCGCACGACCGCGACCGATGATTCCCTGCAGCAGAGAGCGACGTTTCACGTGAAACACGATGCCCCTGCACGGCAACCGCCGGGCCACGACACTCCGCAGGCGGCAGCTATCGCCGTGTTCCGGTAGAAAAGCTGCAAAACGGATCGAACAGGCATACACCCGCGTGTACCGGCTGCGGGGTGCCGGCCTCCCCGCCGGGCGGGAAGACCGCCCGAAGGCCCTCTCAGCGACGCCTGCGCGTGCGCCCCGTCCGGGCGGCCTTGGCCCTTTTTGCGGCGAACCTCACACCGCCCGGGCTCTCGCCCACCACGACACGGACCACGGTGGACAGCGGCGCGACGACGCCTTCTCCGACCTGGAGCACCTCGGTCTCCACCACGCCGAGCTTGCTGAGCGCCGCCCTGGCACCGTGGAGCTCCTCCTCGGCGGTGTCACCCTTGAGGGCGAGCATCTCGCCGTACGGCTTCAGCAGGGGCACGCCCCAGCCCGCGAGCCGGTCCAGCGGAGCCACCGCCCGCGCGGTCACCACCTGTACCGGCTGCAGCGTTCCCAGGACCTCTTCCGCCCGGCCGCGCACCACCGTCACATGGTCCAGGCCCAGCAGGTCGACGACCTCCTGGAGGAAGTTCGTCCGCCGCAGCAGCGGCTCCAGCAGGGTGATCTTGAGGTCCGGGCGTACCAGCGCGAGCGGGATACCGGGCAGGCCCGCACCCGAGCCCACATCGCAGACGGTGACGCCCTCGGGCACGACCTCGGAGAGCACGGCGCAGTTCAACAGGTGCCGCTCCCACAGCCGGGGGACCTCACGCGGCCCGATCAGGCCGCGCTTGACCCCGGCGTCCGCCAGAAGCTCCGCGTACCGGACAGCCTCCGGGAAGAGCTCTCCGAACACCGCCTGCGCTTCCGCAGGTGCCTGGGGAAGCTCTGCTGCCTCCGTCACGGGGGACCGTCCTTCCGTACCGCCCTAGGGCCTGTCTGGTGGCCGACTATCAAGCTGACACATGCGGCCCCGCCTGCGAACAGACGGGGCCGACAGTACAAGGGTCCGGTCAGGCCGGGAGAACGACGACGAAGCGCTGCGGCTCCTCGCCCTCCGACTCGCTCCGGAGGCCTGCGGCGGCGATCGCGTCGTGCACGACCTTGCGCTCGAACGGCGTCATCGGGTCCAGCTTCACCGGCCGGCCCGAGCTCTTGACCTCGTTCGCCGCCTTGGCACCCAGCTCTGCGAGGACCGCGCGCTTCTGGGCACGGAAGCCGCCGATGTCCAGCATCAGACGGCTGCGGTCGCCGGTCTCCCGGTGAACGGCAAGCCGCGTCAGCTCCTGGAGAGCCTCCAGGACCTCGCCGTCGCGGCCCACGAGCTTCTGGAGGTCGCGTGCCGACTCGCTGATGATCGACACCGCGGCCCGGTCCGCCTCGACGTCCATGTCGATGTCGCCGTCGAGGTCGGCGATGTCGAGCAGGCCCTCAAGGTAGTCGGCCGCGATCTCCCCCTCCTGCTCCAGGCGGGTCAGGGTGTCGCTGCCGGCCTCGGCGGGCGCCGTGGAAGTGGTGCCTTCCGTCACGGGTGGACTCCTTCTTACTTCTTGGACGGGTGCTTGGGCCGCTGCGGGCCCTTGCGCTGTCCGGACTTGGCTTGGCGTGAGGAGCCGGAGGCGGGCTTGTCCGCCGACTTCGGCTTGCTGTCCTGCGGTGCGTCCTGCTTCTCGAGCGAAGTCGTGGAGCCGGCTGCCGTGGACGACGTGTCCTTGGCTCCCGCGGTCGCGTGACCGGTCGTCTGGCGCTTCGCCTTGGTCTGGCGCTTGGGCTGCTGACGCCTGGGCGACTGTCCGTCGGCATCGGCGACCGCGGTCTCGCCCTTCTGGACGGTCCCGTCCTCCTGGGCCACGAGACCCAGCTTGGCGAGGCTGGTGATGAACTTGCGCTCGATGTCGTTGCGGTCGGCCCCCTTGGCGACGATCGCCTTGACCATCTTGCGCCGGGTGCGGCCCCGCACCTCCCCGTGGGAGGTCACGCTCTTGAGCAGTCGCTGGAGGTAGGCGTCCTGCGCCTTGCTGCCCGGCGTCGGGTTCTGGTTGATCACGTACATCTGCTGACCCATGGTCCAGACGTTGGTGGTCAGCCAGTAGACGAGGACACCGACGGGGAAGTTGATGCCCATCACGGCGAAGATGATCGGGAAGATGTACATCAGCATCTTCTGCTGCTGCATGTACGGGGTCTTCACCGTCAGGTCGACGTTCTTCGTCATCAGCTGGCGCTGAGTGAAGAACTGCGAGGCCGACATCAGGATGATCATGATGGCGGTGACGATCCGGACGTCCAGCAGGTCGGCGTTGAGCGAGGCGACCTTGTCGGCGCTGTCCATGAACTTCGCGGCCAGCGGGGCGCCGAAGATGTGGGCCTCACGCGCGCTGTCCAGGAGGTCCTGGTTGATCGCGCCGATCTTCTTGCCCGAGGCGATGGACGACAGCACGTGGTACAGGGCGAAGAAGAACGGGGACTGCGCCAGGATCGGAAGGCACGAGGAGAGCGGGTTGGTGCCCGTCTCCTTGTACAGCTTCATCATCTCTTCGGACTGGCGCTGCTTGTCGTTCTTGTAGCGCTCCTGGATCGCCTTCATCTTCGGCTGGAGCACCTGCATGTTGCGGGTCGACTTGATCTGCTTCACGAAGAGCGGGATCAGGCAGATCCGGATCAGCACCACCAGGGACACGATCGACAGGCCCCAGGCCCACCCGGAGTCGTCGCCGAAGAGCGCTCCGTAGATCTTGTGGAACTGGACGATGACCCATGAGACAGGTGTGGTGATAAAGCTGAACAGACTGGCAATCGTGTCCACTAATCAGGCTCCTTGAGCATTGGGCGAGGTCTCTGCGGCCGGGCTCGGAGGTTCGGAGACCGACCCCCCGGGCGGCACATCAGCGGCGGTCTCCCCGCCCTTTTCACCGCGCAGGGCGTTGCGCAGCAGCTCGTGCCACCGCGGACGCTTACGAGGCGGAACATGATCCACACCACCGGGTGACCACGGGTTGCACCGCAGGATGCGCCAAGCCGTCAGCGCTGTTCCCTTGATGGCACCGTGCCTGTCGATCGACGTATATCCATAGTGGGAACACGACGGGTAATAGCGGCAGACAGGACCGAGGAGTGGACTGATCGTCCACTGGTACAGCTTGATGAGAGCAAGCAGCGGGTACTTCATCGCGCGCCCCCTCCCAGGAGCCGCTGCAGAGCGGCGTCCAGGTCTCGGGCCAGCTGTGCATGGTCGGCGTCGCCCGCACCGGGCAGCGCCCGTACGACAACAAGGCTACCGGGGGGCAGCTGAGCCAGCCGGTCCCGGACCAGGTGGCGAAGCCTCCGCTTCACCGCGGTGCGGACGACGGCGCCCCCCACGGCCTTGCTGACAACGAAACCCGCACGTGTCGGGGGAACAGTCTCCTCCGACACGTGCGGGTCCGTAACACCGCTGCGTAGATGGACGACGAGCAGTGGCCGTCCGGCTCGACGGCCTCGTCGTACCGCGGTCGCGAAGTCCTCGCGCCGCCTCAGCCGATTCTCGGTAGGCAGCACGTCATGGACCTGTAAGCGATCAGGCGGACAGGCTGCTGCGGCCCTTGCCGCGGCGGTTCGCGAGGATGGCGCGGCCGGCACGGGTACGCATGCGCAGACGGAAGCCGTGGGTCTTGGCGCGACGGCGGTTGTTCGGCTGGAAGGTGCGCTTGCTCACTCGGGGGCTCCAGAAATGATTCGTGTCTTGGCGGGACATCGCCTGGCTGTCACCGTGCGCCCACGAGGAACTCGCGTAAACGCCTTAGTGCACCGCTTCACAATCACAGATCGTGATCTTTGCCCATCGGAGGCAGGCGGCAGCAGCCATCGACAACTCGACCTGGTCACGGTACGCGCGGCTACGCCATCCGGTCAAACCGGCTCCGTACGACCCCCCATTGTGCACAGCCTGTGGACAACAACTTGAACCGTGCGGGTCGGCCTGACTACCTTGGCTGAACTCCGGTTCTTTTCCTTCCCGACTGCCGGACCTCACCCCACCCGACCCATCCCGTCCCGAGAACCACACATTCGTGGGACATGCGAGAGAGCGTGCCTTGTGGCTGACGTACCTGCCGATCTTGCCGCAGTGTGGCCGCGAGTGCTGGAACAACTCCTCGGGGAGGGCCAGCAGGGCATCGAGCCGAAGGACAAGCAGTGGATCGAGCGCTGCCAGCCTCTGGCACTCGTCGCCGACACCGCGCTGCTGGCCGTCCCCAACGAATGGGGCAAACACGTCCTGGAGGGGCGGCTCGCGCCGCTCATCAGCGAGACGCTGACCCGCGAGTGCGGCCGCCCGATCCGGATCGCCATCACCGTCGACGACTCCGCCGGCGAGCCGCCCGCCCCGCCGCCCCCGTCGCACCAGAGCCAGCACGGCCACCGCTATCCGGCGCAGCCGCGCGAGGACGCCCCCCGGGACGACGCGTACGACGGGTACGGCCACCGCCCCTCCGACGACGGCATGCCGACGGCCCGGCCCGCCTACCCCGACTACCAGCAGCGCCCGGCCCCCGGCGCCTGGCCGCGCACCCAGGACGATCTCTCCTGGCAGCAGCCCCGGCACAGCGGCTACCAGGACCGTGAGCAGCCCCCCGGCGAGCCGTACCGCGAGAGCGACGCGTACCGCGGGAGCGAGTCGTACCGGGAGAAGGAGCAGTACCGCGACGGCGAGCAGTACCGGGAGCAGCCCTCCGAGCAGTGGCGCGAGCCGTACGGCGCCGGTCGGCCCCAGCACGACTACCGGTCGCAGCCGGCCGAGCACCAGGGGTACGAACAGCAGCGGTCCGACCGCCAGGACCAGCAGCCGCAGCACCGCCAGGGCGCCCCGGGCCACGGCCCCGGGCGGGCCGGCGGCTCGGCCCCCGGCCCGATGGGCGCCCAGCCGGCCCCCGCGCCGGGCCCCGGCGAACCGCACGCCCGGCTCAACCCGAAGTACCTCTTCGACACCTTCGTCATCGGGGCCTCCAACCGTTTCGCGCACGCCGCGGCCGTCGCCGTGGCCGAGGCGCCCGCCAAGGCGTACAACCCCCTGTTCATCTACGGCGAGTCGGGACTCGGCAAGACCCACCTGCTGCACGCCATCGGGCACTACGCGCGGAGCCTCTACCCGGGGACCCGGGTGCGGTACGTGAGCTCGGAGGAGTTCACCAACGAGTTCATCAACTCGATCCGCGACGGCAAGGGCGACACCTTCCGCAAGCGCTACCGCGACGTGGACATCCTGCTCGTCGACGACATCCAGTTCCTCGCGAGCAAGGAGTCGACGCAGGAGGAGTTCTTCCACACCTTCAACACGCTGCACAACGCGAACAAGCAGATCGTGCTCTCCTCGGACCGGCCGCCCAAGCAGCTGGTGACGCTGGAGGACCGGTTGCGCAACCGCTTCGAGTGGGGGCTGACCACCGACGTCCAGCCGCCCGAGCTGGAGACCCGGATCGCGATCCTCCGCAAGAAGGCGGTGCAGGAGCAGCTCAACGCCCCGCCGGAGGTGCTGGAGTTCATCGCCTCGCGGATCTCGCGCAACATCCGCGAGCTGGAGGGCGCCCTGATCCGGGTGACCGCCTTCGCCTCGCTCAACCGGCAGCCGGTGGACCTGGGGCTGACCGAGATCGTGCTCAAGGACCTGATCCCGGGCGGCGAGGAGGCGGCCCCGGAGATCACCGCGCCGGCCATCATGGCGGCGACCGCGGACTACTTCGGCCTCACCGTCGACGACCTCTGCGGATCGTCGCGCAGCCGGGTGCTGGTGACGGCGCGCCAGATCGCGATGTACCTGTGCCGCGAGCTGACCGATCTCTCGCTGCCGAAGATCGGTGCGCAGTTCGGCGGCCGCGACCATACGACGGTGATGCACGCGGACCGGAAGATCCGGGCGCTGATGGCGGAGCGCCGCTCCATCTACAACCAGGTCACCGAGCTGACCAACCGCATCAAGAACGGCTGACCCCGGCCCCTCGGGACGACCGTGCACCGGCTTCCGGACCTCAGGAGCCCCGGGGCTTCCGGTGCCCCCGGACTCAAGAACCCCGGGGCTTCCGGTGTCCCCGGGTCTCCCGAGCCTCTGGTCTCCCGGCCTCCCGGGGCTGCCGGGCTTCTCGGAGGGCGTTTCTCCGGGCGTCTGCCGCGGACCTCCACGGTCCGCGGCAGGCGCCTTTTCGCGTTTTCGGGACCGGCGGGGAGGCGTCCGGGGCCGCCGCCGGTCCTCCCTGGGCGCCGTCGAGGCACCGCCGGGGACGGTGCCGAGGGCCCCCTCGCACCCTCACTGTTCGAATACGGACTGCTCAGAGGCCCTTCTCCACAGATGTGCGAAGTATTTTCCGTCCACAGCCTGGGGACTGGGAAGTTGTCCATATTGCGTCCACAGGGGTCGCTGCCGATACTCCATCAGGCCAGGTCAGACGGTTGGGGATTTGTGGTCAACAACAATCCACAGCCTGTGGACAAGTTTCTCTTCCACAGAGGGTCCTCGGGGTTGTCCACCGGTGACCCACAGGCCGGTCCGAGTTGTCCCCAGCTTCTCCACATGCCTGTCCACTGTTCGGCAACCCAACACACGCTTTCACCGCCCGGAGTGAAAGGCGTCACACCAAGAGGCGGGGTTGGGTTGTGGGGAACGGGGGTAAAACTGGGGACGGCGCTGGGGAGAAGTAGCCCCCTCCTGTGCATCGGGTGTGCAGAACTTTCGGCTGTCCACAGATGGGCCGGGTTGTCCACGGGTGCCGCCCACAGGACCGGTGGACAAAAAACCGATGCTGACCTGTGCAAACGACGTTATCCACGGTTTCCACAGGGCCTACTACTACTACCACCCAGAGTTAGCCAGGAATCCGCTTCGAAGTGGGGCCTGTGTACAACTCGACCGGCGACCGCCGCGAGCCTCTCGGCCCGACTTGACCCCGAGCAGCAACGGCTGTCGGTGCCGTACGTCAGACTGGACCCCGGAGCCGCCGCCGACTCGGCAGCCGGCTCCGGTCCAGACGACGAAGGCCAGCAGGGCGAGCGAGCAACAGCAGGAGGCGGTTCCGGTGAAGATCCGGGTGGAGCGCGATGTACTCGCGGAGGCGGTGGCCTGGGTGGCCCGCAGCCTTCCGGCCCGTCCGCCGGCGCCCGTTCTCGCGGGCCTTCTGCTGAAGGCCGAGGACGGGGCGCTCAGCTTCTCCAGCTTCGACTACGAGGTCTCCGCCAGGGTCTCCGTCGACGCGGAGGTCGACGAGGACGGCACGGTGCTCGTCTCCGGCCGGCTGCTCGCCGACATCTGCCGCGCCCTGCCCAACCGCCCGGTGGAGATCTCCACAGACGGTGTGCGCGCCACGGTCGTCTGCGGCTCCTCGCGCTTCACCCTCCACACACTGCCTGTGGAGGAGTACCCCGCCCTGCCGCAGATGCCGACCGCCACCGGCACCGTCCCCGGCGAGGTCTTCGCCTCGGCCGCCGCCCAGGTGGCCATCGCCGCCGGCCGCGACGACACGCTGCCCGTGCTCACCGGTGTGCGGATCGAGATCGAGGGCGACACCGTCACCCTCGCCTCCACCGACCGCTACCGCTTCGCGGTCCGCGAGTTCCTGTGGAAGCCGGAGAACGCGGACGCCTCGGCGGTCGCCCTGGTGCCCGCCAAGACGCTCCTGGACACCGCGAAGGCGCTCACCAGCGGCGACACCGTCACCCTGGCGCTCTCCGGCTCCGGTGCGGGCGAGGGGCTGATCGGTTTCGAGGGCGCCGGCCGGCGGACCACCACGCGGCTGCTCGAGGGCGACCTGCCGAAGTACCGCACGCTGTTCCCGACCGAGTTCAACTCCGTCGCGGTGATCGAGACGGCCCCCTTCGTCGAGGCCGTCAAGCGCGTGGCCCTGGTCGCCGAGCGCAACACACCCGTACGGCTCAGCTTCGAACAGGGCGTCCTCATCCTGGAGGCCGGCTCCAGCGACGATGCACAGGCTGTGGAGAGGGTCGACGCGGTGCTGGAGGGCGACGACATCTCGATCGCCTTCAACCCGACGTTCCTGCTGGACGGCCTGAGCGCGATCGACTCCCCCGTCGCCCAGCTCTCGTTCACCACGTCCACCAAGCCCGCCCTGCTCAGCGGCCGCCCGGCCGTCGACGCCGAGGCGGACGACGCGTACAAGTACCTGATCATGCCGGTGCGCCTCTCCGGCTGATCCCGGCGCCCCCGCCGTCCGGGGGACCTTTCCGCGGCAGTTTCCGGCGGGCCCGCTCGGCGCGGAGCGGGCCCGCCGCGCTGTCCCCGGCCGGGCGTAGGCTCGGAGACGGGTGCACACGCACCCCGACGCTTATCGCCACGACGCTTAAGGAATCTCTGATGGAGCTCGGTCTCGTCGGCCTCGGCAAGATGGGCGGCAACATGCGTGAGCGCATCCGCCGCGCAGGCCACACCGTCATCGGTTACGACCGCAACCCGGATGTCGCCGATGTCCACAGTCTCGAAGAGCTTGTGGGCAAGCTGAAGGGCCCGCGGGTCGTGTGGGTCATGGTTCCGGCCGGCGCCGCGACCCAGTCCACGATCGACGAGCTGGCGGAGCTGCTCTCCCCCGGCGACGTGGTCGTCGACGGGGGGAACTCGCGCTGGACCGACGACGAGAAGCACGCCGTCGAGCTGGGCGTGAAGGACATCGGCTTCGTCGACTGCGGCGTCTCCGGCGGTGTCTGGGGCCTGAAGAACGGCTACGCCCTGATGTACGGCGGCACCGACGAGAACGTGGCGAAGGTCCAGCCGATCTTCGACGCGCTGAAGCCCGAGGGCGACTTCGGCTCCGTCCACGCGGGCAAGGTCGGCGCCGGCCACTTCGCGAAGATGGTCCACAACGGCATCGAGTACGCCATGATGCAGGCGTACGCCGAGGGCTGGGAGCTGCTGGAGAAGGTCGACTCCGTCACCGACGTGCGCGAGGTCTTCCGCTCCTGGCAGGAGGGCACGGTCATCCGTTCCTGGCTGCTCGACCTCGCGGTCAAGGCCCTCGACGACGACGAGCACCTGGACCAGCTCCGGGGGTACGCAGCCGACTCGGGCGAGGGCCGCTGGACGGTGGAGGCCGCGATCGACAACGCGGTGCCGCTGCCCGCGATCACGGCGTCGCTGTTCGCGCGGTTCGCCTCGCGCCAGGACGACTCGCCGCAGATGAAGATGATCGCCGCCCTGCGCAACCAGTTCGGCGGCCACGCCGTCGAGTCCAAGTCCGAGAACTGACCGGGCCGCCGGCGCCCACGCGCCGGCGTCTCGAGAAGGCGCGTACGGGACGCGCCGCGCAGCGCCGCACACCGTGACGGCCTGCGAAGCGGAAGCACCAACGGGAGAGGCCGGCCACCATGCACGTCACCCACCTCTCGCTGGCCGACTTCCGCTCGTACGCCCGGGTCGAGGTCCCTCTCGACCCGGGCGTCACCGCGTTCGTGGGCGCCAACGGGCAGGGCAAGACCAACCTGGTCGAGGCCGTCGGCTACCTCGCCACGCTCGGCAGCCACCGGGTCTCCTCGGACGCCCCGCTGGTGCGGATGGGTGCGGAGCGGGCCGTGATCCGCGCGGCCGTGACCCAGGGCGAGCGTTCGCAGCTGGTCGAGCTGGAGCTGAACCCGGGCCGTGCGAACCGGGCCCGTATCAACAGGTCCTCGCAGGTCAGACCGCGTGACGTGCTCGGGATCGTCCGGACGGTGCTGTTCGCGCCGGAGGACCTGGCGCTGGTCAAGGGCGACCCCGGCGAGCGGCGGCGGTTCCTGGACGAGCTGATCACCGCGCGCTCGCCCCGGATGGCCGGGGTCCGCTCCGACTACGAGCGGGTGCTCAAACAGCGCAACACCCTGCTGAAGTCCGCGGCGATGGCCCGGCGGCACGGCGGCCGCTCGATGGACCTGTCCACCCTGGACGTCTGGGACCAGCACCTGGGCCGGGTGGGCGCCGAGCTGCTGGCGCAGCGGATCGATCTGATCGCCGCGCTCCAGCCGCTGGCCGACAAGGCGTACGGGGACGTCGCGCCGGGCGGCGGTCCGGTGGCGCTGGAGTACCGCAGCTCGGTCGGCGAGGACGTGGGGCCCGAGCGGACCCGCGACGAGCTGTACGAGCGGCTGCTCGCCGCGCTCGTGGGGGTCCGGAAGCAGGAGATCGAGCGGGGCGTGACGCTGGTCGGCCCGCACCGCGACGACCTGTTGCTGGGGCTGCGCGGCATGCCGGCCAAGGGGTACGCGAGTCACGGCGAGTCCTGGAGCTACGCCTTGGCGCTGCGGCTGGCCTCGTACGAGCTGCTGCGGTCCGAGGGCAACGAGCCGGTGCTGGTGCTGGACGACGTCTTCGCCGAGCTGGACGCCAGCCGCCGGGAGCGGCTGGCGGAGCTGGTGGCCCCGGGCGAACAGGTGCTGGTGACGGCCGCGGTGGCGGAGGACGTGCCGGCCGTGCTGGCGGGGACGCGGTACGCGGTGGCCGCGGGCGAGGTGGAGCGGGTATGACCGGCGGGGACGGGCGGGCGGGCGAGGCGGGGGCCGTCGGCGGCGCGCCGGAGCCCGGGGGCCCGAAGCCGCCCGAGGTGTCCGGGGTCGATCTGGCCCGGGTCGCGCTGCGGGCCGCGAAGGAGCAGGCGCGGGCGCGGGGCGCGGCGGCCCAGCAGAAGAAGCAGGCCCGGCGGGGCGGCGGGCTGCGCTCGGGGGCCCGGTCGGACGGCCGGGACCCGCAGGCGCTGGGGTCCGCGATCAACCGGCTGATCACCGAGCGGGGCTGGGAGACGCCCGCGGCGGTCGGCGGGGTGGTGGGGCGGTGGCCGCAGATCGTCGGCGAGGACCTGGCCAACCACTGCGTACCGCTGCGGTACGACGAGGCTCCGGACGCCCGGGTGCTGACCGTGAGCTGCGACTCGACGGCGTGGGCGACGCAGCTGCGGTTGCTGGCCCCGCAGCTGGTGGCCCGGCTGAACGCGGATCTGGGGCAGGGCACGGTACGGATGATCAAGGTGGTCGGGCCGGGGGGACCGGAGCGCCGCTACGGTCCGCTGCGGGCGCCGGGCAGCAAGGGGCCGGGGGACACCTACGGGTGAGCGGCAGGGGCGCGCCGCCCGGCCGGGGCGTCCACGGTCGGCTTCCACGCCTCCTCGCCGCACTCGTGTCTCTCTTCGCTCGCCTGCCCTGAGCTGCGCTTTTGGCGCAAAATTGTCGTGCACGGGACGAGTTTCCGGGGATCTCCCCCCGGCGGGCGCGGGAGGAAACCGGACGGTACGGCTGAAGCGTCCCTCACCGTAGCGGGAGGTTGACAGGCCGAAGCGCTCAAAGCCCGTCAGGGCCTCTTGGAGCCCCTTCCCGAATATGGGGAGTCGTCAGCCGCTCATTCAGGGCGGCACATGCGTACTCAGGTACCGGCAAACCCCCACTCATGTCAGCGCTACCGGTAGACTGGTGAGTAATCCCGCCGCTGAGGCGGGAGTCGTCGATACAAGCCGAACGACGCAGCCGCTCCCGGTTGTCCGGAGGACGGCCTGTGCTGTGCCAGAAAGGGCGCTTCGTGGCCGATTCCGGCAACCCCAACGAGAACATTCCGTCCACAGCCGGTGAGCCGGGCGAGGCCACCACCTCGTACGACGCCAGCGCGATCACCGTGCTGGAAGGGCTGGACGCGGTCCGCAAGCGGCCTGGCATGTACATCGGCTCGACCGGTGAGCGCGGCCTGCACCACCTGGTGCAGGAGGTCGTCGACAACTCGGTCGACGAGGCGATGGCGGGCCACGCGGACACCATCGACGTCACGATCCTCCCCGACGGCGGGGTGCGCGTGATCGACAACGGCCGAGGCATCCCGGTCGGCATCGTGCCGTCCGAAGGGAAGCCGGCCGTCGAGGTCGTGCTGACCGTCCTGCACGCGGGCGGCAAGTTCGGGGGCGGCGGCTACGCCGTCTCCGGCGGTCTGCACGGTGTCGGCGTCTCCGTCGTCAACGCCCTGTCCACCCGGGTCGCCGTCGAGGTCAAGACCGACGGCTACCGCTGGACCCAGGACTACAAGCTCGGTGTCCCGACCGCCCCGCTGGCCCGGCACGAGGCCACCGACGAGACCGGCACCACGGTCACCTTCTGGGCCGACGGGGACATCTTCGAGACCACCGACTACAGCTTCGAGACCCTCTCGCGCCGCTTCCAGGAGATGGCGTTCCTCAACAAGGGCCTCACCCTCAAGCTCACCGACGAGCGCGAGTCGGCCAGGGCGACGGTGGGCGCGGACAGCGTGGACGCGGCCGAGCCCGCCGAGGAGGAGGCCGCCCGCTCGGTCACGTACCACTACGAAAACGGCATCGTCGATTTCGTGAAGTACCTCAACTCCCGCAAGGGCGACGTCATCCACCAGTCGGTGATCGACATCGAGGCCGAGGACAAGGACCGTCTCCTCTCGGCCGAGATCGCCATGCAGTGGAACACGCAGTACACCGAGGGCGTCTACTCCTTCGCCAACGCGATCCACACGCATGAGGGCGGTACGCACGAGGAGGGCTTCCGCGCGGCGCTGACCTCGCTGGTCAACCGGTACGCGCGGGACAAGAAGCTGCTGCGCGACAAGGACGACAACCTCACCGGCGAGGACGTCCGCGAGGGCCTCACCGCGATCATCTCGGTGAAGCTGGGCGAGCCGCAGTTCGAGGGCCAGACGAAGACCAAGCTGGGCAACACGGAGGCCAAGACCTTCGTGCAGAAGGTCGTCCACGAGCAGCTGACGGACTGGTTCGACCGGAACCCCAACGAGGCCGCCGACATCATCCGCAAGGGCATCGCCGCCTCGACCGCCCGCGTGGCGGCCCGCAAGGCGCGCGACCTGACGCGGCGCAAGGGGCTCCTGGAGAGCGCCTCGCTGCCGGGCAAGCTCAGCGACTGCCAGTCGAACGACCCCACCCAGTGCGAGATCTTCATCGTCGAGGGTGACTCCGCCGGCGGTTCGGCGAAGTCCGGCCGCAACCCGATGTACCAGGCGATCCTGCCGATCCGCGGCAAGATCCTGAACGTCGAGAAGGCCCGGATCGACAAGATCCTCCAGAACACCGAGGTGCAGGCGCTGATCTCGGCTTTCGGCACCGGGGTCCACGAGGACTTCGACATCGAGAAGCTCCGCTATCACAAGATCATCCTGATGGCGGACGCCGACGTCGACGGCCAGCACATCAACACCCTGCTGCTGACCTTCCTCTTCCGCTTCATGAAGCCGCTGGTCGAGGCCGGGCACGTCTACCTCTCCCGTCCGCCGCTCTACAAGATCAAGTGGGGCCGGGACGACTTCGAGTACGCGTACTCGGACCGCGAGCGCGATGCCCTGGTGGCGCTCGGCAAGCAGAACGGCAAGCGGATCAGGGAGGACTCGATCCAGCGCTTCAAGGGCCTCGGCGAGATGAACGCCGAGGAGCTGCGCGTCACGACCATGGACATCGACCACCGGGTGCTCGGCCAGGTCACGCTGGACGACGCGGCGCAGGCCGACGACCTGTTCTCGGTGCTCATGGGCGAGGACGTCGAGGCGCGGCGCTCGTTCATCCAGCGCAACGCCAAGGACGTCCGCTTCCTCGACATCTGAGTCGGCCGTACCAGCCACGCCGCAGCTCGAAAGGACTTTGACCAGCAATGGCCGACGAGAACACCCCCGTGACACCTGAATCCGTGACGACCGAGGAGGAGGCCACCGTCCCCGGCGTGGGGATGCGGGTCGAGCCCGTCCAGCTCGAGACGGAGATGCAGCGCTCCTACCTCGACTACGCGATGTCCGTCATCGTCTCGCGTGCGCTCCCCGACGTGCGGGACGGCCTCAAGCCCGTCCACCGCCGGGTGCTGTACGCGATGTACGACGGCGGGTACCGCCCGGAGAAGGGCTTCTACAAGTGCGCCCGCGTCGTCGGCGACGTCATGGGTACGTACCACCCGCACGGCGACTCCTCCATCTACGACGCCCTGGTGCGCCTCGCGCAGCCGTGGTCGATGCGGATGCCGCTGGTGGACTCCAACGGCAACTTCGGTTCCCCGGGCAACGACCCGGCCGCCGCCATGCGGTACACCGAGTGCAAGATGATGCCGCTGTCCATGGAGATGGTCCGGGACATCGACGAGGAGACCGTCGACTTCCAGGACAACTACGACGGCCGCAACCAGGAGCCGACGGTCCTGCCGGCGCGCTTCCCGAACCTGCTGGTCAACGGTTCCGCCGGGATCGCGGTCGGCATGGCGACCAACATCCCGCCGCACAACCTGCGCGAGGTCGCCGCGGGCGCCCAGTGGTACCTGGAGCACCCCGAGGCCTCGCACGAGGAGCTGCAGGACGCGCTGATCGAGCGCATCAAGGGCCCCGACTTCCCTACCGGCGCGCTGGTCGTGGGCCGCAAGGGCATCGAGGAGGCGTACCGCACCGGCCGCGGCTCCATCACGATGCGCGCGGTCGTCGCGGTCGAGGAGATCCAGGGCCGCCAGTGCCTGGTCGTCACGGAGCTTCCGTACCAGACCAACCCGGACAACCTCGCGCAGAAGATCGCCGACCTGGTCAAGGACGGCAAGGTCGGCGGCATCGCCGACGTGCGCGACGAGACCTCCTCGCGGACGGGGCAGCGCCTGGTCGTCGTCCTCAAGCGGGACGCGGTCGCCAAGGTCGTCCTGAACAACCTGTACAAGCACACCGACCTCCAGACGAACTTCGGCGCGAACATGCTGGCGCTCGTCGACGGGGTGCCGCGCACGCTGTCGATCGACGCGTTCATCCGCCACTGGGTGACGCACCAGATCGAGGTCATCGTCCGGCGCACCAAGTTCCGCCTGCGCAAGGCCGAGGAGCGGGCGCACATCCTGCGCGGCCTCCTCAAGGCCCTGAACGCCATCGACGAGGTCATCGCCCTCATCCGGCGCTCCAACACGGTGGAGATCGCGCGTGAGGGGCTGATGGGCCTGCTGGAGATCGACGACCTCCAGGCCAACGCGATCCTGGAGATGCAGCTGCGCCGGCTGGCCGCGCTGGAGCACCAGAAGATCACCGCCGAGCACGACGAGCTCCAGGCGAAGATCAACGAGTACAACGAGATCCTGGCCTCGCCCGCCAAGCAGCGCGGGATCGTGAGCGAGGAGCTGGCGGCGATCGTCGAGAAGTTCGGCGACGACCGGCGCTCCAAGCTGGTGCCCTTCGAGGGCGACATGTCCATCGAGGACCTGATCGCCGAGGAGGACATCGTCGTCACGATCTCCCGCAGCGGCTATGTGAAGCGGACGAAGACCGACGACTACCGCTCGCAGAAGCGCGGCGGCAAGGGCGTGCGCGGGACGAAGCTGCGCGAGGACGACATCGTCGACCACTTCTTCGTCTCCACGACCCACCACTGGCTGCTGTTCTTCACCAACAAGGGCCGGGTCTACCGGGCCAAGGCGTACGAGCTGCCCGACGCCGGCCGGGACGCGCGCGGCCAGCACGTCGCCAACCTGCTGGCCTTCCAGCCGGACGAGAAGATCGCCCAGATCCTCGCGATCCGGGACTACGAGGCCGTGCCGTACCTGATCCTGGCGACGAAGGGCGGTCTGGTGAAGAAGACCGCGCTCAAGGACTACGACTCGCCGCGTTCGGGCGGTGTCATCGCGATCAACCTGCGCGAGACGCCGGACGGCGGGGACGACGAGCTGATCGGCGCCGAGCTGGTGTCGGCCGAGGACGATCTGCTGCTCATCAGCAAGAAGGCCCAGTCGATCCGGTTCACCGCGACGGACGACGCGCTGCGTCCGATGGGCCGCGCCACCTCGGGTGTGAAGGGGATGAGTTTCCGCGAGGGCGACGAACTCCTCTCGATGAATGTCGTCCGGCCCGGTACGTTCGTCTTCACCGCCACCGACGGCGGATACGCGAAGCGGACCGCCGTCGACGAGTACCGCGTCCAGGGTCGCGGCGGCCTCGGGATCAAGGCCGCCAAGATCGTGGAGGACCGCGGATCGCTCGTCGGCGCGCTGGTGGTCGAGGAGACCGACGAGATTCTCGCCATCACGCTCGGCGGTGGTGTGATTCGTACGCGAGTCAATGAAGTCAGGGAGACGGGCCGTGACACCATGGGCGTCCAACTGATCAATCTGGGCAAGCGCGACGCCGTCGTCGGCATCGCGCGCAACGCCGAGGCCGGTCGTGAGGCGGAAGAGGTCGAAGGGGCCGACGACGCCGAGGGCGAGACGGCCGAGGTTCACGCCGAGGGCGTGATCGAGGGCATTGTCGAGGGCACGGAGCCTTCGACCGGGGAGCACGAGGAGTAAGAGCGTGAGTGGAGCCACGGGCGCCGGTTCGGCCGCTTCCGGAGCAGGAGCGAACGGTGCCCGTGGCCCTGCCACGGACTCCCAAGGGGGCACTGTGACGGACACACGAGGGTCTCAGCCCCAGTACGAGGGTTACGCGACCGGGCCGCTGCCCGGCGAGCGTGAGCCCGCACCGGGGCCTTCGGGGCCGTACCACCCGCCCCAGGCGTACCAGGCGCCCGGCGGCGGCACGCAGGGCGGCCAGCAGCGTCCCGGCCAGGGTGGCGGCACTCTGGGGGGCGCGCAGGGCGTGGACGGCGCTCAGGCGACGCGCAAGCCGCGCACGGGGGCGCGGACCACTCCGCGTACCCGCAAGGCCCGTCTGCGGGTGGCCAAGGCCGACCCGTGGTCGGTGATGAAGGTCAGCTTCCTGCTGTCGATCGCGCTGGGCATCTGCACGGTGGTGGCGGCGGCGGTGCTGTGGATGGTCATGGACGCGATGGGCGTCTTCGAGACCGTCGGCGGCACGATCAGCGAGGCCACCGGCTCGAACGAGAGCAACGGCTTCGATCTGCAGTCGTTCCTGTCGCTGCCGCGCGTGCTCGTCTTCACCTCGGTCATCGCCGTGATCGACGTGGTGCTGGCCACCGCGCTGGCGACGCTGGGCGCCTTCATCTACAACCTCTCGGCGGGCTTCGTGGGCGGCGTCGAGCTCACGCTGGCCGAGGACGAGTAGGGCGCCGGGTATCGATTTTGGGACTGGCCCCGACGTGCGCTAATCTTCAGAGGTCAGCGCGGAGCAGTACAGCGCGGCGGGGCTATAGCTCAGTTGGTTAGAGCGCATCCCTGATAAGGATGAGGCCACAGGTTCAAATCCTGTTAGCCCCACCGGACACGAAGGCCCCTCACCGGAGACGGTGGGGGGCCTTCGGCATCTGCGGCTGACATCAGCCGATCAGCGGGTCTTGCACCCGCTTGAACGGGGTGAACCGGCGCTGGTCGAAGTCGATGTCCTGTCGGCGCGGCCCCAGCACCCCACCGCGCCGCAGGCCGAGGACGAGCGCCAGGACGCAGGCCGCGTGGAGCCGGTGGGCCCGAGCGGACCGGAGGAACGTGACGGCCCCCCGCGCGTGCCACGGCTTCGCCTGCTTCTCCGTCACCTTCGGCATGTCCACCGGCTCGGCCACGTTCCGGGCGCTCGCCTCACAGATTCTGCTCAGCCGTCGGTCTAGCCTTGAACCGGCAGGTCCGGATGGGTGAACACAAAGATCATGTAAGCCACCGCGGCTCCTGTCCCTACGGTCGAGAGCGTCAGTCCGATCAGAGGCTGAGCACGGTCGGCGTCCTGACGCGAAGCAGCGCGGTATTCGATGACACCCCGGACCAGGCCTGTCAGCCCCAGAGGCAAGGCCACCAGCCAGATGAGCATCCAGAACGGACAGCAGAACCAGAGGGCGACGGAGGCCCCGCCGAAAGCGACGGCGAGACTCCTCCGCCCCGGTCTGTCGCCAGGCGAGTCACCGGTAGAGATCATGTGGTGATCAAAACATCACCAGAACGGTCGCCCGGCACCGCCTCTGGACGAGTCCGTCCCCCTCACGTGCCCGATCGCCCGATCCGAGCTGGAAACCGGGGTGAACACCGCAGAAACGCGGTGCAAGGGCACGCCGGGGCACTCCTGCCGGCCGTGAGAACTGTCCAGCTTCCGGTTGAGGTCCGACACCAGCACCTGACACCCACAGGGATGGACGGCGGCGGTCAACGCCGAACCTCAACGGGCAACCGTTCCAGGCGCAGAGCCGCTTGACCGACGTCGCCGACTCCCCGTGATCGTCCCGGTAAGGATGAGGCCACGGGTCCACATCCTGTCGGCCCCACCGGAGACGAAGGCCCCCACCGGAGACGGTGGGGGCCTTCGGCGTGTTCCGGTGTTCCGGTGTTCCGCCGGGGCGTCGGGCGGGGGGCTACAGCGTGGCCGCCCGGATCACCATGGCTACCGGCGTCAGCCCGCAGGTGAGGCCGGCGGACAGAAACACGTACGCAAGGGCCTTGAAGGCCCTGTGCCGTTGGGCCCGGCAGGCGGCGAAGCACGTGAAGCTCGCGATGGCGAGGCACGGCAGGACGATGAAGAAGAAGCCCAGAGCCGCCATGCGATTCCTCCGCTGAGCACGTCAAGTCACCTCGCGTCGCGGCCGACCGCGACGTTCGAGATCCTCGCAGACGGGTCGGCGGGGCCGGCATCGGGCGTACGGGAAGGGCCTCGGGCCGCCCGCCGGGTCTCCCCGGCACGCGAAAGGCCCCCGGCCGGTGTGAACCGGACCAGGGGCCCCGGAGTGCGGCGCCGGGGTCAGGGGGGTGGCGCCGGGGAGTCGCCTTCCGGGGCTGTGGAGTGGGAGCCGGACTGGCCGGTGCTACGAGCGGTCTCCGCGGGGTCGACCGCCAGGTGGCGGGTGGCCGGGGAGGAGCCGTGGGCCTCGGCCCGGATGCGCTGCTTCATCGTGGGCGGGAGAGCGCGGTCACGCGGAAGGGTCCATCGGACCGAGGGAGCGTACGGAGTTGCCGCGGTGGCGGCGGTGTGCTCGTGGGTCGTGGCGCTCGGCGTCAGGGCGGCGTTCGTGGCGTTCGTGGCGCTCGCGGTGCTCGCCGCGGCGGTGGCGAGGCCCAGCGACGCCAGGAGGGCGAAGAAGGCGGTGACGAAGGCGGTCCAGATGTTCTTGGGCTGGAAGGTGCTCATGGCCCCTCGCTTTCGGACGGTCCGGTTGCTGACTTCTCCGATCATGGGGAGCCGAGCCGCGAATGCGAGGACCGACCCCCGTGCTGCACCGATCTTCGGATGAACACCACTCGTATGGTGCAACCGGAGGGGACGGCCTCTCGCGGGCTCCCGAGAAGGGCGTCGAGGGGGCGTTCCGGGCGCCGGAGAGGGCTCGCTCCGCGGTCGCGGGCAGGTCACCGATCGGTATCGGCCGGTGTGTATAGTCGGCGGCGGAAGGCCCCAAAACCAAGGAAAGACGAGGTAGCGCGGTGAAGAAGCTTCTCCTGGTCGCACTGGCCGCCATCGGCGGGCTCCTCGTGTACCGCCAGATCCAGGCGGATCGCGCCGAGCAGGATCTGTGGACGGAAGCGACCGACTCCGTGCCCGCAGGTTCGGGTGTGTGAGACGGCACAGTCTGATACGGGCCCCGGTCGCTGAGCGGCCGGGGCTTCGTGCTGTCCGGGGCCGGGGTGCTCGGTGGGGGACGCCGGCGAGCGGGGCCGGGCCCGCGGATTCACTTGAGCGAATAGATGGCTTGCTTACGTGAATGACCGTCAGCCGGGGTGTCGGCGGGGTGAGGGCGGGTCGCCGACGCGGACCGGCGGGGCGATCCGCGGAGGGCCGGAGACAGCGGTGGGGCGGGCGGGGCAGGATGGACCGGCCGCGGTGTCGGGCGGGCCGACGGCGCCGGCGCGTGAGGACGACGAGGGGAAGCGCGTGAAGAGGCAGCGCAACAGGGGGCGGGTGGTGGCCGCGGCGCTCGCGGCGATGTGCGCGGTGGCGGTGCTGCCGGGCGGGGCGCACGCGGCGGATCCGGGGGCGTACGCGTTCGATCCCGACGCGAAGAAGGTGCAGGGGGCCGCGGCCAACGTCGAGGCGTCCGAGCTGGACGAGGGCGTTCCGTACCGCAGCACCATCCGGCCGGGCGAGAAGCTGTACTACCGGGTCGCCCTGGACGACGTCTCCAACGCCTACGTCTCGGCGGTCGCGGTGCCCGGCGGCAGCGGTCCGGCCGCCTACGGCGACGGCATCGAGGTCAGCCTCCGGGAGACCGACGACACCCGGTGCAGCTGGGAGCGGGCGGTCTTCGGCTCGGGGGAGTACGCCCGCCCCGTCACCGCGTACGCCTACCGGACGATCGAGGAAGGCGCCACCTCCTGCCAGGAGAGCGGTCAGTACGACGTCCTCGTCGAGCGCGAGACCAAGGACGCCTCGGACACCCGGGCCTGGGACCTGGAGCTGCGCTTCCTCCGGGAACCACGGCTGAAGAACGCCTCCGCCATGCCGACGGAGGCGCCCGAGAGCTGGCCGTCGGCCACGCCGCAGCCCCTGACCGGCACGCAGCGGAAGCGGGCCGGCGGGTCGGGGTACTCCGAGGCCACCAGCCTGGAGAACGGCCGCTGGCAGGACACGGTCGCCCCGGGGCAGACCCGCTTCTACCGGGTGCCGGTGGGCTGGGGCCAGCAGCTCCACGCCACCGCGGTCCTCTCCAACAGCACGGGAACGGCGAAGGAGTTCGTGGGCAGCGCGCTGACCCTGTCGCTGGCCAACCCCGCCCAGGGGTTCGTCTCCGACGCCGCCCTCGCGTACTCGGGAGGGCCCGCCTCCGCCTCCCTGCGGCCGCTGCCGCCGGTGGCCTACCGCAACCGGTACGACTCCTCGACCCAGGTCAGCGCCATGCGCTTCGCGGGCTGGTACTACCTGGCGGTCTCCCTCAGCCCGAAGCTGAAGGAGTCCTACGGCTCCGGGCCGATCCCGTACGAGCTGTCGGTCCAGGTGAAGAACAGGGCCGGGGAGTCCCCGTACGAAGGGGACGCCGGGGTCTTCGGCGTCACCGACCAGGACCGCGAGGTGGCCCGGAAGGGGCAGAACGCCGAGCAGGCCGCGAAGAGCGGCCCGATGAAGGTGGTCGCCGCGGCGGGGATCGGCACGGGGACCGTGCTGGTGCTCGGGCTCGGCGCCTGGACACTGCTGGCCCGCCGCCGCGCCGCCGCCCCGGCCGCCGCCTCCGGCGTACCGGGCCCCGGAACGCCGCGGGGCCGGTAGCCGCCTGCGGCACGCGTCGGCGGCCTCGCCCTCCCGCCTGCGGCACGCGTCGGCGGTCTTCTGTCCTACGGGCTGCGGCCCGGGTCCGGCGGGCAGACCGTCGGGCCTGCCGGCTTGGGTCCGGCGGGCAGACCGTCGGGCCTGCCGGCCTGGGTCCGGCGGGCAGGCCGTCAGACCTGGGTCAGGGCCCAGACACCGACCGCGAAGCAGATCAGTGCCGCCAGCAGCACCCCGGCCGCCACCTTCGGGGACGGTCCCGGAAGCGTGCGTCGTTCAGGGGCGGGGGGCGTGGCGTGCTGCACCGACGGGCCGGGCACCGGGGGGAAGGGCTGGTGCGGCTGGGGCTGTTGGTGCTGCTGGGCCGTGTAGGGGCGGGTGGCGGCGGGGTCGCGCGGTACCCCGGAGGTCGGTGCCCGGGAGGCGTCCGGGGCGCCGACGACGTACGGGGGCGGCGCTTCCACGGCGTACGGCACGGGCTCCGGCGGCTTCCGGTGCGGCTCCGGGTGAACCTGTCGGCCGTGGGGTTCCGGCCGGTGCTCCGAACCGGCCTGCGGGTGGGGCTGCCGCGGAGGGGGCGCGGCCTCCGGAGGGGGCGCGAGGTGGAAGCTGCCCGTCTCCGACATCGAGACGGGGGGCGGGGTGGCGGGTTGCGGGCCGGTCGGCTGGGGAACGCTCTGCTGTGCCGCTCCAGCGGCCGCCGGGCCCGGGGCGCCGGTCCCGGCGTCCGAGGAACGCCGGGGGGCGGTGGGCGGCCCGTCGGGGCCGTATCCTGCGGGTAGCGGCCCGATCTGGTCGAACACCTCCACCGGCTCGTCGCCCGGGCCGGGTTCGGGCAGCATCTCGACCGCCGCGGCCAGCGCCTTGCGCGCACCCGTCGCGGTGCGGAACCGGGCGTGCGGGTCGGGCTGGAGCAGGCCGGCGAGCACCTGCCACAGCGGCTCGGGGACCCCCTTGGGGGCGCCCGGCGTGCCGTGCTCCGCGAAGTGCTCGACCAGCGCCTGGGCGTCGGGCTTCTTGCCCTGGAGCAGGTAGAGCGCGACCAGGCCGACCGCGAAGAGGTCCGCCGGGAAGTCGGGCTCGGCGCCCATCATCTGCTCGGGAGCGAAGTAACCGGGCGTGCCGACCACGTAGTTGGTCTCGGTCAGCCGGGGCTCGCCCTTGCGCATCGAGATGCCGAAGTCGGAGAGGCGCAGATGCGGGCGGCCCGTCCCGGTCGCCTCCAGAAGGATGTTGGCCGGTTTGATGTCCCGGTGCACCACCCCTTCGGCGTGCACCGTGGAGAGGCCGGAGAGCAGCTGGTCCAGCAGCAGGCAGACGAGGTGCGGCGGCAACGGGCCGTAGTCGCCGATGAGATGGGCGAGCGACCCGCCGCCCACCAGCTCCATGGTGAACAGGACCTTGTCGTCGTCGGCGGCCCAGCTGGCAGGAGCCAGCACATGCGGGTGCTCGATCCGCAGGGCCTGCTCGCGGACGAAGCGCAGCAGCGTGTGCGCGTCGCTCTGCTGGAGCACCTTGGCGGCGACGTACCTGCGGCGGCGGTGGTCCCAGGCGCGCCAGACGGCGCCGACCCCGCCCCGTCCGATCGGATCGATCAGCTCGTACCGACCGGCGAAGACCTCACCCATTGCGCTGCGCCCGCTCCCCGTTCCCGTGGCGCCGCGGCTGCTGCCGCGGCCCGTGTCCGGCCCCCGTGGTCCGGCGGCACCAGGGCGCTGCGCGGCGCGCGTGCCCTGGCTCCGTCCTGCGGCCCGATTCCTGTGAAGGGTCCCCGGGCCTGTCGTTCGGGTCGTGCCGGGCACACGGGCCCGGCCCGAACGGAACGTCCTCGCTCCGGCGGGACGTCCTAGCTCTGGTGCCCTTCGTAGTGCGCGACCGCGTCCGCGGTGCGCCCCGCGCCGTACACCTTGAGGAACTCTGCCAGCTCCGGGTGGGTGGGCGCGAGGGCGTCCGCGGCGTCGATGATGTCGCCGGCCGCGGCGACCGACCGCAGCAGGGACTGGATCTCGCGCACCACCCGGCGGACGGTGGGGGCGCCGCCGGAGGAGGAGGTCTGGCCCGAGGGGATGAGGACGGAGCCGCCCTGCGACTTCTTGATCTCCTCCATGCGGTCGGTGGCCTCCCCGGCGCTGACGCTGCCGTCGGCCACCTGGCCGGCCAGCTCCTGGAGGGCCTGGACGCGCTGGACCACCGCGGGGTTGCCGATCTTGGCACGCTGGCCGCTCATCAACTGAGAGAGCATCGGGGCCGAGAGTCCGAGCACGGCCGCCAACCGGGCCTGGTTCAGACCGAGGTCATCTATCAGTCGACGGAAGAGCGCCCCCAACGGCTCCCCGTACCAACTGCGTTGAAGTTCTCTGGCTCTTGCCGTCGCCTCTTGCTGCGCTGTGTCCATGGCGTCTCCCCATCGCTGCGGCTTCGCTGCTGCGAACCTTGCGAGCATCTTACGGAGCGTGGTCGTCCACCGGGAGTCCCTATCTTTTTGCAGGAACACGGGGGTCACCCGGTACTCTGGTTCGCGACGGTGGCCCTGGCGCGGACGTGCTGGGCGTTACCCTCGTGCGTAGTGGCCCGGGGCCTTAGCTCAGTTGGTAGAGCGCTGCCTTTGCAAGGCAGATGTCAGGAGTTCGAATCTCCTAGGCTCCACAGCGTGAAGGCCCCCCTGACCTGCGAAAACGTGGTCAGGGGGGTCTTTTTTTCGTCGTGCGGCCCCCGGGCGGGGGCCGGCTCTGCGGGCGGCCGGGCGGGCGGGGCTGCCGGCCGGTGCCGCGAGGGGGCCCGCCGACCGGGTTCCCGGGTCTTCGCGCGGTGTTCCGCTTCCGTCCCGGAGGCCCCTCCCCTCTTCCCCCCGGGGACGAGTGCCGGGGAACCAGGCACACTTCCTGCATAAGCAGTCGAGCCATTAAGGACTCAGGCATGATCACGTTGACGAAGGAAGACGGACCCGCGGACCTGGACGGGGTGACGCACCTGAGCATCGGGGCCTCGTGGGATCCGACCGTAGGGAGCAGCGGCGGTCTGATGGGGAAGATCCGGCAGAAGGCCGGTACGGACCTCGACCTGATCGCCATCGCGATGCAGGGCGGGGATCCGGTGCGGCTCGCCGGCCTGGACTCCCTGGACCCGCTGGGCAACGGCTCGCTGGTGCACAGCGGGGACAACCAGACCGGTCACGGGGACGGTGACGACGAGACGGTGACCGTCGAGTTCGCCAGGGTTCCCCCGAACATCACGTCGATCGTCTTCGTCGCCGCCGCGTACAAGAAGCGCAGCTCGTTCAGCAACGCGCGCAACATCAGCTTCAAGGTGTACGACGCGACGGGCGGCAGCAGCCAGCAGGTCGCCGACATCTGGCCGAGCATGCTCACCCAGGACAACGGCGTCGCGGTGGCCAAGGCGGTCCGGCAGGGCTCGGGGTGGAAGCTCCAGGTGATCAATGAGACCGGGAAGATCAAGCAGGGCGACGAGCA
This sequence comes from Streptomyces sp. NPDC017448, assembly GCF_044330565.1. NCBI lineage: Bacteria > Bacillati > Actinomycetota > Actinomycetes > Kitasatosporales > Streptomycetaceae > Streptomyces > Streptomyces sp. NPDC017448. The sequence goes on along the minus strand of NZ_JBIRLM010000006.1, from coordinate 228,492 downwards.
CGCCCTCATGCGCTTCGCGGTGAGCCGGTAGTCGGCAGCCGTTCGTTCAGGCGAACGCGGCGAACGCGACGAACGCGGCTGCGGTGACCGTCCGACGGTCACCGCAGCCGCGTTCTCGTTCCTTCCGGAGGCGCTCCGCCCGGCTCAGGGCCGGTCGTCGAGGCCCGGGGTGTCGTCCTGGCCCGCTTCGGCCTCGGCCTGCTTGGCCTTGACCTCCGGGTCGAGGTCGGCCCGGTCGCTGCCGTCGACCGAGCTGAGCGGCGAGCGCTCGTCGCCCACCTCGGTGGCGACGGGCGGCTCGACCAGCCAGTCCGGGTTGGCCTGCTTGTCCCACCAGCGCCAGGCGGCGTACGCGCCGCCGGCCAGGACGCCCAGCACCAGGAAGCCCTTCGCGGCCCGGCCGGCCCTGGCCCGCCGCTGGTGCTTCCGGGCGAGCTTCTGGATCTCCTTGGCCGTCACCTGGGTGCGCAGCGCGGCCAAGGCGGCAGCGCCCCGGGCGGAGGCCTGTTCGGCGACGGGCAGGGCCGCCGCCCGGGCCTGCTCGACGCGCGGCGCGGTGTAGTCGGCGGCGCTCCGGGCGGCCCTGCGGGTGGAGGCCGCGGCGCGCTGCGCGGCCTCGTCGACGCGGGGCGGCACGTGCGTACGGGCCTGCTCGATACGGGGCGCGAGGTGCGAGGCGTACTGGACGCGGGCCTGCTTGGCCGCCTTCGTCACCTTGGGCGCGAGCAGGGCACGCGCTTCGTGCGCGAGGTGGGCCGCCTGTTCCTTGGCCGTGTCGGCATAGGGCGCCACCACTTCCGCGGCGTGCTGCGCGCTGTCCTTCGCCGAGTCGGTTGCGGCGCGCACGCTGTCGATGCGGGTCACGAGATCCTCCTCCTTGGTGGCGGGTAGGTACTCCGCCTGTCCGCCCAGTTCGAAATCATGCCTGTTGCGGCCATGCCCGGCATGCGGGACGGGCATCCGGGTCATGACCGTCATCTGCGGCCGGAACGGTTCATACAGGTGAGACCGTTCTTGGGGTCGAAACGGTTCATGTGGTCGAAACGGTTCATGTGGAGTGTGCCGACGACAATGCCATGGTTCGGTGGTGGACGCGCCGCTTCGCTCGCCATCCGGCCGTACGTTTCCCCGCCCGTGGGAGGATCGGCGGACGTCGGCGCAGGATGTGACGGCAGGCGAAGGACGAAGGAAGGCAGATCGTGGCCGAGCAGCTTTACGCCACTGTGAAGACCGATCAGGGCGACATCGAGATCCGGCTGCTGCCGAACCACGCCCCCAAGACGGTCAGGAACTTCGTCGAGCTGGCCACCGGGCAGCGCGAATGGACCAACCCGGAGACCGGCGAGAAGACCACGGACCGGCTGTACGACGGCACCGTCTTCCACCGGGTGATCAACGGATTCATGATCCAGGGCGGCGATCCGCTGGGCAACGGCACGGGCGGCCCCGGCTACAAGTTCGCCGACGAGTTCCACCCCGAGCTGGGCTTCACCAAGCCGTACCTGCTGGCCATGGCGAACGCGGGGCCGGGGACCAACGGATCGCAGTTCTTCCTGACCGTGGCCCCCACCACCTGGCTGACCGGCAAGCACACCATCTTCGGGGAGGTGGCGGACGAGGCGGGCCGCAAGGTCGTCGACGCCATCGCGGCCGTCCCGACCAATCCGCGCACCGGCCGCCCGCTGCAGGACGTGGTGATCGAGTCCGTGGTCATCGAGACCCGCTGACGGGGTACGCGTTCCCCGTGCGCGCCGGGCGGACCGGGCGCGCTGGGCGGCCCGGCGGGAGCGCGGGGGCGCCCTCCCGGGGGAGCGGCCGGGGAACCGACCGCCCCGTCCGTCCGTACGGATAAGGGGCGGGCCGCCGGGGCGGAGCTGCCCCGTCGTCCGGGAGACGAGCACCGAGAGGCAGGTCGGGACCGATGGACCAGCAGCCGCCGGCGGATCGCGGCGCCTCGGGGAGCGGTGCTCCGACACCGGTCTGCTACCGCCACCCCGACCGCGAGACGGGTGTCGGCTGTACGCGCTGCGGACGGCCGATCTGCCCCGACTGCATGGTCAGCGCTTCGGTCGGCTTCCAGTGCCCCGACTGCGTACGCCGGGGCCCGGGCGCCGGGCACCACCCCGCGGCCGGTCGGCCGCGCACGGTGGCGGGCGGCCCGGTGGCCGCCGATCCACGGCTGGTCACCAAGATCCTGCTGGGCGTCAATCTGGCCCTCTTCATCCTGGTCACCGTCCGTCCCGTACTGGTGGGCGACCTGACGCTGGTCGGGCTGGCGTGGGACCGCGAGCCCCCGCCGGGGGCCTTGGCGGGCGTCGCCGAGGGCCAGTGGTACCGCTTGGCGACCTCGATGTTCCTGCATCAGGAAGTGGTGCACATCGCGTTCAACATGCTGGGCCTCTGGTGGCTCGGCGGGCAGCTGGAGGCGGCCCTCGGCCGCTCCCGCTACCTCGCCCTCTACCTGCTGTCCGGTCTCGCCGGAAGCGCGCTGACCTACCTGCTCGCCCCACCCGGCGAGCAGTCGCTCGGAGCCTCCGGCGCGATCTACGGGCTGTTCGGCGCGACCGCCGTTCTGATGCGCCGGATGGATTACGACATGCGACCGGTGCTCGTCCTGCTGGCGCTGAATTTGTTCTTCACCTTCAGCTGGGGCGGCATCGCCTGGGAGGCGCACATCGGCGGGCTGGTCGCGGGCGTCGTCATCGCCGTCGGCCTGGTCCACGCCCCGCGCGAGCGGCGTACGACGGTGCAGGCCGGGGTGTGCGCTCGTCCTGCTGGCCGTCGTGGCCATGGTCGTCGCCCGCACGGTGGAGCTGAGCTGAGCGGGGTTCACGCGACCGGTGGGCCATCGGACGGATGACCGGAACAGTCGGGAAAAGGTGCTTTTCGCCCCTGGCGGCATCGAAGTTGTCCACAGTCTGCACGGAATCTTGTGCAGGGTAAGGGGAACGGGTGTTCCTGCCGCCGCCGAGCCGTCCTTCTCCGCCTGGGCAACGGGAGGCAGCCCCCCTGGGCGAGGGAGGCTGCGGTCACGCCGACGTCCAGGTGAGCGGAGGTTATCCACAGATCGTCCGATCTTTTCCCCCGGTTGTGGATAACTCTGTGGGTAACTCAGGGCAGAGCTTGCGTGGGAGGGCGACGAGCGGGTACAGGGCGAGCGGCCGACCGTTGCGGAGCCAACGGCACCGGCATCACCGGCGTCACCGGACGAGGGGGTACGTCACTTCCACTGCGTCGACACGGCGAAGCCGCCGGCGATGAAGCCGAAGCCGACCACGATGTTCCAGTTGCCCAGGGAGTCGATCGGGAGATCGCCCTCGGTCACGTAGAACACCACGATCCAGGCCAGCCCGATGAGGAACAGGGCCAGCATCACCGGGGCGACCCAGCTGCGGTTGGTCAGCTTTATGGCCGTTGCCTGCTTCGCCGGGGGCGGCGTGAAGTCGGCCTTCTTGCGGATACGTGACTTCGGCACGAGGGACTCTCCTGTCGATGCGCTGCGTGACCGCGCAGGGATCTGTGGCGGGCGTCGGGGCGGGTGCCAGGGGGAATGCCGCCTCCCCCGAGCGTCCGTTAGCGTAGTGCTTCTCCGGCGCCTGATGAGATAAGGGTACGTTGAGCAATTCTGCCGACTCCCCCGAAGGCCCGGGCCGGCGCACCTCGGTGTGGGCGGCCCGGGGGCTCACCGCTGCGGTCTTCGCCCTGGCCGGGCTGATCTTCGTCACCAGCGCCAACGCCGCCAAGGGCACCGATCTGCGCAGCGACTCCTCCCTGCTCAAGCTCTCCGACCTGATCCGGGACCGCAGCGAGAAGAACGGCCGGCTGAACGACGCGGCCGCCGCCGTACGTACGGACATCGACGCCCTCGCCCAGCGCGACGACGGCTCCACCGAGGCCGAGGACGCCGAGCTGAAGGCCCTCGAGAAGGCGGCCGGCACCACGGAGATCAGCGGCGGCGCCGTGAGCGTGACCCTCGACGACGCGCCCCCCGACGCGACCGCCAACCCCGGCTACCCCGAGCCCCAGCCCAACGATCTGGTCATCCACCAGCAGGACCTCCAGGCGGTGGTGAACGCGCTCTGGCAGGGCGGGGCGCGCGGGATCCAGGTGATGGACCAGCGGCTGATCTCCACCAGCGCGGTCCGCTGCGTGGGCAACACGCTGATCCTCCAGGGCCGGGTCTACTCACCGCCCTACAAGGTCACCGCGGTCGGCGACCCCGGCAGGCTCAAGCGGGCGCTCAACGACTCCTCCGCCATCCAGAACTACCTGCTGTACGTGAAGGCGTACGGGCTGGGCTGGAAGGTCGACGAGGACGAGGCGGTGACCCTTCCCGGGTACTCGGGCACGGTGGACCTGCACTACGCACAGCCTGTGGAGTGAGTTCGCGCCGAGCCCCCGGGAAGACCGTCCCGCCCTCCCCGCCCGGGCGCACCCGGAGGCGGCGCGGCCGGTGCCCGGGGGGCGGCGGCCGGAGCTCTCCGGCTGATCCGTGCCCGGTCCGGGGTTTTCCACCGCTGCCCCACGCCCGGGCCGCCGCCCTTTAGTCTGGTGCGGGCACCGAATGGAGGAAACGGCATGTACGGCTGGATCTGGCGGCATCTGCCGGGCAACGCATGGGTGCGGGGCTTCATCTCGCTCGTGCTGGTCCTGGCGGTCGTCTACGTGCTGTTCCAGTACGTGTTCCCGTGGGCGGAGCCGCTGCTTCCGTTCGGTGATGTGACCGTCGACGGCCAGAGCGCCGAGGGAGCAGGAGCCGGCCGGTGACCGCACGCGTCCTCGTCGTGGACAACTACGACAGCTTCGTCTTCAACCTCGTCCAGTACCTCTACCAACTCGGCGCCGAGTGCGAGGTGCTGCGCAACGACGAGGTGACCACCGCCCACGCCCAGGACGGCTTCGACGGCGTCCTGCTGTCGCCCGGCCCCGGCACGCCCGAACAGGCCGGCGTCTGCGTCGAGATGGTGCGCCACTGCGCGGAGACCGGCGTTCCGGTCTTCGGCGTCTGCCTGGGGATGCAGTCGATGGCCGTCGCGTACGGCGGGGTCGTCGACCGGGCCCCCGAACTGCTGCACGGCAAGACGTCCCCGGTGACCCACGAGGGCAAGGGCGTGTTCGCCGGGCTGCCGTCCCCGTTCACCGCCACGCGCTACCACTCGCTCGCCGCCGAACCCAGCGCGCTGCCCCCGGAGTTGGAGGTCACCGCCCGCACGGCGGACGGCATCGTCATGGGGCTGCGCCACCGCGACCGGCCGGTGGAGGGGGTGCAGTTCCACCCCGAGTCGGTGCTCACCGAACACGGCCACCTGATGCTCGCCAACTGGCTGGAGCAGTGCGGGGACCAGGGGGCCGTCGCACGGTCGGCCGGGCTCGCGCCCGTGGTGGGCAAGGCCGTCGCGTGACCGGGGGCCGCCCCGGACACGGCGCCGGACCGGAGAACCCTTCTGCACGCGGGGCGTACGGGGGCCACGGCGGGGCCGACGGCGCGTTCACGGCGGCGGTGGACGGTCTCGCGGACCCGCTCAACGACCCGCTGCCCGGCGGGCACACGTCGCCGTGGTTCCGGGCGGACGCCCTTCCGGCCGCGGAACCGGCCCACGAGGCCGGACACGTACCCTCTCCGGGCCCTCAGCAGCCCCCGGGAGCCCCGAACGAGTGGTACGACCCCGCCGGGTACCAACGGGACTGGTACGGGCCCCAGGAGCCGTCCACGCGAGGAGCGGCCGCTGCGCCGGCGGCGCCCGCCTCCTCGGGGGCTCCGCCGTCCTCCGGGGGCCCGGCGGCCCCCGTCGAGGAGCGGGCCCCGGCCCCGGCCTTCCCCGCCGAGCCCCGTACCGAGGTCTTCGACGCCGTCGGCGCGGAGGCCGCGGGGCCGCGCACCGAGGTCCTCTCCCCCGTCCCGGACGGGCCCGCCCCCGCCTCCGCCCCGCCCCCCGCCCCCGGCGGACGCGCCGAGCGGCGTCGGGCGGCCAAGGCGAGCAGCCGACGGCGCCGGGGGCCGGCCCCCGACCAGAGCGCCCCGGCCGCCCCGGCCGCCCCGGCCCCGGCCTCCCGGGTGGAGGCGCGGCGGGCGGCCCGGGCGGCGAAGGACAGCCCGGCGGTCGTCGCCAGCCGGCTGGTCGGCGAGACGTTCATCTCGCTGGGCGTGCTGATGCTGCTGTTCGTCACCTACCAGCTCTGGTGGACCAACGTCAGGGCCGAGCAGATCGCCGGCAAGGAGGCCGGCCGGATCCAGGAGGAGTGGGCCAGCGGCGACCGCAGGCCCGGGGTGTTCGCGCCCGGCGAGGGCTTCGCGATCATGCACATACCCAAGCTGGACGTCGTCGCCCCGATCGCCGAGGGCATCGACAAGGAGAAGGTCCTCGACCGGGGGATGATCGGCCACTACGGCGAGGGCAAGCTCAAGACGGCGATGCCCTCCGACAAGGAGGGCAACTTCGCCGTGGCGGGCCACCGCAACACCCACGGCGAACCCTTCCGCTACGTCAACAAGCTCAACCCCGGCGACCCGATCGTGGTCGAGACGCGGGATGCGTACTACACGTACGAGATGGCCAGCATCCTTCCGCAGACCTCGCCGTCGAACGTCTCCGTGATCGAGCCGGTGCCGGCCGGCTCCGGGTTCGACAAGCCGGGCCGGTACCTCACGCTGACGACCTGTACACCGGAATTCACGAGTACCTACCGGATGATCGTCTGGGGCAAGATGGTCGACGAACGGCCGCGCAGCAAGGGGAAGCCCGACGCGCTCGTCGGCTGAACATCCTCACGACAGGGACGGTGCGGTGACAGCGAGGACCGAGCACGACGAGCGGACCGGCACGTCCGCGCCGCCGCCCCCGCCGCGCCGCCACCCCGTCGCCACGGCCGTCGGCGTCTTCGGCGAGCTGCTGATCACCGCCGGCCTGGTGCTCGCGCTGTTCGTCGCGTACTCCCTGTGGTGGACCAACGTGCTCGCCGACCGCGAGGCCGACAAGCAGGGCGACACGGTCCGCAGCCGGTGGGCGGGCGGGCCGGGCGCCCTGGACACCAAGGACGGCATCGGCTTCCTGCACGTGCCCGCCATGAAGAACGGCGAGGTGCTGGTCAAGAAGGGCACCGACCCCGAGACCCTGAACAACGGCATCGCGGGCTACTACACGGACCCGGTGAAGTCGGCCCTTCCCTGGGACGACGAGGGCAACTTCACGCTGGCCGCGCACCGCGACGGACACGGCGCGAAGTTCCACAACATCCACAAGCTCGGCGAGGGCGACGCGGTCGTCTTCGAGACCAAGGACACCTGGTACGTCTACAAGGTCTACAAGACGCTCCCCGAGACCTCGAAGTTCAACGTCGACGTGATCCGCCCGGTCCCGGAGGAGTCGGGCGTCAAGAAGCCCGGCCGGTACATCACGCTGACGACCTGCACCCCGGTCTACACCTCGAAGTACCGGTACATCGTCTGGGGCGAGCTGGAGCGTACGGAGAAGGTCGACAGGGACCGCACGAAGCCGGCCGAACTGCGCTGAGCGGCGCGTACGCGCTCCCGTACACGGGAAGGGCCCCGGCCACCATCACGGTGGCCGGGGCCCTTCCCGTACGGGGTGGGGCGGGCGGTGGTTCAGTCGTCGCCCATGCCTCCGAAGAGGCCCCCGACCCCTCCGTTTCCGCCGCCCCCGCCGTTTCCGCCGCCTCCGCCGCCCTCGATGGTCACCAGCATGACGGTGCTGCCCTTGTCGGCCTCCGTGGTCGGCGCCGGGCTGCTGGTGATCACCCGGGCGTTCGGATTGTCGACCGAGTTCGGCGCCAGCTGGACCACGAAGCCGAGCGCTTCGAGCTGGCCCTTGGCGTCCTGGTACGACTTGCCCGCGATGTCGCCGGGGATCTGGACCTTCTCCGGCTGGGCCGGGCCCTTGGAGACCTTGAGGACGATCTGCACGTCCTTGCCCTGCTTGCTGGGGCCGGTCGGGGACTGCTCGATGACCTCACCCGCAGGCTTGTCCGATTCCACGTCGGTCCGCGAGACGTTGGTGAAACCGATGCCCAGAAGCTGCTGCTGCGCCGCCTCGAACGTACGGGTCCGCATGTCGGGCAGGTCGAGCGTGGCCTGGACGGCCACGGTGATGGTGACCTCGGACTCCTCGTCGGCCTGGGCGCCGCCCTTGGGGTCCTGCTTGACCACCGTTCCCTCGGGCTTCTCGGACTCCGTCGTGGTGACGTTGACGGTGAAGCCCTTCTTCTCCAGCTCCTCGCGGGCGCCGTCCTCGGACTTCTCCAGGACGTTGGGCACCTCGACCGTGGGCGCTCCGGAGGAGACGACGACCGTGACGGTGCCGTCCTTGTCCATCACCGCGTCGGGCGACGGGTCCTGCGAGCAGATCTGGCCCTTCTCCTGCTGCTCGCACGGCTCCTCGGCGCCCTTCTTCACGGTGACGCCGGTTCTCGCCGCGAGCGTCTCCGCCTCCTTGAGCGTGGAACCCACCAGGTTCGGGGCCTTGATCTGGTTGTCGCTCTCGTTCTCGGAGAAGACCACGCGGCCGATCAGGATGGCGCCGATGAGGACCAGGACGCCCGCGACGACCAGGAGGATCGTCGAGGTGTTGCTCTTCTTCTGCTGGCGCCGGCGGCCCCCGCGGTCGTCGTAGCCGTAGCCGCCGTCGTCCGGGTCGACCGGGGGCAGCATCGAGGTCTGCGCGTGGTTCGGGTCGGTCGGGCGCAGGGCGGTGGTCGGCTGGTCGCTGTTGTAGCCGTCGTAGCCCCCGTACCCCGCGGCGCCCATCGCCGCCGTGGCCGCGACCGGCTGGCCGTCGAGGCACGCCTCGATGTCGGCGCGCATCTCGTCGGCGGACTGGTAGCGGTAGTCCGGGTCCTTGGTGAGCGCCTTCAGCACGATCGCGTCCATCTCGGGCGTGATCTCGGGGTCGAAGTTGCTCGGCGGCTGCGGCTCCTCCCGGACGTGCTGATAGGCCACCGCGACGGGCGAGTCCCCGACGAACGGGGGCCGTACGGCGAGCAGTTCGTACAGCAGGCAGCCCGTGGAGTACAGGTCGGAACGGGCGTCGACCTGCTCGCCCTTGGCCTGTTCCGGGGAGAGGTACTGGGCGGTGCCGATGACCGCGGCGGTCTGCGTCATCGTCATGCCGGAGTCGCCCATGGCGCGGGCGATGCCGAAGTCCATGACCTTGACCTGGCCGGTGCGCGTCAGCATGACGTTGGCCGGCTTGATGTCGCGGTGGACGATCTGGGCGCGGTGCGAGTACTCCAGGGCCTGGAGGATGCCGACGGTCATCTCCAGCGTGCGCTCGGGGAGCAGCCTGCGACCGGAGTGCAGCAGTTCCCTCAGCGTCGACCCGTCGACGTACTCCATCACGATGTACGGGATGGAGACCCCGTCGACGTAGTCCTCACCGGTGTCGTACACGGCGACGATCGCGGGGTGGTTGAGCGAGGCGGCCGACTGGGCCTCTCGGCGGAACCGGGCCTGGAACGACGGATCGCGGGCCAGGTCGACCCGGAGCGTCTTCACCGCTACGGTGCGGCCGAGCCGGGTGTCGTGGGCGAGGTAGACCTCGGCCATGCCACCACGGCCGAGCACCGAGCCCAGCTCGTACCGGCCGCCGAGGCGACGCGGCTCTTCCATAACTGTTCCAGCCCTCTCCGTCAGTCCCGACCGCACCCGTGTGTGGTCCGCGGCGGTGCGCTGTTCGCGCATACGCTACCGGGCACGGGTGAAGTGATCAGCCCGCACCCGGTATCCCGATATCCGACCGGTATCCGATGTCCGGTATGACGGTCGGCCGCCGTGACGGGTCTCACTTCCCGCTGTCGATGACCGCCTTCATCACATCGCGCGCGATGGGGGCGGCCAGCCCGCCACCGGAGATGTCGTCCCGGTTGGCGTTGCCGTCCTCGACCACGACGGCGACGGCGACCGGGGAGCCGTCGTCGGTCTTCGCGTACGAGATGAACCAGGCGTACGGCTTCTCGCTGTTGTTCAGACCGTGCTGGGCGGTACCGGTCTTGCCGCCCACTGTGACGCCGGGGATCCGGGCGTTGGTTCCCGTGCCGTCCTTGACGACGGTCTCCATCATCTGCTGGATCTTCTGGGCGTTCTCACCGGAGAGCGCGCGGCTGAGTTCCTCGGGTTCGTGGGTGTAGACCGGGTCCAGGTCGGGCGCCTGGCGCTCGGCGACCATGTACGGCTGCATCAGCTTGCCGTCGTTGGCGATTGCGGAGGCCACCATGGCCATCTGGAGCGGGGTGGCGCGGTTGGACGCCTGACCGATGCCGGCCATGGCGTTCTGCGGCTTGTTGTCCTCGGGGTAGACGCTCGCGTCGGCGCGGACGGGGGTGAAGACTTCCTTGTTGAAGCCGAACCGGTCCGTCTGTTCGATCATCTTCTTGTTGCCGAGGTCGTCGCTCATCTTCCCGAAGACGGTGTTGCACGACACCCGCAGGGCCTCCCGCAGCGAGGCGTTCTCGCAGGGGATGTTCCCCTCGTTCCTGAGCTGCGTGGTGGAGTGCGGCAGCGTCCAGGGCAGCGGGGAGTCCGTCTTGGCGTCGATGTCGTCGTAGAGGCCGTTCTCCAGGGCCGCGGCGGCGGTGACGACCTTGAAGGTGGAGCCCGGGGGGTAGGTCTCGCGCAACGCCCGGTTGAGCATCGGCTTGTCCTTGTCCTCCAGCAGCTTCTGCCGGGCCTCGGAGTCCTTGTCGGAGTTGCCCGCGAACACGGAGGGGTCGTACGAGGGGGTGCTCGCCAGGGCCAGGATGGCGCCGGTCTTCGGGTCGAGGGCGACGACGGCGCCCTTCTTCTCGCCGAGCCCCTGGAAGGCGGCCTTCTGGGCGTCGCCGTTCAGGGTGGTGACGACGTTGCCGCCCTGCTTCTTCTCCCCGGTGAACATGGAGAGGGTGCGGTTGAAGAACAGCTGGTCGTCGTTGCCGGTGAGGATGCCGTCCTCCAGCTTCTCCAGCTGCGAGGAGTCGAACGCCTGCGAGGAGTAGCCGGTGACGGGGGCCCACAGGGGCCCGTTCTTCCAGACGCGCTTGTAGGTGAAGTCGCTGCCGTCGGTCTCGACGGAGCCGGTGACCGCCTTGCCGTCCACGATGATGTCGCCCCGCTCGTGGGCGTACCGCTCGATGCGGATGCGGCGGTTCTCCTCCCGGCCGGTGAGCTCGTCGGCCCGGACGTACTGGATCCAGTTGTCCCGGAGGAGGAGGGCGAACATCAGGAGGCCGCAGAAGATCGCGACCCGGCGCAGCGGCTTGTTCACGGACGGACCACCTGGGTCATCTCGGCGTCGGTCGAGGGGGCGGGGGCCGGTGCGGGCCGCCGCGCGGTGTCGCTGATCCGGATCAGGATGCCGATCAGCGCCCAGTTGGCGATGACGGACGAACCGCCGGCGGCCAGGAACGGCATCGTCATACCGGTGAGCGGGATGAGCCCCATGACGCCGCCGGCGACGACGAAGACCTGGATGGCGAAGGCGCCGGAGAGGCCGATGGCCAGCAGCTTGCCGAACGGGTCGCGGGCGGCCAGCGCGGTGCGCACGCCGCGTTCGACGATCAGCCCGTACAGCAGGAGGAACGCCATCACGCCGGCGAGCCCGAGCTCCTCGCCCACGGTGGCGAGGATGAAGTCGGTGTTGGCGGCGAAGAGGATGAGGTCGGAGTTGCCCTGGCCGAGGCCGGTGCCGAGCGTGCCGCCGGAGCCGAAGGCCATCAGCACCTGGGCCATCTGCTCACTGGCCGCGTGCGTTCCCCAGCCCGCGAAGGGGTCGAGCCAGGCGGTGACGCGGTCCTGCACGTGCGGCTCGAAGGAGGCCACGCCGACCGCGCCCACGGCCGACATGGTGAGGCCGAAGACGATCCAGCTGGTGCGCTCGGTCGCCACGTAGAGCATGACCACGAACATGCCGAAGAAGAGGAGCGAGGTGCCGAGGTCGGTCTCGAAGACGAGGATCAGGATCGACATCGCCCAGATGGCCAGGATCGGACCGAGGTCCCGGCCGCGGGGCAGGTACATGCCCATGAAGCGGCGGCTGGCGAGGGCCAGGGCGTCGCGCTTCACCATGAGGTAGCCGGAGAAGAAGATCGCGATGACGATCTTGGCGAACTCACCGGGCTGGATGGAGCCGATGCCCGGGATGGTGATCCAGATCTTCGCGCCGAACTGGGCGGGGAAGAACATCGGCAGGATCAGCAGGATGAGCGCCACCACCATGGAGATGTAGGTGTAGCGCTGGAGGATGCGGTGGTCCTTGAGCAGGAGCAGCACGCCGACGAACAGGGCCACGCCGAGCGCGGAGAAGATCAGCTGCTTCGAGGCGGCGGGCGCGAAGCTGGGGAGCCGCGCCAGCCGTTCCGACTGGTCCAGGCGCCAGATCAGCGCCAGGCCCAGGCCGTTGAGGAGGGTGGCCAGCGGCAGCAGCAGCGGATCGGCGTACTTGGCGAACCTGCGCACCACGAGGTGCGCGACGCCGCCGAGCAGGGCGAGGCCCGCCCCGTAGCCGAGCATGCCCGCGGGCAGCTCTCCGTTGAGGGCGAGGCCCACGTTGGCGTAGGCGAACACCGAGATGGCGACGGCGAAGACGACGAGTGCCAACTCGGTGTTGCGGCGGCTCGGTGCGTCGATCGCGCCGATGGTGGTCGTGTTGGTGACAACGCTCATGGTGCTGAAGGCCCCCTACGGCTTACTGCTTACCGCACTGCGGGACCAGCTTCTTCTCTTCCTCCGAGAGGCTGGGGCCGGGAGTGGGAGCGGTGGTCGGCTTGGTCCCCTTGGCGGAGGACGTGGCGGAAGTCCTGGTGGCGGGGGCCCCGGCGGTGCCGCCGGCCTCGCCCTCGCCCGTGCGGGCCCGGTTCTCGGCGTCGGCCGCGCGGCGCTGCGCGTCCTTCTTGCAGGCGGAGGCCTGGGCGGCGAGCTCGGCGATCTTCTGGCGGGCGTCGGTGATGTTGCCCTCGGCGATCGTCGACTCGACCTGCTTGCGCTGGTACGGCGGCAGGTACTTGAGCTCGATCTCGGGGTGGTTCTTCTCGACCTTCGAGAGCGAGATCCAGGCGAGGTCCTGGCTGATGCCCTGGAAGAGGGCGACGTTCTCGTCCTGGGTGCCGACGTAGTACTGCGTCTGCGTCCAGCGGTAGCCCCCGTAGAGCCCGCCGCCGATCACGGCCAGCGCGAGCACGATGTAGACGGAGCGCTTGAGCCACGGGCGGCCGCCGCGCGGTTTGACGAAGTCGTCGTCCGTGTAGGCCTCGTAGGAGCCCTCCGGCATGCCCCCGTACCCGGAGTCGCCGCTGCCGGGAGGGCCGAAGCCGCCGGCGGGCGGGGGCACGGGGCGGCCGAGGCCGGCCGCGCGTCCGGCGGGCGTCTGCATGGCGCCGCCGTCGCCCAGCTGGGCCTGGTTCTCCGCGACCGCGCCGACGACGACCGGGGTGTCGTTGAGCCGGCCGGCCAGGGTGTCGTTGTTGTCGACGTCCAGGACGTCGGCGACGATGCAGGTGATGTTGTCGGGGCCGCCGCCGCGCAGGGCGAGCTGGATCAGCTCCTGGATGGTCTCCTGAGGGCCCTGGTAGCTGGCGAGGGTCTCCTCCATCGTCTGGTGCGAGACGACGCCGGAGAGGCCGTCCGAGCAGATCAGGTAGCGGTCGCCGGAGCGGACCTCACGAATGGAGAGGTCCGGCTCGACGTGGTCGCCGCTGCCCAGCGCCCGCATCAGCAGGGAGCGCTGCGGGTGGGTGGTGGCCTCTTCCTCGGTGATCCGGCCCTCGTCGACGAGGCGCTGCACCCAGGTGTGGTCCTGGGTGATCTGCGTCAGGACGCCGTCGCGCAGCAGGTACGCGCGGGAGTCGCCGACGTGCACCAGGCCGAGGCGCCGGCCGGTCCAGAGCAGGGCGGTGAGCGTGGTGCCCATGCCCTCCAGCTGGGGGTCCTCCTCGACCATGACGCGCAACTGGTCGTTGGCCTGCTGCACGGCGGAGCCGAGCGAGGTCAGGAGGTCGGATCCCGGTACGTCGTCGTCGAGCGGGACGAGCGTGGAGATCACCTCGGAGCTGGCGACCTCCCCGGCCGCCTGGCCGCCCATGCCGTCGGCGATGGCGAGGAGGCGGGGACCGGCGTAGCCGGAGTCCTCGTTGCCCTCCCGGATCATGCCCTTGTGCGACCCCGCGGCGAAGCGCAGCGACAGACTCATGCGCGCCTGCCCCGTCGACTCCGCCTCGGGGTACAGCCTGTCTCGAGCCACACTGCCCACCCTCCGGTCGGGAACCGGGCAGCGTCCACCGTCGGGACCGCCGCGGCTCGCTCGCTCCGCTCGCTCATTGTCGTACTACTTCCGCAGCTCGATGACGGTCTTGCCGATACGGATCGGCGCGCCCAGCGGAACTGGTGTCGGGGTGGTGAGCCGGGTCCGTTCCAGATACGTGCCGTTGGTGGACCCGAGATCCTCGACGATCCACTGGCCGTCACGGTCCGGGTAGATCCTGGCATGCCTGCTGGACGCGTAGTCGTCGTCCAGCACGATCGTCGAATCATGGGCCCGGCCCAGGGTGATGGTCTGGCCCTGGAGCGCGACCGTGGTGCCCGTGAGCGTGCCCTCGGACACGACCAGCTTGGTCGGCGCCCCCCGGCGCTGCCGGCCGGACTGCTGGCGCTGCTGGGGCGGCGCCGCTTGTTGTTGTTGTTGGCGTCCCTGCTGCGGGCGCGTTTCGGCGGCACCGCGGCGTGAGCCGCGTTGCGTTACGCGCGTTCCGAACAGGTCGCTGCGGATGACCTGGACGGCCACGATGACGAACAGCCACAGAACAGCCAGGAAACCTAGCCGCATGACCGTAAGGGTCAGCTCTGACATTGCCCCCGCTTCACCCTTCGGCTTGCCGGTAAACGATGGTGGTGCTGCCCACGACGATCCGCGAGCCGTCGCGGAGCGTAGCGCGGGTGGTGTGCTGCCCGTCTACCACGATGCCGTTGGTAGACCCGAGATCCTGGATCGTCGAGGGCGTTCCGGTCCGGATCTCACAGTGCCGGCGCGATACGCCGGGGTCGTCGATCCGCACGTCGGCGTCGGTGGATCGTCCCATCACCAACGTCGGGCGGGAGATCTGATGGCGGGTGCCGTTGATCTCGATCCAGCGCCGGGTCCGGGCGTCCGGCATGGGGCCGGGCGCGGCCGGGGGGCGCCGGTCGCTCGTGGGGGCCGGGGGCCGTCCGGAGCCCGGCGGCGGGGCCGCGGGCATCGGCGGGGCGGCGCTCGGGGGGTAGCCGTAGCCGCCCGGGGCGGCGGGCCGCCCGGCGGGGGGCTGGTGGGGGTGGCCCGCCGGCTCCTGCTGTGACGTGCTCGACGCCAGGGTGCGGCTGCGGACCCGGTAGAGCCCCGTGTCGAGGTCGTCGGCCTTCTCCAGGTGGACCTTGATCGGCCCCATGAAGGTGTAGCGCTGCTGCTTGGCGTAGTCGCGCACCAGGCCGGAGAGTTCGTCGCCCAGCTGTCCGGAGTACGGGCTGAGCCGCTCGTAGTCGGGCGTGCTGAGCTCGACGATGAAGTCGTTGGGGACGACGGTCCGCTCGCGGTTCCAGATCGTCGCGTTGTTGTCGCACTCGCGCTGGAGCGCGCCGGCGATCTCGACGGGCTGCACCTCGGACTTGAAGACCTTGGCGAAGGTGCCGTTGACCAGCCCCTCGAGGCGTTGCTCGAAACGCTTCATGACCCCCACGGGGCACCTCCTCCGTTGTCATCGTCCCTGTACTGCTTACTGATCGTATCCACGCGTCGGGAAATCGGCTGGTTCCCCTTGTCTGGGCTGTGGATGAGTGTCACCCCTCACACGGATCGTAGAGGTGGCCTCCTCCCAGTGTCCCGCACCCGGGACGTACTCAGGAGGAGTGGGGGAGAGGGTGAGGGGTTCCCGACCCGGCGGGGCGGGGGTTCTCGTCCGAGGGGTACGGGGTTCTCGACCGAAGGGTTCGGGGTTCCCGCTTCCCCTCCGGGGGTCGGTGAAACAACGGATGTGAATCCACCCTGTCCAGCGTGCTAATCTTCCGGATGTCGCCAGGCGCTCGCACCACACGGTGAGAGAGTCTGAAAACACCACTCATGCGCGAGTGGCGGAACGGCAGACGCGCTGGCTTCAGGTGCCAGTGTCCTTCGGGACGTGGGGGTTCAAATCCCCCCTCGCGCACAAGCGGGACATCGATAGTGGGTGTCCTTGCAGTATCGACGGAACGGTCGGCATCGTGATCACGGTGCCGACCGTTCCGCGTTTTGCTTGTTCGCTTGTTTCCTTGTTCTCCTCTGTTTCCTTGTTCTCTTCGCTGTTCGGGCGGGGTGTCGTGCGGGGACGCGTTACCGCACGGCGGCCGACGGGTACCGGGTCCGGCACCGCGGAGAACCGAGGCGATCGCAGTGAAACAAGGCGAGGGCGGGGTAACGAGACGATCGCGGTGAAGGAGATGTGAGTCCTCCGGGGTTCGGTCCTTGGCGGCGGTGTCCGTGTTTTCGGCGGTCGGGCCGGGTACGGACAGGCGGGTGGGAGGGAGCGGCAGCGGCGGTCGTCCGCGGGCGGTGGGGGCCTTCCGGGTCCGCGAGCGCGGTTTCCGGACAGACCGAGAGCCGGCGCGGCGACGCGCTTGCATACGCTGGCCGTAGAGGTTGGATCGACGGCGGCTCGGCGGCGAAGGGCCGAGCGCACAGAACGTCCCGGAGGCAGAAAATGGCGAAGCAGGCTCGCGCGGTCCAGACGTGGCGGTCGATCGTGGACGCCGCGGCGAGTGTCTTCGACGACTACGGCTACGAGCGTGCCGCCATCTCGGAGATCCTCCGTCGCGCCAAGGTCACCAAGGGGGCCCTGTACTTCCACTTCGCCTCCAAGGAGGCCATCGCGCAGGCGATCATGGACGAGCAGACCTCCACGGTCGAGTTCGAGCAGGAGGGGTCGCCGCTCCAGTCCCTGGTGGACGGCGGCCAGCAGTTCGCCTTCGCCCTGCGCCACAACGCGATGGCCCGCGCGGGCACCAGGCTCTCCATCGAGGGCGTCTTCCTGGGCGGCCCGCACCCGTGGGGCGACTGGATCGACGCGACCGCCCGGATGCTGGAGCTGGGGCAGGAGCGCGGAGAGGTGTTTCCGCAGATCGACCCCATGGTGTCGGCCAAAATCATCGTCGCCTCGTTCACCGGTATCCAGTTGGTCTCGGAGGCCGATTCCGGTCGCGCCGATCTGCGGGAGCAGGTGGCGGAGATGTGGCGCCACATCCTGCCCTCGATCGCTCATCCCGGTGTCATCGCCCACATCAAGCCGGAGGGCCGGGTGGATCTGGCCGCTCAGGCGCGAGAGAAGGCGGAGCGGGAGGAGCGGGAGGCCCGGGCCGCTGCGGAGGCCAGGGGGGCGGGCTCCGATTCCTCCTCGTACGCGGGCTCCGGGACGGGCGGTGCGGAGCTGCGGAACGGCGGAACCGGTCGCGGTGCGCGAGCCGACGAGGCCGACGACGATGAGGAGCCGGCGGGTGCCGGGGTCGCGGCCGGAGGGTCTGTCTGACCGGGCTCGGCGCGGAGCCGGGACGCGCTTCGACGGCCGATGGGCCGCCTCTCGCGCGGTGCGGTGCGGAGCTGTACGGAGCTGTGTTTCTCCTGTGGTGCGGTATTTCTCGGGCAGCGCTATGTTTCACGTGAAACACCCGATTCATCATGATCATCATACGGTACGGCCGTAGCGTCCCGGCTGTCCGCGGAAGCGCGGGCCGCCCTGCCCGAGAGGGTCCGCGAGCGCTCCCCGCATAATTCTGGACAACTTCGCATCGCTTGCAGGCGCTTACTTTTAGTTATCGCGATGGCGCGGCACCGCAGCACCGCATCAGGCCGGACGGGGCCGGACGGAGCCCGGTGGGCCGGGGGGGCGTCGCACGGTTGTCCACAGGGCCCGGCGCTTCCGGCCCGTCGGCGGTACCGTCTTGCTCGGTCACTGAGGGGCGGGGCCGCCGCCCGCCCGGGGTGCCGGACAGTCGGAAGCGGTACGAGGGTGGGAGGCGACGCTCCATGAGCGGAACCGGGGCGACGACGCCTGAACAGCGGACCACGGGCGAGGACCCGCGCATTCCGATCGTGCCCGGGTTCGCCCGGCGGGGGGCCGGGTCCTCCCCCAAGGCCGCGGGCAAGGTGTTGCGCGAGCGGATACCGCGGTCCTCGCACGCCTCGTTGACCCTGCCGCCGGGACGGCCGGACGCCGTGCGGGCGGTCGAGGAGTCGAACCGGGGCCGGGTGCCGGGCCTGACGCCGATACGGGTGGGCCGGATGGCGGCCACCCCGTTCGCCTTCCTGCGGGGTGCGGCCGGTCTGATGGCCCACGACCTGACGGGCAGCCCCGTCACCGGGGTGGGCGCCCAGCTCTGCGGTGACGCGCACGCGGCCAACTTCGGTCTCTACGGCGACGCCCGGGGCAGCCTGACCATCGATCTGAACGACTTCGACGAGACCGTCTTCGGTCCGTGGGAGTGGGACCTCAAACGGCTCGCCACCTCCCTGGTGCTGGCGGGCCGGGCCGCCGGGGCCGACGAGGACACGTGCCGCCGGGGCGCGTACGACGCGGTAGGGGCCTACCGGCGCACGATGCGGCTGCTGGCCCGGCTGCCCGCCCTCGACGCCTGGAACGCGATCGCCGACGAGGAACTCGTCTCGTACACGGACGCGCGCGACCTGGCCGGCACCTTGGAGCGGGTTTCGGAGAAGGCCCGCCACAACACCAGCGCCCGGTTCGCCTCTCGCTCCACCGAGGAGTGCCCCGACGGCAGCCGGCGCTTCGTGGACGCCCGGCCCGTGCTGCGCCGGGTGCCGGACGCGGAGGCCGCGGCCGTGGCCGCCGGACTCGGCGGCTACCTCTCCACGGTCTCCGAGGACCGGGTACCGCTGCTGGCCCGCTACGCGATCCACGACGTGGCGTTCCGGGTGGTCGGCACCGGCAGCGTGGGGACGCGTTCGTACGTGGTGCTGCTGCTCGACCACCGCGGCGAGCCGCTGATACTCCAGGTGAAGGAGGCGCGCCCTTCGGTGCTCGCCCCTCATCTGCCGGCGGTCGGCTTCGACGTGCCGGAGACGGCGCACGAGGGCCGCCGGGTGGTGCTCGGGCAGAAGCGGATGCAGGTCGTCAGCGACATCCTGCTCGGCTGGGCGGACGTCGACGGCCGGCAGTACCAGGTCCGGCAGTTCCGGAACCGCAAGGGCAGCGTGGACCCCGCCGCGCTCCCCGCCGACCAGGTGGACGACTACGGGCGGATGACCGGCGCGCTGCTCGCCAGGGCGCACGCGCACAGCGCGGATCCCCGCCTGCTGGCGGGCTACTGCGGGAAGAACGACGAACTGGACGAGGCGGTGGCCGCCTTCGCCGTGACGTACGCCGACCGCACGGAGGCGGACCACGCCGAGCTGGTGCGGGCGGTCAAGGCGGGCAGGCTGGCCGCCGAGTTCGGTGTATGACGGGTGACGGGCCCATGAGGCGTACGACGGCTCGGTGAAGCAGACGTACGAGGGCTCGGTGAGGCGTACGACGGCTCGGTGAAGCAGACGTACGAGGGTTTCGTGGGGCGTACGACGGTTGCGCGAGGCGGGCAGGTGAGGGCCGGGAGTCCGGCGCGGGGGCCCGGAGGAGCGGGCCGGGCGGCACGGCCGGTGAGGCGGCGGGTTCCGGGGGCGGGGCGCCCGGGGCTGTGGCGGTGGGCCCCACCGGGTGTGGAGCGGCGCCCCGCCGGGGCCATACGCTGGACGGGTGACCGACGAAGCCGCCGGGGTGCCGACCACCCGGAACGATGAAGACCGGCAGGACAGCGTGCGGCCGGACGCGCCGCAGCCCGTGCCGGAAGCGCAGCACGACGGCCCCGGGGGGCCCGGCGGGCTTGAGGACGCCGCTCCACGCCCGGAGGCACGGCTGGCCAAGGCGGTGCAGGCTGCGGAGCAGGCGTTGATCGAGTTCGAGATCGCGGTGGAGACCTTCCGGGTGGAGGTCGAGAACTTCTCCCGACTGCACCACCAGAGGCTCGGTCCGATGTACGCCCGCCTCGACGAGTTGGACGCGCTGATCGCGGAGGCGCGGGCGGCCCGTACCCAGGACCCGGAGGACGAGCGCAAGGCGCGCGAGGCGCGGGCGGCGGTTCTGCCGATGCCCGGGGTCGACGAGCTGTTCCACGACTGGATGGACGGCGACGGGCTCTCCCCCGAGGCGGCGGCCATGCTCACCGAGCAGCCGGTCCGGCCCCCGAAGCGGGTCCGGCCGAGCGAGGAGGCCCGCAGGCTCTACCGGGAGCTGGCCCGCAAGGCGCACCCGGACCTCGCCCAGGACGAGACGGAGCGGCAGCGCCGGGACGAGTTCATCGCCCGGGTCAACGCCGCCTACGGCCGAGGCGACGTCGAACTGCTCAAGGAACTCGTCGAGGAGTGGGCGGCGGGCCCGGTGCGGCCCCCGGCCCCGTTGAGCGAGAGCGAGGAGCTCTACGCCCGGCTGGAGTGGCTCACCCGGCGCAAGGAGCTGCTGACCGTGCTCGCCAAGGAGCTGGAGGAGGGGCCCATCGGCTCGATGCTGCGGATGGCCCCGGACGACCCCGACCAGCTGTTGGAGGACATCGCGGAACAGCTGCTGGGCGAGGTGTCCCGTCGCGAGACCGAGCTCGCGGAGATGGTGCAGTAGCGTTCCCGGTGACCCTGCCGTGTACGTACGAGAGAAGGCATGACCCATGAATTTCGCCCCGCTGCCCTCGGTCGCCGCCGCGGAGGTGCCGTCGGACGGTTTCGTCCTGGACGTCCGTGAGAACGACGAGTGGGCGGCCGGCCACGTCGAGGGCGCGCTGCACATTCCGATGAGCGACTTCGTGGGCCGCTTCGGCGAGCTGACCGAGGCCGCCGAGGACGGTCGGCGCGTGTACGTGATGTGCCGGGTCGGCGGCCGGTCGGCCCAGGTCACCCAGTACCTGGTGCAGCAGGGGGTCGACGCGGTGAACATCGACGGCGGCATGCAGGCGTGGGACGGCGCCGGACGCCCGATGACCACGGACGACGGGTCGCCCGCCTTCGTCCTCTGAGCCCGCCCCGCCGCCCGCAGCCTCGACCCGCCCGCCCGCAGCCTCGACCAGCCCGTCCCCGCCGCCCGCGGTCTCGACCAGCCCGCCCGCGCGGTCCCGCGGCAGCCACTCCGCCGCGAGGCTCTGCGCACCGACCCGCCCCGGGCCCCCGGCGATGTCCTCCGCGACGGTCTCCGGGGTGAGGGCGGGGCGGTCTCAGCGGTCGAAGTCCAACTCCACCTCCGGGGTGAGCGGATGCGACTGGCAGGCCAGCACGAAGCCCGCCTCGGTCTCCTCCGGCTCCAGCGCGAAGTTGCGGTCCATCCGGACCTCGCCGGTGACGAGGAAGGCCCGGCAGGTCCCGCACACTCCGCCCTTGCAGGCGTACGGAGCGTCCGCGCGGCTCCGCAGCACCGTCTCCAGCAGGGGTTCGGCGTCCTGGACGGGCCAGCTGCCGGAACGGCCGTGGAGGGTGGCCGTCAGCACGGAGTCGGAAGGCGCCGCGACCCTGGCCGCCGTCGTGGCGGGAGGGGCCTCGTCGACGTGGAAGATCTCCTGGTGGACCCGGGAGCGGTCGACGCCGAGCGCCCGCAGCGCTTTCTCGGCGCCCCGTACGAGGCCGAGCGGCCCGCACAGGAACCAGCCGTCCACCTCGGGGACCGGCAGGACGGCGGGGAGCAGGCCGGTGAGCCGTTCGGCGTCCAGCCGCCCGGAGGGGAGGCCGGCCGACTGCTCCTCCCGGGAGAGCGCGGTGACCAGCTGGAAGCGGCCCGGATACCGGTCCTTGAGGTCGGCCACCTCCTCCAGGAACATCGTCGAGGCCGCCGTACGGTCACCGCGAACCAGACAGAACCGGGCCGTGGGCTCCCGGTTGAGCAGGGTGGCCGCCATGGACAGCACCGGGGTGATGCCGCTGCCCCCGACCACCGCGGCGAACAGCCCCGGGCGCGGCCTCAGGACGAACCGGCCCATCGGCGGCATGGCCTCCACCAGGTCCCCGACGGCCAGCTCCTTCAGCGCGTACGTGGAGAAGGCGCCGCCCTCGACCATGCGGATGCCCACGCGCAGCACCGGCTCGCCGGGCGGCTCGACGGCCGGAGCGCAGATCGAGTACGAACGGCGGACCTCCCGGCCGTCCACGGTGTAGCGCACGTTCAGGTGCTGGCCGGGGGTGTGGCGGAAGGTCTCGCGCAACTCGGCCGGCACGGCGAGGGTCACGGCCACCGCGTCGTCCGTGATCCGTTCGATCGCGCTGACCCGGAGCGGATGGAACATCTACAACTCCTTGAAGTGGTCGAACGGTTCACGGCAGGCGACGCAGCGCCGCAGGGCCTTGCACGCCGTGGAGGAGAACCGGCTGAGCAGCTCGGTGTCGGTGGAGCCGCAGTGCGGGCAGCGCACCGACAGCGTCAGGGGCACGGGGCCGCCGTCGGCGCTGTGGGCACGGGGCGGGGCTATGCCGAACTCGGTGAGTTTGCGGCGTCCTTCGGCGCTGATGTCGTCCGTCGACCAGGCCGGCGCCAGGACCGTGACGACGGAGACCTCCGGTACGCCGTGGTCGTGCAGCACCCGCTCGATGTCGGCGGACATGGCCTCGATCGCCGGGCAGCCGGTGTACGTCGGGGTGAGGTGCACGGTCACGCGGCCCGGCCCTTCCACCCGGACGTCCCGCAGGACGCCGAGCTCCGCCAGGGACAGCACCGGCAGCTCGGGGTCGGGCACGGAGCCGGCGAGGTCGCGCAGCTCCGCCTCCAACCGGGTGTCCGTCACCATGACGCCCCCGGGTGGCTTCGGTGCAGGTGCTGCATCTCGGCGATCATGCGGCCGAACGGCTCGGTGTGCAGGCCCTGCCGGCCCGCGCCCGCCGCCCACCCACCGGACTGCGGGCCCGTCGGCAGGGCCAGCGTGGCGCGCTCGACGACGTCGGTGACGGCGGCGAGCCACCTGCTCCGCAGCTCCTCGCGGTCGACGCCGGAGGGCGGGCCGTCCAACTCGTCGACCGGCTGGAACATCTCTCCGGTGAACCGCCACAGCGCGTCCAGCCCGGCCTGCATCCGGCGGTGGCTCTCCTCGGTGCCGTCCCCGAGCCTGAGGACCCACTGCTCGGCGTGGTCGCGGTGGTAGGCGACCTCCTTGACGGCCTTGGCCGCCAGGGGGGCGAACTCGCCGTCCCCGGCCGCCAGCCGCTCGTACAGCAGGTGCTGGTACACCGAGAAGTAGAGCTGGCGGGCGATGGTGTGGGCGAAGTCCCCGTTCGGCTGTTCGACCAGCTGGAGGTTGCGGAAGGCGCGCTCCTCGCGGAGGTACGCCAGCTCGTCCTCGTCCCCGACGAGCGAGAGCAGCACCCGCGCCTGCCCGAGCAGGTCCAGGGCGATGTTGGCGAGGGCCACCTCCTCCTCCAGGACCGGGGCGTGACCGGCCCACTCCCCCAGCCGGTGCGAGAGCACCAGCGCGTCGTCACCGAGGGCGAGTGCGGCGCTCACAGGTGCTTCACCCCGTCCGGGATCTCGTAGAACGTCGGGTGGCGGTAGGGCTTGTCGGCGGCCGGCTCGAAGAAGGAGTCCTTCTCGTCGGGGGAGGAGGCGGTGACCGCGGTGGACGGGACCACCCAGATCGAGACGCCCTCCGAGCGGCGGGTGTAGAGGTCGCGGGCGTTGCGCAGGGCCATCTCGGCGTCCGGCGCGTGCAGGCTGCCCGCATGGGTGTGGGACAGTCCGCGCCGCGAGCGCACGAACACCTCCCACAGGGGCCAGTCGGTCGAGCTGCTCATGCCGTCTCCTCCTCGTGCCGCGCGGACGCGCCGGTCCGCGCCGATGGCTGGTCTGATGCTGCCGCCGCCGATGCCGTCGCCGCCGCTGAGGAGGACGGGGACGGGGACGGCTTCGGGGCGTGTTTGGCGGCGTACGCGGCCGCCGCCTCCCGGACCCAGGCGCCCTCCTCGTGGGCCGTGCGCCGCTGGGCGATCCGCTGTTCGTTGCAGGGGCCGTTGCCCTTGAGGACCTCCTGGAACTCCGACCAGTCGATCGCGCCGAAGTCGTGCCG
This sequence comes from Streptomyces sp. NPDC017448, assembly GCF_044330565.1. Lineage (NCBI taxonomy): Bacteria > Bacillati > Actinomycetota > Actinomycetes > Kitasatosporales > Streptomycetaceae > Streptomyces > Streptomyces sp. NPDC017448. The sequence goes on along the minus strand of NZ_JBIRLM010000006.1, from coordinate 204,440 downwards.
GCCCAGCTCCTCGTTCCAGCGGATGTCGGGGTCGGGGAGCTCCAGGCCCAGCGCCTCGGCCTGGGGCACGCAGATGTCCACGAAGCGACGGCGCAACTCGTCGTTGGAGTGCCGCTTGATCTTCCAGGCCATGGACTGCTCGGAGTGCGAGGAGGCGTCGTCGGGCGGGCCGAACATCATCAGAGAGGGCCACCACCAGCGGTTCACCGCGTCCTGGGCCATGGCGTGCTGGGCCTCGGTGCCGCGGCTGAGGGCGAGGAGCAGCTCGTACCCCTGGCGCTGGTGGAAGGACTCCTCCTTGCAGATGCGGACCATCGCGCGGGCGTAGGGGCCGTAGGAGCAGCGGCAGAGCGGCACCTGGTTGGTGATCGCCGCCCCGTCCACCAGCCAGCCGATCGCGCCGACGTCGGCCCAGGTCAGCGTGGGGTAGTTGAAGATCGAGGAGTAGCGCTGGCGGCCCGCGTGGAGCTTGTCGAGCAACTCGTCGCGGCTGGCGCCCAGGGTCTCGGCCGCGCTGTAGAGGTACATGCCGTGACCGGCCTCGTCCTGCACCTTGGCCATGAGGATCGCCTTGCGGCGCAGCGAGGGCGCCCGGGTGATCCAGTTGGCCTCGGGCTGCATGCCGATGATCTCGGAGTGGGCGTGCTGGGCCATCTGACGGATCAGCGTCGCCCGGTAGGCGTCCGGCATCCAGTCGCGCGGCTCGATCCGCTCGTCCGCCGCCACGGTCGCGTCGAAGGCCGCGACGCGGTCCGCGTCCGTCGTCCCCGCCGTGCCGAACGTCTTCTGCGTCTTCTGGTCCGCAGTCACTGCCGCCATCCCGGGCTCCCTACCGACCGATCGTTCGGTTCCTTGACTTCAATGGTGGGTCGGAGGCCCGTAGGGTGTCAACCCTGTGGATAACTGAGTGGTGATCGACGGTGATCGGGGCGGGATGGATTCGGACCACGGCAGGAGTTCCGCGGACGGGGGGAAGGACGCCTGGCCGCAGGCGGTGAACCGGTCGGCGGAAGCACAGGACGCTCCCGAGGCCATACCGCCGCCGACGTCGGCACCCCCCGCGCCCTCCGCGCCGGTTGCGCCCCCCGCGCCGCCCGCGCCGTCCGGGACGCCCGCACCGCCCGCGCCGTCCGGGACGCCCGCGTCGACGGGCCCCTCCGTCGCCGGCCGCGGCATAGCCGGGCTCTCCTTCCCGTACCAGGTGGTCGCGGCCCTGGCGCTCTCGCTGATCGGGCTGCTCGCCTGCACCCAGGTGGCCATGGTGTTCCTGCACGTCGCCCCGTCCAACACGCTGACCAAGCAGCACGGGAAGTCGGTCGACCGCTGGATCTATCCGGAGTTCGAGCAGAACTGGAAGCTCTTCGCGCCCAACCCGCTCCAGCAGAACATCGCCGTCCACGTGCGCGCGGAGGTGGTGGGGGAGGACGGCCGCCACACCACACGGTGGATGAACCTGACGCATGAGGACGGCAAAGGGGTGCGCGGCAACTTCTTCCCCAGCCATGTGGACCAGAACGAACTCCGCCGGGGCTGGGACTTCTACGTCAACTCCCATGACAGCGACAACCGCCCCAACGGCCTGCGCGGGGAGCTTTCCGAGCGTTACGTGCGGCGCATCGCGATGCTGCGGCTGAGCGAGCGCGACTACGGCGGCACCATCGAACGCATCCAGCTCCGCTCCGCCACCAGTTCCGTCGCCCCGCCCCCGTGGAGCACGGAGAAGATCAGCACCCGGCCTGTCCACCGTGTCCTCCCCTGGTGGACCGTGACCCCCGACGATCTCCCCGAGAGCGCCAAGGAACGGAGCCGGGACGCGAGCGGGAACGCGACCCACGGTGTGGAGGCGGACCAGTGACCATCCCCCCGCCCGCGTCTCCCCGGAGCCCGGAGCCCCAGGGACCGTCCGAGCCCCGCCCCCACGGGGCAGGTGGCCCCGGCAGCGCAAGTGTTCCCAGCAGCCCCAGGGGCACCGGCGGCCTCGGCGACCCCGGCAGCGGCCCGGCCCGTGCTCTCCAGCGCGTCACCGCCTCGGCCCTCGGCCCCTACCAGAGCGCCGTCGTCCGGATCGGCTTCGCCGCCACCTACCTCTTCTTCCTGCTGCGCGAGCTGCCGAACCGCCATGAGCTGTACGGCCCCGACAGCCCGTGGCACTGGGACCTGGCCCGCCGGCTCACCGCCGGCAACGAGGCGTTCTCGGTCCTCATGTGGACCGACAGCACGGTCTGGTTCGAGGCCGTGTACGCCCTCACCCTGCTGGCCGCCGCGGCGCTGCTGCTCGGGTGGCGGACCCGGGCGATGTCCGTCCTCTTCATGATCGGCGTGCTCTCGGTGCAGAACCGGAGCATCTTCATGGGCGACGGCGGCGACAACGTCGTCCACCTCATGGCGATCTACCTGGTGCTGACCCGCTGCGGCCAGGTCTGGTCGCTGGACGCCCGGCGCGCGGTGTGCGCGGCGCGGCGGTCCGCGGCGGGCCTGCCGCCCGCGCGGGACGTCGTGGGCCCGGTGCTCTGGGTGGTCCTCGGGTGGGTCCTGGTGCCGGCCACGCTGATGGGCGGGCTCGGTGGCACCTGGTGGTTCCCGACCCTGTTGTGGCTCCTCTGGCTCTCCGCCGCCGCCTGGTGGGCGGCGGACCGCTACCACCCGCACGGCGAGCCCCGCGCCCTCCTCGACGTACTGGCCAACCTCGCGCACAACGCCGCGCTCGCCGTGATCATGGCCGAGGTCTGCCTGATCTACGCGACCGCCGGCTGGTACAAGATCCAGGGTTCGCGCTGGCAGGACGGCACCGCGCTGTACTACCCGCTCAACCTCGACTACTTCACCCCGTGGCCCGCCCTGTCGGACCTCCTGGGCTCCAGCGGGCTGATGGTGATGGTGCTGACGTACGGCACGGTCATCGTCCAGGTCGCCTTTCCCTTCACCCTGTTCAACCGGCGCGTCAAGAACGTCCTGCTGGTCGCGATGATCTGCGAGCACCTGGGAATCGCCCTGCTGCTCGGTCTGCCGTTCTTCTCCATGGCGATGATCGCGGCCGACGCGGTGTTCCTCCCCACGGCCTTCCTCGTATGGCTGGGCGTCCGGGTCGCGAACGGCAGGCGGCGGCTGCTCGCCGGCCTGCCCGGTCGGGAGCGCGCCCCCGGGGCGGCAGGGGAGCCCGGGGCGCCCGGCCCCGGGGCCGGTTCCGCGGAACCGGCGGTGTCCGGAGCGGCACGGAAGGGCGAGGGCGGGGAGGAGCCCCGGCGCCGGGGCGGCGGCGGGGGCCATACGCTCGTCGGGTGAGCAGTGAGACCGGCAGAACCCAGCATCCCCCGGCAGCGGAGGGCCCCGTACGGGCGGAGAACCCCCCGGCGGGGCCCGTTCAGGACGAATCCCTTCCGGAAGCCTCCCAGGACCCCGCCCCGGGCCCCCTCCGGGAGGAGCCCCTCCAATACGACGACGGGTACGGCCCGGCCGTCGGCGTCGGGCCGCACCCGCTGCCCTGGCCCGAGGACGAGCGGTACGACCCCGAGCTGCTGGCCCAGGGAGACCGGCGCAACGTCGGCGACGCGTACCGCTACTGGACGCGGGAGGCGATCGTCGCCGACCTCGATCTGCGGCGGCACGATTTCCACGTGGCCGTGGAGAACTGGGGCCACGACTTCAACATCGGCTCGGTGGTGCGGACCGCCAACGCCTTCCTGGCCAAGGAGATCCACATCGTGGGCCGGCGGCGCTGGAACCGGCGCGGAGCCATGGTCACCGACCGCTACCAGCATGTGCGCCACCACCCCGACACCGCGGACCTGACCGCGTGGGCGGCCGACGAGGGGCTGCCGATCATCGGGATCGACAACCTCCCCGGCGCGGTGCCGCTGGAACGCACCGAGCTGCCGCGCCGCTGCGTCCTGCTGTTCGGGCAGGAGGGGCCGGGCCTCACCGAGGAGGCGCGTGAGCACGCCTCCCTGGTGTGCTCGATCGCGCAGTTCGGTTCGACCCGGTCCATCAACGCCGGGGCCGCCGCGGCGATCGCGATGCACGCGTGGATCCAGCGCCACGCCGATGTCCCCGATCCCCGGGACGCCCGCTGACCCGACGTGCGCCGCCCGCCTACGCCTGGCGGCGCACCTCCACCACGCGGAAGCGGTTGGCGACGAAGGCCGCGTCGCACAGGGCCGCGTTGGCGGCGGGGTTGCCCCCCGAACCGTGGAAGTCGGAGAAGGCCGCGGTCTGGTTGACGTAGACCCCGCCGGTCAGGTTCAGCGAGAGCTGGGCGGACTCGTCCAGGCAGACGTCCTCGACCGCGCGCTCCACCTCGGGGGAGGTGGTGTAGGCGCCGACCGTCATCGCCCCCTTCTCGCGGATCGTGCGGCGGAGCAGGTCCAGGGCGGCGGACGTCGACTCGACGGCGACGGCGAAGGAGACCGGGCCGAAGCACTCGGAGAGGTAGGCGGCGTCGTCGTCGCCCTTGGCCCCGTCGAGCTTCACGATCACCGGCGTGCGGACGACGGCGTCGGGGAACTCGGCGTTGGCGACCGTGCGCGAGGGCAGGGCCACCTCGCCCAGCTCGCCGGCCGCCTCGACCCGGGCCCGTACGTCCGGGTTGACCAGCGCGCCGAGCAGGGCGGAAGCGCGGGCGTCGTCGCCGAGCAGTCCGGTGACGGCGGCCGCGATGTCGGCGACCACGTCTTCGTAGGACTTGGCTCCGTCGTCGGTGGCGATGCCGTCCCGGGGGATCAGCAGGTTCTGCGGGGTGGTGCACATCTGGCCGCTGTACAGCGACAGCGAGAACGCGATGTTGGCGAGCATGCCCCGGTAGTCGTCGGTGGAGTCGACGACGATCGTGTTGACGCCGGCCTTCTCCGTGTAGACCTGGGCCTGGCGGGCGTTCTCCTCCAGCCAGTCGCCGAAGGAGGTCGAGCCGGTGTAGTCGATGATCCGGATCTCGGGCCGGAGCGCCAAGGCCTTGGCGACGCCCTCACCGGGGCGCTCGGCGGCCAGCGCGACCAGGTTCGGGTCGAAGCCCGCCTCGTCCAGCACCTCGCGGGCGATGGAGACGGTGAGGGCCAGCGGGAGAACGGCGCGCGGGTGCGGCTTGACCAGCACCGGGTTGCCGGTGGCGAGGGAGGCGAACAGACCCGGGTAGCCGTTCCAGGTGGGGAAGGTGTTGCAGCCGATGACCAGCGCCACGCCCCGGCCGGAGGCGGTGAACGACTTGTGCAACGTCAGCGGGTCGCGTTTGCCCTGGGGCTTGGACCAGTCGGCGGTCTCCGGGGTGCGGACCTGCTCCCGGTAGGCGTACGCCACGGCCTCCAGGCCCCGGTCCTGCGCGTGCGGGCCGCCCGCCTGGAACGCCATCATGAACGCCTGGCCGCTCGTGTGCATCACCGCGTGGGCCAGCTCGTGGGTGCGGGCGCTGATCCGCGACAGGATCTCCAGACAGACCAGGGCCCGGGTCTCCGGCCCCGCCGCCCGCCACGCGCCCATGCCGGCCTTCATCGCCGGAAGCAGGACGTCCGGATCGGCGTGCGGGTACTCGACGCCCAGCTCCGGCCCGTACGGCGAGACCTCGCCGCCGACCCAGCCGTCGGTGCCGGGCTGCCCCAGGTCGAACCGGGAGCCCAGCAGCGCGTCGAAGGCGGCCTTGCCCTCGGCCGCCCCGAGGCTGCCCGGGGCGCCGCCCTCCCCGTACGCCTTCGGATGCTCGGGGTGCGGTGACCAGTACGCACGGGTGCTGATCACCTCGAGGGCCCGGTCGAGCGTGGGCCGGTGGGTCTCGGACAGCTGCTGGGGGGTGCGCGCGGCGGCCATGGCGGACCAACTCCTCATCGAGCCGGGCGGGGACGTACGGATGGAGTTAGAGTAACCGAACGATCGGTCGGGACAAGGGGCCCCAGGGAACCTGTGGACAACTCATGGGGGAGGATCGCGGACATGACCACGGCCAAGCGGGACACGTACACACCGGAGACCCTGCTCACCGTCGCCGTCCGTGTCTTCAACGAGCGCGGTTACGACGGCACGTCCATGGAGCATCTCTCGCGGGCGGCGGGCATCTCGAAGTCCTCCATCTACCACCATGTGGCGGGCAAGGAGGAGCTGCTGCGCCGGGCCGTGAGCCGGGCGCTCGACGGGCTCTTCGCCGTCCTCGACGAGCCGGGGGCCCAGCGCGGGCGCGCGATCGAGCGGGTCGAGTACGTCACGCGCCGGACGGTCGACGTGCTGATGGCCGAAGTCCCCTACGTCACCCTGCTGCTGCGCGTGCGCGGTAACACCAAGACGGAGCGCTGGGCGCTGGAGCGCCGCCGGGAGTTCGACCAGCGGGTCGCGGAGTTGCTCCAGGCCGCGGTGGCCGAGGGCGACCTCCGGGCGGACGTGGACATACGGCTGGCCACCCGGCTGCTGTTCGGCATGGTGAACTCGCTGGTGGAGTGGTACCGGCCGCAGCCGGGCGGTTTCCCCGGCGAGGAGCAGCTCGCGGACACGATCGTCCGGCTCGCCTTCGAGGGGATGCGCGCGAACGGCCGCTGAGCGGCCGCCCCGGGGTGGCGGACGGACCCGCGGCGAGCCGGGACCGCGGTGGGCCGGACCCGCGGTGGGCCGGACCCGCGGTGGGCCGGGGTCGCCGGGTGGTCAGGCGAGCTCGGCCGGGCGCTCCGGGAGCGGGCCGAGGTCCGTCTCCTCGAACACCAGGAGCGTGCGCGTCGAAAGCACCTCGGGGATCGACTGGATCCGGGTGAGGACCAGCTCGCGCAGTGCGCGGTTGTCCGGTGTGTGCACCAGCAGCAGTACGTCGAAATCGCCGCTGACCAGGGCGATGTGCGTGGCTCCGGGCAGGGCCTGGAGCTGCTCGCGCACCGTGCGCCAGGTGTTCTGCACGATCTTGAGCGTGATGTAGGCGGAGGCCCCCTGGCCCGCCCGCTCGTGGTCGATCCGGGCGCCGAAGCCGCGGATCACTCCGTCCTCGACGAGGCGGTTGATCCGGGCGTAGGCGTTGGCGCGCGATACGTGGACCCGTTCGGCCACGGACCGTATCGAAGCGCGGCCGTCCGTCCGGAGGACGCGCAGGATGTCGCGGTCGACGGCGTCCAGCGGGCGCGCGGGCGGGATCGGGGCCGGCTCGGCCGCCCGGCCCGGCTCCTCGTCCGGGTCGGCCATTTGTTCAACTGCCATCGGCCCGCGCCTCCCTGTCGTGGACGACCTGTAGCCATCCCAGGCTGTGGAGAACCGTTTGTCCACAGGCTGGCGGCACCTGTAGCCAAAATGACCCCGCGACCGAACAATCGGTAGGTGAGGCACACCACACCCGTGCCCCGCCCGCTCGTCGATGTTCCGTTCCTTCTTCGACGTCCCGCTCCCGGTCGACACCCACCGACGCCCTGCTCGACACCCGTCGACGCCCCGACCGACACCCTCGGTCCCCTCGATGCCAGGAGGTGCTCCCCATGACGGTCCAAGAGCTGCCCGGCGCGGCCGCCCACCGGCCCATGCCGCCCCCGGCCTGGAAGCCGATCACCGACCCCGCTCCGCTGCTCCCGGACCCGGAGCCCTACCGGGTGCTCGGTACGGACGCGGTCGCCGACGCCGATCCCGCGTTGCTGCTCCGGCTCCACGCCGAGCTGGTGCGCGGGCGCCGCTACAACGCGCAGGCCACCGCGCTGACGAAGCAGGGCCGCCTGGCGGTCTACCCGTCGAGCACCGGCCAGGAGGCGTGCGAGATCGCCGCCGCCCTGGTGCTGGAGGAGCGCGACTGGCTCTTTCCGAGCTACCGCGACACGCTGGCGGCCGTGGTGCGGGGCCTGGACCCGGTGGAGGCGCTGACCCTGCTGCGCGGCGACCGGCACACCGGTTACGACCCGCGCGAGCACCGCATCGCCCCGCTGTGCACCCCGCTCGCCACCCAGCTGCCGCACGCCGTGGGGCTGGCGCACGCGGCCCGGCTCAAGGGCGACGACGTGGTGGCGTTGGCCATGGTCGGCGACGGCGGCACCAGCGAGGGCGATTTCCACGAGGCGCTGAACTTCGCGGCCGTCTGGAAGGCCCCGGTCGTCTTCCTCGTCCAGAACAACGGCTTCGCGATCTCCGTGCCGCTGGCCAAGCAGACCGCCGCCCCCTCCCTGGCCCACAAGGCCGTCGGGTACGGGATGCCGGGCCGGCTCGTCGACGGCAACGACGCGGCCGCCGTGCACCAGGTGCTGAGCGAGGCGGTGGCGCGGGCGCGGCGCGGCGAGGGACCGACGTTGGTCGAGGCGGTCACCTACCGCATGGACGCCCACACCAACGCCGACGACGCCACCCGCTACCGGGGCGACAGCGAGGTCGAGGCGTGGAGGGCCCACGACCCGGTGCTGCTGCTGGAGCGTGAGCTGCTGGAGCGCGGGCTGCTGGACGGGGCGGGCGTCGAGCGGGCGAAGGAGGCCGCCGAACGCATGGCCGCCGCCCTGCGCGACGGGATGAACGCCGATCCGGAGCTGGCGCCGATGGACCTGTTCACCCATGTCTACGCCGAGCAGACCAGCCAGCTCCGGGAACAGGCCGCCGCGCTGCGCGCCGAACTGGACGCCGAGCAGGACCACGACGAGCACGGCACGGAGGCGGGCCGATGACCACCGCGGCAGCGACGGCCGGCGGTCGTACGACGAAGACGAAGCCGGCCACGATGGCGCAGGCCCTCGGGCGCGCGCTGCGCGATTCCATGGCCGAGGACCCCGCCGTCCATGTGCTCGGTGAGGACGTGGGCACGCTCGGCGGGGTCTTCCGGATCACGGACGGGCTGGCGAAGGAGTTCGGCGACGACCGCTGCACCGACACCCCGCTGGCCGAGGCGGGCATCCTCGGCGCGGCGGTCGGCATGGCGATGTACGGGCTGCGGCCCGTGGTGGAGATGCAGTTCGACGCGTTCGCCTACCCGGCGTTCGAGCAGCTGATGAGCCATGTCGCCAAGATGCGCAACCGCACCGGCGGGGCCATGCCCCTGCCCATCACCGTGCGGGTGCCGTACGGCGGCGGGATCGGCGGGGTCGAGCACCACAGCGACTCCTCCGAGGCGTACTACATGGCCACCCCCGGCCTGCACGTCGTCACACCGGCCACGGTCGAGGACGCGTACGGGCTGCTGCGGGCGTCGATCGCCTCGGACGATCCGGTGGTCTTCCTGGAGCCCAAGCGGCTCTACTGGTCCAAGGCCGACTGGGCGCCCGAGGCCCCCGCGGCGGTCGAGCCGATCGGGAAGGCCGTGGTGCGGCGCTCCGGCCGCAGCGCCACCCTGATCACGTACGGGCCTTCGCTGCCGGTCTGTATGGAGGCCGCCGAGGCGGCGGTCGCGGAGGGGTGGGACCTGGAAGTGGTGGATCTGCGTTCCCTGGTTCCGTTCGACGACGAGACGGTGGCCGCTTCGGTGCGGCGCACCGGGCGCGCGGTCGTCGTCCACGAGTCCCCGGGGTTCGGCGGGCCGGGCGGCGAGATCGCGGCCCGGATCACCGAGCGGTGCTTCCACCACCTGGAGGCCCCGGTGCTGCGGGTGGCCGGGTTCGACATCCCGTACCCGCCGCCCATGCTGGAGCGGCACCATCTTCCGGGAGTGGACCGGGTGCTCGACGCGGTGGCGCGGTTGCAGTGGGAGGCGGACAGCTGATGGCCCAGGTGCTCGAGTTCAAGCTGCCGGACCTCGGTGAGGGGCTGACCGAGGCGGAGATCGTCCGCTGGCTGGTGGAGGTGGGCGACGTCGTCGCCGTCGACCAGCCCGTCGTCGAGGTCGAGACGGCCAAGGCCATGGTGGAGGTGCCCTGCCCCTACGGGGGCGTGGTGACGGCGCGGTTCGGCGAGGAGGGTACGGAACTCCCGGTCGGCGCACCGCTGCTGACGGTCGCGGTGGGGGCGACGGAACCCTCCGCTTCTTCCGGTTCCTCCGCCTCCCCCGCCGGGCCCCGGGGCGCCTCGGCTGAGGGCGGAACCGGTGCGGACGGGCCTGCCGCCGGACCGGGCTCCGGTTCCGGTTCTGGTTCTGGTTCTGGTTCCGGGAACGTGCTCGTGGGGTACGGGACCGGGGCTCCGGCCGCCCGGCGACGGCGTATCCGGCCGGAGCGGACCGGCGTCGCCGCGACCGCGCTCCCGTCCACCCCTGCGTCCGCCTCCGTGCCCGCTGCCGCCGCGCCTGTCGCCGGTCCGGTTCCCCCGTCTGCCGTCGCAGGTGAGGTGAACGGCCGGCAGGGGCCCGTGGCCGTGGTCTCGCCGCTCGTACGGCGTCTGGCCCGGGAGCACGGGATCGAACTGCGGCAGGTGACGGGGTCGGGTCCGGACGGGCTGATCCTGCGGGCCGACGTCGACGCCGCGATCCGGATGGCCGGGGCGGCGGAGACGGGAAGCCGTGCGGTGGCCGGGCCCGCGGCGCCGCTCGTGCCGGAGCGGACGGCGGTGGGCGCGGGCGAGCCGGCCGCCGAGCGGATTCCGCTGCGCGGAGTGCGGGGGGCGGTCGCGGACAAGCTGGCGCGCAGCCGTACCGAGATTCCGGACGCCACCTGCTGGGTCGACGCCGACGCCACCGAGCTGATGGCGGTCAGGGCCGCGATGAACGCCGCTACGGGCCCGTCCGCCGGGCCGAAGGTGTCGGTCCTGGCTCTGCTGGCGAGGATCTGCACAGCGGCCCTGGCCAGGTTCCCCGAGCTCAACTCCACCGTGGACACGGAGGCCCGCGAGATCGTCCGGCTGCCCGGGGTGCATCTCGGCTTCGCGGCCCAGACCGAGCGGGGCCTCGTCGTCCCGGTCGTCCGGGACGCGCACACCCGCAACGCGGAGTCGATCGGGGCGGAGATCGTCCGGCTGACCGAGCTGGCGCGGACCGGGAAGCTCAGCCCGGCCCAGCTCACCGGGGGCACCTTCACGCTGAACAACTACGGGGTGTTCGGGGTCGACGGCTCGACGCCGATCATCAACCACCCGGAAGCGGCGATGCTCGGAGTCGGCCGGATCGTCCCCAAGCCCTGGGTGCACCAGGGGGAGCTGGCCGTGCGTCAGGTCGTCCAACTGTCCCTCACCTTCGACCACCGGGTGTGCGACGGCGGCACGGCGGGCGGCTTCCTCCGGTACGTGGCGGACTGCGTCGAACAGCCGGCGGTGCTGCTGCGCACCCTGTAGCCGATGGGCCCGCGGTCGGCGGGCCCGCATCCGATGGGCCTGTAGTCCACCGGCCCGAGGTCTGCGGGACGTTCGGCCGGGCGGCCGGGAGGACGGGTGGTCGGCCAAGCGGCCCGGGGGTCGGGCGGGCGGGCGGTCGGTCAAGCGGCCGGGAGGACGGTCGGGCGGTGCGCTGCCGTGGGGCGACGGCCGCGGGGCCGGGGCCTCTCCACCCCGCCCCGGCCGGGATTCGCCTTTCTACCACCCCGGCCGGGGTGGCGCTCCGGTGTGCCGCCCATACTCGACGTATGACCGCCTACGACGTGATCGTCCTTGCCGGCGGGGCCGCGAAGCGGCTCGGCGGCGCCGACAAGCCGGGGCTCCGGGTGGGCGGCCGGGCGCTGCTCGACCGGGTCCTCGGCGCGTGCGCCGACGCGGCCGTCTCCGTCGTGGTGGGCGGCCGTCGCGCCACCGTCAGACCGGTGACCTGGACCCGTGAAGTGCCGGAGGGCGGCGGCCCGTTGGCGGCGCTCGGCGCGGGGCTGCGGCTGACGACGGCGGAACGCGTCCTCGTCCTCTCCGCCGACCTGCCGTTCCTCGGCCGGGGAACGGTCGACGCGCTGCTCGCCGCCGCCGGTGAGCCGGGCAGGGAAGGGGCCCTGTGCACCGGCCCCGACGGGCGGGACCAGCCGCTCGTGGCCGTCTACCGTGCCGAGCCGCTCCGCCGTGAGCTGGCCCTGATCGCCGCCGAGCACGGAGGTCTCGCCGGGCTGCCGCTGCGGCTCCTGACGGCGGAACTGGACCTCGCCCGCATCGACGCCGGGCCCGACGCCGCGTTCGACTGCGACACCTGGGACGACATCGCCGCCGCCCGGGCCCGGATCAGGGAGCATGGGGCTGTGCTGGACGAATGGATCACCTCGGTCAAGAACGAACTGGGCATCGAACTCGACGTCGACACCGGTGTCCTGCTCGACCTCGCCCGCGACGCCGCCCACGGAGTCGCCCGGCCCGCCGCCCCCCTCACGACCTTCCTGGTCGGGTACGCGGCGGCCAGGGCGAGCGCCGGGGACGGGCCCGACGAGGCCGCCGCAGCGGTCGCGGAGGCCGCCCGGAAGGCCACCGACCTCGCGCTGCGCTGGGAGGCGGAGGCGAACGAGGGGGCGGGGACGGGATCCACCGGGGGCGGACCGGCAGGCGGCTCCGCGGGCGGGACGAGGCCCGGCGCCACGGGCCGTGAGGGGGCCGGGACGCCATGACCGGCCCCGACCGTCCGGCAACCGGCCCCGACCGTCCGGCAACCGGCCCCGACCGTCCGGCACCCGGCTCCGGCCCCGGCGATGACGAGCTCTTCGCGCCGGACCCCGCTCCGCGGGAACCGTCCGGGAGAGGCCGCACCCACGCCGAGGAGGACGTGGCCATCGAGCAGGCGCTCGCCCTGGTCGGCGGCTCGACGCTCGGACCGGTCCGGAACCCCCGCAGGGGCCCGCACGACGGCACGAGCCGCGCCGCCCCGAGCAGCAGCGACCCGGGCACCGGCACCCCGGACAGCAGCGACCCCGGCACCGGCGCACCGGGCATCGGCGGCAGCCACGGCAGCGCCCCGAACGGCAGCCGCCCGGGCCCCCGCGCCCCGGACTCCGGTACCCCGAACCCCGGCGACGCCTCCCCCCGCAGCACCCCGAACGGCGGCGCCCCGGACCGCCGCATCAGGAGCACCGACGCCCCCGGCAGCCGTCGCCCCGCCGCGGGGGGCTCCGCGAAGGCCCCGGCCGGGAGCGGGGCGGGCACCCGGACCGGCGACCGCGTCCGACCCGCCGCCTCCACGCCCCGGCCCGCCGACCCCGCCCCGCCCCTGTCGTGGAGCCGGGCGCGGGCGGTCGCGGCCAGGGCCGGGCGGGTCGGCCCCCTCGCGGCGGTCCGGTTGCCGCTCGACCGTGCGCTGGGGCATGTGCTGGCCGAGCCGCTCGGCGCGCTCACCGATCTGCCGTCCTTCGACACCTCGGCCATGGACGGGTGGGCGGTCGCAGGCCCCGGGCCCTGGACGTTCGAGACCGGGGCCGGAATCCTCGCCGGCCGCAGCGAGGCCACCGCGCTGCCCGACGGCTCCGCCGTACGCATCGCCACCGGCGCCCGGATCCCGCCCGAGGCCACGGCGGTCATCCGCAGCGAGCACGCGTACGCCGACGAGGACAAGGGGCTGCTGTACGCCGAGCGGTCCGTGGCCACCGGGCAGGACATCAGGCCCCGGGGTCAGGAGTGCCGATCGGGCGAACAGCTCGTCCCGGCGGGGACGGTGGTGACCCCGGCCGTGCTGGGCCTCGCCGCGGCCGCGGGGTATGACGCCCTGCCCGCCGTTCCCCGCCCTCGCGTCGACATCCTCGTGCTCGGTGACGAACTGCTCACCACCGGTCTGCCGCACGACGGGCTGATCCGGGACGCTCTCGGGCCCATGCTCGGCCCCTGGCTGCGGGCCCTCGGTGCGGAGGTCGCCGGACCCCGCCGCCTCGGGGACGACGCCGGGGCGCTGCGCGACGTCCTCGCCGCCTCCGACGCCGACCTGATCGTGACCACGGGCGGTACCGCGGCCGGCCCGGTCGACCATGTGCACCCCGTCCTCGACGAACTCGGCGCCGAACTGCTGGTGGACGGGGTCGCGGTACGCCCCGGCCACCCCATGCTCCTGGCACGGCTGCCCGCTCCGGAACAGCCCGGGGAGTACGCGGAGAGGCCGCCGAAGACGCGGCACGGGGAGACGGCGAAGCAGGGCGGGGCAGCGACGGAACGGCGTGCGGGAACACCGGACGGGCCGTACCTGGTCGGGCTGCCCGGGAATCCGCTCGCGGCCGTATCGGGGCTGATGACGCTGGTGGAGCCGTTGCTGGCGGGCCTCGCGGGCCGCCCCGCCCAGGACGCGTACCGGGCCCTCGTCCATGCCGAGGTCCACGGCCATCCGCACGACACCCGCCTCGTTCCCGTCGTCCACCGCGCGGGCCGGGCGGGCGGTCGGGACCATGTCGCGCCCCTGCGCTACAACGGTCCGGCGATGCTGCGGGGGATCGCCGCGGCGGACGGGCTGGCCGTCGTGGAGCCGGGCGGGGTACGGTCCGGCACCGAGGTGGAGATTCTGGATCTCCCGTGGGCCCCGGCGACGCCGTGGACGGAAGGGTGTTTCACGTGAAACTTCCCGGCCACGATGCGATGGCCAGGCGCGCGGACGAACTGGTCGTGCCGACGCGGGTGATGCTCCCCCGCCGGGTGGCCGTCGGCCCGGCCCGCCAGGTCGCCAAACGGCTGCTGATGGCCCTGCTCGTGCTGGCCGCGACCGTGCTGATCGTCTGGCTCGACCGCGGCGGTTACAACGACAACGCCGACGGCTCGGTCGATCTGCTCGACGCGGTTTACTACGCGACGGTCACCCTCTCCACCACCGGGTACGGGGACATCACCCCGTACAGCGACGGAGCCAGGCTGATCAACGTGGTGCTCGTGACACCGCTGCGCGTGCTGTTCCTGATCATCCTGGTCGGCACCACCCTCGAAGTCCTCACGGAACGGACCCGCGAGGACTTCCGGCTGAAGCGTTGGAGATCCAACTTGCGTGACCACACCGTCGTCGTCGGCTTCGGTACGAAGGGCCGCTCGGCGATCATGACCCTCTGCTCCACCGGGCTGCGGAAGGACCAGATCGTCATCGTCGATCCGGCCTCCAAGGTGATCGAGGCCGCCAACGCCGAAGGGTTCACCGGCGTGCTCGGCGACGCCACCCGCAGCGATGTCCTGCTCCGCGCCGAGCTCCAGAAAGCGCGTCAGGTCATCATCGCGACGCAGCGCGACGACACCGCCGTCCTGGTGGCCCTGACCGCACGGCAGTTGAACCGCGGGGCGAAGATCGTGGCTGCGGTGCGCGAGGAGGAGAACGCGCCGCTCCTGCGGCAGTCCGGAGCCGACGCCGTCATCACCAGCGCCAGCGCTGCCGGGCGGCTGCTCGGCCTCTCCGTCCTCAGCCCCAGCGCGGGCACCGTGATGGAGGACCTGATCCAGCAGGGCAGCGGCCTCGACCTGGTGGAACGGCCGGTCATAAAGGCCGAGGTGGGCAAGAACGTGCGGGAGACGGAGGACCTCGTCGTCAGCGTCCTGCGCGGCCACCGGCTACTCGGTTACGACGACCCGTCGGCGAGCCCGTTGCAGCTCACGGACCGGGTCATCACCATCGTGCGGAAGAGTCCCAGCTCCACCTCCGTGCCCCACAACCCGATGCCGCCGCGTCCCTGACCCGCCGGCGGGCCCCGGAACGTACGGACGCCGGGGCCCCGGAACGTACGGGCTCCGGGGCCCCGGAACGTACGGGCTCCGGGGCCCCGGGGCGCCCGCCGGGCCCCGCCCGTACGGCCGCCCGCCGCGGACCGTGCGCGGGGCGCCCGCGCTGTACGCCACGCGCCTGAGTACACGCGGTACTCCTGGGTGCGCGTCGAGCCGGAGTAGCCTCGCGGCCATGTATGCGATCACGATTCCTGAACCCGGCGGCCCCGAGGCGCTCGTGTGGGCCGAGGCGCCCGATCCCGTACCCGGCGACGGCGAGGTCCTCGTCGAGGTCGTCTCCAGCGCCGTGAACCGCGCGGACGTGCTCCAGCGCCAGGGCTTCTACAACCCGCCGCCCGGCGCGTCCCCCCACCCCGGCCTGGAGTGCGCGGGCCGCGTCCTCGCACTCGGCCCCGACG
This sequence comes from Streptomyces sp. NPDC017448, assembly GCF_044330565.1. Lineage (NCBI taxonomy): Bacteria > Bacillati > Actinomycetota > Actinomycetes > Kitasatosporales > Streptomycetaceae > Streptomyces > Streptomyces sp. NPDC017448. Next base: position 188,628 of record NZ_JBIRLM010000006.1, on the reverse strand, counting down.
TGACCGGCTGGGCGGTCGGCGACGAGGTGTGCGCGCTGCTGGCCGGCGGCGGCTACGCGGAGAAGGTCGCCGTGCCGGCGGGCCAGCTCCTCCCCGTACCGAAGGGCGTCGACCTGGTCGAGGCCGCGGCGCTCCCCGAGGTCGCCTGCACCGTGTGGTCGAACGTCTTCATGATCTCCCACCTGCGCCCCGGCGAGACCTTCCTGGTCCACGGCGGTTCCAGCGGTATCGGCACCATGGCGATCCAGCTCGCCAAAGCGGTCGGGGCCCGGGTCGCGGTCACGGCGGGCAGCCCGGAGAAGCTCGCCCGCTGCGCCGAGCTGGGGGCGGACATCCTCATCGACTACCGCGAGCAGGACTTCGTCGAGGAGGTGCGGGAGAACACCGCCGGGGCCGGGGCCGACGTCATCCTGGACCTCATCGGCGCGAAGTACCTGGACCGGAACGTACAGGCGCTCGCCGTCAACGGCCGCCTCGCGATCATCGGGCTCCAGGGCGGCGCCAAGGGCGAGCTGAACCTCGGAGCCCTGCTGACCAAGCGGGCCGCCGTCACCGCGACCTCCCTGCGGGGCCGCCCGCTCCAGGAGAAGGCCGCCATCGTCGCCGCCGTACGCGAACACGTGTGGCCGTTGATCGAGGACGGCGTGGTCCGGCCCGTGGTGGACCGCACGCTGCCGATGGCCGACGCCGCCGAGGCGCACCGGGTGCTGGAGTCCAGCGGGCACGTCGGCAAGGTGCTGCTGGCCGCGCCGTCGGCAGGGGCCTGACCCCTCGCGGCGCCGGGAGACGGCAGGGACGACGGGGGCCCGGCGCACACGGTGGTGTGCGCCGGGCCCTGAAACGTGTCGGGCAGGTTAGTCGGGTCAGAGGTAGGGGCCCGAGCGGAGCGGGCCGTGCGGGTCCGCGCCGCCCTCCTCGCCCTCGTGCACCGAGCCCGGGGGCAGGGCGCGGCGCATCTGCTCCAACTGGGCGCGGGCCGCCATCTGCTGCGCGAACAACGCCGTCTGGATGCCGTGGAAGAGGCCCTCCAGCCACCCCACGAGCTGGGCCTGGGCGATCCGCAGCTCCGCCTCGGAGGGCACCGAATCATCGGTGAACGGCAGGGAGAGCCGCTCCAGCTCCTCGACCAGCTCCGGGGCCAGCCCGTCCTCCAGCTCCTTCACGGAACCGGCGTGGATCTCCTTGAGCCTGACCCGGCTCGCCTCGTCGAGAGGAGCCGCCCTGACCTCCTCCAGCAGTTGCTTGATCATGCTGCCGATGCGCATGACCTTCGCGGGCTGTTCCACCATTTCCGTCACCGGGACCTCGCGCGACTCGTCGTCACTGCCACCGCCGCCGACAGCCATTCCGTCCTGGCCCACGACAAGGACCTGCGGGTGCTCCTGCGACCGGTCATTCCTCGGCATTTCCATGCCGCCATTGTCTCGCACACCTGCCGTACACAAGGGTGGTGCCCCCGAGAACGGATGATCCACCGTCCTCGGGGGCGCCGAAACCCCTCAGCCGGCCCCCGGGAGGGGGTCTCCCGCCCCGTGCGTCACCCCGCGCGCCGCGTCAGGGGCTGCCGCGAGCCGGTGAGAGCGGCGGCCAGCAGTCCGGCGAGCACCGGGACGACCAGGGCCAGCAGCCCGACCGTCTCCCACGGCATCACGATCGGCGTGTACGCCGACTGCATCGGGTCCGCCCGCATCTCCGCCAGCGCCGCGCGCAGGTCGGTCAGCCGCAGGGCGATCGCGGGCACGAGACCCGCCACCGTACCCAGCAGGACGCCGGTCAGGGCGACGACCAGGCACTGGAAGCCGGACAGGGACCGCCGCAGCCCCGGGGGCGCGCCCACCGCGCTGAGCGTGGTGAGGTCGGCCTCCGCGTCGGCCTTGGACAGCCCGGTCGTGATGGCCGCCGCGCCGAGGGTCACCACTCCGGCGAAGAGGGCGAGGATCAGCAGGATCGTGTCGTCCTCGGTCCGGAGCTCCTCGTCCGAGGCCATCAGGTACGCCTTGTTCCCGGCCTGGGCGAGCGCCGCGTAGGCAGCCTGGCGCTCGGCGGCCGTGGCCTCGCGGCCGAGCGTGTAGAAGCTGCCGTAGTCCTCGACGTGCAGTCCGAGGCGTTCGGCGGTCTTCCGCGGCATGACCATCCGGATGCCGGGGGTCGCCGCGTACCGGTCGGGGGCGACGTACACCTTCAGCCGGTCCGTGGTGGTGCGGGCCGCTCCGGGGCGCCGGTCCCGGTTCTTCCCGTCCCGGTCGCTGTAGGTGTGGGTGGCCTTGAGGGTGACCTCGCCGTTCTTCGCGTACGCCGAGTTCAGCAGGACGGGCGTCCCCGCCTCCAGGGCCTTCGCCGCCGCCGGGTCGTCGAGCTTCACGTACGTATCGAGGACGTCCGCGCCCCCGATGACGATCTTGTGCTCGGCGGTGCCGAACGCGACCATCGTGTAATTCTCGTCCATGCAGGCCGGGGAGTTCATCACGCGCTTGTGCTCGTCGGCCGAGAGCCGCAGGGCGAGCTCCTTGGCGCCCTTGCCCTGGAGCGGGCAGCGGTGGTCCTCGCCGGTGGGCTTGACGAGTTCGAGTTCGCCGCAGTCGTTCTCCCCCCGGTGGTGGGCCGAGCAGTCGCTGCCGGCCCAGACCCGGCCGAAGTCGGCGGCCTTGCCGCTGACCGGGTAGTTCTGCTCGACGGCCGCGCGGGAGCGGGGCAGTTCGGCGTCCGCGCCGAGATCGGTCGCCGTCAGGGCGAGGGTGCCCGGCGTCATGTTGGGCACGTAGTCGTACGCCTGCTCGGCGGCGCTGCTGCTGGTGTACGTGGCGATGGCGACGCTGCCCGCGACGGCCGCCATCACGGCGGCGACGGCGGGAGCGGTACGGCCCCGGTTGCGGGCCGCGTCGCGCAGGGCGATGCGGGGCGTCAGCGGGAGGCCCCGGCCGAGCCGTCCGAGGAAGCCGACGATCACGGGGATGCAGCCCAGTACGCCGAGTTCGGCCAGGACGGAACCGCCGGCGACGAAGGCGGTGTCGCCCGCCACCCCGCCGTAGACGGCCACGGCGACGCCGGCCGTGAGCGTGATGGCGCCGACGACGGGCAGCACGCGGGAGCCGCGGCGGGTGCCGCGCCGCCCGGTGAGCGACTCCAGGACCGACTGGCGGCCGGCGACGATCGCCGGAGCCAGTGCGGCGAGGACGCCGGTGACCAGGCCGAGCGCGGCGATGCCGAGGATCTCCCAGGGGCGTACGGTCAGTTCGCCGAAGCGGCTGCCCGTGTAGTCCTCGATCAGCGGGCGGAACAGGGCGGTCAGCCCGAACCCGGCGCCGACCCCGGTCACCGCGCCGACCCCGCCGGTCACGGCGCCGCCCGCGAGCACCACGGCCCGGACCTGGCTCCGGCTGCCGCCGCACGAGCCGACCAGGCCCAGCTGGCGGCGCGAACGGCGCGCGCCCACGGCGAACGCCGGGCCGGCCAGCAGCACGATCTCCAGGACGGCCATGGCGGCCACCGTGAGGACCGCCGCGGTCGCCTCCGCCGTGGTGGAGTACCCGAGGCTCGTCCCCGCCATCGGGACCTCGGAGTCCGGCGGCGGGTCCAGGGCGACCTGGCGGGACTTGACCACCACGCCCTTCTCGTTGGCCGCGAGGATGTCCTGCCAGGTCACACCCGCCCCGGGCGGGCCCTTCACCAGCCACTTGGGGTCGCTCGGCTGGGGCGGCAGGACCGCCTTGTCGCGGTCGGCGGTCTTCTGCCAGGGGGCGATGACCGAGCCCGGGAGCGCGTAGAGGGAATCCGCCCGCAGGTCGGCGGGGAGCTCGACCGTGCCGGTGAGGGTGTAGGTCTGCTCGGGGCCGCGCACGGTGACGGTGTCGCCGATGGACAGCCCGGAGGCGTCGGCGAAGGCCGTGGTCGCGGCGATCTCGTTCCGCTTGCGCGGGTAGGCGCCGTCGGTCAACTCGATCCGGCCGCGCACCATCGGGTCGAAGAGGCGCAGCTCGCTGATCTCGGTGTCGGCGATCCCGTGCCGGGTGGTCACCGAAGCGGGCACGCTGCGCTCGGTCAGGTAGCGGGAGCCCTCGGGGAAAGTGGCCGAAACGTCGACCGGCTTCGCCTGCACCTCGGGGGGCGGTTCGGGGGCGTTCTCGGGGGTGCCCCAGTTGATGCCGTCGGGCATCTGCTGGAGCCGCACCGGGCCCAGGCTCGTGGACGCGAACCGGGCGTCGGCCGCCCCCAGGTCCGCCGTCAGCTCCTCGGCCTGGGTGGGCAGGGCGCTGCGGTAGGTGAGGTCGGCGGCGGTGACGCCGAGGACCGGGAGGGCGATCATCGCGACGACCAGGGCGCTGCGGCCCTTGGCCCGTGCGGCGTCGCGCCGGGCGATGCGGAGGGCGGCACGCCAGCCGGAGAAGGCGCTCACCTGGCGGCCTCGGTGGTGGTGGAGAGCAGCGAGTCCGCTCCGGCGGTCAGGGTCTGGTCGACGATCGAGCCGTCCCGGAGGAAGACGACCCGGTCGGCCCAGGCCGCGTACCGGGGCTCGTGGGTCACCATGACGGCGGCCGCCCCCTGGTCGCAGCGGGTGCGCAGGAGGGCGAGGACGGACTCGCCGGTCTCGGAGTCGAGCGCTCCGGTGGGCTCGTCGGCGAGCACGAGGCGGCGGTCCCCCACGAGGGCGCGGGCGATGGCGACGCGCTGCTGCTGGCCGCCCGACATCTCGTCGGGGAAGCGGTCGGCGATCTGCTCCAGCTTCATCTCGGCCAGTGCGGCGAGGGCCTCCTTGCGGGCCTTGCGCACCGGGACGCCGTCGAGTTCGCGGGGCAGCGCGATGTTCTCGGCGGCGGTCAGGGCGGGGATGAGGTTGTAGTCCTGGAAGACGTAGCCGACGCTGCGGCGGCGCAGGGCGGCCATGCCCTTGGGGCCGAGGGCGGCGATGTCCTGTCCCTCGATGATCACCTGGCCGGCGGTGGCGGTGTCGAGGCCGCCGGCGAGGGTGAGCAGGGTGGACTTGCCGGAGCCGGAAGGGCCCATGACGGCGACCAGTTCGCCCGGGTGCACGGAGAGCTGGATGCCGCGTAGGGCGTGCACCTGCGCGACGCCGGAGCCATGGGTACGGGTCAGCCCCCGCAGTTCGAGTACGGGGCTGCCGCCGGACGTCCCGGAGGACGGCGGGGGCGGCGGGGTGGCGGACGAAGGCATGTGGGAGGTCCCCCCTGGGAACGGCGTGGTCGGGTGTGGGCGGAGAGGGCGGTGTCCGACGGTCGTGGCGCCGGTTCGACGGTGGCGGTGCCGCCGGGCCCGGTCGTACGGCGACGGCGCGGGCGCACCGGAACAGGCACGGGCGCACCGGGACCGGCGCGGGTGTGCCGGAGCCGGCACGGGCGTACGGCGCAGGCGGGGGCGCCGGGGCCGTACGGGCCGGTGCCGTCGGGTCAGCGCTTGGAGCGGGTGCGTCCGGCCAGGGCGCGGGCCGGGCCGCGGGTGGCCGCGGGGCCGGGCTCGGCCGAGGGCTCGGTGGCGGCGGCCTCGGCGAGGCGGACGAGCCGGGACTCGCAGTGGTCGAGCCAGCGGGCCTCGGCCTCCGCCTGGAAGATCAGCTGTTCCACGACGAGCAGCCAGGCGACCTCGTCGCGGTTGGCCGGGACGTCGGCCAGGGCCTGGGCCTTGAGCCGGGTGTAGTCCTGCATGGCCTTGAGCGTGTGGTGGCGCTGGGCCTGGATGACCTCGCGGATGTCGACCCCCGGGGCCCCCACGGCCATGGCCAGCTTGATGGCCAGTTCGTCACGGGGCGGGCTGGTGCGGTCCACGGGGGTTCCGAACCAGGCGCGCAGCTCGGCCCGGCCCTCATCGGTGATGGCGTAGAGGTCGTGCCCGGCGGCGTCCGCGCCGTCCTGGACGACCAGGCCGTCGCGTTCCAGACGGCTCAGCGTCGTGTAGACCTGCCCGACGTTCAGGGGCCAGGTGGAGCCGGTGCGCGACTCGAACTCGGTGCGGAGCTGAGACCCGTAGCGGGGGCCCCGTTCCAGCAGGGCCAGAAGGCCGTGGCGAATGGACATACTGAGTATGTATACCGAGTATGTCGTTCCTGGCAAATGGCGGGGGACTCGGTGACGGAGCTGTTACGGTCCGGGCCGTGCGGGCGCGGGGTCAGTGGCACCGGCACGGACACCGGCGCTACGGGAGGGGGCCGGGCCGTGCGGGCGCGGGGTCAGTTCGCCCGGCGCATACGGAACGCGAGGAAGCCGAGCCCCAGCCCGACCAGGGCGATGCCCGTGCCGAGCGAGACCTGCTGCACCCGTCGCAGGGAGGCGGCGTCCAGCGCCTGGGCGGCGGCCCGCTGCGCCGGGTCGGTGAAGGCGTCGGGCGGCGGGGTGGCGGCGGGCAGGTCGACGGGGTCGACGCGGCTTTCGCCGGTCTCGCCGGACGGGTCCTCCCCGACCGGCGTCCCGTCCGCCGCCGGCTCCCACGGGGCGAGCGAGCGTCCGGGACGCGCCTTGCCGGCCCCGGCCTCGCGGCCGGCCAGGGGGGCGGTCGACCCGGAGACCTGGGGGGACGCGGTGGGGGAGGGAGCCGTTCCGGGTGCGTCGTCCCCGGGGGAGCCGTGCCCGCTCGACGCCGTGGAGGACGGTACGGGCCACTCCCCGGGCACCGCGGCGAGCGGGGCGCCGGAGGGCAGGGGCGGGCCGGAGGGGAGCGCCGAGGGGGAGCCGGGGTCCGACCGGGCGGGCCGGGGCGCGGCCGCGGCGGGCGGGACGGCGGACTCGGGAGGGCTCGACGCCTCGGGGGCCGACGCGGTGGGGGGCGGCCCGTCCGGGGGCGGCACACCGCGGGCGGAGCCGCCCAGCGGGCCCAGGGCCGCTGCGGCCGCCGCCAGCAGACAGACCGCACACCTCGACGACCATGCGGCCGGCAGTCCTGGAGCCATGAGGCCAGCGTCACACGCGCCACTCCGTCCGGCATCCCGGACGCGCTACCCGGACATTCCCCGCCGGTCGGCGGTCGGGAGCGGATGACAGGGGGTGATCCGGAACCCCGAAACGATCAGTTTCGGACTCCGGCGCGCTGTCCGCCGGCTCAGGAGGGCTTACCGGTGGAGACCTTCAGCTCGAAGTGGGCGCCGCGCTCGGGGACCGCGGTGCCGGAGGACGGGAACTGGCCGACGACCTGGCCGTCCGCGTAGGTGTTGCCCGGCTCCGCGATCTCCTTGACCGTCCAGCCCGCGGCGGCGGCGCACGCCTTGGCCGACTGGATGTCCTTGTAGATGAAGCTCGGCGCACGGACCTTCTGCGGGTCGTTGGAGTCCTCGGAGGCGTTCGAGCAGTCCGTGTCCTTCATCGTCCGGTTGCGCTCCGGCGGGCGGTAGCCCTCCACCTGCTCGGTGGTGCCGCCCGATTCGCCGTCCTTGCCCGCCTCGTCGTCCTTGCCCCCCTGGAGGGCGATCGCGGTGGCCAGGCCGCCGATCGCCAGCAGCGCCACGACGATCGCACCGACGATGACCGGCATGTTCCGCTTCGGGCCGGCGCGGCCGGTGGTGCCCACGGCGGTCGAGTGCTGCGCGGAGGCCGCGTACGGCGGCGGGGTCGGGTGGGACAGCGGGCCCGGGGTCGGGTAAGCCGGTCCGGCCTGCGGATAGCCGTAGCTCGGCGTGGGCGCGGGGGTCGGCTGACCGTAGGGCCCCGGCTGCTGCTGCGGGTGCGGCTGGTACGGCGTCTGGAGGCCGTGGGGCGCGGGCGCGCTCTGGTCGACGGGCGGGAAGACCGCCGAGCCGACGCCGGAGCCGCTGTTGACGGGCCCGCCGCCGGCCACGATCACCGGGGCGCCGGTCCGGCCGCCGGAGGCGTTCAGCACGCGGTCGATCTCGTCGCGCATCGCGGCGGCGCTGGGGAAGCGCTCGTTCGGATTCTTCTTGAGCGCGCGGGCGACCAGGGCGTCCATCGCCGGGGTCACCGCCCGGTTGATGCTGGAGGGGGCGACCGGCTCCTCCTGCACATGCGCGTAGGCGATGGCCAGCGGCGAGTCCGCGTCGAACGGGATGCGGCCGGTGAGCAGCTGGAAGAGCATGATGCCGACCGAGTACAGGTCGGACCGGGCGTCGACGCCCCGGCCGAGGGCCTGCTCGGGGGAGAGGTACTGCGGAGTGCCGACGACCATGCCGGTCTGCGTCATCGAGGTGACGCCGGACTGCATGGCGCGGGCGATGCCGAAGTCCATGACCTTGACCACACCGCGCTTGGTCATCATCACGTTGCCGGGCTTGATGTCGCGGTGGACCAGGCCCATCTCGTGGCTGGTCTCCAGCGCGGCGAGCACGTCCGCCGTCACCTTGAGCGCCTTGTCGGCGGGCATCGCGCCGTGGTCGCGGATGTCGGCGGCCAGCACCGAACCGAGCGGCTGCCCCTCGACGTACTCCATGACGATGTAGGGCATCAGCGCACCGCCGAGCTCGTCCTCGCCGGTGTCGAAGACGGAGACGATGTTGGTGTGCTGGAGCTTGGCGACGGCCTGCGCCTCACGCCGGAAGCGCTCGCGGAAGGACTGCTCGCGGCCCAGTTCGGTGTGCAGGGTCTTGATCGCGACCTGGCGGTCCAGGGCGGAGTCGTAGGCCAGGTATACGGACGCCATCCCGCCTTCGCCGAGCAGGTCCCGCAGTTGGTAGCGGCCGCCCGCCACCGCTCCGCCCGCGTAGCGGCCCTGTGCGCCGTCCTGGCTCATGACTTGCATCCCCCTCGCCGGCGCGCGGTCGCACGCGGTGTTTCTGTAGGACGTGGTTGCGTGCGACGCGGTTCCGTACAACGCGATTACGCGCCAAGTCTGCCGTAGGGGTCCGACACGTCAAGCCGGGTGCCCGTTCCGTGACCCTACGCACAAGAAGCGTCTCGGAAGCGTTACAGGAACCACGCGGAATTCACCGGGAGGACGCGCCGGGCGGGCAGATGATCCTGCCGGAGCGGAACCGGGGTGTCCGCAGAAGCCTGTAGCGTGACGTGGCAATGCAGCAAGGCACCGTGAGAACCCGCGGACGCGCGGACAGATACGACGGCGAGGACTGATGGCACCCGATTCCGAAGCAAACGGCGGCGGAGTTTCGGATGGCACCGACTCCTGGGGCGTCGGCGGCGTCGTCGGTGACGGACGTTACCGGATGACCCACCGGCTCGGCCGGGGCGGCATGGCAGAGGTCTACGCGGCGGAGGACGTCCGGCTCGGACGGACCGTCGCGGTGAAGCTGCTCCGCTCCGACCTGGCCGAGGACCCGGTCTCCAAGGCGCGTTTCACCCGCGAGGCACAGTCCGTCGCGGGCCTCAACCACCACGCGATCGTCGCCGTGTACGACTCCGGCGAGGACGTCGTGGGCGGTCAGACCGTTCCGTACATCGTGATGGAGCTGGTCGAGGGGCGCACCATCCGCGACCTCCTCCTGACCGCCGAGGCCCCGCCGCCCGAGCAGGCGCTGATCATCGTCTCGGGGGTGCTGGAAGCCCTCGCGTACTCGCACCAGCACGGCATCGTGCACCGCGACATCAAGCCCGCCAACGTCATCATCACGGACTCCGGCGCGGTCAAGGTGATGGACTTCGGCATCGCCCGCGCGCTGCACGGCGCGCAGTCGACGATGACCCAGACCGGCATGGTCATGGGCACTCCGCAGTACCTCTCCCCCGAGCAGGCGCTCGGCAAGGCCGTCGACCACCGCTCCGACCTGTACGCCACGGGCTGTCTGCTGTACGAACTGCTGGCGCTGCGGCCCCCGTTCACCGGCGAGACCCCGCTCTCGGTGGTCTACCAGCACGTCCAGGACATCCCGGTGCCCCCGTCCGAGGTCTCGGACGTGGTGCCGCCGGAGCTGGACGGCATGGTGATGCGCTCGCTGGCGAAGGACCCCGACGACCGGTTCCAGAGCGCCGAGGAGATGCGCGGCCTCGTCCAGTACAGCCTGCAGATGCTCCAGGTGCAGGGCGGCCACACGGGCACCTGGAACACCGGCCCGGTCGCGCTGCACGAGGGCGGCCAGACCCCGCCGCACGGCATGACCGGCTCCACCCGTCCGGTGGGCGCGGGCCACCCGGTGCACGGGGACACCTCGCAGGGGCCGATCCTGCCCCCGTACAACCCGGACGACGGGGGGTACGACGGCGGGGGGCAGGGGCGTCCCGGCGGGCGCGGCAAGATGTGGCTCTTCGTCCTGCTCGCGCTGATCGCGATCGGCGCGGGGGTCGCCTTCGCGGTGAACGCCGCGCAGGACAGCGGCGGCGCCAAGGACCCGGTCAAGCCGTCCACCTCGGCCAGCCCGTCCGAGAAGGAGCCCTCGGAGGAGCCCACCGAGGAGGAGAGCGAGCAGCCGGAGGAGCCGGACACCTCCAGCGGCGGCCAGACGCGGCAGAACCCGCCGCCGTACATCCCGGACCCGACCCCGACCCGGCCCACGTTCTCCCCGTCCCCGACCCAGACCGGCACGGATCCGGGCGCCTCGGACGGCAACGCCAACGAGGGCGGCAACGGCGAGCCCACCGGCGAGCCGAGCAGCCCGGTCACCGACCCCGGCACGCCGGGCGGCGCCGGGGACGACGGCGGCCCCGGGGGCGGCGAGGAGGACGGCGGTACGGGCACCACCCCGGGCGGCGACGCCTCGGCCGGCAACACCACGCCGTAAGAGCGCCTGCGGCACCCGGACCCCACCGCACCACCGCACCGCTCCTGAGCCCGGCGCGCGCCACCACGGCGCACGCCGGGCTCACGCGTGAGCGCACCCGTGCCCCGCGCAGCCACCGCACGCCGGTCTGCCGGACGCCGTCCGCCTGCCTCGTGCCCCGGGCCCGCCCAGCCGCGCCCCCGTCTGCCCCGCGCCCGCGCGCCCCCGCGCCCCCGCGCCCTTGTGCCCCCCGCGTGCCCGCACAGCCGCCGGTACGGGCCGGTGCGGCTCCCGCGCGCGGCGCTCACTCCGTGAAGGCCGCGCAGACCGCCTCGTACTCCCGCGTCCACCACACCGCCAGGGCCGACACCGCGGGGAACTGCGGGTCGGCCCTGCGGTCGTCGAGACGGTAGCGCCAGCGGAGTATCCAGAAGTCGTTGAGCCTTTCCCACCACACCCGGTGCACAGCGGCCGCCAGCTCCGCGGCCCCCGCCCCGGCGGCGCGCCGGTAGGCGCGGGCGTACGCCCGTACCTTCGCGAGGTCCAGCTCCCCGGCGGGCCGGACGAAGAAGATCGCCGCCGCCCGGACCGCCTCCTCGGCGCGCGGCTGTACGTCCAGCCGGTCCCAGTCCACGATGGCGACCGGGTCGGCGTCCCGGTAGAGCAGGTTCAGCGGATGGAAGTCCCCGTGCACCCACCCGGTGGCGGGCCCCTCCGGGGTGGGCGGGCGCCGGTGGGCGTGCTGTTCGAGCAGGGCGCGCCGCTCCACGAGCCGGTGTACGGCCAGTTCGTCGAAGGCGTCGCGGGGGGCGCCCCGGCCGTCCTGTCCGCGTGCGGCGTCCAGCAGGTCGTCGATCAGCGCGAAGGTGTCGGCGGTGTCCGGACTGGGGTGGCCCGGCCGGCCCGGCGGGTCCGCCGGATACGGGCCGTCGCGCGGTGCCATCACCTGTTCCAGGCCGGTGTGCACGGTGCCGAGGAGCGCGCCGAGCCGCCGCGACTGGGCGAGGGTGAGCTGGGCGCCGACCCGGTGGAGGCCGTCGACCCAGGGGTGCAGGGCGTAGCACCGTTCGCCGATCACCGTGACGGTCTCGCCCCGGGCGTCCGTCAGGGGCGGGACGACGGGGACGCCGAGGGACTTCAGGCGCTGGGTGGCGCGGTGCTGGCGCACGATCGCGGCGCGTTCGCCGCTCGGGTCGTCCAGGTGCTTCTTGTCGAGGTGGTGCTTGAGGAAGTAGGAGCCGCTCGTGGTGGAGACGCGGTACCCGTGGTTCAGCAGTCCCTTGGTGATCGGCTCGCAGGCGAGCGGTTCGCCCACGTCCGGATAACGGCGCAGCACCTCGCCGACCGGGGGAACAGGTGGACGAGTGACATATGAGCGCGGCACTTACCAGATGTTAGATCACTCTGCGTATCCAAGGCGCGGACTTGCGGTCACCACCGGCGATGCGCTAGGGAGCTGCGGAGCCCGGCAGGACGTCGGACCGGTGTTCCGGAAGTGAACCCTCCGGTGCCTCGTACCCGCCGGCACGGCGCCCCGGAAGCGAACCCTCCGGCGTCTCGTACCCCGTCGGCCCGTCGCCCCGGAAGCGAACCCTCCGGCGCCTCAGAAGTTCAGCCGGTACTCCGTGACGAAGTGCGGATCGACCCGGAGGTAGGCCGGTGCGTAAGGCTCCCCGTTGACGGCGGCGGGCGCCTCCCCGAACAGTTCCTCCTGCTCGGGGCAGGGGAACACGATCTCGGCGGGGCCGGTGAACTGCACCGACCAGAGGTCCCTTCCGTCGCCGAGGACGCTGCCGTTGTAGTTGTCCGCCCCGTACGCGACGACGCCCCCGTCGCACGCCTCGTGGTGGCCGAAGCCGCTGTGCATCCGCAGCAGGATGTGGCCGTCGCTCACGATGTGCCGGGCCACCGCCAGGAACGGCAGCGCCCGCATGCTGGTGGCGAGACGCCCGTACGGGACCTGGCGCAGCAGTTCGATCGGCTCGGTCTTCCCGGGCCGCCCGCCCTGCCCGGGCCGCCCGCCCTGCCCGGTCGGCTCGACCGTGCCGGTCGCGGTCGGCCGGATCGCGTCGGGCGCGGGGAGTTCGTCGAAGGACATGGCCTCCACTGTCCCCCCGCCGTAGGAACCGCGTAAGAGTCGCCTGCCCCGGGGGCGCGGGACCAAAGTCCCGCGTGGACCGGAGCGCGGCGGCCCCGGGAGGGCGCCGTCCCGGGAGTGCGCCGGTCCGGGAGTGCGCCGGCCCGGGGGCTCAGCGGCGTTCGGCCTGGAGCCGGGCGACGTACGCGGCGGCCTGCGAGCGGCGTTCCATCCCCAGCTTCGAGAGCAGGCTGGAGACGTAGTTCTTGATGGTCTTCTCGGCCAGGTGCAGCCGCTCGCCGATGACCCGGTTGGTCAGCCCCTCACCGATCAGGTCCAGGATCTTGCGCTCCTGCTCGGTCAGGGCGGCCAGCTTGTCGTCCCCCCTGCCGCTGCCGCCGTTGCGCAGCCGCTCCAGTACCCGGCCCGTCGCCACCGGGTCCAGCAGCGATTTCCCGGCCGCCACGTCCCGTACCGCGTTCAGCAGTTCCTCGCCCCGGATCGCCTTCAGCACATATCCCGACGCGCCCGCCATGATCGCGTCGAAAAGCGCCTCGTCATCGGCGTACGAGGTGAGCATCAGGCAGGCGATGTTCTCGTCCTGGGAACGGACCTCCCGGCACACCTCCACACCGCTGCCGTCCGGCAGCCGTACGTCGAGCACCGCCACGTCGGGACGCGTCGCCGGGATGCGCACCAGGGCCTCCGCCGCCGTACCGGCCTCCCCGACGACCTCGATGTCCGGTTCGGAGGCGAGCAGCTCGTGGACGCCACGCCGGACGACCTCGTGATCGTCCAGCAGAAATACCGTGATTTTTCCTTCTTCGCGCACGATCGCAGTCTCACACACTCACCTCTCCTCCGCTCTTCCCTGGGGCAGATCCGCGGGATAACGTGCCGTTGTTCCGGCGGCCCGCAAGGCTGTTTCCAGTGCCCTGACCAGCAGAGCTTCGCGATTTTTTCGATTTACTTGGAAATCCAAGCAAAATCGCAGGTCAGATAGGGTTTCGCAGTTGTGCGAAGCACTGGGTAACGTGCCTATGACAGGGCGCTCGCCGGGGCACCTGTCACGCCTGATCCCGGCCGGCCGGCACCCACCCCGTGCGCGTCGGCCGGATTCAGGCGAGCCGCACTGGTTTCCCGGCAGACCCCGGGGGCCGGACCGACGGAGGAGCACGCACGTGACCGTGGAGAGCACTGCCGCCGCGCGTAAACCGCGACGCGCCAGTAAGCGGACCAGCGCCGCGAAGAAGCCGCAGAGCGCCGAGCCCCAGCTCGTACAGCTGCTCACGCCCGAGGGCGAGCGCGTCGAGCACCCGGACTACAGCATCGACCTGAGCGCCGACGAACTGCGCGGCCTGTACCGGGACATGGTGCTCACCCGTCGCTTCGACGCCGAGGCGACCGCCCTCCAGCGCCAGGGCGAGCTGGGCCTGTGGGCGTCGCTGCTCGGCCAGGAGGCCGCACAGATCGGCAGCGGCCGGGCCCTGCGCGACGACGACTACGTCTTCCCGACCTACCGCGAGCACGGGGTCGCCTGGTGCCGGGGGGTCGACCCGACCAACCTGCTCGGGATGTTCCGCGGCGTGAACCACGGCGGCTGGGACCCCAACAGCAACAACTTCCACCTGTACACGATCGTCATCGGCTCGCAGACGCTGCACGCCACCGGCTACGCCATGGGCGTCGCCAAGGACGGCGCGGACTCCGCCGTGATCGCCTACTTCGGTGACGGGGCCTCCAGCCAGGGCGACGTCGCCGAGTCGTTCACCTTCTCCGCGGTCTACAACGCCCCGGTCGTCTTCTTCTGCCAGAACAACCAGTGGGCGATCTCCGAGCCGACCGAGCGCCAGACCCGGGTGCCGCTCTACCAGCGCGCCCAGGGCTACGGCTTCCCCGGCGTCCGCGTCGACGGCAACGACGTCCTGGCCTGCCTGGCCGTCACCCGCTCCGCGCTGGAGCGGGCCCGCCGGGGCGAGGGCCCGACCCTCGTCGAGGCGTTCACCTACCGCATGGGCGCGCACACCACCTCCGACGACCCGACGAAGTACCGGGCCGACGAGGAGCGGGCCGCCTGGGAGGCCAAGGACCCGATCCTGCGGCTGCGGGCGTACCTGGAGAAGGAGCAGCTCGCGGACGACGCCTTCTTCACCGCGCTGGACGAGGAGAGCGAGACCCTCGGCAAGCGGGTGCGCGAGGCGGTGCGCGCGATGCCCGACCCGGACCCGATGGCCCTGTTCGAGCACGGCTACGCCGACGGCAACTCCCTCGTCGACGAGGAGCGCGCCCAGTTCGCCGCCTACCAGGCATCGTTCGTCGACTCCGCCGAGGAGGGCAAGTAGCCGTGGCCGTGGAAAAGATGTCCATCGCGAAAGCGCTCAACGAGTCGCTCCGCCTCGCCCTCGACGACGACCCCAAGGTCCTCATCATGGGCGAGGACGTCGGCAAGCTCGGCGGCGTCTTCCGTATCACCGACGGCCTCCAGAAGGACTTCGGCGAGGACCGGGTGATCGACACCCCGCTCGCGGAGTCCGGCATCGTCGGCACGGCGATCGGTCTGGCCCTGCGCGGCTACCGCCCGATCGTCGAGATCCAGTTCGACGGTTTCGTCTTCCCCGCCTACGACCAGATCGTCACGCAGCTCGCCAAGATGCACGCCCGCGCGCTCGGCAAGATCAAGCTGCCGGTCGTCGTGCGCATCCCGTACGGCGGCGGCATCGGCGCGGTCGAGCACCACAGCGAGTCCCCCGAGGCGCTCTTCGCGCACGTGGCGGGCCTCAAGGTGGTCTCGCCGTCCAACGCGAGCGACGCCTACTGGATGATGCAGCAGGCCGTCCGGAGCGACGACCCGGTCATCTTCTTCGAGCCCAAGCGGCGTTACTGGGACAAGGGCGAGGTCGACACCGCGGCCGTGCCCGGCCCGCTGCACAAGGCCGTGACCGTCCGGGAGGGCGGCGACCTCACGCTCGTCGCGTACGGCCCGATGGTGAAGGTCTGCCTGGAGGCGGCGGCGGCGGCCCAGGAGGAGGGCAAGTCGATCGAGGTCCTGGACCTGCGCTCGATGTCCCCGATCGACTTCGACGCCGTCCAGGCGTCGGCGGAGAAGACCGGCCGCGTCGTGGTCGTCCACGAGGCGCCCGTGTTCTACGGCTCCGGCGCGGAGATCGCCGCCCGGATCACCGAGCGCTGCTTCTACCACCTCGAGGCCCCCGTGCTGCGGGTCGGCGGCTACCACGTCCCCTACCCGCCGGCCCGGCTGGAGGACGAGTACCTGCCCGGTCTGGACCGGGTGCTCGACGCCGTCGACCGCTCGCTGGCGTTCTGAGGAGAGGTTGGTGACGACGATGACCGAAACGTCTGCTCGCTTCCGTGAGTTCAAGATGCCCGACGTGGGCGAAGGACTGACCGAGGCCGAGATCCTCAAGTGGTACGTCCAGCCCGGCGACACCGTCACCGACGGCCAGGTCGTGTGCGAGGTCGAGACCGCGAAGGCGGCCGTCGAGCTGCCGATCCCGTTCGACGGGGTGGTGCACGAGCTGCGCTTCGGCGAGGGCACGACCGTGGACGTGGGCCAGGTGATCATCGCGATCGACGTGGCCCCGGGCAGCGGCGACGCGCCCGCTCCGGCCCCGGCCGCCGACCCGGTGCAGGAGCCGGTGGAGGCGCCCGAGGCCGAGGCCGAGCCGAAGGGCCGTACGCCGGTCCTGGTGGGCTACGGGGTCGCCGAGTCCTCCACCAAGCGCCGTCCGCGCAAGGGGGCCTCCGCCGCTCCGGAGGCCGCGGCGGCGGTGCAGGCCGAGCTGAACGGGCGCGGGGCCCCCGCTCCCGAGCCGGTGGCCCCGGCGCACTCCGGCGTGGCCGGGGGCCGTCCGCTCGCCAAGCCGCCGGTGCGCAAGCTGGCCAAGGACCTGGGCATCGACCTGGCGACGGTGGCGCCGACCGGCAAGGACGGCATCATCACCCGCGAGGACGTCCACGCGGCGGCGGCCCAGGCCGCTCCCGAGGCTCCGGCCCCGCCCACCGCTCCGTCCGCCCCGGCGGCACCCCCGGCTCCGGCGGCCGCGGCGTCCGCCGCCGTACCGGACTCCCCCCGCGAGACCCGCATCCCGGTCAAGGGCGTCCGCAAGGCGATCGCGCAGGCGATGGTCGACAGTGCGTTCACCGCGCCGCACGTCACCGAGTTCGTGACGGTAGACGTGACGCGCACGATGAAGCTCGTGGCCGAGCTCAAGGAGGACAAGGAGATGGCGGGGGTGCGGGTCAACCCGCTCCTCCTCATCGCCAAGGCCCTCCTGGTCGCCATCAAGCGGAACCCCGAGGTCAACGCCGCCTGGGACGAGGCCAACCAGGAGATCGTGCGGAAGCACTACGTGAACCTGGGCATCGCGGCGGCCACCCCGCGCGGCCTGATCGTGCCGAACATCAAGGACGCGCACGACAAGACGCTGCCGCAGCTCGCGGAGGCGCTGGGCGAGCTGGTCGCCACGGCCCGGGAGGGGAAGACCTCCCCGGCCGCGATGGCGGGCGGCACGGTGACCATCACCAACGTCGGCGTCTTCGGCGTCGACACCGGTACGCCGATCCTCAACCCGGGCGAGTCCGCGATCCTGGCGGTCGGTGCGATCAAGCTCCAGCCGTGGGTCCACAAGGGCAAGGTGAAGCCGCGTCAGGTCACCACGCTGGCGCTGTCGTTCGACCACCGCCTGGTCGACGGCGAGCTGGGCTCCAAGGTGCTGGCCGACGTGGCCGCGATCCTGGAGCAGCCGAAGCGCCTGATCACCTGGGCGTGACGCGTCCGGTTGGCGCTCGTACGCGGAAGGGGCCCGGCCCGCACACATCGTGCGGGCCGGGCCCCTCTCCGTACAGCGCCCGCGGGCTACTTCTTGAAGCCGTAGTCCATCAGCTTCTTGGCGTCGGCGGTGCGGTTCGCCTCGGAGGACGAGGTGAGCACGGTGCCGATCACGGTCTTCCCCTTGCGGGTCGCGGCGAAGACCAGGCAGTACTTGGCGGTCGGGCCGGAGCCCGTCTTGACGCCGATGGCGCCGCTGTAGCTGCTGAGCAGCTTGTTGGTGTTGCTCCACGACATGTAGCGGTAGCCACCGCTCTTGGTGGTCACCTTCTGCTTCGTCGACTTGGTCTTGACGATCGAGCGGAACGTGGAGTTCTTCATCGCCTTGCTGGCGATCTTCGTCAGGTCACGGGGGGTGGAGTAGTTGTTGCCGCCCCCTATGCCGTCGAACGAGTCGAAGCGGGTGTTCTTCAGCTTGAGGCTCTTGGCCGTGGAGTTCATCTTGCCGATGAACGACTTCACGCGGGCCGAACGGGTCGTGCCCGAACCGAACTTGTCGGCCAGCGCGTACGCGGCGTCGCAGCCGGAGGGGAGCATCAGGCCGTAGAGGAGCTGGCCGACGGTGACCTTGTCGCCGACGATGAGCCGGGCGGACGAGGCGTTCTTGGAGACGATGTAGTCGCTGTACGCCTTCTGGATCGTGACCTTGGACTTCAGGTTCACGTTCTTCTGCGACAGGACCACCAGTGCCGTCATGATCTTGGTGGTGGAGCCGGTGGCGCGGCGGGTGTCCGCGGACTTGGTGAAGAGGGTCTTCCCGGTGCCGTCGTTCATCACGAAGCCGCCCTTGGCGACGATCTTCGGAGTCGGCGGCGTGGCCGCGTGCGCCGTGGAGGCGAAGGCGCTGCCCGCGAGCACCGCACCGGCGGTGAGCGTCACGGTGGCCGTGACGGTGACGCGATTGATGCGCTTGATGCCGATTTTCAACTGAACGCTCCAAATGCCCCTGATATGCGGCCACATAAGGGTGCCGCTCGCAGGTGAGACTCCTGGAGCGGGACAATGGATGTGGTGCCGGAGGGGTGAATTTGCACAGGCTTGACCCTGGGCACGCGCGACGCCCGCCCTTCGGCCAGGAGTACGAGGACAGGAGTTCGTCGACCGCTCGCCCCGGAGGTCCGGAATCCGGACGGCGCCGCCCATGCGTCCATGTTGTATCTATGCTGTGCGCATGCCTGCCGCACCCTCAGCCTCCGTGAAGCCGCCGACCGTCCCGCTCAAGCGTCCGCCCGCCGCCGAGCGGGTCTACACGCACATCAAGGAAGCCGTTCTGGACCGGCGCTACGAAGGCGGGACGCTGCTCACCGAAGGGGACCTGGCGGACGCGGTCGGGGTCTCCCGGACGCCCGTGCGCGAGGCGCTGCTGCGGCTGGAGGTGGAGGGGCTGATCAAGCTCTATCCGAAGAAGGGCGCCCTGGTCCTCGCCGTCTCCGCGCAGGAGATCAAGGACGTGGTGGAGACCCGGCTGCTGGTCGAGGAGTTCGCGGCGCGCAAGGCGGTGCCCGCCTCCCCGCGGTTGATCGCCCGGCTGGAACAGCTCCTGGAGGAGCAGCGGCGGCTGGCGGAGGCCGGCGACCTGGCGGCGGTGGCCGTCAAGGACCGCTGCTTCCACGCGGAGATCGTGAAGAACGCCGGGAATGAGATCCTCTCGCGCCTCTACGACCAGCTGCGCGACCGTCAGCTGCGGATGGGCGTCGCCGTCATGGAGGCCCATCCCGGCAGGATCGAGGCCAACGTCACCGAGCACGGGGAGCTGCTGGACGCGATCCGGGCCGGGGACGCCGAGGGGGCCGCCCTGGTCGTGCGCCGCCACGTCGGCCGGGTGCGGGAACTGGTGCGGGGGGAGGACCGGTGAGCTCGAACGCCGCGCCCGCCCTGACGCTGCCCGGCGACCCGCCCGGAGGGCGGCGTGCCGCCTGGGTCTGGGGCACCGGGGTCGCCGTCTACTTCGTCGCGATCATCTTCCGTACGAGCCTGGGCGTCGCCGGTCTCGACGCCGCCGACCGGTTCGACGTCAACGCCTCGGCGCTCTCCACCTTCTCCATCCTCCAACTCCTCGTCTACGCGGGCATGCAGATACCCGTGGGGCTGATGGTGGACCGGCTCGGCACCAAGCGGGTCCTCACCATCGGGGCCGTCCTGTTCACCGTGGGCCAGCTCGGCTTCGCGCTCTCCCCCTCGTACGGGACGGCGCTGGCGGCCCGCGCCCTGCTCGGCTGCGGCGACGCGATGACGTTCATCAGCGTGCTGCGGCTCGGCAGCCGCTGGTTCCCGGCCCGGCGCGGCCCGCTGATCGGCCAGGTCGCCGCGTTGTTCGGGATGGCGGGCAACCTCGTCTCGACGCTGTTCATCGCGCGGGCGCTGCACAGCTACGGCTGGACCACGACCTTCGTCGGCAGTTCGCTGGCGGGCGTGGTGGTGCTGGTGCTGCTCCTGCTGTTCCTCAAGGACCACCCCGAGGGCCACGAGCCGCCGCCCGCCGACCACGCCGGGGCCGCGTACGTCCGCCGGCAGATCGCCGCCGCCTGGCGGGAGCCCGGGACGCGCCTGGGGATGTGGGTGCACTTCACCACCCAGTTCCCGGCGATGGTGTTCCTGCTGCTGTGGGGGATGCCGTTCCTGGTCGAGGCGCAGGGGCTGAGCCGGGGGACGGCGGGCACGCTGCTCACCCTGGTGGTGCTCTCCAACATGGTGGTGGGGCTCGTCTACGGGCAGATCATCGCCCGCCACCACGAGGCGCGGACCCCGATCGCGCTGGGCACGGTGGCCGCGACCGCCCTGCTCTGGGCATCGGCGATCCTCTACCCCGCCGACCACACGCCGATGTGGCTGCTGGTGGCCCTGTGCGTGGTGCTCGGCGCCTGCGGTCCGGCCTCGATGGTCGGCTTCGACTTCGCCCGGCCTGCCAATCCGCCCGAGCGCCAGGGCACCGCGTCGGGGATCGTCAACATGGGCGGGTTCATCGCCTCGATGACCACCCTGTTCGCGGTCGGGGTCCTGCTGGACGCCACGGGCGACGACTATCGCACCGCGTTCGCCTCGGTCTTCGTCCTGGAGGCGCTCGGCGTCACCCAGATCCTGCGGCTGCGCCGCCGGGCGGCGCTCAGGGAGCGCGAGCACCACGTGGTCAGCCGCGTCGAGGCCGTGCACGTGCCCGTGTAGGGCTGCCGGGGAAGCCGCTCGGCGCCCGTCCTCGCGGGCCCGCGCCGGGGGAGCCGTCCGGGGCCGCTCGGCGGCGCGCCCGTCGCCTCGGGGCGGGACGGGCGCCGCCGGGGCGCGGGAGCGGGGTCAGGGCGTGAGGGCGAAGTTGTCCAGGATCGCGGTGGCCAGCTCCTGGTCGCCCTCGACCTTGATCCGGTCGGCGACGGCCGTGTGCCGGACCCGGCCGCAGGCGAGGCGGACGTACGTCTCCCAGTCCAGCGAGAGCGTCACGGCGGGGCCCAGCGAGGGCGCGCCGTCGATCGAACCGCGGCCGTCGGCGTCGACCCGTACGGTCCGCAGGAACTCCATCGGGCCGTGCACATCGAGGACGACCGCCGAATTCGCGGGTGCGCCCGCCGCCTTGGCGACCACCTTCGGCAACCCGGCGAGCAGCATGTCCCGGGTGACGTGGGCGCCGGGAGAGTCCAGGTTGCCCGGCTGCCCGAGCGTGGCGCGCAGGTCCTGCTCGTGCACCCAGAGGTCGAAGGCCCGCAGGTTCAGCGCCGTTTCGAGGGTCTGCTCGGTGCCCAGGGGGGCGCGGACCTTGGTCTCGGGGCTGCGCGACTCGTTGCGGATCTGGCGGGCGCGGCGGATGAGGACGTACTCCAGCTCGGCGAGGATCTCCGGGGAGGTGTGGTGCCGCCGGACGTCGACCTGCATCTCCATGTAGCGGGCGAAGTCGCTCTGCACGTGGTAGAGGTCGCGCGGCAGGGTGTGGATCGGCCGGGGATCACCGAGCATCTCGCACTCCATGCCGATGACGTGCGACACGATGTCGCGCACCGACCATCCGGGGCAGGGGGTGCGGCGGTTCCACTCGCCTTCCGGAAGGGGCTTCACCAGCTCGGCTATCGCCTCGATGGAGTGGGTCGCGGCGTCGGTGTAGGGCTGGAGGCTGGGATGGACGGTCACGGGACCCCTCGTGCGGTTCTGCGGTGCGTGGGCTGGAGAGCAGGGAGTGCGGGCGGGTGGGCGGGCACTGACGGCGCTGTCGGCGGGCTGCGTGGGAGGTTCGACCGCTAAGTTACGCTGCGATCAGGCACCCCGGCAGTGCTTTCGTGTGACGATCGTAGGCCCGTGTTGACGGCTCGAATGCCAGGACGGTGGTAGTGTGCGCGCCTCCCTCATCCAGATCGCGGTGGACCCGGACGAATCCGTCGCGGCCCGCAGAGCGCGCGCAGCCGCTCTGGTGGTCGCCCAAAACGGCTCTGACCTGGTAGTTCTTCCCGAGCTCTGGCCGGTCGGGGCGTTCGCCTACACCGCCTTCGAGGCGGAGGCCGAGCCGCTGGAGGGCCCCACGCACCAGGTGATGGCGAAGGCGGCGGCCGAGGCCGGCGTCTGGCTGCACGCCGGCTCCTTCGTCGAACGGACGGACGACGGCACCCTGTTCAACACCAGCCTGGTCTTCTCGCCCGAGGGGAGGCGCGCGGCCTTCTACCGCAAGATCCACCGTTTCGGCTTCGATCAGGGCGAGGCGGTGATGATGGGCGCGGGCGAGGAGCTGGTGACGGTCGCCCTGCCGGACACCACGCTGGGCCTCGCGACCTGCTACGACCTCCGTTTCCCCGAGCAGTTCCGGGGGCTCGTCGACGCGGGCGCCGAGACGCTGGTCGTCGCGGCGGGCTGGCCCGAGCGCCGCCGCTCCCACTGGACGCTCCTGGCGCAGGCGCGGGCCGTGGAGAACCAGGCGTACGTCCTCGCGGTCGGGACGGCGGGCACGCACGCCGACGTCCAGCAGGCCGGGCACAGCATCGTCGTCGACCCGTGGGGCGAGGTGCTGGCCGAAGCGGGGGCGGACGAGGAGGTCCTGACGGTCCGGCTGGACCCGGAGAGGGTGCGGACGACCCGGGAGCAGTTCCCGGCGCTCAAGGGCCGCCGCCTGGGGCTCGCTCCGCCGCTCCGGTGAGCACTCCTCTCCGGCACGGCGCCCTCCGGGACGGGCGAGCCGGCTGCTGAGGGGCGCTGTTTCACGTGAAACAGCGGACGTACGGGCGAGGCGGCAGATGTACACGGGAGCCGGCGGGCGTACCCGTGAGACGGCGGACGTCCGTACGGGCGCGGGAGCTCAGCCCCCGTTCTCCTTGTCGGCCAGCACGATCACGCACATCGCCACGGCGATGAGCAGCGCGGTGTCCGCATCGTCCCGGACGATGTCGATGCCGTACGTGTCGCGGAGGGTCAGCCGGCGGCGGGAGACCTGGGCCAGCAGCTCACCGTCGTATTCGACGGCGAATTCGCGGTCCAGGATCTTGCCGCTGACGTCCAGCTCCGTGCCGTCCACCAGCGTCACCCGGTAGTGGTTGCGCAGCAGCGACAGCCGCTTGCGTCTGACCGTGGCCAGCTCCTCGCCGCCCCGCTCGATGAGCATCGTGTCGCGCAGGCTGATCAGCTTCTGCCGCAGCTCGACCAGGATGCGGCCGTCCGCGTCCTTCAGCTCGAAGGTGTCGCGCAGCCGCATCGCCTTCCCGTCGACCAGGAAGACCTTGCGGCCCGCGTCGTCCTCGATCCAGTAGTCGTCGCCGATGGCGAACATCCGCTCGCGCACGAGAAGTCTCATGGAGCACAGGTTCCCCCGGGCCCCGGCGGAATGCGCGCAGGCGATCAGGGTGTTGACTGGTGACATGGCAACACGTGCACGCGTCCGCGCCCCCGAACTCATCGGCAAGGGCGGCTGGCTCAATACAGGCGACCAGCAGTACACCCTCGCTGACCTGCGAGGACGTATCGTCATCCTCGATTTCTGGACGTTCTGCTGTGTGAACTGTCTGCATGTCCTGGACGAGCTGCGCGAGCTGGAGGAGAAGCACCGGGACACCGTGGTGATCATCGGCGTCCACTCGCCGAAGTTCGTCCACGAGGCCGAGCACCAGGCCGTCGTCGACGCCGTCGAACGCTACGAGGTCCACCACCCCGTCCTGGACGATCCCGAGCTGGCCACCTGGAAGCAGTACGCGGTACGCGCCTGGCCGACGCTCGTCGTGATCGACCCCGAGGGCTATGTCGTCGCCCAGCACGCGGGCGAGGGCCACGCGCACGCCATCGAGAAGCTCGTCGAGGAGCTGGAGGCCGAGCACGGGGCCAAGGGCACCCTGCGCCGGGGCGACGGCCCCTACGTCGCGCCCGAGCCCGTCGCCACGCACCTGCGCTTCCCCGGCAAGGCGCTGCCGCTGCCGGACGGAGGCTTCCTGGTCTCCGACACCACCCGCCACCGCCTCGTCGAGCTGGACGCGGACGGCGAGACCGTACGACGCCGCTTCGGCACCGGCGAACGCGGGTTGAACGACGGGGGCCCGGAGGAGGCCCGGTTCAGCGAACCGCAGGGGCTCGCCGTGCTCCCGGACGGCCGGATCGCCGTCGCGGACACCGTCAACCACGCCATCCGCGCCCTGGACCTCACCACCGGGGTGACCAGCACCCTCGCCGGTACCGGACGGCAGTGGTGGCAGGGGAACCCGACCAGCGGCCCGGCGCGTGAGGTGGACCTCTCCTCGCCGTGGGACGTCGCCTGGTTCGGCGACCGGCTGTGGATCGCCATGGCGGGCGTGCACCAGCTGTGGACGTACGACCCGGAGGCCGAAACCGTACGCGTCGCCGCCGGGACCACCAATGAGGGCCTGGTCGACGGGCCGGCCGCCGACGCCTGGTTCGCCCAGCCCTCCGGGCTCGCCGTCTCCGCGGACGGGGAACGGCTCTGGGTGGCCGATGCGGAGACCTCCGCGCTGCGCTGGGTCGACCGCGACGAGCACGTCCGCACCGCCGTCGGCACGGGCCTCTTCGACTTCGGCCACCGCGACGGGGCGGCCTCCCAGGCCCTGCTCCAGCACCCGCTCGGCGTGACCGCGCTGCCCGACGGGTCCGTCGCGATCAGCGACACGTACAACCACGCCCTGCGCCGGTACGACCCCGCATCCGGTGAGGTCACCACGGTGGCCACCGACATCCGCGAGCCCAGCGACGCGGTACTGGTCGACGGCGATCTCGTCGTCGTCGAGTCGGCCCGGCACCGGCTGACCCGGCTCCGGCTGCCCGAGGAGGCGGTACGGGTCGCGGACCGGGCACACCGCACCCGGCGCGCCGCCACCGAGATCGCTCCGGGCGCCCTCCGTCTCGACGTGGTCTTCCAGGCGCCCGCCGGCCAGAAGCTGGACACCCGTTACGGGCCCTCGACCCGGCTGCTGGTCTCCGCCACTCCGCCGGAGCTGCTGGCGGAGGGTTCCGGCGCGGGCTCCGACCTCGGGCGCGACCTGGTGCTCGCGGACGGAGTCACCGAGGGCGTGCTGCACGTCTCCGCCATGGCCGCGTCCTGCGACGACGACCCGGCCAACGCATACCCGGCCTGCCATGTGCACCAGCAGGACTGGGGCGTGCCGGTCCGCGTCACGGCGGACGGCGAGTCCCGGCTGGGGCTGGTGCTGGCCGGTATGGACGAGCCTCGCTGAACCCGGGGCGGACGGGGCTGGTCCGGAGCGCCTGCGGGCCCGGAGGGCGGAGGTTTCCGGAGTCCGGCCCCCGGCCGGGCTCCGGCCGGTCTTCCGGCGGCTCAGAACTCGTCGGCGCCGTTGCGCAGCTGGGGGGTCCAGTAGCCGGTGGCCCACTTCTGCGGGTTGACGGACAGGCCCTCGGCGACGGGGGACTTCACGACGGCCATGCCGCCGCCGTTGGCCTTCAGCGTGACGGTGAACTCCTTCACCGTCTCGGTGTTCTCCTTGCGGCCGCCCTCGGACATGCGCACCGCGGCGTAGGCGGACTGACCGGGCGCCAGGATCACCGGGGAGGCCGGCTTGCTCTTGGCGACCGGCGGGACGATGCCCCGCGCGTTGTCCAGGAAATGGATGTGCGGGTACTCCTTCATCTCGCAGCTCGCGCCGGAGGTGTTCTTCGCGGACAGCGTGAGGTGGGTGTAGGGAGGACCGTCCTGGCGCTCGGCGGTGATCGTGAGGCCCTTGGCGGTGCAGAGGGGCGCCTTGTCGGTGGTGCTGCTCTCGCGCTGCTTGGTCTGGTTCGTGCCGCCGCTCTGCTTGGCGGTGCCCTGCGCCTCGCCGCCCTGACCCTCGCTGCCCTGCTTCGCGGCGCCCTGGTCACCGCTCTGCTCCGCGCCGTCCTGGTTCGTGTCGGTGCTCTTGGCGACGGGGGCCGTGGCGGCCGAGGCGGCGGAGCCGTCCGTCGTACCGGCGGACTTGGTGCCGCCGTCGTCGCCGTTGCACGCGGTGAGCGAGAGGGCGAGGGCGGCGGTGGCCGCGGAGACGAGTACGGCGGTGCGGTTGCGGTAGGCGCGCATGACGAGTTCCCCGATGTGAGTGGCCGCCTCCACCTGGTCAGCGGTGGAGCGGCCGGTGAGCTGCTGACAGGAATGAGTCTGCGCGGCCCCGCTCACGTTCCGGTGGCGTCCCGCTGACGTTCGGCTGACGGCCTCGATTTTCCCCGCTTCATCCCGGTCGCCCCCGCTCCCACCTGCGGGAGTGCCGGTCGGCGCGGCTCAGGGCGCGGTGGCGAGGCGGAGCGCGGACCGCTCGTGGCGTAGGCGGTAGGAGGGCTCCGCCGTGGTGCGCACCAGGACCTCCAGCGCCCGCACCGCGCCCTCGTCGTAACCGGCCTCCTCCGCCTCCCGTGCGGCCCGGTCCAGCAGCCGGACGCCGTCCTCCTCCTCGCCCAGTGCCAGCCGGGCTTCGCCGCAGATCGCCAGCAGCAGCGACCGGCGCGCGGCCTCCTCGTGCTCGGGGCCCAGATCGAGCGCGGACCGCGCACAGGCCAGCGCCTCCTCCGGGCGGCGCGCGGTGAGCCGCATCCGCGCCAGGTGCTGGAGGGCGAGCATCTCGGTGTGCCGGTCCTCCTCCCGGCGGGCCAGCTCCACGGCGCGGAGGCAGTTCTCCGACGCGGTCGGCAGCTCGCCCAGCTCGGCCTGGACGACCGCCAGGTTGATCAGCGCGGTCGCCTCGCCCAGCGGGTCGCCGGCCTCCCGGGCGAGCTGCGGCGAGCGCTCCAGCAGGGCGGCGGCCTCGGCGGTCCGGCCCTCCTCCGTCAGCACCCAGCCCAGCAGCGTGAGCACCCTCGATTCGGCGTACGCGTCCTTTCCGGCGCGGGCCGACTCCAGGGCCAGCTCCAGCAGCGGCGCCCAGTTGTCCCGCACCCGCCACACCACCTGCGGCCACTGGAGCAGGATGATCCGCCAGGCCCGCTCCTCCAGGCCCGCCTCCCGCGCCGCCTGGGCCGCCAGCGCCAGGTTCTCGCGCTCGCCCGCCAGCCAGCTCATCGCCTCGTCCCGGCCGGTGAAGTCCCGTACGGCGGCGGGCCGGCGGAAGCCGTCCGGCAGGACGAAGCAGGGCTCGCCGCCGGGCTCCGCCGTGTCGGCGGCGGCCAGCGCGGTGGCGATGCAGTGGTCGAGCACCCCCACGAGGGCCTCGTCTGCGGAGGCCGGGTCGATACCCCGGGCGTAGAGGCGTACCAGGTCGTGCAGGATCCACCGGCCCGGGGCCGTCTCGGCGACCAGGTGGGCGTCGGACAGCCGCTCCAGCGCCGCCGCCGCGACCACCGGGTCCGTCCCCGCCAGCGCGGCCGCCGCGTACGGGTCGACATGGCCGCCGGGATGGTGTCCGAGCCGTGCGAAGTGGTGGGCGGCGTCCGGCGGGAGGTGCTGGACGGTCAGCCGCAGCGCGGCCGCGACGCCCGTGTCGTCCACGTCGAGGCACGCCAGCCGGCCGCGCTCGTCGGCCAGTTCGTCGGCGAGGGCGGCCAGCGTCCAGCGGGGCCGCCCCGCCAGCCGGGCGGCGGTGACGCGCAGCGCGAGCGGCAGCCCGCCGCAGAGTTCGGCGAGCCGGCGGGCCGCCACCGGTTCGGCGAGCACCCGCTCCTCCCCCAGCACCCCGGCGAGCAGCGCCGTGCCGTCGTCGGCCTCCAGCGTGTCGAGGGGGACGGGGCGGGCGGCGTCCGAGGCGATCAGCCCTTCCAGCCGGTGCCGGCTGGTGACCAGCGTGACGCAGTCCGCGCCGCCCGGGAGCAGCGCCCGGACGGCGGCGGAATCGCGGGCGTTGTCGAGGATGACCAGCAGCCTGCGCCGGTCGGTCAGCGAGCGGAAGAGCGCGGCGGCCGCCGGTGCGGATTCCGGAATCCGGCGAGGCGGGACGCCGAGCGCGAGCAGGAACTCCCGCAGGACGTCGACGAGCGGGGGCTCGCCGGCCTCGCTGAAGCCGCGCAGGTCGGCGAAGAGGCGCCCGTCCGGGAAGAGCGCGTCGTTGCGGTGCGCCCACTGGAGCGCCAGCGCGGTCTTGCCGACCCCGGCCGGGCCGGTGACCAGGCAGACGGGCGACTCGCCCGCCGCCGCCCGGGTGAGCGCGGCCAGTTCGTCGGTGCGCCCCTGGAAGCCGCGGGGCGCCCGGGGGAGCAGGTCGACGGGGAGCGGGTCGGCGGGGTGCAGCGCGGGCGTGGCCGACCAGGGGCGCGGAGCGGCGGGGGGCGCCTGCGCCGTACCGCCGCCCGGGGGCGCGTCGGCGGCGGCGGGCGGGACGACGGGAGCCCCAGCGGCTCCGGCGGAGGGGGCCGCGGGGCGGGTCGGGGTCCGGGGGGCCTTGGTACGGGCGGCCGGGGCGGCGGGCGGGGGCCCCGGGTCGCCGCGCAGGATCAGTGCGTACGCGTCCGCGAGCCGGGGTCCGGGGTCGATGCCCAGTTCGTCGGCGAGGAGCCGCCTCGTACGGTGGAAACGGTCCAGGGCCTCCGACTGGCGTCCCGCCCGGTACAGCGCCAGCATCAGCTCGGCGGCCAGCGACTCCCGCAACGGGTGCGCCGAGGTCTCCGCCGCCAGCAGGGCCGCGGCCCGGTGGTGCTCGCCGAGGGTGCCGTACGTACGGGCCAGCAGCTCGACCGTCGCCAGCCGCGACTCCTCCAGGGAGTGCGCGGCGGCCCGGAGCGGCGGACCGGCGAAGGCTCCGCTGAGGGCCGGCCCCTGCCAGTGGGACAGGGCCTCCTTCAGCATCAGCACGGTGTCCGCCGGACTGCGCTGCTCCCGCGCCAGCATCAGCAGTTCCTCGAACCGCTGCGCGTCCACCAGCGTCTCGGGAACCCGCAGCACGTACGCGTCGCCGAGGGTGACCAGCTCGACCCCGTACGCCTCCGCGTCCGCGCCCACCAGCAGGGCGCGCAGCCGCGAGACATGGCCCTGGATGACGCTGCGGGCCTGCAGCGGCGGGGTGTCGTCCCACAGGGAGTCCATCAGCCGGCTGATGGAGACCGGCGTGTTGGCGGACAGCAGCAGCGCGGCGAGCAGGCTGCGCCGTTTGGCGGGCCCCAGCGGCAGCGGGCCGGTGTGCGTCTCCACGGCGACCGTGCCGAGCAGCCGGAACTCCACGAACGGCTCCTCTTCGGGGCGGGGCGCACCCACGGTGGGGGCGCGGGATCCGTCCCAGAATATCGGTGCCCCCGCAGCGTCGGCACCGGGCCGCCCGCCCGGCGGCGACGCTCGGCCGGCCGTCCGGGCCGCTCGCCGCCGCGGGCCGTCAGTGGTAGCGCTGTTCGTCGTCCGCGACGACGGTGGTGGTGGGCGGCACGACCATCCGGCGGCGCCGCGCGATGCTCATGTACACGAAGACCCCGACGAGGCCGACGAGCATCATGATCCATCCGACCAGGTCGACGTTGACCGAGTCGACCTGCCAGTCGGTGGCGAACGCCAGGATCGCGCCGGCACCGATCAGGAGAATGCATCCTCCGAGTCCCATGACTTCCGCCTCCTCGACCGCCCGGGGGGTCCGGGCCGGTGTACGGATCGCGTACCCGGCCCGGCAACAACCATGTGCGCGCAGGGGGTTGCACCTTCCCGCCCGGGGGCGCGGAGGCGGTGGGGCGTCCTCGGGTCAGCCGGCGAGGAACGCGGCCAGCGCGTTCGCCAGCAGGTACGGGTCGTCCGCGCCGCACAGCTCACGGGCGCTGTGCATCGAGAGGATCGCCACGCCGATGTCCACGGTCTGGATGCCGTGCCGGGCGGCGGTGATCGGGCCGATCGTGGTGCCGCAGGGCATGGCGTTGTTGGAGACGAAGGTCTGCCACGGCACGCCCGCCTTCTCGCAGGCGGCGGCGAACACCGCGCGTCCGCTGCCGTCGGTGGCGTACCGCATGTTGACGTTGACCTTGAGGATCGGGCCGCCGTTGGCGACCGGGTGGTGCGTCGGGTCGTGCCGCTCCGCGTAGTTGGGGTGCACGGCGTGACCGGTGTCGGAGGAGAGGCAGACCGTGCCGGCGAAGGCGCGGGCGCGGTCCTCGTACGTGCCGCCGCGTGCGAACACCGAACGCTCCAGCACCGAGCCCAGCAGCGGCCCGTCGGCCCCGGTGTCGGACTGCGAGCCGTTCTCCTCGTGGTCGAAGGCGGCGAGCACCGGGATGTACGGGATGTCGGCGTCGGGCTGAGCGGCGACGGCGGCCAGGGCGGCGGTCGCGGCGTGCACCGAGAGCAGGTTGTCCATCCGGGGCCCGGCCACCAGCTCCCGGTCGCGGCCCAGGTAGGAGGGCGGCTCGATGGCGTGCGGCATCAGGTCCCAGCCGGTGACGTCCTCCGCGTCGACGCCCGCCTCCTCGGCGACGAACCGGATCAGGTCGCCCTCCTCGACGTCGCCGAGCCCCCAGATCGGCTGCATGTGCTTCTGCCGGTCGAGCTTGAGGCCGTCGGTGTTGGCCGACCGGTCCAGGTGCACGGCCAGCTGCGGCACCCGCAGCAGCGCCCGGTCGACGTTGACCAGCCGGTGGGTGCCGTCGCGCAGCGAGATCCGGCCCGCCAGGCCGAGGTCCCGGTCGAGCCAGGTGTTGAGGAGGGTGCCGCCGTAGACCTCGACGGCGACCTGGCGCCAGCCGTGCGCCCCGGTGTCGGGCAGCGGCTTCACCCGCAGGTTGGGGGAGTCGGTGTGCGCCCCGGCGATCCGGAACGGGGTGTGCGCCTCGGCGCCCTCCGGCACGTACCAGGCGACGATGGCCCCGCCGCGCAGCACGTACTTCCCCCCGGCCGACGCGTCCCAGGCGGCGGTCTCCTCGACCTGCCGGAAACCGGCCTCCTCCAGGCGGGCGGCGGCGTTCGCCACGGCGTGGTACGGGGACGGGCTGGCCGCCAGGTAGGACATCAGGTCATCGGTGTGGGCGCGGTCGAACCGGAGAGGGGAACTCATGTTCTTCACTGTAACGAGGAAGCGGAATCCGGTATCCGGTGACCACGGGATCGGAGGCCCGGCGGGCGCCCGGTCTACAGCTCGTCGATCGCGGTCAGGTCGATGTCGATGTCGTAGGGGGCGGAGAGCTTGAGCCGGTCGTGGTGGACGCCGGTGGAGACGTACGCCTTGTTGACGGGATCGAGCTCGTAGGTGATGACCATGGGGCGGTCGTTCTCGCCGGTCATCTCGACGAGCCAGTAGTGCTGGATGCCCGCCGCCGCGTACTTGTGCGGCTTGGTGTCCCGGTCGCGGTCCTCGGAGTCGGGCGAGACGACCTCGACGGCGAGGAGGACGTCGGCGGCGTCGTAGCGGGTCGTGCGCTGGTCCCCGTCCGCGGCGGCGGTCACGACCAGGAGGTCGGGTTCCGGGGCGTTGCGTTTGCCGAGCACCACCGCCATCTCCCGGCGTACGCGCAGATGACCCGGCACATGGACGCGAAGCCCCTGCTCCAGCAGATACATCGCCAGCGTGTGGAACTTCCGCTGCGGACTCACGAAAACCAGGCTCCCGTCGATCAGCTCTGTGTGCGGCGGGAGGTCGAGCGTGAAGAATTCGTCCACGGTGTAGCCGTCCGCGGGCGGGACCGGCCACTTGGAGCCGTCCGACTGGCGGTGCGGCGATTCGGGCAGGGCCTCGGCGGTCATGGTTCCTCCCATGGACGGGATTCTGGGCCGTGCAGTCAGCGTACCCAGCCGATACGACGGCGCCGCCACCCGAAAGGATTCGGGTGGCGGCGCCGGGGTGACGTACCGAGCGGGCGGGCGGCCCTAGAACGCGGCCTCGTCCAGCTCCATCAGGGAGTTGTCCACGGCCTCGGCGAGCGCGCGCTCGGTCGAGACGCCGGGCAGGACGTTGGCGGCGAAGAACTTCGCGGCGGCGATCTTGCCCTGGTAGAAGGCGGTGTCCTTGGCGGAGGCGGTCGGCAGCTTCTCCGCGGCGACGGCCGCGCCCTTGAGCAGCAGGTAGCCGACGACGACGTCGCCGGACGCCATCAGCAGGCGGGTGGTGTTGAGGCCCACCTTGTAGATGTTCTTGACGTCCTCGCCGGTCGCGGTGAGGTCGGTGATCATCGTGCCGACGATCGCCTCCAGGTCCACGGCGGCCTTGGCGAGCGAGTCCAGCGCCGGGGCCAGCTCCTCGTTGCCCTGGGCCTCGGCGAGGAACTTCTTGATCTCCTCGGAGAGCGTGTTGAGCGAGGCGCCCTGGTCGCGGACGATCTTCCGGAAGAAGAAGTCCTGGCCCTGGATCGCCGTGGTGCCCTCGTAGAGGGTGTCGATCTTGGCGTCCCGGATGTACTGCTCGACCGGGTACTCCTGGAGGTAGCCGGAGCCGCCGAAGGTCTGGAGCGACTGCGCGAGCTGCTCGTAGGACTTCTCGGAGCCGTAGCCCTTCACGATCGGCAGCAGCAGGTCGTTGAGGCCGATCAGCGCCTTGGCGTCCTCGCCCGCGGCCTCCTTCTCCTGGATCGCGTCCTGGACGGCGGCCGTGTACAGCACGAGGGAGCGCATGCCCTCGGCGTACGCCTTCTGCGTCATGAGCGAGCGGCGCACGTCGGGGTGGTGCGTGATGGTGACCTTGGGCGCGGTCTTGTCCATGAAGTTCGCCAGGTCGGGGCCCTGGACGCGCTCCTTGGCGTACTCCAGCGCGTTCAGGTAGCCCGTGGAGAGCGTGGCGATGGCCTTCGTGCCGACCATCATGCGGGCGAACTCGATGATGCGGAACATCTGGCGGATGCCGTCGTGCTTGTCGCCGATGAGCCAGCCCTTGGCGGGGTGCTGGTCGCCGAACGTCATCTCGCAGGTGTTGGACGCCTTGAGGCCCATCTTGTGCTCGACGTTGGTCGCGTACACGCCGTTGCGCTCGCCCAGCTCGCCGGTGGTCCAGTCGAAGTGGAACTTCGGGACCATGAAGAGGGAGAGGCCCTTGGTGCCCGGTCCGGCGCCCTCGGGGCGGGCCAGCACGTAGTGGATGATGTTCTCGGACATGTCGTGCTCGCCCGAGGTGATGAAGCGCTTCACGCCCTCGATGTGCCAGGAGCCGTCCTCCTGCCGCACGGCCTTGGTGCGGCCGGCGCCGACGTCCGAGCCGGCGTCCGGCTCGGTCAGCACCATCGTCGAGCCCCACTGCTTCTCGACGGCGATCTCCGCGATCTTCTTCTGCTCCTCGTTGCCCTCCTCGAAGAGGATGCCGGCGAAGGCCGGGCCGGAGGAGTACATCCACACGGCCGGGTTCGAGCCGAGCAGCAGCTCCGCGTAGCCCCAGATCAGGGAGCGCGGGGAGGTCGTGCCGCCGATCTCCTCCGGCAGGCCCAGGCGCCAGTACTCGGAGTCCATGAACGCCTGGTACGACTTCCGGAAGCTCGCCGGGACCGGGGCGGTCTTGGTCTCCGGGTCGAAGACCGGCGGGTTGCGGTCGGCGTCGGCGTAGGAGTCGGCGAGCTCGTTCTCGGCGAGGCGCGCGATCTCTTCCAGGATGCTCTTCGCGGTGTCGACGTCCATCTCACCGAACGGACCGGTGCCGTACACCTTGTCGCGCCCGAGGACCTCGAAGAGGTTGAACTCGATGTCGCGGAGATTCGACTTGTAGTGCCCCATGGGAAGGCTCCGTAATCAATAGCAGTGGCGCGCGGCGCCCCGGGGAGATGCGGGTCGGGCGACAGGCAGACATGGGTCGGTCAGCTGACCCCTCCGATGATGCTACCCGTCAGTAATAAGGCGCAACCCCTCAAGCCGTAGATGTGTCCGATTACTCTTTGCGGCATGTACGGCTACGACCAGAACCCTGGTGCTCAGCAGCAGATGGGTCAGATGGGCCAGATGGGTCAGATGGGCGGCGGCTACGGGGAGCAGCCGCTGTACCCCGAACCGTCGCCGCCCTCCCTGGCCGACGCGGTACGGGCCTTCACCACCGGCTCCCTCTCCGCCGAGGACTTCCAGCAGATCTTCGCGACGTCGAAGGTCTACTGCCCGCGCGGCGACAACCCCGGCTTCCTGGCGCTGCACAACACGCAGCAGCCGGTGATCCCGATGTTCACCACGCTCAAGGAGCTGCGGCGGTACGCGGGCAAGGAGTCCAAGTACTTCGTGATCACCGGGGCCGAGGTGATCGACCTGCTGCCGACGGGGTACGGCTTCGTCCTCGACATGGAGGGCGACCACCGGATGGTCTTCGACGCCAAGGCGGTCGAGCAGATGGTCGACTTCGCGATGCGCCGGATGTACGGGTAGGGGTTCCGGGCCGGCTCGTCGCCGGCCTGCGGTTTCTTCTGTGGGGCGAGGGTCCGCGCCGAGACGGCGCGGACCCTCGCGCCGTCATGGCGGGGCTCCGGGAATGCGCGACGCCTTGCAAGATGTTCATCGTTCAACTAAATTGATCGCAGAACACTCGCCCGGAGGTGGCCCCCATGCCCGCAGTGACCGTCGACAACCCGCTGACCCTGCCCAAGGTGGCCGCTCCGGAGAACGCCGCGGCGCGGCCCGTGCTCGCCGTGACGACCGCGCCGACCGGCTTCGAGGGCGAGGGCTTCCCCGTCCGCCGCGCCTTCGCGGGCATCAACTACCGGCACCTCGACCCGTTCATCATGATGGACCAGATGGGTGAGGTGGAGTACGCGGCGGGCGAGCCGAAGGGAACCCCCTGGCACCCGCACCGCGGCTTCGAGACCGTGACGTACCTGATCGACGGAAGCTTCATCCACCAGGACTCCAACGGCGGGGGCGGCACCATCGAGAACGGCGACACCCAGTGGATGACCGCCGGATCGGGCCTGCTGCACATCGAGGCCCCGCCGGAGTCGCTCGTCATGTCCGGCGGCCTCTTCCACGGCCTCCAGCTCTGGGTGAACCTGCCCAAGGCCGACAAGATGATGAACCCCCGCTACCAGGACATCCGCGGTGGCGAGGTCCAGCTCCTCGCCTCGCCCGACGGCGGCGCGCTGCTGCGGGTCATCGCGGGTGAACTGGACGGCCACCGGGGCCCCGGCATCACCCACACCCCGATCACGATGATCCACGCCACCGTCCGGCCCGGCGCGGAGGCGGTCCTGCCCTGGCGCGAGGACTTCAACGGCCTCGCGTACGTCCTGGCCGGGCGCGGCACGGTCGGCACGGAGCGCCGCCCGATCGCGGTGGGGCAGACCGCGGTGTTCGGGTCCGGCGGCTCGCTGACCGTCCGCGCCGACGAGCGGCAGGACGGCCACACCCCGGACCTGGAGGTCGTGCTCCTCGGCGGACGCCCGATCCGGGAGCCGATGGCGCACTACGGGCCGTTCGTGATGAACAGTCAGGCCGAGCTCAAGCAGGCCTTCGAGGACTTCCAGGCCGGCCGGCTCGGCACGGTCCCGGCGGTCCACGGCATGTGACGAGCTGTCACCCGTACGGGGTGTGCGGGCGGGCCCGTCCCCGCACCCCGTGATCGGGTGGAAGGGTGTCCGCACCCCAGCCCCTCCTCCCGCAGAGCGCCCGCAGGGCGGCCGCCTGGTGCGGCGTCGTCCTGCTCGTGGTGGGCGTGGCCGCCGTCGTGGTCTGGCTGGTCGTCGCTCTGAAGACGGCGGTCACCCCGGTCCTGCTCGCGCTGCTCGGCACCGCGTTGCTCGGCCCCGTCCACCGGTGGCTGACCGCCCGCCGGCTGAACCGGTCGCTGGCCGCCGGGCTGACCTGTGCGGCCCTCGTCGCGGTGGTCGGCGGCGCCGGGTACATCGTGGTCACCGCGCTCATCGACTCCGGCGACCAGATCGTCGCCTCGCTGAAGGAGGCCGGCCAGTGGGTCGTCGACCATCTGGAGATCGGCGGGACCACGGACGTCGACGACCTGGCGGACAACGCGAAGGGTCTGGTCGAGAAGTTCGGGGCGAGCGCGGCGGGCGGCCTGCTCAACGGTCTCAGCCTGGTCGGTTCGCTGGTGGCGACGAGCGTGCTGGCCCTGTTGCTGACCTTCTTCTTCCTGCGCGACTCGGACCGGGCGGCGCACCTGGCCCACACCGTCGCCCCGCGCGGCACGGGGGACCTGGTCGAGGCGATGGGGCGGCGCGCGTTCGAGGCCGTGGAGGGCTTCATGCGCGGCACCACGCTCATCGCCCTGATCGACGCCGTCTGCATCACGGTGGGCCTGCTGATCCTGGACGTTCCCGGGGCGGTGGGGCTGGGCGCGCTGGTCTTCGTCGGCGCGTACATCCCGTACCTCGGGGCGTTCGTCTCCGGTGCGGTGGCCGTCCTGGTCGCGCTGGCCGACCGGGGGTTCGTGACCGCCCTGTGGGTGCTGGGGGTGGTGCTCGCCGTCCAGGCGCTGGAGGGCCACGTGCTCCAGCCGGTGATCCAGAGCCGTACGGTCCAGATGCACCCGGCCATGGTCATGGTCGCGCTGACGGCGGGAGCGAGCGTGGCGGGCCTGCTCGGGATGCTGCTGGCGGTGCCGCTGTGCGCGGCGGTCTTCGGCATTCTGGGCGAACTGCGCGGGGGAGACGGCCCGGGCGGGCCGCCGGGCCCTGCCCCGCCCGCCCCCTCCGGTGCGTGAGGACGGAACCGCGGCGGGGGCGTTGCCGGAGCAGGGGCCCGGTGGTCCGGTTCCCCCGCCGTCCGGCGTTCGAGGACGGACCCTTCGCACCGGTGGGCCCGAACCTCCGCCGGGCCGGAGCCGCGGCCTGAGGCGCCCGGGGGCCCGCGGCCCCGGGTTCAGACGGCCGCTCCCGCCGGCTCCCCCGGCTCCTGCGACTCCCCCTGCTTTCCCTGCTCCCCCAGCTCCTGCGACTCGTACAGCTCGAACCAGGTCGACTTCCCCTCACCGCGCGGATCGACCCCCCACGCGTCCGCCAGCATCTCCATCAGCACGAGCCCCCGCCCGCTGGACGCCATCTCGCCCGGCCGCCGTTTGTGCGGCAGTTCGTCGCTGGCGTCGGCGACCTCGACGCGCAGCCGCCGCTCGCCCTGTTCGCCGGAGACCTCCGCCACCATCAGCGCGTCCCCGTCCGTGTGGACGAGCACGTTGGTGGCCATCTCGGAGACCATCAGGACCGCCGAGTCGACCTGCTCGGGGTCGCTCCAGTCGTGCAGCAGCTCGCGCACGAGCTGCCGCCCGACCGAGATCCGCTCGGGCTCGGCCTGCGCGATGGTCAGGACGCTGCGGCGCGGCGGGGCCGCGCGGGTGGGAGTGCTCTCGCGGCGCAGGACCAGCACCGCGATGTCGTCCTCCCGCCGGTCCGCGAGCGGCCCCGTCGTGTAGTGCGAGGTCGGGCCGTGCACGGCCCCGACCAGTGCGTCGGCCATCTCCTCCAGGTCCTCGACGGGCTCCTCCAGGATCGGGCGCAGCCGGGTCCAGCCGGTGGCCATGTCGTGCCCGCCGGTCTCGATGAGGCCGTCCGTGCACAGCATGATCGTTTCGCCGGGTTCCAGGACCACCCGGGTGGTGGGGTAGTCGGAGTCGGCCTCGATCCCCAGCGGCAGTCCGCCGGCCGTCTGCCGGATCACCGCGGTCCCGTCGGCGCTGACCACCACCGGGTCGGGGTGGCCCGCGCGGGCGATGTCCAGGGTTCCGTTCTCCGGGTCCACCTCCGCGTACAGGCAGGTCGCGAAGCGGGGCGCGGTGGCCCCCGGATCGCCCTCGACGCTCTCGTCCGCGTCGGCGAGCCCGGACAGGAAGCGCGAGGCGCGGGCGAGCACGGCGTCCGGGCGGTGCCCCTCGGAGGCGTAGGCGCGCAGGGCGATCCGGAGCTGGCCCATCAGCCCGGCGGCCCGCACGTCATGGCCCTGGACGTCGCCGATGGCCAGGGCGATGCGGCCGTTGGGGAGCGGGATCATGTCGTACCAGTCGCCACCCACCTGGAGCCCGCCGCCGGTCGGCACGTACCGCGCGGCCACCGTCATCCCGGGGATCTCCGGGCCCAGGGTCGGCATCATCGAGCGCTGGAGGCCGAGGGACAGCTCGCGTTCCGTCTCGGCCGCCCCGGCGCGCGCCAGGGCCTGGGCGAGCATCCGGGCGACCGTGGAGAGCACCGCGCGCTCGTCCGGCGAGAACCCCACCGGGTGCCGGAACCCGGCCATCCACGCGCCCATCGTGCGGCCGGACGCCACCAGCGGCAGGAAGGCCCAGGACTGGCGTCCGAACCGGCGGGCCAGCGGCCAGGTGGCCGGATAACGGCGGCGGTACTCCTCCGGGGAGGGGAGGTAGATGGCGCGGCCGGTGCGGACGACCTCGGCGGCCGGGTAGTCGGTGTCCAGCGCCATGTCGGTGAAGGCTTCCTCGTCGCCCGGGTTGTGCCCGTGGTGCCCGATGATCGTCAACCGTTCCCCGGCGGAGCCGAAGACCGCGAGGCCGTCGGGGGAGAAGCCGGGCATGGACAGCGACCCGGCCACCCGCAGCACCTCCGCGGTGGACCGGGCCTCGGCCAGCGCCCGCCCGGCGTCCAGCAGGAACGCCTCCCGGGACCGCCGCCAGTCCCCGGTGACCGGCGTACGGGCGGCGGCGGTGGAGCCGGGCTGCGGCTCGGCGACCTCCTGGAGCGTGCCGATGAGGACGTAGCTCCCCGCTTCCCGGCCCGGCGGGACCACCGGCCTGGAGCGGCTGCGCACGGTACGGAGGACCTGGCCGCGCTCGTCCACGATCCGCAGCCGCGACTCGGCGACGGTCCCCTCGGTCACCGCGAGGTTCACCACCGCGTAGATCTCGTTCCAGTCGACCGGGTGGAACCGGCAGCGCACCGCGGCCTCCCGGTAGCTGCCGGGCTCGGCCGGCAGCCCGACCAGCCGGGCCGCCTCCGCGTCGAGCGTGACCGTGCCGGCGGCGTTGTCCCAGCGCCACAGGCCCGTCGCGATGGCGGCCAGGACTTCCTCGGTGCGCATTGCCCCACTTTAGGAAGGTCTGCTCGGTGGACGCCACCGAGGAGCCGCCACCTGCCCGGGGGCCGGACGGGGCGCCGACGGGGGGCGGGGCGGGGCGACAGCGGGTGGGCCGCCGCTGCGGAGCGTAAGGGAAATGAAGCGGCTCGGTCCCGGACGGTAGCCTGGGGAGGCTCGATCCACCCCAACCGCGAAGACTGGATGAACGACGATGCATCGGTACAGGTCCCACACCTGCGGCGAGCTCCGCGCCTCTGACGTCGGCACCGACGTCCGGCTGAGCGGCTGGCTGCACAATCGCCGAGACCTGGGCGGCATCCTCTTCATCGATCTGCGCGACCACTACGGTCTGGTGCAGCTCGTCGCCCGCCCCGGCACCCCCGCCAACGAGGCGCTGGCGAAGCTCACCAAGGAGACCGTCGTCCGGATCGACGGCACGGTCTCCGCGCGCGGCGCCGACAACGTCAACCCGGAGCTGCCGACCGGCGAGATCGAGATCGAGGTCGCCGAGGTCGAGGTGCTGGGCGAGGCGGCCCCGCTGCCGTTCACGATCAACACCGAGGACGGCGTCAACGAGGAGCGGCGCCTGGAGTACCGCTTCCTCGATCTGCGACGCGAGCGCATGCACCGCAACATCATGCTGCGCTCGGCCGTGATCGCGGCCATCCGCTCCAAGATGGTGGCGCTCGGCTTCAACGAGATGGCGACCCCGATCCTCACCGCGACCTCTCCCGAGGGCGCCCGTGACTTCGTCGTCCCGTCCCGGCTGAACCCCGGCAAGTTCTACGCGCTGCCGCAGGCCCCGCAGCAGTTCAAGCAGCTGCTGATGATCTCGGGCTTCGACCGCTACTTCCAGATCGCGCCCTGCTTCCGCGACGAGGACGCCCGCGCGGACCGCTCGCCGGGCGAGTTCTACCAGCTCGACGTGGAGATGTCCTTCGTCGAGCAGGAGGACGTCTTCCAGCCGATCGAGAAGCTGATGACCGAGCTCTTCACCGAGTTCGGCAACGGACGCGAGGTCACCTCGCCGTTCCCGCGCATCCCGTTCCGCGAGTCGATGCTGAAGTACGGCAACGACAAGCCGGACCTGCGGGCCAAGCTGGAGCTGGTCGACATCTCGGACGTCTTCGCCGACTCCGGGTTCAAGGCGTTCGCGGGCAAGCACGTCCGCGCGCTGCCCGTCCCCGACACCGCGGGCCAGTCCCGCAAGTTCTTCGACGGCCTCGGCGAGTACGCCGTCGAGCACGGCGCCAAGGGCCTGGCCTGGGTGCGGGTGGGTGAGGACGGCACGCTCGCCGGTCCGATCGCCAAGTTCCTCACCGAGGCCGACGTCAAGACGCTCACCGAGCGCCTCTCGCTGGTCCCGGGCCACGCGGTCTTCTTCGGCGCGGGCGAGTTCGACGAGGTCTCCAAGATCATGTCGGCGGTCCGGGTCGAGGCGGCCAAGCGCGCCGGCCACTTCGAGGAGGGCGTCTTCCGGTTCTGCTGGATCGTCGACTTCCCGATGTACGAGAAGGACGAGGAGACCGGCAGGATCGACTTCTCGCACAACCCCTTCTCGATGCCCCAGGGCGGCCTCGCCGACCTGGAGGAGAAGGACCCGCTGGACATCCTCGCCTGGCAGTACGACATCGTCTGCAACGGCATCGAGCTGTCCTCGGGCGCCATCCGCAACCACGAGCCCGAGCTGATGCTCAAGGCGTTCGAGATCGCCGGTTACGACCGCGAGACCGTGGAGCACGAGTTCGCGGGCATGCTCCGCGCGTTCCGGCTGGGCGCTCCGCCGCACGGCGGCATCGCCCCGGGCGTCGACCGCATCGTGATGCTGCTCGCCGACGAGCCGAACATCCGCGAGACGATCGCGTTCCCGCTCAACGGCAACGCCCAGGACCTGATGATGGGTGCCCCGACCGAGCTGGACGAGTCCCGTCTGCGGGAGCTGAACATCCAGCTGCGCAAGCCGGTGGCCCCCAAGGGCGCGGCGGAGAAGCCCGCAGGGGAGAAGCCCGCCTCGGAGTAGGCGGTCTGCGGGGACGCGGCGGTCCGTACGGTTCCGCTCGCCCCGCCCTGCGGATGTTTCACGTGAAACGGCCCCCGGTCACCTGACCGGGGGCCGTTGCGTTGCGGGACGCCGGAGGCCGGGGACGGCAGGGCGACGGGGTACAGCCGGATGGCCCCGGTTCGGATTCGTCCGGGGCGGCCCCGGCAAAGACTGGCAACGAGAGACCTCCACCGCACCGCGTGCCGCGCCGTCCCGCCGTTCCCGAGGAGCCATCCGCCGTGTCCGTCCCGCGCCGCCCTCCGGCCCTGCTCGCCGCCCCGCTCCTCGCTCTGGTCCTGCTGCTCACCGGCTGCTCCTCCGACCCCGCCCCCGCGAAGCCCCCGGTGGGCGCTCCGGGGCAGGGGGCGGCGGGCCCGGAGTCCGACGCCGCGCCCGCACGCCGGGCCTCCTCCGGCCCGGGTGCCGGCGCGATTCCCGCGCCGAGTCCCACCCCGTCCCCCGCCGCGATCCCCGGTCTGGGACCGGAGACCCTGGCGAAGATCCCCGCCGAGGCCCGGCAGGCGTTCGTCGTGACCGGCGAGGAGGCCGACGCCAACCGGTCCAGCGCGGTCCTCTACAGCCGCGAGGACCCGGTCGGGGGGTGGAAGCCCGTCGCCGGCCCCTGGGACGCGCACAACGGCATGAAGGGCTGGACCGACCACCACGTGGCCGGCGACCTGAGGTCTCCCGCGGGCGTCTACACCCTCACCGACGCGGGCGGGCGCCTCCCCGACCCGGGCGCTCTGCTCCCGTACGACGAACACCCCCGGTTCGCGGTGGACGGCGAGGGGTTCTTCGGGGAGCCGCTGGAGGGTTCCTTCGACTACGTCGTCGCGATCAACTACAACCGGACGGAAGGCGTCAGCCCGCTCGACCGCACCCGTCCCCTCGGCCTCGAACGCGGCGGCGGCATCTGGATCCACGTCGACCACGGCGGACCGACGCAGGGCTGCGTCTCCATCCCGGAGAACCGGATGCGGGAGCTGCTGCGCGCCCTGGACCCGGCGATGAAGCCGGTGATCGTGATGGGCGACGCGGAGAGGCTGGGGCGGTGAGACCGGTCGCCGAGCCGGTGGCTCTGTCCCGAGCAGGGACTGCGCATCGAGACATACCGCAAGGGCAACGCCCGCCCGGACGGCTGCCTCGCCTCCAGCGGGGCCTTCGTCGGCCAAGGCGAACGGGCCGGCCCGACGACGTCCTCATGGGCGTCGAGGTCACCTCGTACGACGAGGACACCGACCGCCGCGGCCGGGTCGAGAAGCCCCGCGCGTACGCCGGGACCGGTACCCCGGTCCATCCCCTGATCGACCGGGACAGCTGTGAGGCGAAGGTCCACTCGCCGCCCGACGGGGTGCGCTACGAGCAGGTCGTCACCGTGC
The DNA here is from genome assembly GCF_044330565.1 of Streptomyces sp. NPDC017448. NCBI lineage: Bacteria > Bacillati > Actinomycetota > Actinomycetes > Kitasatosporales > Streptomycetaceae > Streptomyces > Streptomyces sp. NPDC017448. The sequence continues at coordinate 146,468 of NZ_JBIRLM010000006.1, read as the reverse complement.
CGTACGGCAAGACCGTCACCCTCCCCGCCCCGGTCGGGATCGAGCTGGACACCGAGCCGCTCAAGAGCTGGGTGCGCTGAGGAGAAGCCCGTACGCGGGGGGGGCGGGGCCCCCCCCGGGGGGGGGGGGCCCCCCCCCGCCGGGGGCGCCCCCCCCCCCCCCCCGCGTACGTACGGCAGCGGTTACGCCGGCTTCTCCTCCAGGCGGGGGAAGAGCACCGCGCCCTTCGTCACCGTCGCGCCCACGGGCAGGACGCCCCACGTGCCCGCGTCCTGGACCCGCTGGCCGGCCAGGGCGCCCAGGGCCTCCTCGGCGCCCAGGGACTCCCAGAGCCTCTGCGAGGTCTCCGGCATGACCGGGTTGAGCAGGACCGCGACCCCGCGCAGCGACTCGGCGGCCGTGTAAAGGACGGCCGCCAGGCGGGCCCGGCCCTCCGGGGTGGTGTCCTTGGCCACCTTCCACGGCTCCTGCTCCGTGATGTAGCCGTTGACCTGCTTCACGAAGTCGAAGACCGCCAGGATGCCGGCCTGGAAGTCCAGCTCCTCGCCGATCTTCCGGTCGGCGGTGGCGACCGCCTTCGCCAGGCCCTCCCGCACGGCCAGCTCGGCGTCACCGGCGGCCGTGTCCGCCGGCAGCGCGCCGTCGAAGTACTTGCCGACCATCGCCGCCACGCGCGAGGCGAGGTTGCCGTAGTCGTTGGCCAGCTCGGAGGTGTAGCGGGCGGAGAAGTCCTCCCAGGAGAACGACCCGTCGCTGCCGTACGCGATGGCCCGCAGGAAGTACCAGCGGTACGCGTCCACACCGAAGTGCGCGGTCAGGTCCTGCGGCTTGATGCCGGTCAGGTTCGACTTCGACATCTTCTCGCCGCCGACCATCAGCCAGCCGTTGGCGACGACCTTGCCGGGGAGCGGCAGGCCCTGCGCCATCAGCATGGCGGGCCAGATCACCGAGTGGAAACGGAGGATGTCCTTGCCGATCAGGTGGACGTTCGCCGGGAACGTACCGTCGAACTTCTCCTGGTCGGAGCCGTAGCCGACGGCCGTGGCGTAGTTGAGCAGCGCATCGACCCACACGTAGATGACGTGCTGGTCGTCCCACGGCACCGGGACGCCCCAGTCGAAGGTGGAGCGCGAGATCGACAGGTCCTGGAGCCCCTGCTCGACGAAGTTCACGACCTCGTTGCGCGCCGACTCGGGCTGGATGAAGTCCGGGTTCGCCGCGTAGAACTCCAGCAGCTTCGGGCCGTACGCGCTGAGCTTGAAGAAGTAGTTCTCCTCCTTGAGGAGCTCCACCGGCTGCTTGTGGATCGGGCACAGCTTCTGCCCGGCGAGGTCGCCCTCGCCGTCGACCAGGTCGCCGGGGAGCTTGTACTCCTCGCAGCCCACGCAGTACGGGCCCTCGTATCCGCCCTTGTAGATCTCGCCCTTGTCGTACAGGTCCTGCACGAACTCCTGGACGCGGTCGGTGTGCCGCTTCTCCGTGGTCCGGATGAAGTCGTCGTTGGCGATGTTCAGGTGCTCCCAGAGGGGCTTCCACGCCTCCTCGACGAGCTTGTCCGCCCACGCCTGCGGGGTGACGTCGTTCGCCTCGGCGGTGCGCATGATCTTCTGACCGTGCTCGTCCGTGCCGGTGAGATACCACACCTTCTCGCCACGCTGGCGGTGCCAGCGCGTGAGCACGTCGCCTGCGACGGTCGTGTAGGCGTGGCCCAGGTGAGGAGCGTCGTTGACGTAGTAGATGGGGGTCGAGACGTAGAACGCCTTCGCCCCCTGCTTCTCGGATCCAGTGGCCGCCATGGCGGAAATCCTACGGCCCCGGGGAGGGGCGCCCTCACATCGGCGGTCGGGGCCCGCCCGCGGGGGCCCACCCTCAGGAGGGAAGACGCCCCCGATCGGGGTGGAGTGATCGTCCGGTCGATCGCGGTGGCCCACGGCGGAACGGTCACGGCGAGGCCGGGCCCGCAGGGCGGTGGTCTCGCCGTGACCGTACGACTGCCGACCGGTCAGCCCTCGGCACCGGCCTCGCGCGCGGCGGTCCAGGCGGGCAGCCCGGCCAGGATCTCCCGGTAGAGCTCGGTGTCCGCGATCTCGCGGGGTGCGGGTCCGGCGTGGAAGTAGCCGGTGTTCGGCGCGTCGAGCTTCCGCAGGAAGTCGAAGCCCTTCGCCTCCGGGTCGCCGAAGGCGACGAACTGGAAGAACAGCGGCAGCCGCTCCGCGTCCGCGAGGGCCTGCCGGGCGGCCTGCTTGGCGTCCGGCGGGCCGTCCGTCTGGAAGATCACGAGGGCCGGGCCGGTGGCGCCGGACTTCTCGTAGTGGGCGACGACCTCCGCGACGGCGTGCTCGTAGTGCGTCCGGCCCAGGCGGCCGAGTTCCGCGTGCAGTTCGTCGACGCGCCCCTCGTGTCCGGAGAGTTCGAGCGTCCCGGTGCCGTCGAGTTCGGTGGAGAAGAAGACGACCGGCACGGTGGCGTCCGCGTCCAGGTGCGCGGCGAGGGCGAGCGCCCGGTCGCCCAGGTGCTGGGCGCTGCCGTCCTTGTAGAACGGGCGCATCGAGCCGGAGCGGTCCAGCACGAGGTAGACGCGGGCGCGGAGCCCGGTCAGATCGTGCGCCTTGAGCGCTGCCTGCGCGGCCTTGTACGGGGCGGCGAGCTGGGGAGCGCGCGACGTGACCTTCGCGAGCGTGGTGGCGGGCTTGCGGGGCGCGGCGGCCGGCTCGGGGGCGGCCTCGGCCTCCGTCTCGGCCTCAATGGGCTCGGGGGTGGCTTCCGTCTCGGCCTGGGCCTCGATGGGCTCGGGGGTGGCTTCCGTCTCGGCCGGGGCTTCGATGGGCTCGGGGGCGGTCTCCGTCTCGGCCGGGGCCTCGATGGGCTCGGGGGCGGTCTCCGTCTCGGCCTGGGCCTCGATGGGCTCGGGGGTGGCTTCCGTCTCGGCCGGGGCCTCGATGGGCTCGGGGGCGGTCTCCGTCTCGACCTCGGCCTCGGGGGCGGTCTCGACTTCCGCCTCGGTCTCGGCCTTTGCCTGGGGCTCGGGAGCGGTCTCCGCGGTGGGGGCGGCCTCGGCCTCGGCGGGCTCGGACGCGGGGGTCTCCGCGGTGGGAGCGGCCTGGGCCGGCTCGGGAGCGGCCTCCGTCTCGGCCTCCGGGGCCTTGGCAGACGCCTCTGCCTCTGCCGGCCCCTCTGCCTTCGCCTGCCCCTCTGCCGGTGCGGGCTCCGGCTCCGGTGCGGCCTCCCGGACATCGTCCAGGTCGAAGTCGATCGTGATCGGCGCCCGGTCCGCCGCCCCGGCCTCGGCAGGCGTCCCGGAAGCCACCGGCGCCTCGGGCTTCTCGGTCTCGACGGGTTCGGCGGCCTCGGGCTTCCCCGTCTCGGCGGGACCGGCGGTTACCGGCTCCTCGGGCTCGGCGGCTACCGGCTCCTCGGGCTTCTCCGCCTTCGGAGCGGCGTCCGCGGCCGACCCCTGGGCGGGGACGGTCGCCGTCGCCGGAGCGGTGGCCGGCCGGTCGAACGCCTCCGCCACCAGGTCGGCGGCCGGGGAACCGTCACGCTCCGTGGCGCCGTCGGGGCGGGGGGCCGCCGACGGGGACTCCGTCGAGGGGGGCGAGGCGGGCGCCGGGATCGAGGCCTTCGGCTCCGCCTCGGTTCCGGCCGCCGAAGTGGACTCCGGCTCCGGCTCCTTGGGCTGAACGCGCTCGGCCTGGGGCGGGACGGTGGCCGTGGTCGGCTCGTCCTGCTCCGTGCGGCCGAACACCTTACGCAGCAAGCTCCGAATGCCCATGAGCGAGGCCTTTCGCATGAGTTGGGTGCGGGGAATGTCCGACCTGGGTGAATTCATCCCTGGCCAGGACGGATACGTAAGGTTAGCGGCCGGATCAGGCCGTACGCCGGTGCGGCCCACCCCTGCGTCAACCGAGCCGCAACCGTTCCCGTACCGAGTCCGGGGCGCCGGCCCCGGGGGGCGCGAAAAGACAGCGGTGGCCCGGACTTCACCCTCCGTTCACCGGGAGTCCCACGGACCGCGTGAAGGCGCACATACCGTCTCGCACGACACCAGACGGAGGGAATCCACGTGCGCAACCTGCTGCCGTTCATCAGCTCGCATCCCGGGGGGCGTTCCGCGCTGACCTGCCGCTTCCGCTGCGGGGACGCCTGTTTCAAGGAGACGCCCAACACCAGCGACAACGAGTACGCGGGCGACATCATCGCCGGCGCCGTGTCGCGCCGCTCGATGATGCGCGCCGCCGCCGTGGTCACCGTCGCCACCGCCGCAGGGACCGCCGCGCTGACCGGCCCGGGCGTCCAGCGGGCCGAGGCCGTCGTACCGGCCGGACACGGCCACAAGCCGGGCCACCCCCACCGCCCGTCCTCCTCCGGGGCGCGTGGCCTGCGGTTCTCGCCGGTCGCACCCAACAAGGACGACAAGGTCACCGTCCCCGACGGGTACGCCCAGAACGTGGTGATCCGCTGGGGCGAACCGATCCTGCGCGGTGCGCCCGCCTTCGACCCGGACAAGCAGACGGCGAAGGCGCAGGCGGGCCAGTTCGGCTACAACAACGACTTCCTCTCTCTGCTCCCGCTGCGCGGCGAGCACGGCCGGCAGGTCATGGTCGCCAACCACGAGTACACGGACGAGATCCTCATGTTCCGTGGCTACGATCCGGCCAACCCGACCCGCGAGCAGGTGGAGATCGCCTGGGCGGCGCACGGACTCTCCGTGGTCGTCGTCCAGGAGGAGCACCGCACCGGCAGGCTGGGCCCGGTCAACCGGCACCCGCTGAACCGCCGTCTGACCGCGACGAGCGAGTTCCGCATGACGGGCCCCGCCGCGGGGAGCGCCCTGCTGCGCACCTCCGCCGACCGCACCGGCCGCAAGGTGCTCGGCACCCTCAACAACTGCGCGGGCGGCACCACTCCGTGGGGCACCACGCTGCACGGCGAGGAGAACTTCAACCAGTACTTCGCCAACGGCTCCACCGCCATGCACAAGCGGTACGGGATAGGCGCGGGCGAGACGGAGCGCAAGTGGGAGCGTTTCGACCGGCGCTTCGACCTCGCCGAGGAGCCCAACGAGGCCAACCGCTTCGGCTGGGTCGTCGAACTCGACCCGTACGACCCGGACTCCACCCCGCGCAAGCGGACCGCGCTGGGCCGGTTCAAGCACGAGGCGGCGCAGCCCCGGCTCACCTCCGACGGCCGCCCGGTCGTCTACATGGGTGACGACGAGAAGTTCGACTACCTCTACAAGTTCGTCTCCAGCAAGCGGATGAAGAAGGGGAACTCGCGGGCCGCCCGTGAGCACAACCTGACGCTGCTGGACGAGGGGACGCTGTACGTCGCCAAGTTGACGGGCGACTCGCCGGTCACCGAGATCGACGGCACCGGAAAGCTTCCCAACGACGGCGAGTTCGACGGCAGCGGTGTGTGGATCCCGCTGGCCACCGGCACCACCTCGCACGTGCCGGGCATGACCGCCGAGGAGGTGTACGTCTACACCCGGGTCGCCGGTGACAAGGTCGGCGCGACCAAGATGGACCGCCCCGAGGACGTCGAGCCCTCGCCGCGCACCGGCCGCGTCTACGTCGCGCTCACCAACAACACGGACCGCGGCAAGGCGGGCAAGGCTGGTGCGGACGAGGCCAACCCGCGCAACAACAACAAGCACGGGCAGGTCCTGGAGCTCGCGGAGAACTGGGACGACCCGGCGAGCGACGGCTTCGCCTGGCGGCTGTTCCTCGTGGCGGGCGACCCGGAGGACCCGTCGACGTACTTCGCGGGCTTCCCCAAGGAGAACGTCAGCCCCATCTCCTGCCCGGACAACGTGGCGTTCGACGCCCACGGCAACCTGTGGATCTCCACGGACGGCAACAAGCTCGACTCGCACGACGGCCTGTTCGGCGTGGCGACGCAGGGTGACCGCCGGGGTGAACTGAAGCAGTTCCTCACCGTCCCGTCCGGGGCCGAGACCTGCGGCCCGGTCATCCAGGACCGTCGCGTCCTGGTCGCCGTGCAGCACCCGGGGGAGACGGACGGGGCGTCCGTGGAGAACCCGGCGAGCTCCTGGCCCGACGGACCGGGCAGGATCGTCCGTCCCGCCGTCGTCGCCGTCTGGCGCAAGGACGGCCGCGACATCGGCGTGTGAGGTCCGGCGGGCGGGAGGACGACCGCCTCCCGCCCGCCGCCCTCTCCGCACTACAGTCGGACCCATGGTTTCCGGTGACGCGCCGCAGGCGGAGGGAAGCGTCCGGGTCGACGTGTGGATCTGGTCGGTCCGGCTGACGAAGACGCGTGCCCAGGCGGCCGCCGCCTGCCGGGCGGGGCATGTGAAGGTCGGCGGCGACCGGGCCAAGCCCGCGCAGGCCGTACGCGTCGGCGACGAGGTGCGGCTGCGGCACGCGGGGCGGGACCGGGTGGTCGTCGTCTCGAAGATCGTGAAGAAGCGGGTCGGCCCGCCGGTGGCCGCGGAGTGCTTCGTCGACAACAGCCCGCCCCCGCCGCCCCGAGAGATGGCGATCCAGGTACCCGTACGGGACCGGGGCGCGGGCCGCCCCACCAAGCGCGACCGCCGGGAGATGGAGCGTCTGCAGGGGCGCCCGCCGGCCGGCTGAGCCGACGCCGCCGCCGCCACTGACGACGAGCCGAGCAGGGCCGGGCCGGTCGGCGTCCGGGCCGGTCAGCGGGGTGCCCGCCGAGGCTGCCCGTGTTTCACGTGAAACACGGGGCCGCGGTCTCCGTCGGCCTCCCGGACCCGGTCAGCTCCGGTAGCCCTCGACCTCGTCCGCGGGGCGCACCTTCGCCGCCGAGGGGTCCTCGCCGTACTCGCTGAGCGCCCGACGCCTGCGCAGCAGATCCCAGCACTGGTCGAGCTGGACCTCCACCGCCCGCAATCGGGCCTTCTCGTCCGCGGACAGCCCCATCCGGGCCACGGAGCGGTCGCGCAGGTCGCGTTCCTCCGCCACCAGCTCGTCGATGTGCTCGAAGATCTCGCGGTCGGCCATGACGCCTCCTTCAGGTCGCTCGGCGCAGGTAACTCGGAGCAGGTCGTTCGGCGGCGGTCGCCGCCCTGAGGATCACGCGGGGCGGCCGCCGTGCCCCCCCCGGGGGGGCGGTCGCCGTGCGGGACGGGCCCGTCGTCCACTCTCGCGCGGGTACCACCGCGGCGCACATCGGCTCAGGCCCTCTTCCGCAGGAGCATCCGTGCCAACACCGCCCCCACGAGCAGCACCGCCCCGGCCACCAGCACGATCCACACCGTGGTCCGCAGCGAGGCCGTCAGGGCGTCGACCACCGCCGCCGCCGCGTCCCGGTCGCTGCCGGGGACCTCGTCCAGCACCCGGCTGCGGCCGACCGAGACCAGCACCCGGAGCACGATCGCCCCGAGCACCAACCCGGCGCCCACGACCGCGGTGGCCCCCAGGCCGCCCCGCAGACCGCGCCGTACGGTCGTGACGCCCACCACCAGGACGAGGAGGACCAGCGTGGCGACGGCCGGCCAGATGCTGCACTGACGGAGCCGGCGGAACGAACTCCTGAAGTCGTCGGCCCGGTCCGGGCCGAGCACGGTGATCTCCGTCCGCTCGACCGGGATCTGGTCCGCGAACGGCACCCCGTCGCGTACGAGGTCCTTCTTGACCTGGTCGATCACCGGGGCCAGGTCGATCGTCACCGGCTCCCCGCCGTCGCCGTCCAGGGCGGCCGTCACCGCCTCGTGGGCGGTCCGGTTCGCGGTGTCCCAGGCGTTGCGGAAGACGTCGCCGGTGGTGAACGACGACACGGTCCGGTGCAGGAAGTCGCGGGCCGTGTCCTGGAGCGGCCCGAGGTCGATCCGGCGCATGGCCTCCTCGGTGACCAGGTCCGCGACGGTGGCCCGGACCGCAGGGTCGGAGGAGAGCGGGGACACGGCGGCGACGTACCGGTCGGCGTCGTCGATCTCCAGGTCCACCCACGCGGAGAGCGCGCTCAGCGGCACCAGGAGGGCGAGCAGGACGAGCAGGACCGCTGAGAGGGCCGCCGGGACCGCCGAGCGCGACGAGGCTGCCGGGGTCTTCGAGGTCATCGAGGGGGAGGTCCGCACTCCTCCAGGAAATCCCCTCGGGGGCCGGACCGCTCCGGGCCGTACGCCGTTCGAGTTGCCGGGCCGCGCGGCCGGGTGTGCTCTGGAGGAACGGGGGTGACGGAAGGAGCTGTCCGTGATGGCCACACACGCAGCGATGCCCGGCCGAAGGGGCGGCCGCGCGCACGCCCGGCCCCGCCGCCACACCGCGCTGGCCTGGGCCCTGCCCCTGGTGCTCGGCGTGGTCTACGGCTTCTACGCGGCGTTCATCCGCCGCGACGGCGGCCCCAGCACCGGTGGGCAGGTCCTGCTCGGGCTCGTCTCCGGTGCCGCTCTGGCGGTCCTCTGCTTCGCGCTGGGACGGATCCAGCACGCGTTGCCGCGCGAACTGCGGGCGGTCGCCTACGGCGCGCTGACCGCGTGCGCGATCGGCTTCCTGGTGAGCCTCACCGACACCAGCGTGCTGCGGTCGACCGTGCTGGGCCTGGCGGTCGGGGTGGGCGTCCTCTGCGTCTCGTACTACGCCCTGTACGCGCGGGAGACCTGAGAGCCCGGCTGCCTTCCGGGGCCCGGTTCCGGGGCCTGTTCCCATGGCTCCCCGACCGGGGGTGCGGCCGCCCGATTCGATCTGGCGGCCGCGCCCCCGCGTCTGGCGCCCAGGAGGTGAGGGAGCGGACGGGGCTCGGGGCGCGGCGGGGGAGACGGGAGGAGGAGCCGGCGATGACGACGGACGAGGCAGACGACGTTGCGCGGGGCACCGGAAGCGGTTCTCCGTCCGGGCGGGAGCGGGAGACGGGAAGCGACCCGCTCCGTGTCGCGGTGATCATCGGCAGCACCCGCGAAGGCCGCGTCGGCGATGCGGTCGGCCGCTGGTTCATGGACCGGGCGCAGGGCCGGAGCGAGCTGGAGCTCGCCGTGCTGGACCTGGCGGATTTCGACTTCCCCCTCCACCACCCCGGGCGGGCGACCGGGCAGATGACGGAGTTCACCGGCGAGATCGCCAGGGCCGAGGCGTTCGTCGTGATCACCCCGGAGTACAACCGCTCCTTCCCCGCCTCCCTCAAACAGGCCATCGACTTCGCGTACGAGGAGTGGCAGACCAAGCCGGTCGCCTTCGTGAGCTACGGACATGGTTCCGCCGGTTTGTACGCGGTGGAGCAGCTCCGTTCGGTCTTCACCGAGCTGCACACGGTGACCCTGAGAAACGGGGTCGCGCTCGACTTCCTCCAGCAGCCCCTGGAGGAAAGCCCCGCCGCCACCCGCCACGACCGGTCCGTGCGTGTGATGCTCGACCAGCTCGACTGGTGGGGCCGGGCCCTGCGTGAGGCGCGCGCCGTCCACCCCTACGTCGCGTGAGCTTCCGGAAGCCGATGCGGGCCCGGAGCACCGACACCCACCGACGATCCACAAGGAGGGGAACATGACCACAGAACTGGCCATCGAGACCGAGGGGCTGGTGAAGGTCTTCGGCGACAACCGCGCGGTGGACGGCATCGATCTCGCCGTCCCCACCGGCACCGTCTACGGCGTCCTCGGACCCAACGGCGCCGGCAAGACCACCGCCGTCCGCATGCTCGCGACCCTGCTGCGCCCCGACGGCGGCACCGCCCGGGTGTTCGGCAAGGACGTCGTGCAGGACGCCGACGCGGTCCGCAGCCGGGTCAGCCTGACCGGGCAGTACGCCTCGGTGGACGAGGACCTGACCGGCGTGGAGAACCTGATCCTGCTCGCCCGGCTGCTCGGGCACTCCAAACCTGCGGCCCGTGACCGGGCGGACCAGCTGCTCGACGGGTTCGGGCTGAGCGGCGCGGCGGGCAAGCAGGTGAAGAACTACTCGGGAGGCATGCGGCGGCGCATCGACATCGCCGCGTCCATCCTGAACACCCCGGACGTGCTGTTCCTGGACGAGCCGACCACCGGACTCGACCCCCGCAGCCGCAACCAGGTCTGGGACATCGTGCGGGCGGTCGTCGCGCACGGCACCACGGTTCTGCTGACCACCCAGTACCTGGACGAGGCCGACCAACTGGCTTCCCGTATCGCGGTGATCGACCACGGCAAGGTCATCGCCGAGGGGACCAAGGGTGAGCTCAAGGCATCCGTCGGCTCCGGAACCGTCCACCTGCGGCTGCGGGACGCCGATCAGCGCGCCGAGGCGCACAAGGTGCTGGCGCTCGCGCTGGAGACGGAGGTCCAGCTGGACGCGGACCCGGTGGCGCTCACCGCCCGGATCGACGGGCAGAACGGCGACCAGGGCGCGGCGGAGCAGGCCGGGCGTGCCCTGGCCGAGCTGGCCCGCTGCGGCATCACGGTCGACAACTTCTCGCTGGGACAACCCAGCCTCGACGAGGTCTTCCTCGCTCTCACGGACAAGAAGGGAGTGGCGGCATGAGTACCGCGACCGCCAAGACGGAGCTCGAGGACGTCGTGCTCGCCGAGCCCGACCGGGAGCGCCTTTCGGCGCTGCTGGTGGGCCATGAGCGCCCTCCGAGGCCCAGCGCCCTGTCGGCGTCGCTGACCTTCGGCTGGCGCGCCATGCTGAAGATCAAGCACGTGCCGGAACAGCTCTTCGACGTGACGGCTTTTCCGATCATGCTGGTCCTGATGTACACGTACCTCTTCGGAGGGGCGCTGGCCGGCTCGACGGAGGAGTACATCCAGTTCCTGCTGCCCGGCATCATGGTGATGAGCGTCGTGATGATCACGATGTACACGGGCGTCGCGGTGAACACGGACATCGCCAAAGGCGTCTTCGACCGTTTCCGCACGCTGCCGATCTGGCGTCCCGCCCCGATGGTCGGCTATCTGCTCGGCGACGTCCTGCGCTACCTGCTGGCGTCGGCGGTGATGCTCGCCGTCGGCATGATCATCGGGTTCCGTCCGGGCGGCGGTGTGCTCGGCGTGCTGGCCGGCGTCGCGCTGCTGGTCGTGTTCTCCTTCGCGTTCTCCTGGATCTGGACGATGTTCGGGCTGCTGCTGCGCTCGGAGAAGTCGGTGATGGGCGTCAGCATGATGGTGATCTTCCCGCTGACCTTCCTCAGCAACGTCTTCGTCGACCCCAAGACGATGCCGGGCTGGCTTCAGGCGTTCGTGAACAACAGCCCGGTCACCCACCTCGCCACGGCGGTGCGCGAGTTGATGGCGGGCGAATGGCCGGCCGCCGACATCGCCTGGACGCTGGGCTGGTCGGGGGTGCTTCTGGTGGTCTTCGGGGTGGTGACGATGCGGCTCTACAACCGGAAGTGACCAGGGGCAGGGTTGCGGACGCGTCCGTGCCCGGACCCGCCCGACAGGAGCGGGCAGGTTCGTCTCCGGTCCTCTGACGGGGCGCCGTCGCCCAGGTCGTACGCGCGGGCCCGGGCGTCGTGGACATCCACGTCCTGGGCATCCTTGACCTTCCCCGCGGGGGAAGCCCCAGCATCGGTGGGGCCGGGCGGACGACGCCCGGTACGAGGAGGTACGGGGTGGAACGCGAAGTTCCTGCGGCGGACGCCGCGCGTGGCGGACTGGTGACGATCGGGGAGTTCGCCCGGCTGTCCCGGCTCTCCGCGAAGGCGCTCCGGCGCTACGACGAGCTGGGGCTGCTCCGGCCCGCCCTGGTCGATCCGGTGAACGGCTACCGGTACTACGACCCGGCGCAGGCGGAGGGCGCCCGCCTGGTGGCGTGGCTGCGCAGGATCGGGATGCCGTTGAGCCGGATCGGCCGGGTCGTGGCGCTCGACGCGGGGGCGGCGGCCGTGGAGATCCGGGCCTATTGGGCACGGGTGGAGGCCGAGACGGCAGCCCGGCGCGATCTGGCGATGTACCTCGTCGACCACTTGTCAGCGGAGGGAAGAGCCATGTGGCGGATCTCGGGCGGTACGGGGAGCACCGGCAGGAGCGGGGACGGGGGTGGTGCGGGGTCGGGTGGGGGCGCGGGGGACGCGGAAGCTCTGAGCGCCGAAGGGTTCGGGCCGGGAGCGCTGCCCCGGCCCGGGCCTCCGGCGCTGGGCCGGTCCTGTGCGCCGGGAGGACCGGGAGGACCGGGAGGACCGGGGGCGCCGGGAGGGCCGGGCGGGCCGGGGGAGGTGCACCTGGTCATCCGGTGTGCCGCCCTGACCGATACGGGGATGGTGCGTACGGAGAACCAGGACGCGGCGTTCGCAGGGCCGCGGCTGCTGGCGGTCGCCGACGGGTTCGGGGAGCTCGGGGCCGAGGCGAGCGCGGCGGCGATCGATGCGCTCAAGCCGTCCGCGTGGGGCGGGCGGGATGGCGAGCTGTCCGCCGCGGATCTGCTGAACGCCTTGGAGGACACGGCGGATTCCGTGTCCCGCGCGGTCCGGGAAGCGGTCGCGCCCGGTGCGTCCCCGGACGGTTCGGGGACGACGCTCACCGCGATGCTGTGGACCGGGTCGCGGCTCGGACTCGTACACATCGGGGATTCGCGGGCCTATCTGCTGCGGGACGGTGAGCTGTTCCGGATCACGCACGACCACAGCGTGGTCCAGGCGATGATCGACGACGGGGCGCTGAGTCCGGAGGAGGCCGCCTCCCACCCGGAGCGTGCGCTGCTGCTGAAGGCGTTGGTCGGCGCGGCACGGTCCGCCCCGTCGGGGGTGGTCTCCCGGCCCGACGTCCGCTTGCGGGAGGTGAGGGCCGGCGACCGCTACCTGCTCTGCTCGGACGGTCTGTCGGCGGTGGTGGACGAAGCGGAGCTGCGGACGGCGGTCATCGCGGCGGACGCACCGGAGGCAGCCGTACGCGGGCTGGTCGGCCTGGCTCGCGAGGCGGGCGGGCCCGACAACGTGGCGTGCGTGGTCGCGGACGTGGTGGCGGAGGGGTAGCGGCGGGGCACGGACGGTACCCCTTGCTGGCAGTCGGTCGGCGGCCGTCCGCGGCGACCGGGTCGGTGTCCGGCCCGTGGAGCCGGCCCGGTGTCCGGCCCGTGGAGCCGGCCCGGTGTCCGGTCCGTGGGGCCGGTCCGGTGTTCGTCCGTGGCGGCCGGCCCTGGACCGGTACCCGCCGCGTCGTGGGCGCGGGGTGCTCCGACCCGGGCGGTGAAGGTCAGAGCCGCCAGTCGGGGGTTCGCCCGGGCCGGTAGGCGCAGGTGGACCCGGTCGTCACGGACGCCGTGAGGTGGGCCGCCAGGGCGGGGTGCAGGGCGTCCAGTCTGCGCAGGGCGTCGCGGATCCGGGCGGTGACCGTCTTGCGGGCACGCTCGGCCTGGTCGCCCAGCCGCCGAGGCCGGCCACCGAGCCCGGACGCGGTGCGCAGCTCGTCGAGGAGGGCCTGCCGCTCCCGGTCGTACGCCTCCACCTGCCGGGCATCGTCCCGTGCCGCGGCGCGGTCCGTCTCGGCGTCCAGCCGGTCCAGGTGCTCCTTGTAGCGGCGCTTGGCCTCATCGTCGAGCACCGGATCACCGCCGAGCCGCCCGGCGGCGACCACGAGGCTCCCGCCCTCGGGTGCGAGGAGCTGGACGGCCGGGACGTCGGTGCCGGGAAGACCCAGCAGAGTGTGCAGGTCCCGCAGGCCCTTGGCGTCCGGGACGTGCACGGTCACCCCGTCCCAGCGGAGCTGCCAGACCGGCCCCTTCCGCCGGAACTCGGCGCGCTCCCCGCTCTGCTCCGCGGGCGGTGCCCCGGTCGGTGCTCCTTCCGCCGTCCGGGCCGTGCCCCGGTCCGGAGCCGCGTGGGGGATGGATACCGACGGCGGGGTGGGGGCGGGGGCAGTGCCGTCGGCGGGGGCGGTGGCGGTGGCAGTGCCGTCGGCGGTGGTGGCGGGCAGGAGTGCGCGGAGCGCGATGGTCTCGGACACCCAGTGGTGCAGCGCCAGTTCGCCTGCTTCCCGTGCGACGTCGTCGAGCAGCCGACGAGCCTGCCCGGCGTCCCCGGTACCGGTACCGGTACCTGGGGCGCGGGTCAGCAGGGCGCGGGCCAGGTGGACGCGGGAGCGTACGGCCCAGGGGCGGGCGCCGAGGCGGTCCGAGGAGGCGGCGGCCTCGGTGAGTGCCGCCACCGCCGCGTCCCGGTCGCCGCGCGCGGCGGCGAGCATTCCGAGCCACAGGTCGACGGGCCCGCCGATGTCGCACCCGGCGAGCGAGACGACCCACTGGCCCGTGTAGGGCGTCAGCTCGTCCTCCGCGCGGGCGATGAGCCGCGGGTCTCCCGTCAGCGCCGCCGTCTGGGCGAGCAGCCTGAGCCACTGCGGCATGAAGGCCCGCGGGTACGGGGCGGCGCGGTCCGCGTGCTCGGCGATCAGGCGCAGCGCGGGCGCGGCGTCGCCCTGCTCCACCGCGGTGACCGATTCCAGCAGCCGGAGGCAGGGGTGTCCGGAGCTCCGCAGGCGGTGAAGTGCCTCCTCGGCCTCGGCGAAACGGCCCTGGAGCAGGTGCAGCGCCCAGCGCAGGTGGCGCCCCATGAAGCTGAACGTCGCGCGGTCGCCGCCCTCCAGGGGGAGCGCGTCGTCCGGAAGCGCGGCGGCAGCCTCCGTGAACCGGCCCTGCAGGGAGGCGATCAGACTGCTGTCGACGGCGAGTGCCAGGGCGGACCAGGGCAGCTCGCTCAGCTCCGCGCACCGGACGAACGTACGGAACTGGTCGAGGTAGGCCGGGTCGCCCAGCTCCAGGAGCGTTACCCAGCGCATGGCCGCCGCGTGCAGTTCCATGGCCTGGTGCCGGGCGCGCCGGCCGACGACGGTCAGTTCGTCGGTCAGCGCGAGCCGCTCCACCGCGGATCCGAGGCCCCACACGGAGTCGTGGCGCGCCCAGAGGGAGAACGCGAGCGCCTCGTCGTCCGAGCCGCGCCGGGCCAGCGCCATGGTGTGGACGGCCAGCTCCTGGGCGAGCCGGTCGTCGGAGAGGCCGTCCTGGCCTTCCTTGCCGGTGATCCTGCGGTGCGCCTCGGCGAGGAGGTCCTTCGTGGACACGTCGTGGCTGTTCATGACGGCGTCGCGGTGGAGGGTGATCGCCACGCGGGCCAGCAGCTCCGGGTCGTCCAGCCGGCGGGCGCGGGCGACCGCCTGGTCCAGCAGCCGTTGCGCCTCGGCCTTCTCTCCCCCATGCCGCAGCTGTCCGGCGAGGTCGAGGCCGATCAGCGCTGCCCGCCGGAGGTCCGGGGCGCGTTCCGGTTCTCCGGGGGCGCCGGGGGCGCCGGAGGCGACCGTGAGGGCGCGGCGGTAGTGGCCGATGGCCTCCTCGTCGGCCAGGCGTCCCGCGGCGTCGCGGGCGGCCGCCAGCAGGAGGTCGATCCGGCGGTCGGGCTCCAGCGCCCCGCCGGCGAGGTGCGCGTGCCGGGCGAGATCGCCGGGCCGCAGAGCGACGCCGAGGCTGCCGTGGGCGTCCAGGGTCCGTACGACGGCGGCGTGGCGTTCGCGGACCTCCGCGTCGTCCAGCGAGGCGTACAGCGTCTCGCGCAGCAGGTCGTGGGCGAAGGCGTACTGCCCGGAGGGCCGGGGAACGAGGAGCCGGGCCACGACGGCCGACTCCAGCAACCGGTCCACGTGGGGGACGGGTGAGCCGTGCACCACGGCCAGGACCTGCCGCCGGAACTCCCGGCCGAGCAGGGCGGCGCCGGTCAGCAGGGAGACGACCGGTTCGGGCAGCAGGGCGAGCCGCTGCCGGACGGCTTCGCGTACACCGGGCGGGATGGTGGAGACCGGGGATCCGCTGTGCTGGAGCCGGGCGGTCTGCTCGACGAAGAAGGGGTTGCCGCCGGTACGCCGGTGGACCTCGTCGACCAGCTCCGGCGCGGGCTCACGCCCCGTCGTCACCGCCATCAGCGCGCCCACCTCGTCCCGGCCGAGGCCGGTCAGGGTGAGGGTGGCGGCGGCACGCGAGACCAGCGGCAGGATCAGCGGCTGGAGCGGGTGCCCGGGGGCCTCCACCTCGACGTCCCGGTAGGCGCCGATCAGCAGCAGCCGCTCGAACCAGGCGTGCTGGGCGACGAATTCGAGCAGGCGCAGCGAGGCGGGGTCGGCGCTGTGCAGATCGTCGAGGACGACCACCAGCGGCCGGCTCTGGGAGAGGGTGACGAGGGCCGTGGTCACCGCGTCGAACAGGCCGAAGGCGTCGATCCCGTCGGTGGGGCCGCTGCCGGAAGACGCCAGTAACCCCGTGGGCCGCTGCGGCCCTGGTGAACCCGGTGGCTCCTGGAGGCCGGATGGCCTCTGCGGCCCCTCCGCCCCCGGCGGCTCCTGCGACCTCTGCGTCCCCGGCGGACTGGTGCCGCTGCCCACAGCGCTGAGGGCCGCCGCCCCCGGCGCCGGGTCGCCGAGCAGCGCGGCGAGCCGGCCCTCCGACGCCTCCAGCGCCGCCGTCCACTCCGCCGCCGCGGCGGAGCGGCGCAGGCCGCGCAGGACCTGGACCCAGGGCCAGTAACCGGGGGTGCTGCCGGAGTCCCAGCAGGAGCCGCCGACCACCAGCGCTCCGCGCCGCCGCGCCTCGTGTGCGGCGTCCGTCACGAGCGTGCTCTTGCCGATCCCGGCCTCTCCGGCGACCAGCACGAGGCCGCCGTGGCTGTCCATGGCCCGGGCGATCTCCGAGCGGAGGACGCCTGCGGGGTGGTCGCGCCCGAAGAGAGCAGGGGTCATGGGCCCACGATAGGAGCACCCACTGACAACGGTCCCCCGATTTCCACCGCCGGCCGTCCGGCCGCCCGCCGGATCCGCCGCCCGGCCGGGTACGCCCGCCTCAGTCCGCCGCGCACCACCCGCGCACCACCCGCGTAGGAGCCACGTCGGGCCCGCCGCATACCACCCGCGCACGGCCCGGGTCGGTGTCCGCGCACGGTCCGGGTCAGTGTCCGCGCACGGTCCGGGTCGGTGCCCGCACACGGTCCGGGGCAGGACCCGCGCACGGTCCGGGGCGGTTCGGGCGCACCGCCCGCGTCACTCGCGTACGACCGTCACCGGGCAGGGTGCGTGCTGGGTGACGTGGAGGCTGACCGAGCCGAGGAGGGTGGCCTTCAGGCCGGTGTGGCCGCGGGCTCCCACGACGAGCAGGTCGGCGCCCTCGGCACGGTCCAGTAGCGCCTGGGCCGGGTTGCCGATCACCACGACCTTGCTGACCGCGGCGGATCCCGCGGCGCCGAGCGCCTCCTCCAGCGCCTCGTTGAGGGAGACGGTGGCCATGGCCTGCGGGTCGAAGTCCGCCGGCATGCCCGGCATCATCGACGCCCAGCTGGTGGTGGGGTACTCCCAGCTGCTCACGGCCTCCACCGTGGCGCCGGTCAGCTCGGCCTGGCGTACAGCCCAGTGCAGCGCCTTGATCGACGCGCCGGAGCCGTCGACGCCCACCACGATCCTGCCCATGTCTGCCTCCAGCTCGGTCCTGTGCGGTCCCGCTCGGTACAGCTCTCGATTCACTGTAGTCACATCAGGCACTTGGGGGCGGGGCGTACCGAACCGCCCCCGTAAGTCCCCCTGAGCCGTAAGTCCCGCTCAGCGGGTGCGGCAGGCTCAGTTCGGCCGCAGGGCCGCGAGCTGCTGCTCGAAGGGGACGATCGCGTCCTCCCCGTCGTCCAGGCCGCCCGCGCGCGAGGCTCCGGAGACCGTACGGCCCAGGATCGCGGAGGCCAGCTCGCCGCCCGCGCGCCGGATGCGGGACGGCAGCCCCTCGGTGTACTCGTCGCCCGCCGACCCCCAGTCCTCCGACGCCGCGTAGACGGAGGTGGGCACGGTGACGGCCCGCAGGTAGGCGAAGAGGGGGCGCAGTGCGTGTTCCAGGACCAGCGAATGCCGGGCCGTGCCGCCCGTCGCGGCGATCACGACGGGCTTGCCGGTCAGCGCGGTGGGGTCGATCAGGTCGAAGAACGACTTGAACAGTCCGCTGTACGAGGCGGTGAAGACGGGTGTCACGGCGATCAGGCCGTCGGCCTCCGTCACCGCCTCGATCGCCTCGCGGAGTCCGGCCGAGGGGAATCCGCTGACCAGGTGGTTCGCGATGTCGGCGGCGAGGTCGCGCAGCTCGACGACGCGGACCTCGACCTCCCGGTCCTGGTCGGCCGCCAGGCGCTCGCGGGCGGCGGCGGCCAGCCGGTCGGCCAGCAGCCGGGTGGAGGAGGGCTGGCTCAGTCCCGCCGAGACGGCGACGACGCGCAGGGGGGTGGTGGCGGTCATGGGGGTCAGACCTCCTTCTTCTCGGACTGCTTCTCGGACTGCTTCCCGCCCGTGCGGGCGGTCTCCTGCGGGGCGCGGGCGGCGGCGACCGCCGGGTGGACGGGCGCGGACTCCGGCACGCCGGCGGGCCGCAGACGGGCGAACTCCTTGCGCAGCACCGGTACGACCTCCTCGCCGAGGATGTCGAGCTGCTCCAGGACCGTCTTCAGCGGAAGCCCGGCGTGGTCCATCAGGAACAGCTGGCGCTGGTAGTCGCCGACCGCGTCCCGGAACGTCAGCGTCCGCTCGATGACCTCCTGCGGGGAGCCCACCGTCAGCGGGGTCTCGCGGGTGAAGTCCTCCAGGGACGGGCCGTGGCCGTAGACCGGCGCGTTGTCGAAGTACGGGCGGAACTCCCGTACCGCGTCCTGCGAGTTCTTCCGCATGAACACCTGGCCGCCGAGTCCGACGATGGCCTGGTCGGCGGTGCCGTGCCCGTAGTGGGCGTAGCGGCGCCGGTAGAGGTCGACCATCTTCTTCGTGTGCTCCATGGGCCAGAAGATGTTGTTGTGGAAGAAGCCGTCGCCGTAGTACGCGGCCTGCTCGGCGATCTCCGGGGAGCGGATGGAGCCGTGCCAGACGAACGGCGGGACGCCGTCGAGCGGGCGCGGGGTGGCGGTGAAGGACTGGAGCGGGGTGCGGAACCTGCCCTCCCAGTCCACGACGTCCTCGCGCCACAGCTTGTGCAGGAGGGCGTAGTTCTCGACGGCCATCGGGATGCCCTGGCGGATGTCCTTGCCGAACCAGGGGTAGACCGGCCCGGTGTTGCCCCGGCCCATCATCAGGTCGACGCGGCCGTCCGCGAGGTGCTGGAGGGTGGCGTAGTCCTCGGCGATCTTCACCGGGTCGTTGGTGGTGATCAGCGTGGTGGAGGTGGAGAGGATGAGGTTCTCGGTGCGGGCGGCGATGTAGCCGAGCGTGGTCGTCGGGGAGGACGGGACGAACGGCGGGTTGTGGTGCTCGCCGGTCGCGAAGACGTCCAGGCCGACCTCCTCGGCCTTCTGCGCGATGGCCAGGGTCGCCTTGATCCGCTCGTTCTCGGTGGGGGTCCGGCCGGTGGTCGGGTCGGTCGTGACGTCCCCGACGGTGAAGATCCCGAACTGCATGGCGTCCGCCTTCCTGAGTCCCGGCCGGAGGTCAGGGTTCCGTCGCCGGAAGCCTCGGCCGTTTTGGTTGAACGTTGAACTACACCCTACAACGGGGTCCCCCTCCGTCCTATTCCACGCCCCTCCGAGGGGGTTTCCACCCCGAAGGCGAGCCCCTCCGAGGGGGCTTCCACCCCGAAGGCGAGCCCCTGGGGGGCTTCCGCCACGAAGGCGAGCCCCTCGGAGAGCTGCCGCGCCGGGCCCGTGGCCCGTACACTGAGGCCATGACCTCCGTCCCGTGCCGAAACTGGTGGCGCTCCTCATAGGAGCGGCCACAGCATCTGCACGGAACCAGGGCCGTTCGACATGGACGGCCCTTTTCGCTGCCCTCGTACGGCGCGGACACGGAGACGGAGCGCAGCGGCGCTCACCGGCGGGGCCGTCCCTCACGCATCACACCCGCGAGGAGAGACACCCGTCATGACCAGCGCCCCGACCGCGACCGCGACCGTCGCCACCGCTCCCACCCCCGTCGAGCTGCGCAGCGCCGAGCTGGAGCACCGCATCGCGCAGGACCCCGGCCGCTTCCGGGTCCTCACCGGGGACCGCCCCACCGGCCCCCTCCACCTCGGCCACTACTTCGGCACCCTGCGCAACCGGGTCCGCCTCCAGGATCTCGGCGTGGACGTGTTCGTCCTGATCGCCGACCTCCAGGTGCTCACCGACCGGGACACCGCCGACCGGCTCCAGGAGTACACGGAGGGGCTGCTCCTCGACTACCTGGCCCTCGGTATCGACCCCGCCCGCTCCACCGTCTTCCACCACAGCGCCGTCCCCGCGCTGAACCAGCTCCTGCTCCCCTTCCTCAGCCTCGTCTCCGTCGCGGAGCTGGGCCGCAACCCCACGGTCAAGGACGAGATCGCACACTCCCGGCAGTCGGCGGTCAGCGGGCTGATGTTCACCTACCCGGCGCACCAGGCCGCGGACATCCTCTTCTGCAAGGGCAACCTCGTGCCGGTCGGGCAGGACCAGATCCCGCACGTCGAACTGACCCGGACGATCGCGCGCCGCTTCAACGAGCGGTACGGGAACGTCTTCCCGGAACCGGACGTCCTGCTCTCCCCCGCGCCCCTCCTGCTCGGCACGGACGGCGGCAAGATGAGCAAGAGCCGCGCCAACTCCATCCCGCTCTCCGCCACCGCCGACGAGACGGCCCGCCTGATCAGGGGCGCGACGACCGACGCCGACCGGCACATCACCTACGACCCCGTCCGCCGGCCGGGCGTCTCCTCGCTCGTCCTGCTGGCCGCCCTCTGCCTGGAGCGGGAGCCGCACGAGGTCGCGGCGGAGATCGGCGACGGCGGCGGCGCCGCCCTCAAGCGGACGGTGACCGACGCGGTCAACGGCCACCTCGCCCCCTTCCGGGCCCGGCGGGAGGAGTACGCGAAGGACCTGGCGTACGTGAGGTCGGTGCTCCGGGCGGGCAACGAACGGGCGAACGCGATCGCGGAGAGCACGCTGGCCGAGGTGCGGGAGGCGATGGGCGCGTTCCGGTAGCCGACCGCGCCCGCCGCACCCGGAACGGAGGCCACCGGCACGCCCCTCCCCACGGCGCCTGCCCGCCTCCGTTCCCCCCGCCGCACCCGGAACGGAGGCCACCGGCACGCCCCTCCCCACGGCGCCTGCCCGCCTCCGTTCCCCCCGCCGCGCCGCCCCCTCCGCCGCGCCACCCCCGTCCCGTCGCCCCTACTGCCGCACCGCCGCCGTCCGCCGGCGGCGCAGCAGCTCCGCGAGGCCCCGGCGGGTGGCGGCGATCACCACGCGGTCCTGGGCGCGCAGGACGTAGCCGGGGTGCAGGTCCCAGACCAGGCCGGAGGGCGGCGCCGTGCCGCCGCCCACCGGGTCGTACGGGGGGACGGCGGCGAGGTCGGGGGCGCGGTCGGCGGGCGGGGTGGCGTCGAGGGCCAGGACCCGCCACGCGCCGGACCGGAACGCCTGCTCGACCGTGCGGCCCTCCAGCTGCGGGTGCCCCGCGACCTCCAGGGCCGCGAACAGCATGACCTTCCGCTCGACCGGGACCGCGCCGAGGATCTGCCGGCCCATCATGGCGACCGCGAAGGCCGGGGCGGCCAGGTGGGAGACCGAGCGGGAGCGGGTCAGGGCCTGGGGGTGCGCGGTGCGCAGGGTGCGGTAGACGGCGGTGGCGAACTCGTCGTCGTACAGCCGCAGCGCCACCCGCAGGTCCGGTTTCACCGAGCGGGCGTACAGCGTCGCTTCCAGGTTGGTCGTGTCGATGCTGGTCAGCGCGAGGAGGGCGTGGGCGCGGCGGATCTTGGCGGCCTCCAGGACGCCTTCCTGGGTGACGTCGCCGATGACGGTCGGCACGTGCAGGGAGCGGGCCAGCGGGATGCCCCGCGCCTCGGGGTCCTCCTCGACGACGACCACGGGGATGCCGAGTTCGCGGAGGCGTACGAGGACGCGCGTCCCGATCTTGCCGAGGCCCAGCAGCACCACGTGGCCCGACAGGCCGCGCGGCGGGCGGCGCAGCGAGGAGACCGTGCGCAGGGTGCCGAACGCCTCCAGGACGGCGGCGATCAGCAGCGGCAGCAGGAGCAGCCCGGCCATGCCGGAGAGGATCTGGATGATCTGGCGGGCCGGGGGCGCGTCCTCCGCCGGGTCGTTCATGCCGAGCAGGTCGAGCAGGGTCAGGTACGTGGAGCGGAGGGCGGAGTCCTCGGTGGTCAGCAGCGAGGCGATCACCAGGGCGAGCGCGGAGAGCGCGACACCGAGGGCCGACCAGCGCAACCGGCGGGAGAAGACCTGGGAGAGCGGGGCGCCCCTGCCTCCCATCCGGGCCGCGGGCCGGTCCGGGGCGGCCCGGCTGATCGCTTCGAGGACCACCGTGCCCCGGCCGGTCGCGGCGGCGACGGCGCTCTCGTCGGGCAGCAGCAGCGGGGCCTCGTCGCCACTGCTCTCCGAACCCTCCGCTCCCGCCGGGTCGTTGGTGGTGGAGGAGAGCAGGGCGAGGGTGCACAGCCCGGGGTCGGCGCTCTCGCCGGGCCGCGGCGGCGGGCGTTCGGCGGCGCGCAGGAGCAGCCCCTCGGCCTGGATGACCTTGCTGCTGCCGGTGAGGGCGGTGGCGGCGAGGGCCGGGGCGGCGGTGTCGGCGTCGGACAGGACGGTGGTGGAGGCGTCCAGCAGCGCCGGGTCGATGCCGGGCATGGTGACGGCCGCCGCCTGGTCGAGCAGCTCCTCCAGGTGCTGGCCGAGCTTGCGGTTGTAGAGCCGGATCACCAGCCGCAGGCGGGGGTTGAGGCGGCGGGCGGTCAGGGCCGCCCGGATGTTGCGCTCGTCGTCGTCGTAGACGAGGGCGAGGGCGGCGGCCCGGTCGACGCCCGCCTCCTCCAGTACCTCGTCGGAGGGCTCGGGCGCCTCCATGATGCGGACCGCCTCGACCCCGGCGTTGGTGTCGCCGCCGCCCCCGGCGGCCCCGTTGCCCGCGCGGTTCATCGCGGCCGACATCCGGCCGAACAGGGCCGCCGCACGGCCGCGTTGGGTCAGCGGCGTCTCCGGGGCGTTCGCGTCGCGGCCCGGGGGAAGGAGGAGGGTGACCCGTTCCCCGTAGACGTAGCGCAGCTCCACGGCGAGCCGGCGGGCCAGGGCGTCGTCACCGCAGACGATCATGTGGCCGGAGGACGGCGGCCGTCCCGGCTGCTGAGGGAGTGGAGGCACGAAGCCCAGCATGCCGTGATCCTTCCGGCTCGGTCTGCCCGGTCAGTGCGGAGTGTCGGTGATCTTCACATGGTGGTTCCGAACGGCCCGGTTGTCGACCGCGTCCGGGTTGCCGACCGCGTCCGGCCGGAGGGCGGTCGGCCCGTCCGCCGGCTCCGCCGACGGGCGCCGGGGGCCGGCCGCGCGCCGGATCGCCGTCTCCACCGCCGCGACCCGGTCCGCGAGCAGCCCGAGCGCCGCCACCGCACGCGTCACCGGGTCGCCGTCCGGCCCGCCGAGCGCCTGCGTGCGGACGTAGGAGGCGGTGATCGCCGCCCACCGCTCGGCCTGTTCGGCGGTGAGCGTGGAGCGCAGGGCGGCCAGCTTGAGCAGGTTCGCCTCGGCCCCCGTGGTGAGCGTCTGGGCCTCGCCCGCGTAGTGGTCGTCGACCACGGCGGACAGTTCGGCGTCGTTCATGACGGGCACGATCCGCTCCGCGATCTTGTTCATGTTGCGGTAGGAGCCCTGGAGCCGGAACGGCGGCTCGGTGCGGGTGGCGTCCGTGCGCGCGGCCGAGGCGATGTACGCCGCGTTCACCGCGAGGACGGTCTCCCGGGCGGTGAGGAGGTGGCGCAGCACGGCCAGGACGCGGTCCAACTCGCCTGATGAGTAGGGGTGTTCCAGCTTCCCCGCGCGTGCGGACGGGTCGCCGCCGGCCAGCCGCACCAGCAGCGCCAGATCGTCCCGGGAGCGGGCGGCGAGCGGGGCGAGTACCGGGTTGGCGGTCAGCGCGTTCTCCACGAAGCTCAGCGCGAAGACGTCCTCGCGGCCGCTCAGCACCTCGCCCAGGTTCCACACGTCGGCCCGGTTGGCGAGCATGTCGGGGATGCGGAACCGCTCGCCGGACTCGGTGTACGGGTTGCCCGCCATGCAGACCGCGAACCGCTTGCCCCGCAGGTCGTAGCTGCGCGGCTCGCCGTCCCGCACCCCTTCGATCCGGCGCGTGGCGTCGCACAGCGGGATGAACTTCTGGAGCAGTTCGGGCGAGGTGTGCTGGATGTCGTCGAGGTGGAGGAGGGTGTTGTTGCCCGCCTCCAGCGCGAAGTTGATCTTCTCGATCTCCTGCCGGGCGGTGGCGCTCGGGGCCCGGTCGGGGTCGAGGGAGGTCACGTCGTGGCCCAGGTTCGGACCGCTGACCTTGACGAGGACCATGCCGAGCCGGTCCGCGACGTACTCCATCAGCGTCGTCTTGCCGTAGCCGGGCGGCGAGACGAGCAGCAGCAGCCCCTGGGAGTCGGTGCGCCGGTCGGCGTCGGCGGTGCCGAGCTGCTTGGCCAGGCTGTCCCCGATCAGCGGCAGGTACACCTCGTCGAGCAGCCGGTTGCGGACGAAGGCCGACATGACGCGCGGCCGGTGGTCGTCCAGCCGCAGCCGTCCGCGCTCGGCGGCCACCAGGGAGGCGCGCAGCCGCTGGTAGGCGCGGAACCCGGGCACGGTCACGGTGCGGAACTCGGCGGTGCGTGCGAGGAGTTCGTCCAGCCGTACGGTGAGGACCCCGCCGCCCGCGATGCGCGGGTGGTCGCCGAGCAGGCCCTCCAGCCGTTCGGTGAGCGGTGCGTCGCACGCGTACCGCTCCAGCTCCGGGCACACCTCCACCGCCACGGCCTCCGCCAGGTCGCCGCGGTCGGGGCCGGCCCCGGCGGCCTCCAGGGTCTGCGCGTACGGAACGAGCCAGCCCTCCACGAGCTGGCGGCGGGCGGCCGGGTCGTCGCCCAGGGCCGCCAGGTCCTCCCGGTACGCGTCGGGCCCCACGGCCCGGTGGAACCCGTCGAGGAACGCCCGGACCGGGGCGGACCGCACGAACCCGGCCGGCCCGCTCGTCAGCTCCTCGAAGAGGTACGCGGCGACCGCCTCGGGCCGTGCCCCGTCCGGCGCGGCCGGACCGCCCCCGATCGCCGCCGCCCACTCCTCCCGGAGCGCGGCGATGGCGGGGGCCGAGCCGAAGGCGGCGCGGGCCCGGGCCAGCGAAGCGGCACGCCGCCGCCAGGCCGTGCGCTGCTCCGCGTCCACGCCGTACGCCCAGAACAGCTGGGCGGCCGCCCGGGCCCGGGGCTCGTGGCGCAGCAGTCCCGCGCCCGCGTGCAGGCGCAGCAGGGCGGCGAGGATCGCGGTGGCGTCCTCGTCGTGGACGCCCCGGGTGTACCCCTCGTCGTACGCCTCGGCCGCCGACTTCCGTACGAGGAGCGCCCGTTCGGCATCGGACAACGCGGCCAGGCGGCTCGCCCCGTGCTCGTCGAGGAGGCGGGCGGCCAGGTGCTCGGCGCGGTAGACGGCGGCGTTCTCCGAGGGGAGCAGCTGATCCCAGTACGGGCGGGCCGCCGCGAACGCCGGATCGGTGACCGGGGCCCGGTAGTCCGTGCCGGTCAGCGCGAAGGCGAGGCCCTGCCCCTCCCCGTCCCGGCCACCCGAGGGCACGAGCGTCAGGTCGAAGGGCTGGGTGTTCACCGCGAACCGGTGGCGGCCCAGCTTGATCACGGCCCCGCCGTCCGCGTACAGCTCGGTACGGTCGCGCAGGGCGCGGCCCGCCTCCTGCCGGGCCGCCTTCAGCCGCCCCTCCAACTCCTCCGCCCGTACGGGGTCGCCGAGTCCGCGCAGCTCGTCGGCGGTGCGGCGGACCTTGGCGACCATCGGGTCGGAGGCGAACCAGGTGTGGACGGCGTCGAGGTCGTCGAGTACGGCCGCCCGCCGGGCGACGGTCTCCAGCACCCGGTCGGCCGCCCCGGCCAGCCGCTCCGCCCGCCGCGCCCGCTCGTCCTGGAGGGTCTGCTTGCGCGCCGAGAACGCCTCGTACACCTCGGCCCGGCGCTCGGCCAGCTCCGCGAGGAAGTCGTCGAACTCGGAGAACCGCGCCTCCAGGTCCTCCAACCGGAGCAGCAGCCGCGCGAGTCGGTCGTCGCACGCCTCCGGCGTATCGGCGGCGGCCAGGGCGCCCGTCACCGCCTGCCCGAGCAGCGCGAACTCGGCGGCGAACTCGGCCCGCCCCTCTTTCGACAGCAGCTCCCCGCGGCGCGCGTCGAGCGTGGCGCGGGCCCGGTTCGCCCCGCCCAGCACCTCCGCGATCCGCTCCAGGATGGAGGTGCGCACGGTGGCGTCACCGATGTCCAGGCCGGTGACGACGTCGGTGACGGTGGCCAGCCCCTCCGTCATCGCCGCGAGCCGGTCCGTCACGGCGGACGCCTCCCGGGCGGTCTCCAGGGCCCCCGCGTCGGCGACGAGGCCCGCGACCTCCTCGTGGTAGCCGTCGAAGGCGTCCTCGCGCGCGAGGAAGGAGACGGCCCGCCGGGCGGCGGAGGCGATGTCCTCCTCCGTCCGGGCGGACAGCTCCGCGATCCGCCCGGCGTCGGCGTACCGCATTCCCGCGACGGTCGCCAAGTGGCCGTGCGCCTGCCGGAGTTCGGTCAGCCGTTCGACCCAGGCGGATGCGGAGCCCGGCGCCTCGCCGCGCACCCGCCGCACCAGGGCGGTGATGCGGGCGTCGGTCTCCGCCAGCGCGTCGGCGGCCCGCCGGGTCAGCTCCTGTACGGCGGTGAACTCGGCCAGCACCTGCTGCGCGGTGTCCCGCAGCTCGTCCAACGGCTCGGCCAGTGCGCCCAGTTCGGGGTCGGAGAGCCAGTGGTAACGGTCCTGGGCGCGGGCGCAGTCGGCGGCGAGCCGCTCGTAGACGGCGGTCGTCGGCGCCATGTCCCGTACGCCGTGGGCGAGGGCGAGGCAGTCGGAGATCCCGCGCACCAGGTCGGCGTTGCCGGTCCGGGCCAGCGGCCCGGCCCCGGCGGGGCGGGCGGCGGCGTGGGTGTCGGAGACGTACGGGGTCTGCCAGCGCTGGAGGGGGTGCACGCGGGCCGGCTCGTCCGGGCTGTCCCGCAGCAGGACGAGCGTCCCGTCGTCCAGCAGCGCGTGGCCGCGCCCGGTGAGCGGGGTGGCGACCTCCTGGCGGATCAGGTTGTAGGGGAGGAGGAGGCTGCGGAGGCCGTCGCGGGAGCGGAAGACGTACAGCACGTCCTCGCCGTTGGGGGAGCGGACCGCGCCCTCGAAGACGGGCTCGGTCAGCTCCTCGGCGGTGTCGAAGGTCTTCGCGGCGCCGGTGGTGAGGTAGTAGCCGCCGGGGAAGATGATCCCCTGGTCCTCGGGGAGGCGGCGGCAGGCGGGTCCGATGCCGTCGAGCCGTTCGACGGTGCCCAGCAGCGAGTTGAAGACGAGGTGGCGCCAGTGCGTCTCCTTGTAGGGCCGCACGCGCAGCAGCACCAGCGGCCCTACCTTCGCGTAGGCGACGTCGGCGTCGGCCAGCGACTGCAGCGGCTCGTCGACCGGCTCCTCGTAGATCCCGTCCGGCGACTCGGTGTCGTCGGCGGTCTTGACGGTCAGGGTGCCGCCGAGGGTGTCGACGAAGAGGCCGCCGCCCTTGCCGACGGCGATGTGCGGGTGGCGCCCGGGGACGTGGGCGTCGCGTCCCGCGACGGTCCACTCCACGTCGTGGGAGGGCGGGAAGACGTGGTCGCGCTCGCCCTGCGCGTCCAGGAACGCCCCGGGCGACCCGTCCGCGCCCAGGGCCCAGCGCAGGACCCGGATGTCCTCGGCGTTCTCGCCGGTACGGAAGACGGCCAGCAGCCTGCCGTCCACGCGGCGCAGCCGCAGGAGGCGGGCGTCGCGGAAGTAGCGGTGGAGGGAGGCGAACGCGTGCCGGAAGCCGGGGTCGTCGAGGAGGGCGTCCTCCTGGGCGGGGGCGTCCGCGGCGTCCGCGTCCCGCGGCGAGGCGTCCCGGACGAGGAGGACGTCCTCGACGCCGGCCTCGCCCCGGGCCCCCGGCCCCCGTTCGAAGCCGAAGAGCAGCTTTCCGCCCACGGCGACGAGGTCGCGCGGTACGGCGGGGTGCTCGGTGCGCACCTGCTCGGTGGCGAGGAGGCGGAGGCCGGTGGTCCCGAACTCCTCGGTGCGGCGGGCGTCGAGCGCCTCGGCCCGCCGGATGAGCTCGCCGGCCCGGTCGGAGAGCCGCCGCCGCAGCACCTCGTAGGCGCCGTCGTCCACATCGCCGCGCCCGCCCGGGGGCGCGGTGGCGGTGGCGGTGTTGTCGCTGTCCATGCGTACGGCTCCCTACGTGTTTCTTCCGGCGTGCGGAGCGGGCGGCCCCGTGCGGCGGCACCGTGCCCCGTGCTGCGGCGCCGGGCGGGCCGGGCGGCCGGCCCGTCCGGCGTTCGAGGGCGGGGCCCGGGGCCCCGCGGCCTATCCCTTCGCCCCGGCCCCGTTCAGCGACGCCGGGGCGGGAGCCGCCTCCGTACCGCCGCCGACCGGCAGGTCCGCCAGCCCCAGCTCCCTCGCCGCCGCCAGCAACTGCTCCACCTGGCCCGACGCCGCCCCCGGCGACCCCATCAGCCGCATCAGCAACGCCGACACCGTCAGGTTCTGCACATCGCCCGTGGAGACCGAGCCCAGCACCCGGGTCAGGTCGTCCGTGAAGGAGGACGAGCCGTCCAGCCAGGGTCCGGCCAGCGCCTGCGCGGTCTGCGAGTTCTGGACGAACCCGTCCACGCCCTTGCCGAGCGAGACCGAGGAGACCAGCCGGTCGAAGAAGACCGAGTCGCCGCCGACGATGTCGATGTCGGCGTTCTCCAGCCCCGTCGCCAGGACCGTCGCCTGCGCCTCCGCGATCTGCCGCTGCACCTCGAACCCGGCGAGCCGGATCTCCTTCTCCGCCTCCAGCCGCAGGCGGTACTCCTCGTGCGTACGGGACGCCTCGTCCAGCGCCGCCATGGCGGCCGCCTTCTCGGTGAGCCCCGCGGCCTCCGCCTTCAGCTTCTCGCCGATAACCGCGGCGTCCGCGGTCGCCTGCGCCCGGGTGCCCTCGGCCTCCGCGAGCGCCTTGAGCCGCGCGCCCTCCGCCTCGGCCTTGAGCCGGGCCGCCGTCGCCTCGGCCTCCGCGAGGCCGGCCTTCTCGATGACCTCGGCCTCGGCGTCCCGCACCTGCACGGCGGCCAGTCCGGGCGCCGCCGACTCGGCCCGCACCCCCTCCGCCAGCCGCAGCTTGGCCTGCGCGTCCAGGTCCGCGGTCTTGAGCCGCGCCTCGGCGAGGGTGAGCTGCTCGGCCGCCAGGTGGGTGGAGGCCGCCTCCGCCGCCTCGGCCGCCTTGATGTCCTTGACCAGCTTCTCCTGGGCCTCCGCCTCGGCCGCGATGATGACCGACCTGCGGGCCCGCTCGGCGTCCTCGACGGCGCGCAGGGTGAGGATCGACTCCTCCTGCTCGGCGACCGTGCGGTCCACCGCGATCCGCTCGCGGATGACGTCGGCGACCTCGCGCCGCTCGGCCTCGACCTCCTTCATGGCGGCGATCCGGTTCAGCTCGGTCTCGCGCTCGCGCCCGATGACCTCCAGCATCCGGTCCTTCTCGATGCGCTCGCTCTCGACGGCGATGACGCGCTCGCGGTTCTTCTGCGCGACGGCCACCTCCCGCGCCTGGTTCTCGCGCTGGATGCCGAGCTGCTCCTCGGTCCTGATGAACGCGCTCTGCGAACCGAGCCGCTCCTCCTCCTGCACCCGGGCGGTGGCCGCCTCCTCGCGGGCCCGCAGCGTCTCGACCTCGCGGCGCTGCTTGATCTCCGCCTCGGCCTGGCGGCGCTCCAGCTCCAGGATCGTCTCGCGGGCGTCGACGTCCTGCCGGGTGATCTCCTTCTGCTCGGTGCGCTGGAACTCGTTGGTGCGCACGTGCTCGATCGCGGTCAGCTCGGTGATCTTCCGGATGCCCTGGGCGTCCAGGATGTTGGCCCCGTCGAGCTGGGCCATCGGGGTCTGCTCCAGGAAGTCGATCGCGGCGTCGTCGAGGTGGTAGCCGTTCAGGTCGGTGCCGATGACCTGGATGATCCGGTCCCGGAACTCCTCGCGCTGGGTGTACAGGTCGACGAAGTCGAGCTGCTTGCCGACCGTCTTGAGCGCCTCGGAGAACTTCGCGGCGAAGAACTCCTGGATGGCGACCTTGTCGCTGGCCCGCTGCGTACCGATGGACTGGGCGACCTTGATGACGTCCTCGACGGTCTTGTTGACCCGGACGAAGAACGTGATCTGGATGTCGGCGCGGATGTTGTCCTGGCAGATCAGCCCCTCGCGCCCGGCGCGGCGGATCTCGATCGTCTTCACCGAGATGTCCATCGTCTCGGCCTTGTGGAGCACGGGCAGGACGACGGCCCCGGTGAAGGTGACGTCGACCTTCTTGGTCTTGGAGATGATCAGCGCCTTGCCCTGCTCGACCTTGCGGAACAGCCGGGTGACGACGAAGACGACGGCGATGACGATGAGCAGGACAACGGCGATGAGCACGCCGATGCCCAAGGAGATGGCATCCATGGAGAGTCCTTGGCGGCTGGTCGGTACGGAAGGTCGGGGGAGGGCGGTGGCAGGGCGGGCGGGCCCCGGTCGCGTACCGGGGCCCCTGCGCGGGTGTCGCGCGGCGGCACGTGGTGCGGGTCCGGAGACGTGGTGGAGGCAGGGAGGCGGCGTGGGTGTACGGAGACGGGGCGGCCGGCCCGTCCGGGTCAGCCGGCCGCGCCGCCCCGCCGTTCGTGCGGTGCGGTGTTCGGACCCGGGTCCAGCGCCGCGTCGTAGGACGCGACCCAGAAGAACTCGCCCTCCTCGTCGTAGGCGTAGAGGAGCCCGGTGCTGCCCCTGGTGAGCGGAGCCTCCCCGGCGGCCGGGCCGGAGAGCGGGTGCGACGGGGCGGCGGCCCGGACCTGCACGGTGGCGGTCGATCCGTCGTGCGCGACGACCTCGGCCTGGCCGAAGGAGGCGGTGACGGAGCCGGTGCGGATCGTGCAGACGCCGCCGAGGAAGTCGAGCCGGGATGGTGGGGGTTCCGCCGGGAAGTACCGGCGGAAGCTGTGCAGCAGGAGGCGGACGGCCGCCCAGGCGACGAGCAGCGACCCGGCGAGCACGGCGAAGGAGAGCGCGGTGCGGACGGCGCCGCCGGTCCCGCTCCGGTGCAGCAGGACCGTACCGGTCAGGCTGCCGAACCAGGCGAGGACGACGAGCAGGGAGACGGAGACCGGGGCGGGGACGCCGCTGAGACCGGCCGGAGCGGTGTCGAGGTCTCCGCCGAAGGAGTCGTGGCCGGCGGCCCCGGCCAGCACCAGGAGCCAGAAGCAGACGACGACCACCAGGGCCGCGCCGAAGACGGCGGCGGGGAAGGCGAGCGCCGCGCTCAGGAACTCGTCCATCGGTCCCACCCCCCTTGCGGTCGCGCGCATCGTCCCGGTGACGGTGCGCCTCGTCGGTTCCGGTACGGGGGCGGTCGGCCGGCGGGCGGCCGGGTGACGGGCGGCCGGGTGACGGGGGCCGGCCGCCGCGGCGCGGTCGAAACCGCCGCGGAGGGCGGGGCGTTCGCCCTCGGGCGCCCCGTGCCGGACCTCCGGCCCCCACATCGTCCCCGATCCCCCGTGGACGGTGCGGAATCCGAGATCCGGGAGGCTCCCGCTCCCCCGTTCCCGTGCTCCCCCGTACTCCCCCCGTCTCCCCCGCAGGGCCTCCCCGGGTGTGTTTCCCCCGGGGCGCCCCCGTGTTGGTGCTGACCTGATCCTGACACCGGGGGGCGTTATCGTGCATTGCCGGAACCCGGCAATCTTCCTGCCCGGCTGATGCCGGGCGTCGGCACCGGCCGGGAAGCGTCGGGAAGATGACCGGACTGTTGCAAGGCTGAAGGAGAATGCGTGGCCGAGCCGAGGATTCCCGACGAAATACTGGGCGATTACGCCCATATCCTGGGTGAAGTCGCCCTCACGGGCCGTCGCTTGACCCGTGACGAACTGGAGGAGCGCCGGTCGCTGGGACGTGCGGCGGCGGACGCGGGGTACCAACTGCGCGCCTTGGTGACGATGCACCTGGCACGGACGCGTGAAGCGTGGCCGCGTGCCGCTGCCGGAAACTCACCTGCCGTGACCGACGCCGTCCTGGCCGCCGTGGAGCAGGCGGTCGACGCGTTCGCCGAGGGGTTCGAACGCGCCCAGCGGCTCACCGTACGGCGGGAGGAGGCGGCGCGGCGGGAGTTCATCGACGACCTGCTGTACGGGCGGAGCGACCTGGTCCGGCTCGCGGAGCGGGCGACCCGCTTCGGCCTGCGGCTGTCGCGCGCGCACGCGGTGGCGGTGGCGTCGGGCCCGGAGGCGTACACGGAGACGGACGCGGCGCCGCGCAGCGTGGAGACGGCGCTGCTGGCGCGGTTCGGCGGGCGCAAGATCCTGCTGACCACGAAGGACGGCCGGATCGTCTGCATCGCTCCGGGCAGCCAGCCCGACGTGCTGCGCTACTTCGCCAAGCAGGCGCACGCGGCGACGGACGGCGGCCGGGTCGCGATCGGCCGCCCGCACAAGGGGCCCGGTGGGGTGGTCCACTCGTACGACGAAGCCCTGGAAGCCCTCGATCTGGCGGACCGGATGAGCATGGACGACCCGGTGCTGTACGCCGCCGACCTGCTGGTCTACCCGGTGTTGACCCGGGACCGGCAGGCGATGGCGGATCTGGTGCGCAGTGAGCTGGGGCCGTTGCAGAAGGCGCGGGGCGGGGCGGAACCGCTGCTGAACACGCTGGCGGTTTACTTCGACGCGGGGTGCGTGGCCGCCGAGACGGCCCGCCGACTGGCCCTGAGCGTACGGGCGTTGACGTACCGGCTGGAGCGCATCCACCAGTTGACCGGGTCCGACCCTTCGGATCCGGTGCACCGCTACAGCCTGCAGACGGCGGTCATCGGCGCACGGCTGCTGGACTGGCCGGCCAAGGAGCTGTGACGGCCCGCCCGGCGGCGCCGGAACCGCCGTCGACGCCGACGACGACGATGCCGGTCCGGGGCACGGCCCGGCCCTCGGCGGGCTTCACCGCCTCCCGCCGCCCCGTGACGACGACGTGGATCCTCCGATGTGCCCCCCCAGGTCCACGACCTCTCCCTGCGTGCTGCGTTCCGCGCTCCACGGCGGGGGGCGAAGCCGGGGCGGAGGCGACTCCACCGGCGCGCAGAGGCGCAAGGACGACGTGTCTCCGGCTCCGGGTCCGTGCGGCTGACCAGCGCGGCAGCCGCATCGCACGCGTGATCGCTCGTACGGGTGCGCGAGGGCCCGGCGGATCGTGGAGTACCCAACGCCCGTGTTCAAAAGAGGAGATGAACACCGGGTCCGTCCGGTGAACGGGAGGCCCCACGCTCTATCGTGGCGTCATGTCCGTCGATCTGATTCGTGTCGTCACCCGTGACTCGCCGATGGCTCTCGCCCAAGTGGAGCGAGTGCGCGCCGAGTTGTCCGCCCTGCACCCCGGCATCCGTACCGAGGTGGTCCCGGTGAAGACGACGGGCGACAAGTGGATGGGCGATCTCAGCGCGGTCGAGGGGAAGGGCGCGTTCACCAAGGAGGTCGACCAGGCCCTGCTCGCCGGGGAGGCGGACCTGGCGGTGCACTGCGTCAAGGACATTCCGGCGGACCGGCCCCTCCCCGCCGGCACCGTGTTCGCCGCCTTCCTCCGCCGCGACGACATCCGCGACGCCCTGATCCACCCCGGCGGCCTGACGCTCGACGAGCTGCCCGCAGGCACCCGGATCGGCACCTCGTCGGTACGCCGTTCCGCTCAGCTCGCCGCGTCGCATCCGCACCTCGACTGCGTACCGATGCGCGGCAACGCCAACCGCCGCCTGGAGAAGCTCGCGGCCGGCGAGGCGGACGCGCTGCTGCTCGCCGCGGCGGGGCTGGGGCGTATCGGCCGCGAGGACGTGATCACCGAGGTCCTGACGA
This sequence comes from Streptomyces sp. NPDC017448, assembly GCF_044330565.1. NCBI lineage: Bacteria > Bacillati > Actinomycetota > Actinomycetes > Kitasatosporales > Streptomycetaceae > Streptomyces > Streptomyces sp. NPDC017448. The sequence goes on along the minus strand of NZ_JBIRLM010000006.1, from coordinate 112,689 downwards.
CCGAGGTGATGTGCCCGCCGATCGGGGCGGGGGTGCTCGCGCTCCAGTGCCGCGAAGGCGACGACGCCGTCATCGACGTCGTGAGCGGGCTCGGCGACCCGGCCGCGCTCCGTGAGACGACCGCCGAGCGCATGTTCCTCCATGTGCTCCAGGGCCACTGCAACAGCCCGATCGCCGGGTACGCGCGGGTCGAACGCAACGGCGACCTGTCGCTGCGGGCGAAGGTGTTCACGCCGGACGGCAAGACCGTGCTGAACGCGCACGAGTGGGCCGGGCCGCTGGACCCCGCCACCCTGGGCACCTCCGTCGCGGTTGCGCTGCTGCGCCAGGGAGCGCGGGAGCTGATCGACGGCATCGCGCACTGAGACGTACGGATTCCGCCGGGGGCGGCGTCCGGACGGCCGCGGGGGCGGAGACGGCGGGCCGGACCGCGCCGGAGCCCCCGGACCCGCGCGCTGGCGGGGTCCGGGGGCTCCGGTGTATCGGCGGCCGGGCCGGGGACTACTCGTGCTTCTCGCCCGCCGGCTCCGGGGTGAGGTCGTCGTGTGCGCCCCGTCGGCGCTCGGGGGCCGAGGCGGCGGCCGGCTCGACGGCTTCCCCGGCGCTCGCGCCCGTACTCTTCCCGGCATCGTCACCGCCGCCGCGACGGGCCTCGATCTTCGCCGCGAGGGGCTGTGTCCACCGAGCGGTGAGCGGTCCGGCGATCACGAGGATCAGGACGTACGCGGTGGCGATGGGGCCGATGCGCGGCTCGGTGGCCACGGCCAGGCCCGCGATGACGATGGAGAACTCGCCGCGCGCCACGAGGGTGCCGCCCGCACGCCAGCGACCGCGCGAACCGATTCCGGCGCGCCGGGCCGCGTAGTAGCCGGTGGCGATCTTGGTGAGGGTGGTGACGACGGCCAGCACGGCTGCGGGCAGCAGCACCGGCGGGATGTCGGCCGGGTCGGTGGAGAGCCCGAAGAAGACGAAGAACACGGCGGCGAACAGGTCCCGCAGCGGGGTGAGCAGCTTGCGGGCGCCCTCGGCGACCTCACCGGAGAGCGCGATGCCGACGAGGAACGCGCCCACGGCGGCGGAGACCTGGAGCTGCTGGGCGATGCCGGCGACCAGGACGGTGAGGCCGAGGACGACCAGGAGCAGCATCTCCGGGTTGTCGGAGGAGACCGCGCGGCTGATCAGGCGGCCGTGGCGGAGCGCCAGGTAGAGGACGAACCCGACGGCCCCGAGCGCGATGACGAGGGCGAGGCTGCCGCCCGCCAGGCTGACGCCCGCGAGCATGGCGGTCAGCAGCGGCAGGTAGATCGCCATCGCCAGGTCCTCCATGACGAGGACGCCGAGGATGACGGGGGTCTCGCGGTTGCCGAGCCGGCCGAGGTCGGTCATCACCTTGGCGATCACCCCGGAGGAGGAGATCCAGGTGACCCCGGCGAGCGCGACGGCGCCCACGGGGCCCCAGCCGAGCATCAGGGCGGCGAGGGCGCCGGGCGTCGCGTTCAGCACGAAGTCCACGGCGCCGGACGGGTACTGCGTCTTGAGGCTGGTGACCAGCTCGGACGCGCTGTATTCGAGGCCCAGCAGGAGGAGCAGCAGGATGACGCCTATCTCGGCGCCCACCATGGTGAACTCCTCGCTGGCCTTCAGCGGGATCAGTCCGCCGTGCCCGAAGGCGAGCCCCGCCAGCAGGTAGAGCGGGATGGGGGAGAGCCCGATCCGGCCGGCGAACCGCCCGACGAGCCCGAGTCCGAGGATGACGGCCCCCAGCTCCACCAGCAATGCGGTCGTGTCGTGCATGGTCAGCCCTCCGCGATGATCTCGGAGAGCGCGTCGACGCCCTCACGTGTACCGACGGCGACGAGAGTGTCCCCGATGGCCAGTCGGAAATCCGGTTCCGGCGAGGGGTGCGCGCTGTGGGTGCGCAGCACCGCCACGATGGACGCCCCGGTCCGGGTCCGCGCCCGCGTCTCCCCCAGCAGCCGCCCGCCGTACGGGGAGCGCGACCCGAGCGGAATGTGCTCGGTGACCAGGTCGATGCCCTCGGTCCGTACGGCGTCGATGGGCGCCGGATCGATGAGGTGGGCGAGGGCGGTGGCCTCCGTCGTCGTCAGGGGGACGGAGAGCCGGCACGCATCAGGGTCGTCCTGTTCGTAGAACCCGATGAACCGGCGGCCGTCGTGGTGGACGACGACCGAGATGTGCTGGCCCGTCTCGGTCGTGAAGTCGTACTGAGCACCCACTCCGGGCAGTGACGTGCGGCGGGTTCCCATGGCTTCCTCCCGAGACGTGCGGTTCGCACGCATTTGGCGATCTCTTTATCCGGCCATTACCTTATCGGGCGGCGAAAATCGGTCGCGGGGCCGAAAGGCGGCCCCCTGGGCCGGTCCGCCGTACGGAACAGGTGCGGGCCGTCCGCCCGGCCCCACGTGGCACCTGTCCGAGAATCGCCCTTGGTGCTCCGTGGAGAGCGGGAAAACAGGAGGCGACGGAGCGGGATTCCTACACCGGTCGCCCGGGCGCGAGCAGTTCCAGCGCCTCTTCCCACGGGAAGGCGGCCGTCTCGCCGGACTTGGGCGTGTGCGGTGCGCGGGCGCTGATCCGTACGCCCATGGTGCGCAGCCGGGCCAGGCTCTCCACGTACGCGGGGTGGTGGGCGAGGAAGGAGTTCACCGCCGGGAGGACGGCGGTGGGCACGCCCTGCCCGTACGCCTCGCAGAGGATGCCGAGGGCCAGGGTGTCCGCGATCCCGGCCGCCCATTTGTTGATCGTGTTGAACGTGGCGGGGGCGACGACGATCGCGTCCGGGTCCGGGAACGGCCGCGGTGCGCCGGGGGTGCGCCAGGCCGAGCGGACCGGCCGCCCGGTCCGCGCCTCGACGGCCGCCGCGTCGAGGAAGCCGAGCCCCTGGGGCGTGGCGACGACGCCCACCTCCCAGCCGGCGTCCTGCGCGGCGGCCAACAGCAGGTCGACGTCGCGGGCGACGCCGGCCGCGCAGACGACGACGTACAGGAACGGCTTACGGGTCCGGGGACCGGACGGCTCGCTCACGAGGAAACCCCCAGGAATCTGATCGCGGTGACGGATCGGTGCGGCGCGGTGCGGTGCGGCGCGGTGCGCTGGGGGCAGCGTACGGCGAGGGTGTCGGAGGGCGGCCGGAGGAGAAGGACCGTGCCCGGAGGGGAAGGGCCGCAGCCGCGGGAGAAGGGCCGCGCGCCCGGCGGCCGGACCGATGAGTTCCGCCGTCACGGCAGGTCTCACCTGTCGTCCGCCGTCTCTCGACGGCCGTAGGAAAACAGGAGGAACGCATGGCACAGCTGCTGAGGGTCCAGAACTTCACCGTCTCCGAGGACGGGGTCGCGGCGGGTGAGGACCAGACGCTGGAGCGGCCGTTCGGCAACGTCGACCCCGGGGCTCTCTTCTCCTGGGCGGGCGCTACGGCGAGCTGGCCCAACCGCACCGAGCCGGGCGGAAGCCGGGGCCTGGACGACTACTTCACGCGGGACTTCGCCCACGGAATCGGGGCCGAGATCATGGGCCGCAACAAGTTCGGCCCGCAGCGCGGCCCGTGGGAGAACCACGACTGGCAGGGCTGGTGGGGCGACGAACCCCCCTTCCGCACACCGGTGTTCGTGAAGACCCACCACCCGCGCCCGTCGTTCGCTCTCTCCGACACCACGTTCCACTTCGTCGACGGCGACCCGGCGACGGTGCTGGAGCGCGCCCGTGAGGCGGCGGACGGCAAGGACGTCCGGCTCGGCGGCGGCGTCACCACGATCCGCGAGTTCCTCGACGCCGGCCTGGTCGACACCCTGCACGTGGCGGTGGCCCCGCTGAAGCTGGGAAGGGGCCTGCGCCTCTGGAACTCGCCCGACGACCTGCGCGACCGCTACCACCTCGACGTCGTCCCCAGCCCGAGTGGCATGACCCACCACCTGTTCTGGCGAAAGTGACGCCTGCGCCCGGTCAAATTCGAGAAGTGCCCGACGGCGGCGCGGCGGATCGTGGAAAGTCGGATGCGTAGTCGTCCGAGTGCGCAGAGGTACGGAGTGCCGCCCGGACATCGCGAGCTGCCCGACGGCAGCCACCCGAGAAGGACCCCTGCCGTGTCGTCTTTTCACCCCCGTTACGCTCCCGCCGGCGATGTGGGCGCGGCGCTCATGATGATCGACTCCCGGCTCAGGAGCGTCCACGCCGACGCGACCGGCCCCGACCCCGAACAGGAGCGCCTGGTCCAGCAGCTCATCTCGTCACTGGGCCCGCAGGGGGTGGACGACGTGCTGGACGGTGCGTGCACGCTGATCTTCATGTACATGAAGTGGCTGCGGGAGGCTCACGAGGCGCACGACAAGGACGTCATCGAGTACGTGGTGCCGACCTTGGTCACCACGCTCCGGCAGATGACCATCAGCATCCCTCCCGAGACCATCCCCACGATGTCCGGCATGGCCATCGCCGCCGCCATCGGTCTGAGCCCCACGCTGTGGCGGCAGCAGTACGGCGACTGGAAGCGAACGGAGCTGACCCCGCTGCAGGCGACGGCGTTCCTGCTGGCGGAACACATCAACCGCATGACGGACGACCCGAACTTCGCCACCCGCTTGATCACGGACGCGCTGACGCAGATGGAGGAGGCGGACGCGGCGGCGGAGACGGAGTAGAGCCCGTGCCGGGGCCTGTGCCGAACCCGTTCCGGGCCTGTGCCGAACCGCCTCGGCCCCGGAGCGGGCCGGGGCCGGACCCCGGCGGGTCTCGGCCGGCCTGGCAGGGCCCCTGGACGAATGAGCCTGAAGTGCTTACCTGTTGGTACAGCTGAAGGAGGGCAGTCTCGGGTCCTGGCCTACCATCGTCTCCGTGTCCTCTGCGCTGATCCTCATCGACCTGATGCCACGCATCATCGCCCTGCCCCTTGCCCCGCACTCCGGCGAAGAGGTACTGACGCGCTGCCGTCGGTTGGCTGAGGTGTTCAGGGCGAGTGATCGCCCAGTGGTGCTGGTTCGAGTGGAGAGGCCGAACACAACCGAGCAGCCGCCAGGCAGCGGCTTCGCTGACGGTCTGGTCCAGCCCAGCGATGTTGTGGTCGTCAAGCGCACCGTCGGAGCATTCCATGGCACCGGCCTGCACGACCAGTTGCGCAATCTGGGCGTGGACACGCTGGTGCTCGCCGGGCTGGTTACCACGATGGGGGTCGAGTCCACTGCGCGGGCCGCAAGCGACCACGGCTATGAGCTGGAGTTCGTCGCCGACGCGATGTCCGGCTTCGCTGCTGACGAGCACGACTTCACCGTGGAAAAGGTCTTTCCCCGGTTCGGTGAAGTGCGTAACACGGCGGCCTACACCTGAATCAGTGGTCGTAGGCGATCAGTGACCGGGTGACTGGTGCGCCGATTTTGTTGTGCCAGATACCGGCGGCCAGCGCGAGGACACGCTGGGCGACTCGGATCGCGACGCCCTCGAAGGTCCGCCCGCCGTGTTGTTCCAGGTCGAGCTGCTCTTTGAGGGTGTCGTTGACCGACTCGATCAGCTGGCGGACCTTCGTGAGCATCGGCTCGCCGTAGCGCCGCTTCTCGCGCTTGAGCGAGGGCCGCAGCAGCTCGACGCCGAACTCGGCTAGGGCGGCGGTTTCCTGACCAGCGGCTTCCTGACCAGCGGGAGCGACCAACCGGCGCAGGCCAGGAGCGCGTCGCCGTCCTCGGTGAGGAACAGCAGGGTGGCCCAGCTCCGATCGACGGCATCGATCAGCCCGGTGCGCACGGGTCGGCCCTGTGCCCGGACGAGTTGAACGCCGCGTTCCAACCCCACAGGTTCGACCCCGAGCGCCCGCATGCGGTGAAGGCGTCGCGTGTAGACGCCGACGTGCCGTCCCCCGGGCTGCGCCCGGTCCGCGACCCAGTAGGAGCCGCCGCCGCGGAGGACGGCCAGGGCCCGCACGGCCGCCTCACTGCCGTCCTGTGCCAACAGCGTTTCCAGCACCTGCCGTTGCATGGTCACCCCCGTTCGGGATCCTGCGGTACAGCCGCGAGGTTCCGCAACAGGGGATCGCGTGCGCCCGTAGCGCGCCGACGGCAACTGCCTCGGCGTGCACCACGGGGAGGGACGAGGCGGCTGCCCGGGCCCCCGCGGTGCGGGCCGGGTCGCGGTTCGGTCGGCTCTGCGGTGTGCGTGCCGGGTGGTGGCAGACTCCGCGTGTGCTGATGACGGTGTACGGGCCCGGACCGATGGCCGCCGGAGAAGCGTTGGTCGGGCGGCCGGGGTTCTGGAGCTGCCATCTGCTGGGCCTGTGCGGGGACGGGGCGTGCGGTGAGCGTGCCGACCCCGCGTGGTTCGGGGATGACGGGGCTGATGTGGACGCTCTCGCCGAGACGCTCTTCGATCCCGAGCGGTGGCCGGTGTTCCGGGTTCCGGGGGGAGGCCGGCGCTCCGGGGGCGGGGTCGTGGTGATCTACCGCAATCTCGGCGACGGGACCGCGGTGGACTACCTCCGGGGCGAGGCCCCGCACGGCGAGGTCCGGCTGTCGTGGGGCGAGCTGGTCGGCGCCGCCGACAGTTCCGGTTCCGCCGACGACGGTGTCCGCGAGGGGGCCGAGCGTTTTCTGCTGCTCCTGCCGTGCCTCGGCGGAATGTGGGACGAAGAGGCCGTGCGAGAGCGGACGGTCGCGGCGCTGGTCGCCGTCGGGGCCCCCGAGAGCACCGTCGAGCGGGCCGCAGGCCACCTGATCGGACATCTTGAGCGGCGGCCGTCGCACGCGGCCGACTGGGACTCGCCCCTCAGCGGAGGCTGAGCGGCCCGCCTGGAGCGGTGCGGGAGGGCGCTCGCCCGACCGGCCCCGGGCGGCGGCGTCGGGGCGGGGGCTTCCTCGTACAGATGCTCGGTGAAGCGGTAAGTCACCTGGTCGAGTGGGGTTTTCCGTTGGTGGTCGGCGCGTCTTCCCGGCTGCGGTACCGTGATCGTGTCATCACGCTCTGTGTGTACGCGTGTGCATGCGTGTGTACGCGTACGCATATGGGGCGGCCCCCGGTGGTGTTCACAGCACCGATCCGAGGGCCTTCACCCAACTAGTGGAAGAAAGGCTCCACTGGGATGCTTCGGCATGCTATCGCGCCCTCCCGGCGCTACACGAAGGCCGCGCACGATGTCGTGCGCCACCCGCGTCTGTGCGGCGACGCGAAGATCCTGATCCTCTACGTCCAGGGATTGCCCGATGGGCAGGCCCACCTCCCCCTGTCCGAGCACGCGCGGAAGTTGGGCATCAGGGGGCGGGCCTTCCAGCGCGTCAAGGAGCAGTTGCTCACGAACGGGTTCGTGCATGAGCGGCGGGTCTCCGGCGAGCGCGGGTGGTGGGCGACCCATCAGCTCTTCTCCAACGTCCCGTTGGACGACGCCGGGGCGTGCGACGTGTGGCGGAGGGAAGGGGAGCAGCCGGGGAGCGGGGCCGACCGTACGCCCGGTGGCTCGCCAGGCGATTCTTCCCCGATTTCTTCCTGTGTCTCCCTCCCCCGCCCCTCTTCTCCGAGTGCGCGCCTTCCGGCGGTCGGTCGGCCGGGGCGTCGGACCGCCGGTCACCACCTACCGGTAGAGGAAGAACGGGAGAAGAACTCATCCCGCCCACCCTCCGAAGCGGCCGAAGCATCCGCAACGCCCGAAGCCCCCGCAACGCCCGAAGCGCCCGAAGTGGCCGAGGCACCCGAAGTGGCCGAGGCACCCGAGGCGCTCGACGCACCTGCCGCGCCCGAAGCCGTCGAGGCCGAGCGGGTGTTGTTGTCCCTGCGGCATTCCCATCGCGAGCTGCACCTCGGCGTGGCCGAAGCCCGAGCCCTCGTCGGACAGGCCGTCGAGTGGTTACGGCGCGGGATGTCCGGGAGCGACCTGCGGCGGGTGCTGACCAGTGATCTGCCGCCCGGTGGCGTGCGGTCCGCCGTGGGGTTCCTGCGGCACCGGCTGGTGCAGAAGATGCCCGAGGCGGTCGGCCGGGCGGGCGTCGGGCGCGAGCCAGGTGCTCCGTTGCGTGCGGTCGAGCCCGCACCACGGCGTGGACCCGAGCCCGCGGCCCTGCGTGAACCCGCGGCCCTGCGGGGACCCGAGCCCGCGCCCGAGCCCTCGTCCCCGGTTGCCGTCCCTCGGTACGTCGCTCCGCTCGTCACCTGCGAAGGGCCGGGGACCGAGCACGTCTTCCGGTCCCTGGGGGGCGAGTCCCAGTGCCCCGATTGCCGGCAGGAGGCCGCCTGGGCGCGGTGGGCCGAGTACCGCATCGCCAGCCTCGGGGGTGACGCCCTCGCCGGTCCGGAGGAGGAGCAACCGGCCGGGTGGCGCGGGCGGTTGACCGCCGCCGTCGCCGCTGCCGCCGACCGCAGGGCAGAGCCGGACACGGCTGTGCCCGAGAACCCGCGTGGGGCTCCCGGGCACCTGCCGGCCTGACCGGCCCGGCCTGCCGGCCGGTCTGAGCGACCTGACCGGGGCGCGGTCGGGGGCGGGGAAGTCCTCGCCCCCTCCGGGCATCAGCCCTTGATCTCGATCTCGCCGTTCTGCTGCGAGCCCGTTGTGCCCGGCGTCGCGGGGGACGTCTCCGTACCGGGCTCCCCGGTCGTGGGCGCGGGAACCGTGGCCGTACGGGACGTGAGGTTGTTCAGGAGCGATGCCAGGTCCACGCCCGTCGTCGAGCTGAGCAGTTCCATGCCCTGCGAGACGTTGTCCGTGACCGTGCGGGCCAGCTGGCTCGCGCCGTCCGTGGAGATGACCGTCATCTTGTCGATGGCGCTCAGCGGCTCCGCCGCCTTCGCGACCACGCTCGGGAGGACCTCGACCAGCATCTGGAGGACGGCCGCGTCACCGTACTGCGCGAACGCGTCGGCCTTCTTCTGCATGGCCTCGGCCTCGGCGGCGCCCTTGGCGGCGATCGCCGCGGCCTCCGCCTCGCCCTCGATCCGGACCGCGTCGGCCAGCGCCGAACGGTGCAGCTTCTCACCCTGACCGGTCAGACGCGAGCGCTCCGCGTCGGCCTCGGCCTCCTTGACCTGGGCGATGCGGCGGGCCTCCGCCTCCTGCTCGGCCTGGTAGCGGGCGGCGTCGGCGGGCTTGCGGACCTTCGTGTCCAGCTCGCGGTCGGTCAGCGCGGCCTGGCGCTCGGCGACCTTCTCCTGCTCGGCGAGGACTTCCTGCTGGCGGGCCGCCTCGGCGAGCGGGCCGGCGGCGTTGGCCTTGGCGGCCGCCGCCTCCGTCTCTGCCTTGATCTCGGCCTGCTTCAGGTAGTACGTCCGCTCGGCGATGGCGATCTCCTCTGCCGCCTTCAGCCGGGCCTGCTCCGAGGCGCGCTTCGCGATGGCCTCGGCGATGTCCGCCTCCTGCTTGGCGCGGGCGGCCTCCGGGCGGCCGAGGTCCTCCAGGTAGGAGCCCTCGGTGGTGATGTCCTGGATCTGGAAGGCGTCCAGGATCAGCCCCTGGCCGGAGAGGCTGGCCTCGGCCTCCTCCGCGACCTGCCCGGCGAACGCGGCCCGGTCCCGGATGATGTCCTCGACCGACATCCGGCCGACGATCGCGCGGAGCGCGCCGGAGAGCACTTCCTGGGTGAAGCCGACGATGCCGTCCTGCTGCTGGAGGAAGCGCTGGGCGGCCGCGCGGATCGCGTCCTCGCTGCCGCCGACCTTCACGATCGCGACGCCTTCGAGGTTCGACTTCACGCCGCGCAGGGTCACCGCGCCGCGCACGGCGATCGGGATGTGCCGGCTGGAGAGGTCGAGGGTGAACTTCTGCTGGACGAACGGCACCACGAAGACGCCGCCGCCGACGACGACCTTCTGACCGCTGTTGTCGATGCTGGTGAGGCCCGTGACCGGGTCCGTCGACTTCTTGCCCCGGCGGCCGGTGATGATGAACGCCTCGCTGGGCCCGGCCACCTTGTAGCGGGTGATGACGACGAGGCCGAGCAGGACGAGGAGTACGACGATGCCGATGACGGCGATGACTACTGGACTCATGTGATGTGTCCCCCCTGCCTCCCGTGGGGGACGGCAGATTGTCGTGGAGCTGGGCGGTGCGGTGGAGTGGAGTGAGTGGGTCGTGGTGGGGGAGGGTGGGCGAAGGGTGGACGGCGGGCCGGGTCGCGCGGGGTCAGCGCTCCACCGGGCGGACCGCGACCGAGGTGGTCGACAGGGCCTCCTCGACCCAGATCTCGGTGCCGCGCGCCACGGGGACGGCCGACTTGGCCGCGTACTTGACCGGCTGGCCGCCCAGGCGCAGCATGACCTCGCCGTAGCCCTCGGCCGGGATGGCCGTCACGACGGAGCCCGACGTGCCGATCAGGTCGGAGCCGCGCGGTGTGGTGTGCGTCTGGTCGCTCATCAGGGCCCGGCTGAGTTTCCAGGTCAGCCAGGCCGCCACCAGGCCGGCGGCGACGCCCGCGACGGTGGCCGCGATCGGTCCGGCGTCCGTCGTGCCGAGCACGATGGCCCCGCCGAAGCCGAGCATCGAGACGAAGCCCGCGATCACCGGAAGCGACAGCAGCCCGTCGAACAGGCCGTCGAGCACGCCGTCGAGAAGCCCTTCGAGAATCCCGTCGAAGATCAGGGAGAGGGCGAGCAGGACGATCCCCGCAATGCCGAGACCGAGAAAGAAGGTCACGTGTTCACTCCCCGCCTGTCGACTTCCCCCGAGTGTTTTTCGTCGATCTGGCTGGATGGTCCCATACCGCACCTGCCTCAGTCACTGCCGGATTCCGGCAATCTTTATGTCTTTTTGATGCCGGACAAACGGTCCGTGAGCGTGGAGAGCGACTGGAAGGTCGCTCCGAGGAGTGCCACGTGCTTCCAGCGCAGCACCCCGTCCGGGTCGATGAGGAAGACCGCCCGCCGCACCCCGATCCCCGGCGCGGCGACCCCGTACGCCCTGGCCGTCCCGCGGCCCTCGTCGGCCAGCAGCGGCATCCGGAGACCGTGGGCCCGGGCGAACGACTCATGGCTGTCCACACCCTGTGGACTGATGCCCCAGACGTCGGCGTCGAGCCCCTCGAACACCTCCATGCCCGAGGAGTACGAGCACAACTGCTTCGTGCAGACGCTGGTGTTGTCCCCCGGGTAGAACGCCAGCACCACCGACCGGCCGCGGGCGGAGGAGAGCCGGTAGTCGGAGCGTTCGAAGGAGTCGCCCGACAGGTGCCCGCCGGGAAGGGTGAAGTCCGGTGCCACACCGCCGAGTTGCGGTCCTGATGCCATGAAGGGCTCCTTCGGTGTCATGTACGGGGATGGCGGGGACGGTCCATATGGTTCCGCGCCGGTGACCGTACAGTGGGTGACACCGCCCGCCGCCCCCACGCCCGTCCCCGGCGGAGCGCTGACGCCTCGGCCGGCCCGCCCGCCGGCCGCCGGCGCCCGCGCCGGTCCACCGGTCCGTCGCCCCGCGCCCCGTCCGGAGCGGCCCCGGCGACGTATACACGGCAGAGGGGCCCGCGCCCCGCACCCGGACCTGGAGGTACGCGTGGTTCAACGACCGCCGTCGGCAGCGGTTCTCGTTCTGCACGGGGGGCGTGAAACCGGTACGGAGCCCCCGCCGCGGGGGTTGCTCAATCTGCCCGGTACCCGGATGCGTCCCTTCGTCCGGGCGCTCGGCCGGGCCGCCCGCGCCGCGGGCGAGGAGGTGCTCGTGCGGGAGGTGCGGTACGGCCACCGGGGCTGGAACGGCGCCCGCGCGGACCCCTTCCACGACGCCGTGGCCGCCCTCGACGCCCTGCGGGAGCAGGCGGGGGACGAGCTGCCGGTGGTGCTGCTCGGCCACTCCATGGGGGCGCGCGCCGCCCTCCGCGCCGCCGGGCACCCCCTGGTCCGGGGCGTCGTCGGGCTCGCCCCGTGGTGCCCGCCGGGGGATCCGGTCACCCAGCTCGCGGGCCGGGCCGTCGTCCTCGTCCACAGCGACCGGGACCGGCTGACCAGCCCTCAGGCCAGCCGGTCGCTCACCGCCCGGGCCCGCCGCGCCGGCGCCCGTACCTGCATGATCACCGTCCGGGGCGGCGACCACGCCATGATCCGCCGGGCCCCGGCCTGGCACCGCGTCACCACCGCGCTCGTCATGGGACTGCTCGGTTCCGGCAGTCTGCCGGGACCGGTCGGCACGGCCCTCGCCCTGCCGGCCACCGCCGAGGCCACCGAGGGCGCCCTCGACCTGGACCTCGATCTCGGCCCCGGAGCCGGGCCGGGCCCCGGCCCGTCCCGGGGCCGAACGGGCCTCGCTCGCTGAACCGCCGAACCGCCGAACCGCTGAACCGCTGAACCGCTGAACCGCCGAACCGCCGCGCCGCCGAACCGCCGCGCCGCCGAACCGCCGCGCCGCTGAGCCGCCGAGCCGCTGAGCCGTCGAGCTCCGGAGCCGCCGGGCCGTCGAGCCGCCGGGCCGGGGCCGTGTTCCGGCGCGCCCTGACCGGCCGTCCTGCGGATGCGGTGCGGGGAGGGGCGGCCGACGATGGAGACCCTGGACCCGGGGCCGACGAGGGCGGGAGGCAAGGTCGTGGAGGCCGACGCGTGTGACGGCGGTATGCCGTCGTTCTTCGACCCGAAGACGGTCGCGGCCCTGTTCGACGGCAATCCGGCCGCCGTCGCGGTGCTCGACCACGACCTCCGCTACACCTACGTCAACCCGGCCCTCGAACGCCTCAACGGCCTCCCCGCCGCGTCCCACCTCGGACGGACCTTCTTCGAGGTGCTGCCCGAGCTGCACGGTCGGCCCGCCACCATGCGTGACGTGCTGGCCGACGGAAAGCCCCGCGAGGAGACCATCAGGGGGCGGACCTGGGCGGCGGACGGGTCGGACCAGCAGCTCTGGCGCGCCGCCTACCACCGGCTCGACGCGGACGGCGAGGGGTGCGGGCTGATGGCGATCGTCGTCGAGGTCACCGAGACCGTCCGGCAGCGCGAGGAGTTGGAACAGGCCCGCGGCCGCGTCGCCCTGCTCAGCACCGCCGCCGTCCGGATCGGCACCACGCTCGACATGGACACCACCTGCCGGGAGCTGGCCGACTTCATGGTGCCCGCCTTCGCCGACGTCGCGGCGGTCGACGTGTTCCCGGCCGAGGTGGGGCACACCGTACGCCGCTCGGCCCCCGACGTCGTACGGCTGCGGCGGGCGGCGCTGCGGGGCGGTGGCGACCTCGACGAACAGGTGCAGCAGTTCGGTCACCCGGGGGAGTACGTCGACTTCGCCCCGGACTCCGCGGTGACCCGCTGCCTCGCGGAGAACGTGCCGGTCATCGACGACTGGGAGGACCACACGCGCGGACGGAGCGCCTTCACTTCGGACCGGATCGCCGCCTCCCGGGCGCTCGGTCTGCGCCAGGCGCTCGTCGTCCCGCTCACCGCGCGCACCCGGCCGCTCGGCGCGCTCACCCTCGTCCGGGCCGAGGGCTCCCCCGTCTTCGACGAACAGGACGTGGCCGTGGCCCGCGAACTGGCCGTCCGGGCGGGCGTCGACCTCGACCACGCCCGCCGCTACGACCACGAGCACAGCATCGCCCGCGAGCTCCAGCGCTCGCTGCTGTCCGAGCCGTGGGGACCCCGCCCCCACGTCGAGGTCGCCACCCGCTACCGCCCCGCCGACCGGGGCGTCCTGGTCGGCGGGGACTGGTTCGACGTCGTGCCGCTCCGGGACGGCCGGCACCTCAAGGCGATGGGCGACGTGATGGGCCACGGCGTCGAGGCGGCCGTGGCGATGAGCCAGTACCGCTCGCTGCTGCGCCTGCTGGCCCAGGAGGACCTGCCCCCGCACCAGATCCTGGAGCAGCTCGACAGGATGGTGGAGCGGTCGGGTCTGGACCGGGCGGCGACCTGCCTGCTCGCCGTCGTCGACCGGTTCGGCGGGGTGTGCGAGGTGGCCAGCGCGGGCCATCTGCCGCCGGTCTTCATCGATCCGGGCGCCGACGCCCGGATCGAACGGGTACCGGTCGGTCCGCCGCTCGGCACCGGGTTCGGCGGCTACCGCACCGCCTCCGTGCCCTGCGGTCCGGGGACCGTGCTGTTCATGTACACCGACGGGCTGGTGGAGCGCCGGGGCGAGGACATCGACGTGTCGGTGGGGCGGCTGGCCTCGCTGACCCTGCCGCCCGGCGGCGGCCTGGAGGACTTTCTGGACCGGGTGCTGGACCGGTTCGGCGACGACGCGGAGGACGACATCGCCGTCCTCGCCTCCCGCATCCGCGAGGGGCCGCCGGTGGTGGGGCCCGCGCCGGCGGAGTGAGACGCCGTCGGGCCCGAAGGCCGGGAGCCCCCTTTGCGGGACCACCGCAAGGGGGAGGGGGAGGCGAGCGGCCCGGTCAGCCCAGCTCCAGGCTTGAGCGGCCCGGTCAGCCCAGCTCCAGGCTGGTGATGCCGTACAGGCCCGTCCGGTCGATCTCCGGTGCCGGGCCGCTGTACATCCGGGCCGTGTCGAACGACGGGGTCAGCCCCAGCTCCTCCGCCACCCGGACCGCCGCCGGGTTGACGTCGGGTACGTCGACGGCTACCGGCGTCTCCGGGACGGTGGCCGCGAGCGCGCTGACCAGGGCCGCCGCCACGGCGGGGGACGCGGCGTACAGGGGGCCGATCCGGGAAGCGGCGCGGCAGGCCCGCACCACCCCGAGGCCCCGCAGCTCGCCGTCCCGCACCGCCGCCAGGGCCGTACGGCCCGGGGCGGTGATCCAGGAGGCCAGGAAGGTGTCCCGAGCGGCCGGGAAGTACCGGCGGTCGTAGGCGGCGAGCAGGTCGAAGGGCACGCTCCGGGCGTCGACCAGGGCGGTGTCCGGGGGCGGGGCGACGCCCGGCGGGGGAGTTCCCTCGTACCGCGCGTTGCTCCAGCAGGTGCGGAAGCCCGAGCGGCGGTAGTTGTCCTGCTGCGCGGGCACCCCGTCCAACCCGACGGTGCGTCCGGCGAGCCGGGCCGTCCCGGCCTGCCAGGTCCGCAGCCCGTAGCCCTGTCCGCGCAGGTGGGGGCGGGTCAGGTAGAAGCCCAGGAAGCCGTGGTCGTCGCCGTAGCGGATGACGGAGACGGAGGTGACCGGTTCGCCGTCCAGCCGCCCGAAGAGGAAGCCGCCGGGGTCGGTCGCGAAGAACACCCCGCCGTCGTGCAGGCCCGGGTTCCAGCTCTCCTCGTGGGCCCACTCGCCCAGCGTCACGAGGTCGTCGGCCCGGGCGGAGGTGATCTCGAAAGAGTTCGGCACGGCACAGACGTACCCCGGCCCGCCCTCGTTCAGTGGTCGGAGTACGGGCGATTTCCGGCCTTTCGGGCGGGCGGCGGCCGGGCGCGGGGCGCCGCCTGGAGCGGGGCGGCGGAGGGACGCGGGGCGCCGCTGGGAGCGGGGCGGCGGAGGGATGTGGGGCGCCGCCGGGTTCGGGGCACGGCCGGACGCGGGACGCGTCCCGGCTCGGGCCCGACCGGTGACGGAGCCCGACCGGTGACGGAGCCCGACCGGCGGCGGGGCGTGTCCGGGCTGGGGCCGCCGCTCGCTCAGGCCGTCTCCGGGTTGTCCCGCTTCCGGCCGCGCAGTTGCCGCAGGACGAGGGCGGCCGAGGTGATCAGCGGCAGCATTCCCGCCACCGCGTCGACCGTGTTCAGTTTGTCGTGGGTGCCCCTGGCCCGGCGGACCTGCTTCGACGCCCTCACCACCGAGAGCACGCTGCTGCCCAGGCTCAGCACGAGCCCGGCCTTGCCGCCGCGCATCCTCTTGGCGGTCCCCGACCGTTTCTTCGCCATCACAGCCACCTCCCAGCCGGCGGGCCGCGTCCCCCTGGCGGGCGGGCCCTCCCCGTCCACGTAACCGGCTCTCCGCCGTCCCCGCAAACGGGCCGGGCGGCGGTCGCGCAAACGGGCCGCGCGGGGTCGTGCAAACGGGCCGGGCGGCGGCCGCGCCCGCACGCGGGCCGGGAAGTGCGGCCCTGCGGTCCCGCCGTGGCACCCCGGCGCCATCCCCCGTTCACGTGGCATCCGCGCGGGGGTCGTCGGGCCTTGCGATCGTCCCTCCCGGAAGACCATCACGCAGGAGGGCACGTTCATGAACAGTTCGAGGGCGCGGCTGCCGCGGCGCGGAGCGCTGCTGCTGGCCGGCGCGCTGGCGGCGGGCACGGTCGTGGCCGGTGCGGGGACCGGGACGGCCGCCGCGGCGGACCCGTGCACCGGGAGCGGACCCCTGCCGCGTGCCTGCGCGCAGCCGGGGGAGCTGATCGACGTCACGCTCGGCGAACTGCACCCGACGCAGGCCGTCCTCGGTTTCGACCAGGTCTTCTACAAGCTCGGCCGCTACGGCAGCGACCGCGACGAGGCGGCGGGCGGTGTCAACAAGCGCTTCGACGAGTGGTGCGAGACCAATGGCCAGGGGGAGGCCGCGTCGGCCGGCCCCGGAGCCCGGCTGGACGACCCGTCGAGCTTCACCTGCACCGTTCCCCTCGGGCAGGAGACGCCCCGGACGGTCGCGCCGATGAAGACGGCCGTCGTCGGACCGGGCGGCAAGCTGTACCTCACCGACGGGCACCACACCCTGACGTCCTTCCTGGAGGGGCCGGACGGCTCGCCCCGCCTGCGTATCCGGCTCCGCGTCACCGACAACTTCAGCGCGCTGTCCCCGTCCGCGTTCTGGCAGCGGATGACCGCAGAGAAGAAGGTGTGGCTGCGCGACGAGAACAACCGGCCGCTGGCCGTGAACCAGCTGCCGGAGCGCCTGGGCATCACGCACTTCCGCGACGACCCGTACCGCAGCCTCGTCTACTTCACCCGGGACATCGGTTACGAGGTCCCGGACGGGGCGACGGAGTTCCTGGAGTTCTCGTGGGGGGCCTGGCTGCGGGGCGAGCACGACACGAGCGCGTACGACCTGACCGCCCCGGGCCCCTACCTCGACCTGGTGAAGCGCGCCTCGAAGTCGATGGCCGCGCTCGCCCCCGACGCGGTCGTGGACGACGGCAGGACCGCCGCGCAGCTCGGCCGCATCGACGCGTGGAACGGCGGCAAGAAGGAGACCGGCGGGGAGTTCGCCAAGCTGGCCCGGCCGCTGAGCGACCCCAAGCCGGGCAAGCTCGCCGAGTCCCTGGCCTACAAGTCCCGCGTCCCGGCCGCCCCGGCCTGCACCACCCGGGTCTCCGGCCCCCGCAACGGGCCGCTGACCGTCACGAGCGGCGTCACCTGCCTGGACCGCGCCGCCCAGCGCGGCCCGGTCGTCGTCCGCCCCGGGGCCGCCCTCGTGGTCACCGGCTCCACGCTGGCCGGTCCGGTCCAGGCCGACGGGGCCGCCGCCGTCCACCTGTGCGGTTCACAGCTGTCCGGCCCGGTCGCGGTGGGCCGCACCACCGGTCCCGTACGGATCGGAGGGCCGGGCTGCACCGCGAACGCCGTGGAGGGGCCGGTCGTCCTCACCGGCAATACCGGCGGCGTGACCCTGGCCGCCAACACGATCGCCGGCCCCCTGGCGTGCGCGGCCAACCGGCCCGCCCCGGTGGCCGATCCGGGCCGCGCCAACGAGGTGCGAGGACCGCGTACGGGGCAGTGCGCCGCGCTCTGAGCCGCCCGCCCCGGGGGCCCCGGCCCGACCGCCTTCCGCCCCGCGGCCCCACTCCGGGCCCCTGACCGGCACCTGCTCCGGGCCCCTGACCGGTACCTGCTCGGGGCCCCCGACCGGTTCCCCCGCAGGCCCCCGGCCGGCTCAGCCCGGTCGGGGGGCTGCGGTGACCTGCTGCGGCGACCTGCCTGCGGTGGGGTGCGTGCTCAGACGAACGCGTACGCCACCGCCGTCGCCGCCCCCAGCCCCGCGCCCGCCACGGTCTGGGCGACGGTGTGGTAGCCGAGGGCGACCCGCGACCAGCAGACCGCCGCCGTCAGCGGGTACGCGGCGAGCCACCAGGGGGAGTGCACGGCGGCGAGGAGGGCGACGGACGCCGAGGCCACCGACGCGTCGACCGAGATCTTCCACACGGTGTTGACGGCCAGCAGCCCGATGGTCATCACCCACAGCGCGAGCATCGCGGCGAGGATGCCGGTGGGCGCGTTCCCGAGCACCATCACCACCGATCCGGTACCGATCGAGCCCAGGATCACGAAGAAGATCGGCGCCCGCTTCGTCCGGTCCACCACATGGCGGTCGCCCCAGGTGCCGCGCCCCCGCTCCCACTCGATGTACCCCGCCGGGATCAGCCCGGCGCAGAGGGCCCCGAGGAACCCCCACGGCAGGCCGGTCCAGTCGCCCGCCGCCGCGAGGCCGATGCCGAGCATGCCCGCCAGCAGGACGTTGCGCGGCTGGAGGACGTCGGTGACGGTGCGCGCCACGGACGGGGCGGCGATCTCCGGGACGGAGTCGCCGGTGGTGGCGTCCGGGACGGAGACCGGGGTTCCGTCCGCCGTGGTGTCCGCCGTGTCGGCCGTGGTGGCGTCCGTGGGCCCGGTCATGCGCTCGTCTCCGTCGTGCGGGTGGTCTCGGCCGTGGAAGCCGTGGAAGCCGTGGAAGTCGGGGAAGTCGGGGAAGTCGGGGGAGCCGTGGCGGACGCGAGGACGGCGCGGGCGCGCTCCTCGTCGACCGTCCGGTACGCGGCGGCGACCCGTACCAGCCGGGCCACCTCGCCGTCCTGGTCCGCCGCGTGGTGGGCGGCGACCGGTGCGGCTCCTCCGGCGGGCGCGCCCGACTCCTTCGCGAGCAGGGCGGCCCGGATCCAGTAGGCGTCGGTGAGGGAGGCGGCCCGGCGCGGGTCGTCCGTCTCCCGGGCGGCGGCGCGCGCGGCGGCGTCGAGCAGCCCGTCGGGAACGTAGTGGCGCAGCTTCTCGGCCGCGTCCGCGACGTCGGCGGCCCAGCGGTCCACCTTCAGGTCGGCCGGGACGTTGAACCGGGTCAGCTCGCGGACCAGGGAGGCGGGCGGGTCGAACGGCTGGTCCGGGAAGGCGGCCATCAACTCGTACCAGAGGGCGT
The DNA here is from genome assembly GCF_044330565.1 of Streptomyces sp. NPDC017448. Classification (NCBI taxonomy): domain Bacteria; kingdom Bacillati; phylum Actinomycetota; class Actinomycetes; order Kitasatosporales; family Streptomycetaceae; genus Streptomyces; species Streptomyces sp. NPDC017448. Next base: position 93,799 of record NZ_JBIRLM010000006.1, on the reverse strand, counting down.
GCAGTTTGACCTGGGCCCGCCACAACCGGGCCCGGCGCGTCCCGGCCGCGAACGCGGGGACGGACGCGCCGAGGGCGAAGAAGGCGAACAGCACCAACTGGGCGGCTTCGGTGAGGTGGTCGAAGCGGACGGAGAACGCCTTGCTCGGCTCGTCCACCACGCTGATCCACAGGAAGAGGGTGCGGCTGACGGTGTAGCCGACGCCGATGAACATCGCGAACGTCATCATCCCGAGCCCGATGCGCAGATGGCGCTGCCGGGCGTCGAGGGTGGCCAGCGCCCACTGGAAGGCGCAGACGGCGGACGCGGCGCCGAGGTAGAGGTAGAAGACGCTCATGTAGAGCGTGGCGCCCCACTCCCCGGCGTGGTCGGAGACGAAACGGTCCGAGGGCCGGGAGCGGTCGACGACGGTGAAGAAGAGGACGGTCAGCAGGATCAGGGTGGCGACGGACGCCTTGGCCGCCAGCTTCTGGACGAACCGCGCGAACCGTACGTGGCGGGGGACCGCGCCCTCTTCCGGGTAGTCGCCGTAGATGGCCACGATGTAGCTGAGGATGGCCAGAATTGCCACCGTGGCGGTGTAGTGCTTGATGAGGACGGCGAGGTCGGTGACGGCGCTGTCGTTGAGGCCGGTGCGCACCGCCTCGGTCTTCGTCCACAGCGCGACCGCGAATCCGGCGTAGCAGCCCCACAGGGCCCGGCGTCTGCGGTCCTCCTCGTCGCCCCACAGGGCAGCGGGCATACGCCACAGGGCAACGGCCGTCATCAGGCCGGCTATCAGGTAGCCGGCGAGATCGAGGGGGGTCACGGCGGTGTTCGTCCTCGGGGTCGGGGTCGGGGTCGGGGCCGGGGTGGGGGTCGGGAGCGCGGGGCGGGGCCCGCGGGCGGGCCGGTGGCACGTGTCAGCCGCGGCCGGTCCACCTGATTGGGAAGAGGGCGCGCCGCCGATGGGCCACCGGGCGGGACAGGGAGTCGTCCAGCCGCCCCACCATGTCATCGGTGGTGAGGTCCCGCGCCATCCGGGGGATCAGCGAGGCACCGAATTCGGCCATACGTTCGTCGTGGGTGTCGTACTGCGCCCGCGCCTGGACGGTGCCGCCTCCGGAGGCGAAGGACTCGGCGGCGGCCGGAGAGATCATGCGGGCGATCAGCGCGGTGTCGAAGACCGGCAGGAGCGTGCGCAGCCGCTCCGCGTCCAGGGTCGTCCCGTGGTCGAACCACTCGTGGCAGAGCTCGTGCAGGACGACGTGCTGGGTCTGGTACGCGGTCGGCCTGCGGCGGTAGAGGACGAGGCTGGTGTCGCCGGCCTTCAGGCGCAGCCCGCAGGCGGCGTTGACGCGGGCGAGGCGGTCCGGCATCTCGTGCAGCCGGATCGTGCGACCGCTCACCGCCTCCATGTTCGCGACGAGTCCCTCCACCGTGAAGGGAACCGGGAGGGGCAGGTCGGCGAGCCCGGCCTCGCACTCTTTCCGCAGTTTCCGCAGGGACATGACGAAGACGCTACGCCGCCGGGCCGGCCGAGCGGTGGTTGGTAGCGGAATCTTTGCCCCCGCCTCGAGCCTGCCCGCCCCGGGCCTGCCCGCCCGGGACCTGCCCGCCCCGGGCCTGCTCGCTCGGGACCTGGCCGCCCGGGACCTGGTCGCTCCCGGCCTGCCCGCCCGGCGCTGGGGACTCCGCGTCCCGACCGCCCGGCCCGCCCTTCTCCCGGGCGGCATCCTCCAGCAGGGACAGGGCGAACTGGAGGAGTTCCGGCGGGAGGCCGTCCTCGTTCAGCCCCCGGCCGGCCAGACCGCTGATCTCGCCGGTGCGCCGCTTGGCCAGGAACTGGAGCCCGGCGACGACGTCGTCGACGACCTCGGACTCCTCCTTGAAGAAGCGCCAGTCCACGCCGAACCCCAGGCCGAGGGCCTTGAGGATCTCCTCGGAGGGCTGGGTCACCTTGCCGGCCAGGATGTTGGAGAAGTAGCTGTGCGACAGCGAGCCGCCGCGGTCGCGGACCAGCTCGGCGAAGACGCGGCCCGAGATCTTCTGGCCGGGGAAGGTCTTCTCGACCATGTACTCGACCTTTTCCCGCAGCGAATGCAGGCGGGGCAGCTCGTCCGGGACGGGCGCCCCGACGGGTTCCGGACCGCGTTCGTCGCCGTCGTCCTGGGCCATCCGGGCCTCCACGATCACCTCGGAGTCGGAACTGAGCTTGCGCAAACACTCTACGTCACTGTTAACTCGAAAAAACACGGGCAGGGGACCACGAGGGGAGTCCCTTGCCCGTGGACGACCTGTGCCCCGTGGCGTCCCGGACCGGCTCCGACCCGGCTCCGGACAGGGGTGTAGCCCTTCACGACGGGGGATGCGTGAAGGGCTACGCGTGCATTATGGCCCCGCGGCCCTCCGGACGACAACTGACCAGTCGGTCAGTGATGGAGGGAAAGGCCGTGGTGGCGGGCGGCGCGCGCCCCGCCCCGGCGGGCCGAATCTGATCCGGTCGCGATAGACATGTCTCCGGCGTGCGATTAGGCTTTCTTGCGCAGTCACGTGTAACAGCGGTACGCAGCCGAGGCGCACCCCGAAGGCGTACAGCGCCCGGCTCCTCCGGTTCCGCGCGTGACGGAAGAGGTGCAGATGCCCCCGGAGACCCCCTCGCACGCCATTGATCGGCTCGACGACGACGACTACCCCGCCTACACGATGGGGCGGGCCGCGGAGATGATCGGTGCGACCCCGGGGTTCCTCCGGGCGATCGGGGAGGCCCGACTGATCACGCCGCTGCGGTCCGAGGGCGGCCACCGCCGTTACTCCCGCTACCAGTTGCGCATCGCCGCCCGCGCCCGCGAACTGGTCGACGCCGGTACGCCCATCGAGGCGGCCTGCCGGATCGTCATCCTGGAGGACCAGCTGGAGGAGGCGCTGCGCCTCAACGAGGAGCTGCGCGGCCGCCCGCCCCGCTCCTCGGGGCCCGCCGGAAGCTGACGGAGGCCCCGCCGTGGGCGGGTGCGCCCTCCCGGGGCCCGAAAGATATCTGCATTCGGCAGCACAGAATTTCACGCAATGGTTGATGAGGATTTCATGTCCCGACGCGGCCGGTGATATGGACAACCTGCTTCTCCGGCGTCATCGTGCTAGTGTTGATCCCGGTTGCAGTTGTGGTTCCCAAAAACTTCAAGTGCTCTTGCCGGTCAGATATCGGTAGGCGCGCTTTTGTCTTTCCGGTGTTATCCGGACGGGGTAATCATTGCGGCGACGTGGGGTCCACACAGTGTGGGCCCGCGGGCTCTGCCCCTAAGGAGATATGACATGGCTACTGGCACCGTGAAGTGGTTCAACTCGGAAAAGGGCTTCGGCTTCATTGAGCAGGACGGCGGCGGCGCCGACGTCTTCGCTCACTACAGCAACATCGCCTCCAGCGGCTTCCGCGAGCTGCAGGAAGGCCAGAAGGTGAACTTCGACGTCACGCAGGGCCAGAAGGGCCCGCAGGCCGAGAACATCACCCCCGCCTGATCACTCGGGCAGCGCAACGCAGCTGGGGCCCGCACCTTGGGGTGCGGGCCCCGGCTCGTTGTCGTTTCCGGGGCCCGCACTGCGCGCCCCTCGACGGAGCCGCGTCCGGTGTGTTGATTCCCGGCGGCCGGGCTTCGTTCTCTTTTGTCATTTCATCGGCTCGTTCTTGCGATTCCGGGTGCCGTTCACGGCCGCTTACCCCGAGGAATCCCTCGATACGTGCCCTATCGAGGAAAGGTTCCGCATGAACCGCGAACGCACTCCCCGCTCGAACGACCGCTTCTCCCGTACCCGCTCCGGCGGCGCGCCCCGGCACTCCGGCTCCGGTGGCGGCGAGCGCCGCGCCGCCGGTTTCGGCGGCGGTCCCAAGCGCTCCGGCGGCTCCGGCCGGTCCGGTGGGTACGGCCGCCGCTCCGCGTCCGGCGCCAAGGGCGAGTTCGCCCTGCCCGTGACCGTCACCCCGGCCCTCCCCGCCGTCGAGGCCTTCGACGACATGGAGATGCCGGCGCCCCTCAAGGCGGCGCTGACCACCGCAGGGGTGACCGTGCCCTTCCCGATCCAGGCGGCCACCCTGCCGAACTCGCTGGCCGGCCGGGACGTCCTGGGCCGGGGCCGCACCGGCTCGGGCAAGACCCTCGCCTTCGGCCTGGCGCTGCTGGCCCGTACCGCCGGCCGCCGTGCCGACGCCAAGCGCCCCCTCGCCCTGGTCCTCGTCCCCACCCGGGAGCTGGCCCAGCAGGTCACCGACGCGCTCACCCCGTACGCCCGGTCGCTGAAGCTGCGCCTCGCGACCGTCGTCGGCGGGATGTCCATCGGCCGGCAGGCCAGTGCGCTGCGCGGAGGCGCCGAGGTCGTCGTCGCCACGCCGGGCCGCCTCAAGGACCTGATCGAGCGCGGCGACTGCCGGTTGGACCGGGTCACCGTCACCGTCCTCGACGAGGCCGACCAGATGGCCGACATGGGCTTCATGCCGCAGGTCACCGAGCTGCTCGACCAGGTCAACCCGGACGGGCAGCGGATGCTGTTCTCGGCCACCCTGGACCGCAATGTCGACCTGCTGGTGCGTACCTACCTGAAGGACCCGGTCGTGCACTCCGTCGATCCGGCCGCCGGTGCGGTCACGACGATGGAGCACCACGTCCTGTACGTCCAGGGCTCCGACAAGTACGCCGCCACGACGGAGATCGCGGCCCGCGACGGCCGCGTGATCATGTTCCTGGACACCAAGCACGCGGTCGACAAGCTCACCGACCACCTGCTGCAGAGCGGGGTCCGGGCCGCGGCGCTGCACGGCGGCAAGTCCCAGCCGCAGCGCACCCGCACCCTGGAGCGGTTCAAGACCGGCCACGTCACGGCGCTGATCGCCACGAACGTCGCCGCGCGCGGCATCCACGTCGACAACCTCGACCTGGTCGTCAACGTGGACCCGCCGACCGACCACAAGGACTACCTGCACCGCGGCGGCCGTACCGCCCGCGCGGGTGAGTCCGGCAGCGTCGTCACCCTGGTGCTGCCCAACCAGCGCCGCGACATGACGCGGCTGATGGCGGACGCCGGGATCACCCCGCAGATCGCCCAGGTCCGCTCCGGAGAGGCCGAGCTGAGCCGGATCACCGGTGCGCAGGCGCCCTCCGGCGTTCCGGTCGCCGCCATCGCCCTGCCCAAGGAGCGCGGCAGCCGGAGCGGCGGCGCGTTCATGGGGCGCGGTACCCGGCGCGGCGGCACGGCCCCGGCCCGGCGCGGCCGTCCGGGAGTGCCGACGCCCGAGGCCCGCGAGGCCGCCGCACAGCGACGGGCCAACCGCGCCGCCTGAGCCAGGGCGTACCGGCGTCCACCCGGACGCCGGTACGCACGCATGCCCGGCCAAGGGGATGCCCGCACATCCGGATACCCGTACGCCCGCCGGCGCCCCGGCGGGCGTACGGGTATCCGCGCGTCCGCCGCCTGTCCCCACGGATGCACGCTCGCCCGTACGCCCGTACGTCGGGCACCGTTGCGCCCGGCGAGCCCTCGGCCGCCGTCAAGCGGGCGGGCGAAATGATCACCCGCCGGGATCGGGGGTCTCCGGACCGCCGATCCCGGCGCGGGCCCGGGTCCTGCCGTCCCCCGGCGTGCCGGGCGCCGGTGAGGGCCGGACCCGTCCGCCGCCGGGGTGCGAGGATCGCGATCATGAATCGCAAGCTGACCGTACTCGGTCTCGTGGCGATGGCGTTCGTGCTGCCCGCCACCGCCGCCCACGCCGACGAGACCCACACCGACGCCCACAACGGGCCGCACGTGGCCCTGATCTCGACAGGGCAGATCGACGATCCGCTCGAAGACGTCCTGGAGCACGTCGCGGTCCTCGGCCGGACCGTCGTCGTGGACCACTGACCTTCCCGGCCCCTCCGACCGCCCGGCGCCCGGCGTCCGACCGCTCGGCGCCCGGCGCTCAGGAGGCCGCGGCGGTCGGGGGCTTCTGCCGGGCCCATGCCAGACGCGGTTCCAGCAACGGGCGCAGCAGGCGGCGGACCGGGGGCGTGCACAGCAGGGTCATGCCGGCGATCGCGCCCACCGTGACCGCGACCGTGCCCGCAGTGGTGTCGTAGAACGGGTCGTCGTAGAAGCCGCCGTACTTCAGCCCCCGGACGACGAAGCCGTGGAGGAGGTACCCGTACAGCGTGCAGGTGCCGAGCGCGGTCATCCAGCTGCGGCCCTTGGGCACCCAGGACAGGAAGCACGCGCCCAGCACGACCGCGGCCAGGAACAGCAGGAGCGTGGAGGCCGGGCCCGTCCACTCGGCCATGTCCAGCCGGTCGGTGCTGTTCTTGCGGAAGAACCACGAGGTGGGGGTCCGGGGCACCAGCCAGTACGCCACCAGCAGCCCGGCCGCGAACACCGGCACGGAAGCGATCCGCACCCAGGTGGTCCGGAGGGCCGCGAAGTGCTCCGGGCGCAGCCGCAGGCCGAGCACGTAGAACGGCAGGAACTGCAGCACGCGCTGGACCTGGAGGCTCCCGTCGGCACTCGACGACACCGTCGCCAGGGCGGCGATGGCGAGCGATACCAGAACGGGGAAGCGCACCGCCTGCCACAGCGGCGTGGACAGCCGCCAGAAGAACAGGGCGGGCAGGAACCACAGCAGCCAGTAGGGCTCCAGCAGCGACAGGGAGTAGTCCGGCTTGTCCGTGAGCCGTTCGAAGAGCGTGTAGAGCGCCTCGAACAGGAGGTAGGGCACCAGAAGGCTGGTGACCAGCTTCCACACCCGGTTCGGCGTCAGCTCGAAGTTCCGTGAGAAGTAGCCGGCGATGAGGATGAACACCGGCATGTGGAACGTGTAGATGAAGGTGTACGCCGCCTCCACGAGGCGGCCGGTCGGCAGCGGTTCCCAGGCGTGTCCTATCGCCACCAGCACGATCGCCAGGTACTTCGCGTTGTCGAAGAAGTGGTCCCGGTCGCCGCTCGGAGGCTTTCCGGCCGGCGGGCCGCCGGCCGACGGGTGTCCGGTCGGCGGCTGGTCGACCGGAGGGCTGTCGGTCTCCGCGGGGCCGGCGACGGCGGTGTGGCGCGGCTGCCCGGAGGTGAGGGGGGAAGGCATCCTGACACCTTAGAACGCGGACGCGTTCCCTCCTCCGGCTGTGTCATGCATCACTTGAGTCTGTCCTTCCGGGCGGTGGCTGCCGATGGTGCGGGGGGCGGAGGGCTGTGCGGGTCCGGGGGAGCCTGCGCAGGCCTGGGCGGGTTTGGGAGGGTTCGCCCCAGGTGTGGTCGGGGGGCCGCCGGAGAGGGAATCCGGTGGGTCGCCCCCGTCCGGATCCACCGGGCTCCCTCATGGTCAGTGCGTCCGCGCTCGACCAGGCTTGGACCATGACGACCTGGACCCGCAAGGCATTGCTCCTCACCGTCTCCGCAGCCGCCGCGGCCGGCACCCTGGCCGCCGTCGGTGCGCCCGTCGCGCACAGCCGCCCGGCGGGGACCGCAGGGGCCCCGCTCGACTGGGGCCCCTGCGCTCCCCTTCCGGGCGTGACCCTCCCCGCAGGGCAGCAGTGCGCCACGCTCCGCGTCCCCCTGGACCACCGCGCCCCCGGCGGGCGCTCCGTCGACGTGGCGGTCAGCCGACTGCGCACCGACCGGCCCGAGGCCCGGCGCGGCGCCCTGCTGGTCCTCGCCGGAGGCCCCGGGGGCTCCGGGATCCTGCGCCTCGCGCAGAAGGGCGAGGCGCTGCGGGCCGCGACCGAGGGTGCGTACGACCTCGTCGGCCTCGATCCGCGCGGGGTCGGCGGCTCCACCCGGGCCGGCTGCGGCATCCCCGAGGCGGACCGGCACCTGGTGACGTTGCGGGCCTACCCCGCGGCGGACGGCTCGATCACGCGGAACACCGAACGCGCGCGCCGCACCGCCGAGGCGTGCGCCCGCGACGGCGGCCCGATGGTGCGCTCCTTCAGCACGCGCAACCAAGCCCGCGACATCGACCGGCTGCGCGCCGCGCTGGGGGAGCGGAAACTGTCCGTCTGGGCGCACTCGTACGGCGGTTACGCCGGCGCGGTGTACGCACAGGAGTACCCGCGCCGCGTCGACCGGCTGGTCCTGGACAGCGTGGGCGACCCCGACCCGGCGCGGGTGGGCTACGGCTGGCTGGCGAACACGGCCCCGGCGATCGCCCTCCGCTTCCCCGACTTCGCGGCCTGGGCTGCGGACCCCGCACGGGACGCCGAGGGGCTCCGGCTGGCCCGGCGCGCCGAGGACGTGGAGCCGCTGTTCCTCGAACTGGCCCGAGCGCTGGACCGTGTCCCGAAGGAGTCGGAGGTTCCCGGCGTCCCGCTCACCGGGGACCGGCTGCGGCAGGCCCTCCAGGGCGCCCTGCAGAGCGACCGGGCGTTCCCGTCGCTGGCCCGGCTGATCCGGTCCGCGCAGGAACCGGCGGGCCGCCCGGCGCTGCCGCCGGAGCAGGCGGGCGCGCTGCCGGACGAGGACGCGACGCTGACGATGGCGGTCGTCTGCAACGACGTGCGCTGGCCGGGCCCGGACTCCGGGTACGCCCGCCGGGTCGCCGCCGACCGGGCGCGGTATCCGCTGACGGCCGGGATGCCCGTGAACATAGCCCCGTGCGCCTTCTGGAGGTACGACGAGGAGCCCGAGGCCACCCGGATCACCGACGACGGCCCCTCGGACGTGCTGATGATCCAGAGCCTGCGCGACCCGGCCACTCCGTACGCAGGGGCCCTGAAGATGCGGGAGGCGCTCGGCGAGCGGGCCCGGATGGTCACCGTCGAGCGGGGAGGGCACGGGATGTATCTGGGCAACGGCAACGACTGCGGAGACCGGGCCGTCAGCGATTTCCTCGTCACCGGCAAGCGCCCGGCCCGGGACGCCCACTGCCCGAACTGACTCGGCCCATCAAGGCACCGGGCGAGCACCCCGCCGGGGGCGGGCGATGATCCGGATCTCATCGTAGGAAGACCCGATGAAGCGCGCATTCCGGGACCACCGCCACCGCCGGTGGGGTGTCACCCGAACGGCCCGCTCCTCTGCGCGGCCGGAGGCCAGGCCGCAGGGTGGATTCCATGTGGTCCCGCCGACTCGTCCTGGGCGTCCTGGCCCTGCCCCTGGCTCTCCTGGTCCTCGGGGACGGCCCGGCGTTCCGCACGCCCGGCTCGGAGCTGGCCTCCGGGCCCCGGCCGCCGCGGGGGCTCCCGCAACCGGCGCTCGTCAGCCGCCGGGAGTGGCACGCGGACGAGAAGCTGGTCCGGGAGGAGCCGCACTACACGGGCGCGGCGCGGGCGGTGTTCGTGCACCACACCGGTAACCCCAACGACTACGACTGCGCGGACGCCCCCGACCTGATCCGGGCCGTGCAGCGCGACCACATCCGGGAGGACGGCTGGGACGACATCGGCTACAACTTCCTCGTCGACCGCTGCGGCACCCTCTACGAGGGCCGGGCGGGCGGGGCCGGCCGCCCGGTGCTCGGCGCGCACACGAAGGGGTTCAACGCGGACACGGTCGGCATCGCGGCGATCGGGAACTTCGGGCCGGGGGCCGAGGTGCCGAAGCCGATGATGGACGCGCTGGTGAAGCTCGTCGCGTGGAAGCTCCGGCCCGGTGCGGACCCGTTGGGCACGGTCGACCTGGTCTCGACGAACGACGAGAGCCGCTTCGACGAGGGCCAGGTGGCCCGGTTGCACGTCGTCTCCGGTCACCGCGACAGCTTCGAGACCCGCTGTCCGGGCGACGCGCTCTACACCCGGCTGCCCGAACTGCGCGAGCGCGTCGCGAAACTGCGCGCCGCCACCCCGGGCCACTCGGCGGCGGCCCGGCTGCGCCCGACGTTCTGACCCTCGGGGAGCCCCGGCCCTCGTCCGGCCCCGGCGGCGAGGCCCCGGGCTACCGGGAGACGAACTGGGCGAGCAGCCCCTGGACCTCGTAGATGTCGACGCCCTTGGTGAACGTCTTCGTGAGCGGCATCGTGTTGCCCGAGACCCAGATGTTCAGTTCGGCGTCGAGGTCGAACGTCCCGGCGGTCTCCACGGAGAACTGCGTGATGCTGCGGTAGGGCACGGAGCGGTACTCCACCTTCTTGCCGGTGATGCCCTGCTTGTCGACGAGGATCAGCCGCCGGTCCGTGTACAGGATGCTGTCGCGGACCAGCAGGTACGCGGCGTGGATCTGCTCGCCCTGCCCCAGCAGCCGCGCGTAGTCCTGCTGGGCGGTGGCCGGGTCGATCGTGTGGGCGTTGCCGAACAGCGACATGGGGGTCCCGTCTTTCGTGTCTCGCGCGTCTCGCGTGTCTCGTACAGGAGTACGTGCGGGGAGGGGGGTGCGGTTCCCGGCGCACAGGACCGGGGCGGCACGGTCACAGCGGGACGACCCGCGCCTCGGTCGCCTTCACGCTGGTCCAGACGGCGCTCCCGTCGGCGAGGCCCAGCTCGGCGGCGGACTCCGGGGTGATCTCCGCGACCAGGTCCGGGGCCTCGGGCGAGGTGATCAGCAGCCGCAGCCGGCTGCCGCCGGAGGTGATCTCGCGGACGGTGCCGGGCCAGACGTTGCGCGGGGAGCCGGTGGGCCGCTCCCGGTGTACGGAGACGGCTTCCGGGCCGATGACCGCGAGGGCGGGCGCACCCGCGGGCAGGGGCTCGGCCACCACGAGCCGCCCGCCGCCCTCCGGGGCCAGGCCCTCGGCGGTGGTGGTGCCGGGCCAGGCGTTGCGGCCCAGCATCCGGGCCACCCACGGGGAGCGCGGGTGGCGGGCGACCTCGGCGGGCGGCTCGTCCTGGAGGATCCGGCCGTCCTCCAGGACCAGGACCCGGTCGGCCAGCGAAACCGCCTCGACCGGGTCGTGGGTGACGATCAGGCAGACCCCGCCGAACTCCGCGAGGTGCCCGCGCAGGGTGTGCCGTACGCGGACCCGGGTCGTCTGGTCGAGGGCGGCGAGCGGTTCGTCCAGCAGCAGGAGGCGCGGGCGGGCCGCCAGCGCGCGGGCCAGGGCGACCCGTTGGGCCTGGCCGCCGGAGAGCCGGTCGGGCCTGCGGTGGGCGAGGTGGCCGACCCCGAGCCGGTCCAGCCAGTCCTGGGCCTCGCGCCGAGCCTCGGCGCGGGGGACGCCGTGGGCGCGGAGGCCGTACGCGGTGTTGGCGAGGGCGCTCAGGTGCGGGAAGAGGGCCCCGTCCTGGGGCACCCAGGCCACGCCGCGGCGGTGCGGGGGGAGCGCGGTGACGTCGCGGTCGCCCAGGACCAGGGTGGCGTGCGCGCGGGGCGTGAGGCCGAGGAGGGCCCGCAGGAGCGTCGTCTTGCCGGCCCCGTTGGGGCCGACCACCGCGATGGTGGTGCCGGGCCCGGCGTCCAGGGTGAGGCGGGTGAAGCCGGTGACGTCGGCGTGCAGCGGCCAGGGCTCGGACGGGGTCCTCCCCGGTGCGCGGGCCTCTTCCCCCCCGGGGCCGCCGGGCGGGTCGGGGATCGGGCCCGGGGCGGCGGGCGCCGGTTCCTCCGGTCGGGCCGCCGCCTCCCGGTCCGCGGGGCCCCGGTGGCCGCCGGGGCCGCCGGTCCAGCGGCCCCGCAGCGCGATCAGCACGATCATCGCGATGGCCAGGAGCAGCAGCGAGACGGAGGTGGCGGCCTCCGGGGAGTCCTGGAGCAGCAGGTAGACCTGGAGCGGCAGGGTCTGCGTGGTGCCGGGGAGGTTCCCGGCGAAGGTGATGGTCGCGCCGAACTCGCCGAGCGCCCGCGCCCAGGTCAGAGCGGCCCCGGCGATCAGGCCGGGGGCGACCATCGGCAGCGTCACGGTGAGGAGGACCCGGACCGGGGAGGCCCCCAGGGAGGCGGCGGTCTCCTCGTAGCGGGGGCGCAGTCCGCCGAGCGCGCCCTCCAGCGAGATGACCAGGAACGGCATCGCGACGAACGTGGCGGCGACCACCGCCCCCGAGGTGTGGAAGGGCAGCGTGACGCCGAAGGTCTCCTCCAGCCAGGGGCCGAGCAGTCCGCGCCGCCCGAACGCCAGCAGCAGGGCGACGCCGCCGACCGTGGGCGGCAGCACCATCGGCAGCAGCACCAGCGTGCGGACGAACGCCTTGCCGGGGAACGGCACCCGGGCCAGCAGCCAGGCCAGCGGCACCCCGAGCAGCAGCGCCGGGGTCAGCGTCCACAGGGAGACAACCAGCGAGAGCCGCAGCGCCTCGGTGGTGGCCCCGGCGGTGAGGTGGCCGCCCAGTTCGCTCCAGGAGGTGCGGACCAGGATGCCGACGAGCGGCAGCATCAGGAACGCCACGGCCAGCAGGGCGGGCACCGTCAGCAGCAGGGGGGCACGGGCCCCGGGCGTACGGCGGACGGCCGGTCGTTTCATGGGTGACCTCGTCGGGGCGTCGGGGCGTCGGGTCGGCACGGGTGGCCCGGCCGACGCCTGCGGGGGCGGCCCCTGCCTGCGGGGGTCCCGCCGGGAGGGACGGGTGGACGGGGGCTACGGCTGCTGGAAGCCCGCGCCCCGGAGGATCTTCTGCGCGGCGGGCGTGGAGAGCCAGGCGACGAACGCGGCGGCGGCCTCGCCGTTCCCGGACGTCTTCAGGGTGGCGGCGGGGTAGGCGGCGACGGCGTTCTCCGCGTCCGGGATCCCGATCGCTTCGACCTTGTCGGCGGCGGAGGCGGCGTCGGTCGTGTAGACCAGCCCGGCGTCCGCCTCGCCGAGCGACACCTTGGACAGGACCGCGCGGACGTTGGGCTCGTGGGAGACCGGCTTCACGTCGATTTTCTGCGCGTCGAGGATCTGCCGGCTGTAGCGGCCGACCGGCACCTCGGGGGCGGCCAGGACGACCTTCAGCTTCGGGTCGGCGAGGTCCCTCAGGCCCTCGATCCTCTCCGGGTTGCCCACGCCGGTGGCGATGACGAGACGGTTCCTGGCGATGACGGTCGGCTCGCCGGTGTCGCCCGCGAGGCCGTCCATCGTTCTGGTGTCGGCGGTGACCACGGCGTCGGCGGGCGCACCCTGCTCGACCTGGGCGGCCAGCTCCTGGGAGCCCGCGAAGGAGAACGTCACCTTCGTGCCGGGGTTCTCCTGCTCGTACGCGGCGCCCGCCTGCCGGAAGACGTCCGTCAGGGAGGACGCGGCCAGCACGGTCAGGTGGGCCTTCGGGGCGCCGGAGGCGGCTCCGGGGCCGCTGCCCGCGTCCTCGGCGGCGGAGTCGTCACCGCCGCAGGCGGCGAGCGGGAGCAGAAGGGCGCCGGCCAGGGCGGCGGCCGCGCGGCGGCGCGTGAGCGGCGGGTGCATGAGGGGCGGGGCTCCTTGGACGCGTGTACGGCCGGCGGGGAGCCGGCCCGGCGGGGGCTGCGGAGGGGGTGGTGCGGGGCTGCGCGGGTGGCGTCCCGGGGCACGGGTCCTCGTGGTCGGACGGACCGCGGTACGGCGGTGGCAGCCGGCGGGGTGGAGACGGCGGTCGCGGGGTGGCCGGACCGGCGCTCCGGTGCTCAGGCGCGGTCGATGTGCACGTTGGTCGACTTCACCCGGGCGGTCGCCCGCATGCCGACCTCCAGCCCCAGCTCCTCCACCGCCTCCCGGGTCAGGAGCGAGACGAGCCGGTGCGGACCGGCCTGGATCTCCACCTGGGCCGCGACGTCGCCGAGCTTCACCGCGGTGACGATGCCCGGGAACGCGTTGCGGGCCGAGGTGTACACCTCCGCGTCCTCGCCGCCCGCGCCCTGGCCGACCTCGATCGAGAAGGCGGCCAGCGCACGGCCGTCGATGAGGCGGCGACCGGACTCGTCGCGGTGGGTCGCGACCCGGCCGGCGTCCGCCCAGCGGCGGGCGGTGTCCGGGCTGACCCCGAGAAGGCGTGCTGCCTGGCCGATCGTGTAGGACTGCATGTGCGACACGCTAGGTCACCCGCACACGCATGTACCACCTGTCTGGAGGAATACCTACCGCAGGTGCGCACCGTGTCGGAGGAACGTACGGCAGGCGCGAACGCGTCGCGCCGACCCTCCGGCAGCGGGCCCCGGCCCCGGTCCCGGTCCGGGATGCCGGCCCCGGTCCCGGTCCGGGCCCCGGCGCCGGCCCGGGATGCCGGCCCGGGATGCCGGTCCGGTTCGTCCCGCACAGCCGGATGTTCGCGAGCCAGTACGTACTAGTGCAAATATATTACGCGCTAGTATGAAAAAGGGATAGGGTCGGCCCATGAGCGCGCTCCCGCCCCGGCCCGTGACCCTGTCCGGGCAGTACGTCGAACTCGTTCCGCTGGCCGTCGACCACCTCGACGACCTCTTCACGGCGGGCGGCGGCGACGAGGAGGTGTGGCGCTGGCTGGTCGGTCCCCCGCCGCGCACCCGCCAGGAGCTGCGCGGGTGGATGGACGAGCTGCTCGGAGCTCCCGCGTACGTGCCGTTCGCCGTGGTCCACCGCGCGAGCGGGCGGGCCGTGGGCTGGACGGCCTTTCTGGACGTGGAGGTGGCGGACGAGCGGCTGGAGATCGGCTGGACCTGGTACGGCCGGGATCACTGGCGCTCCCCGGTGAACACCGAGACGAAGCTCCTGCTGCTGACGTACGCCTTCGAAGAGCTGGGCATGGGACGCGTCCAGCTGAAGACCGACCATCTCAACGAGCGGTCGCAGGCGGCCATCGCCCGGCTCGGGGCGCGGCGCGAGGGGGTCCTCCGGCGGCACCGGCGGCGGCCGGACGGGACGTGGCGGGACAGCGTCTACTTCTCGCTGGTGGCCCACGAGTGGCCCGACGCGAAGGCGCGGCTCACCGCCCGCCTGGCGGCGGGCTGAAAGTGGCCCCGGCGGCCGGGGCGGGGCGGGTCGCTCGCCCGCCGGACTGCCTTCGGGCTACCTCCGGGTCATCCCGCGCTCCCGGGCGGGCCGCTCCTCGACGGCGTGGTCCGCGCAGTCGGGGTTGTCGCAGGGGCCCGCGCGCCATACGGGGACGAAGATCCCGAGGGATTTGTGGCGGTGGATCTCGGAGGGGACGGGCTGTTTGCAGGTCGGGCACATGAAAGCGGCCCGCTGTCGGATGTCACGCTCTTTGCTGGCCATTTACTCACGATAATTCGGATACGGGCTTTTGGAAACCTTGGGTTCCGCTTTGCCCGGCCCTTACTTCCCGCCGGAGGAGCCGGCGTCGGCGCCGTCCTTGTTCTCCGGCGGGCGGCGCAGGCTCAGGGTCACCGACACGGCCAGGATGACGACGATCACCGCCAGGCTCACCGGGGACGGGATCTCCGGGATCGAGGTGCTGATCATCTTGTGGGCGGCCTGGAGGAGCAGCTTGACCGCGATGAAGGCGAGGATGACCGCCAGCCCGTGGCTCAGGTAGTGGAACCGGTCCAGCAACCCCGCCAGCAGGAAGTACAGGGCCCGCAGCCCCAGGATGGCGAAGGCGTTGCTGGTGTAGACGATGAACAGCTCGTCGCTGACGGCGAGCACCGCCGGCACGCTGTCGACGGCGAAGATGAGGTCGGCCGCCTCGATCGCGGCGACCACCGCCAGCAGCGGGGTGGCGACCCTCCGCCCCTCCTCGTGGACCACGAAGTGCGTACCGGAGTAGTGGTCCTGGACCGGCATCATCTTCCGCAGCAACCGCACCGCGAAGCTCTTGCCGGGGTCGAAACTCTCCTCCTGACCGCTGAGGATCTTGTAGCTGCTGTAGAAAAGGACCGCGGCGAAGAGGAACAGCACGAAGGTGAAGCGGTTCACCACCGCGACGCCGAGGGCCAGGAACACCGCCCGGAACACCAGGGCTCCGATGACGCCGAAGAAAAGCACCCGGTGCTGATATTCCCGGGGCACCTTGAAATAGGCGAAGATCAGTGCGAAGACGAAGAGGTTGTCGACCGACAGGCTTTTCTCCAACAGCCAGGCGGTCGTGTACTCGGTCCCGGCGGTCGTCCCGAGGGTCAGGAAGACGACCCCGCCGAAGACCAGCGCCAGCCCCACCCACAACGCGCTCCACAGCCCGGCTTCCTTGAAGCCGATGACATGCGCTTTGCGGTGAGCCAGCAGGTCGACCGTCAGGGAGACGACGACGGTCACGGCGAACACGATCCAGAGCCACACCGGTACGTCCACGCGGCAGACCTCCCACTCGGCTTCTCACGAGTGTGACCCGGCCGCCCCGCCGCCGCGCGCCGGAATCCACCGGGTGGCGGCCCCCCCGTCCGGCTCCGGGTCGGACGGCGCCCGGCCCGGTCCGCGGGGCGGTCCGGGTCGGCGCCCGGCCCGCTCCGGTGTGCTCCCCGATTCGGGCGTCCCGCGGTGCCGTGGCGCGTCAGCCCGGCGGTGCGGTGGAGGCGCGGGTCTCCAGCGACCAGGCGTGGCGGCGGACGGTGTCGGGGGCCGCCCGCTCCGCGAGGATGTCGCAGAGCAGCTCGGCGCAGGCGCGGCCGTATGCGCCGGGGCGCAGGTCGACGGCGGTGACGGGCGTCTCCGCGCCTCGGGTGGCGGCGCCGTCGACGCAGGACGCGACGAGCAGGCCGGGGGCGGTACGGCCGGGGGCCGGTCCGGAGGCGGACCCCCCGCGGCCGGCCGCGGCATCGGGCCCCCCGGGGCCGGTCGGGGCGTCGGGCCCCGCGGCCGGGCTGCCGACCGGGCGCGGGGCGGGGCCGTCGGGCCAGCCGATCTCGCGGCCCAGGGCGGCCGCCGCGCGCAGGACGCCCGGGGCCGAGCCGTCCGGGGCGGTGATCACCGCGTCCACGGCGGGATGGGCGGTGAGCAGGTCCCGGGTGGCCGCCTCGGCCTCCCCGGGGGTGGCCGCGAACGGCACCGTGCGCAGGACCACCTCCACCCCGCGGGCCCGGCTCCAGGACCGGGCCGTCGCGCGCAGGGCGGTGGCCCAGGCGGAGGAGCCCGCGGGGGCCAGCAGCGCGGGGCGGCGGGCGCCGCGCTCGGTGACGTGGTCCAGGAGGGCGGTCAGGGAGGCGGCGTTGTCGCAGACCACCGCGGCGCTGGGGCCGGTGGCCGGGCCGAGATAGCGCTCGCCGGTCACCACGGGGACGCCCGCGTCGAGGAGTCCCGGCACCGCGTCGTCGCCGGCCTCGGGGTCGATCACCAGCAGCCCGTCGACGCGTGAGGCGATCCGCCCGCCCGCCGCCCCGGAGGGGGCGAGCAGCACCACGTCGAGCCCGTCCTCCTGGGCCCGTTCCACCGCGCCGAAGGCGAGGTTCATGTAGTAGTCCAGCCGGGTCGCCGTCGCCGGGAGGTGCAGCCCGACCGCTCCGGTGCTGGCGCGGCGCAGGCGGCGGGCGGCGCTGTTGGGGCGGTAGCCCAGCTCCTCCGCGACCGCGCGGACCCGGTCCCGGGTGGCTCCCGCGACCCGCCCCGCGCCCTGGAGGGCGTCGGAAGCCGTGCTCTTGGAGACCCCGGCGGCGCGGGCGACGTCGAGCAGGGTCACGGTCCGGGAGGTCACGGGGGTGAAGTCTAGGGCGTGCGGCCGGAGAGCGGCGGCAGGGTTGCCGGAACGTTCCGGCAAGGCTAGATTCGGCCCCTGCCGGAACGTTCCGGCACAGTCGCCCTTCCCTTGCCCCGTCCGCCCCCGTCCCCGTCCCCGGAACAGGTCATGCGTCTGATCACCGCGTACAACCCGCCCGCCTCCCCGACCCGGACCCGCCCCGCCGACCGCGTACCGCTGCGCGTCGCCGCGGTCCAGCAGCGCTGGCACCGCGATCCCGCCGAGCACCGCGCCGCCCTGCGGGAGGGCATCCGCCTCGCCGCCGCCGAGGGGGCGCGGGTGGTCTGCCTCCAGGAGCTGACGCTCTCGCCGTACTTCGCGGTCGTCCGCCGGGCCGACCACCCCGCGCCCGCCGCGCCGGAGGAGCTGCTGACCGGCCCCACCTTCACGTTCGCGGCCGAGGCCGCCCGCGCGCACGGCGTGTACGTGCACGCCTCGCTCTACGAGAAGGCCCCCGCGCCCGGCGGTGAGGACGACGGCCTCGGTTACAACACCGCGATCCTGGTCGCCCCGGACGGCACCCTCGCCCAGCGCACCCGCAAGACGCACATCCCCGTCACCGAGGGGTACTACGAGGATGACTGGTTCCGCCCCGGACCGGCGGGCGACGACGCGTTTCCGCTGGTCACGGTGGGCGAGGCCCGTTTCGGACTGCCGACCTGCTGGGACCAGTGGTTCCCGGAGCTGGCCCGCGCCTACTCCCTCGCGGGGGCCGACGTCCTGGTCTACCCGACCGCCATCGGCTCCGAACCCGGCTTCCCGGGCTTCGACTCCCAGCCGCTCTGGCAGAAGGTGATCACCGGCAACGCCATCGCCAACGCGACCTTCATGATCGTGCCGAACCGCATCGGCGCCGAGAACGGCCTCACCTTCTACGGCAGCTCCTTCATCGTGGACCCCTACGGCCGGGTCCTGGCCCAGGCGCCGCGCGACGAGCCCGCCGTCCTGGTCGCCGACCTCGACCTGGACGCCCGCCGCGACTGGCTGGAGCTGTTCCCGTTCCTGACGACCCGCCGGCCCGACGCGTACGCCCCGCTCACGGCGACGGACTGACCGGGAGGGGCCGCCCCGGCCGTCCACGCGCGAACGCCCCGGCGGTGCCGTTCCGGAACCGTACGGTCGCCGGGTCCGTACGGTCGCCGTAACCGTACGGCCGCCGGGTCCGTACGGTCGCCGGGCGCGGGCGCGTACGGGAGGGAGGCCCGGTCCGGTCCGCCGCGGCTCCGTACGGCTTCCGATCGCGGGGGCGGGCGCGGGCCCGCCCCCGCGATCGACGCCCGATACGCAGCCGATACAGACCCGCGCGGCCCTCGAAGCACCGCCCTGACCCGCCGGAAGCACGGCTCGCGGACGCTGGGGGCGTACCCCGCCCCGGTGTACGCGACATCGGACGTTGGGAGACGCGTGCCGTGCTGACCACCCGGAAGGGTCCGGAAACCCGTGAAGAGGCCGAAGCCGACGCCGAGGACGGGGCCGCCGGGCCGCCGCGCGCGCTCCCGGAGGGGCGGCGGCAGGGGGCGCGCCGCGCCGATCGCCTGCTCGCCGCTCTGGCCGTGTGCTGCGCCGCTCCGATGGCCCTGCACGGCTGGATCCCGAACACGGGCGTCAACGCGGGCAGCCTCGTCCAGACGCTGCTGCCCTGGTCGGGCCTCGTCGTGCCGCTCCTGCTGGGGATCGCCGTCGTCCGCCGGTCCCGGGCCGCCGCCGTGGCGGTGCTCGCGCCCGCCGTCGTCTGGGTCGCGCTCTTCGGCGGCGCGCTCACCGACAAGCGCTCGGGCGGCGGCGACCTGACGGTGGTCAGCCACAACGTGAACGAGGAGAACACCGACCCGGTCGGCACCGCACGGGTGCTCGCCGACGCGGACGCGGACGTGCTGGCGCTGGAGGAGCTGTCCGACGCCTCGGCCACCGTCTACTCCCGCGAACTCGCCGCCGCCTACCCCCACCACGCGGTGATCGGCGGGGTCGGGATCTGGAGCCGGCATCCGCTGGCGGACGTACGGGCGGTGCCGATCATGCCGTGGACCCGCGCGCTGCGGGCCACCGCCCGGACTCCGGCCGGGCCCGTCGCCGTGTACGCGGTCCATCTGGCGTCGGTACGGGTCTCGGCGGCCGGGTTCACGACGGACCGCCGCAACGAAGCGGCCCGCGAACTGGCCGCCGCCCTCCGGGAGGAGACCGCGCCCCGGGTCGTGGTGCTGGGCGACTTCAACGGCACGTATCAGGACGACGCGCTCGCCCCGGTGACCGCGGGGCTGCGCTCCGCGCAACGGGAGGCGGGCGACGGCCTCGGCCTCACGTGGCCCGCGGCGTTCCCGGTGGTCCGCATCGACGACGTCCTGGTGCGGGGGATGACCCCGCGCGCCGCCTGGACCCTGCCCGCCACCGGCAGCGACCACCTCCCGGTCGCGGCCACGCTGAGCCGGTGACCGGCCACCGGCTCGGCGTGGCCCGGGGGCCGGGGCCCGCGCCCGTCCCCGACTACGATGCGAGCGACCGACAGATGACCTCGAACGCCCAGGTAGGCAGCGTGTCCGAAGCCCGGGGGCCGGCCCCCGTCAGCGTGCTCGTGGTCGAGGACGACGCCACCATCCGCCGCGCCGTCCAACTCGCCCTGGAACGGTACGGCTACCGCGTCGACGTCGCCGCCGACGGGCTCGACGGCCTGGAGGCGTTCCGCGCGGGCGCGCACGACCTGCTCATCCTCGACGTGATGCTGCCCGCCCTGGACGGCATCGGCCTCTGCACCCGTATCCGCGAGGAGAGTTCCGTACCGGTCCTGATGATGTCCGCGCGCGGCGACGCCCTCGACGTGGTGGCGGGGTTGGAGGCGGGGGCCGACGACTACGTGGTCAAGCCGGTCGACACCTCCGTCCTGGTCGCCCGGATCCGCGCCCTGCTGCGCCGTGCCACCTTCCGCCCCGGCCCGGAGGGGCCCGCGGCGCGGAGGACCGGCTCTGCGGCGCGCGACGACCGGAGGACGGACGCGGCGGCCCCCGACCACGTTCTGGCCTTCGGCGACCTGACCGTCGACACCCTCGGCATGGAGGTCCGCCGAGCCGGGGAGACCGTGGCGCTGACCCCCACCGAGCTGCGCCTGCTGCTGGAGTTCGCCGCCGCGCCCGGAACGGTGCTCGACCGCCGCCGACTGCTGCGCGAGGTGTGGGACTACGGCTGGGAGGGCGACACCCGGGTCGTGGACCTCTGCGTGCTCCGCCTGCGCAAGAAGATCGGCAGCGGCCGGATCGAGACCGTACGCGGCTTCGGCTACAAGCTCGTCCGCGGCTGAACGGCGGACCGGCCCCGTGGACTTCCTCAACCCCCGTGCCCTGCGCTGGAAGATCGCCGCGCTCGCCGCAGCCGCGTGCTGCGCGGTCGCCGCCGTGGTCGGCTTCCTGGTGCACGACGCGACCCGGGAGCGCGGTCTGCGCGTCGGCACCGAGCGGACGCTGACCCGGCTGACCGCCGCCGAGCGGGAGTTCGGGCGGACGGGGAAGGCCCCGACGGACATCGACGTACGGACGAGGGCCGAGCTGCCCGGCCCCCTGGCCCGCCGCCTCCCGGACCGGCCCCCCGGGGAGACGGACGGGCCGCCCGCGGGGGAGACGTACGCCACCTGGTACGACGTCGATCCGCCCAACTGGTACTGGATGTGGGGCGCCGCGGCCGTCGGCGGCGACCGCTACCTCGTCGTCCGGGAGGACATGAGTACCGAGGTCCGCAGCCTCCAGCTCCTGGACCGCAGCATCGTGACCTCCGTCCTCGCCGCCCTCCTGGTGGTCGTCCCCCTCGCCGCCCTCGCCACGGAACCGATCAACCGGCGGCTGCGCCACGGGGCCCGTACCGCCCGCCGCATCGCCGACGGCGACCTGGACGCCAGGATCGGCCCCGCCGGGCGGGCCCGCGACGAGATCACCGAGATGTCGGCGGCGGTCGACGACATGGCCACCGCCCTCCAGCGCAAGCTGGAGAACGAGCGCCGCTTCACCGCCGACGTCGCCCACGAGCTGCGCACCCCGCTCATGGGCCTGGTCACCGCCGCCGGGCTGCTGCCCGAGGACGACGAGGCGGCGGCTCTCGTACGGGACCGGCTGCGGGCCCTGAACGCGCTGGTCGAGGACCTGTTGGAGATCTCCCGCCTCGACGCGGGCGTCGAGCGGGCCCGGCTGGACCCGGTGCCGCTGGGCGACCTGGTCGCGGACGTGGTGCGGCGTACCGGCACGGACACCCGCGTGGCCGTCGATCCCGCCGGGGCGAGCGGGGCAACCGGGGGGGACGGGGCGGTTGGCGTCGGCGAGGCCGGCGAGCCCGTCGAGCTCGGCGAGGTGGCCGGGACGGGTGGGACGGGCGGGACAGCCGAGTCCGTTGGGTCCGGCGGGGCAGCCGAGTCCGTTGGGTCCGGCGGGGCAGCCGAGTCCGTTGGGTCCGGCGGGGCAGCCGAGTCCGTGGGGTCCGGCGAGGCGACCGGGCTCGTGGAGACCGATCCGCGCCGGGTGGAGCGGATCGTGGTCAACCTCGTCGCCAACGCCCACCGGCACGGCGCGGCCCCCGTCGAGGTGACCGTGGCCGGGGCGCGGATCGCGGTACGCGACCACGGGCCCGGGTTCCCGTCCGAGTTGCTGGAGCACGGGCCGCAGCGCTTCCGCACCGGCGCGAGCGAACGGGGCCGGGGGCACGGCCTCGGCCTGACCGTGGCCCAGGGCCAGGCCGAGGTGCTCGGAGCCCGGCTGTCCTTCGCGAACGCCCCGGGCGGCGGGGCGCTCGCCACGCTCGACCTGGCCCCGCCGCCGGTCTGACGGTCCCGGGGCCCGGGGCCCACCGGCCTGATACGGAACCGAAACGCACTCACGCGGGGGCGGAAACGGCGCCGTACGGGTCCGGAAGAACGACTCCTCGAAGGTGGCGGTCACGGCACACCCCATCCCCACCTGGAGGACCCATGCCCGGCCCTGCACCCGACCCCGCACCCGTCTCCCCCTCCGGCCCCCTGCCCGACCCGGCCCCCGCCCCTCCTCCCGCCCGTGCGCCGGGGAGGGGCGGCGGTTTCCGCCGCTCGGTGCTGGTCCCGCTGGCCGCCGCGGCGATGCTCGTGGCGGGGACGGGAGGGTGGTACGCCGTGGAAAGAAGCGGCGGGCCCCCGGCCGAGTCGACCGGGGGCCCGGGGGAGGCCGTGACGCCGCTCGCCCGGTCGCTGCACCTGCCCTGGCCGCGCGAGGGCCAGGCGAGCGTGGCGGTCGAGGGGATCGGCAGCCTCGGCACCCGGGGTGAGCAGAAGCCGGTCCCGATCGCCAGCGTCACCAAGGTCATGACGGCTTACGTGATCCTCAAGGACCATCCGATGCGGGCCGGGGCTCCCGGCGCGACCGTGGTCGCCGACCAGCGGGCGGCCGACGAGTCGTACTCCTCCGTCGAGACGACCGCCCCCCTGCTCGCCGGGAAGGAGTACACCCAACGGCTGCTGCTGGAACTGATGATGGTGCCGTCCGGTAACAACATCGCGCGTCTGCTGGCCCGTTGGGACGCGGGGACCGAGGAGGCGTTCGTCGCGAAGATGAACCGGGCCGCCGCCGGACTCGGCATGCGCGCCACCACGTACACCGGGGTGAGCGGCATGGAGACGAGTACGAGGAGTACGTCCGAGGATCAACTGCGCCTGGCCCGGGCCGCGATGAAGGACCCGTCCTTCCGGCAGATCGTGGCGACCGCCTCCGTCACGTCTCCGGGCACCGGGGCCACCTTCCGCAACACGAACAAGCTGCTCGGGCGCGACGGCGTCATCGGCCTGAAGACCGGGTCCTCCACCCCGGCGGGCGGCAACCTCGTGTGGGCCACCACCCAGGAGGTCGCCGGAACCACCCGGCTGATCGTCGGAGTGGTGCTGCACCAGCGCGCCGGTACCACCCCGGCCGAAGGCAGTGCCGCCGCGCACGAGGCCGGCCACGCCCTGATCACCACGATCCGCGAGGAACTCCCCCGTGCGGCCGGCAGGACGTGAACGGACGGAAGTCGGCGGCCGGAGCCCTCGGCACGACCGGCGCCGTCACCACGGCTGATGCCCTCGGCACGACTGGCGCCGTCACCACGGCTGACGCCCTCGGCACGACCGGTTCCTTCGGTGCCGCCGGTCCCGTCCGGCGGTCAGCGCGGCACCGGCAGAGGGCCGGGCGAAGCCGGGAGACCCCCCCGGCGGTCCGGCTCTCGTCGGGACCGGCCGCGTCACTCGGACGGGGCGGCGAACGTGGGGGCGAGCGCCGTGCGCAGCCGGTCGGCGAACTCCGCTCCCCGACCGTCGAACAGCGGGTACTCACCGGCGAAGTGGTGCCATTCGACGTGGGCCAGCGCCGTGTCCAGGTCCTCGCCCACCACCCGCGTACGCCCGTACTCCGGCCACTCCCCGCTCAGCCGGAACACCTCCTGGAGCAGTGCGGCCGGAAGCGGGTACCGCTCCGCGAGCAGGGTCGCGTCGTAGAGGTCCTTGCCCTGGGCGTACGCGTCGTTGATCAGCCACATCACCTTCCAGGCCAGGGACAGCGCCGGGGTGGCCGCGTACAGGACGCCGCCGGACGGCAGGACGATCCGTTCGGGCGGCTCGGGCAGCTGCTCACCGAAGACGAAGTCCAGCTGCACCCAGCCGCCCGGCGTCCCGGGAGCCTCCCAGGGCAGCATCATGCGGCGGCCCGGCACCCGTTCGTACGTCCAGATGTCCTCGCACACGGCCCCGGCGGCGTGGACGCGCACCCCGTCGACACCGTGCGCTGCCGTGGCCTCGGCCGCCTCCGCGACTCCGGCCAGCAGCGCGGAGGTGCGGTCCTCCTCCATCCGCCACGAGGCGGGGGCGACCACGAAGTCCAGGTCGCCGGGTTCGCGCGCCTCCTCGCCGAACCACAGGGCCATCAGCAGACTCCCCCGCATCACCAGCGTCTCGGCCCACGGGGACGCGGCCACGCCGTCCCGTACGGCGGCGAGCGCCGAGGCCCGGGCGGTCTGCCAGGTCCGGGTGGCGGCGGGGGAGGGGAAGACCGGATCGGAGGCGCGGTAGGCGTTCGGGAACTGCTTGAGCGCCGGGTCGAAAACGGTGCGCTGGACGGCCTCGTCGTCCAGCACCCGGAGCATCGTCCCTGGCACGGGGTCCGGGAAGCGGCGGCGCAGGTCCTTCCCGCCGCCCGCGGGAACCGGTGCGGCGAGGGGCACGGGCGCGCCGGCGGGCACGGACGCGGCGGCGGGCACGGGCGCGCCGGCGGGCACGATCGTGGGGAACGGCGGTCGGTCCTCGGTGGTCATGCTGCTCCCAGCCATCCTTCGTCCAGCTCCGGACCGCTGTCCAGGAGCACGTACTCCCGCTCCACGTCGACGACGTCGTACGCCGCCAGCTCCGCGAGGAGCGCGTCCAGCATCAGTGCCGCGCGCCGGTCGCCCGTACGGTGGCAGCGCTGGGTCACGAAGCGCTCCTCCCGGCCGTCCGCCCGCACGCGGCGCGCGTTCCACGAGACGTGCGCCCCGTGCCGTTCGGCCACCGCGGCGAGGCCGGACCGTCCTGCGCCCGCCGGATCGAGCAGCACCTTCACATGGTGCTCGAAGTGGCGTGCGCCGTGCGGGTGTCGTGGTCCCGGGGCGTCGGCGTCGTCCCGGGGGACCTCCGCCGCCCAGGGCGCGCACTCGACCTTCACGCGGGCGACGGCGAACCCGTCCCGGGCCAGGACGGCCCCGACCTCGCGGACGGCGGCCAGCTCGTCCTCGTAGGACGACCGGCTTCCGCGCAGCGTCAGCATCGGCTGGGAGGCGGTCCGGCCCCGCGCCAGCGCGATGTGGGTGAACTTCACGTCGGGCCGGAGGGCGGACCAGCGCTCCAGCCTGCGCAGTTCGTCGCCCTCGCACAACACGGTCAGATGGCTCTCGTACACCGGGACAGCATGCTGCAGCGGGCGTCGGACGGGCGCGCGGATTTACGGGACGGCCGCGGCCCCGGCCGGAGCCCGCCCCGGCCGCCCACCGGCGTACGGCACGTCCGGCGTCCGCGTTCCGGGGCCGGTGTCAGACCCCTGGGGAAGACTGTCCCGTACAGCCGCACCGCCCGGGCGGACCCACCGGCGCTCCCCGCCGGTACCACCGCACCGCACGCCGCGCCCACGGCGGTTCGGCGCACACCGCACTTCGGCACACCGCACTTCGGCACACCACAGACGGGACACGCCATGACCGACGCCGTGAAAGGCCCCGCCAGCTACTTCCCCTCCATCGAGAAGAAGTACGGCCGCCCGGTCTCCGAGTGGAAGGACCTCATCCGCTCCTCCGGGACGACGAAGCACATGGAGCTGGTCGCGTGGCTCAAGTCCGAGCACGGCCTGGGCCACGGGCACGCCAACGCCCTGGTCGCGCACACCCTCGCCGAGGACAGGACCCGCTGACGGACTCCCGCCGCCCGACCGCCTCACGCCCGCCGACCGCCTCACGCCCGACCGCCTCACGCCCGACCGCCTCACGCCCGACCGCCTCACGCCCGCCCGCCCGGGCCGCGCGCCGGCCCCGTCCGGAGTCGCCGGCGCGCGCCGATTGTCGCTGCTTCCCTCCAGGAATGTCCGCGATCGGTAACCGGGGGAGCCCTTTCGGAGCCGCGCATGTCTGGAGGGGTGCACGGCATCGACACAGACGGCACAAGGGGCGGGCGGACATGGCGAAGCACAAGGGACGGGCCTGGCACAGCAAGATGTTCGCCGCGGCGCTCGGCGTCACGGCGCTGGCCGCCGCCGCTTCGATGTGGACCGCCCAGGCCGACACCGCCCCGGGGCGCCCGCAGAGCGGGGCCTCCTCACCGGCCGCCGGGGAGCGGCGCGTGGAGAAGGTGGCGGCGGAGATCGCGCACGCCTCGGAGAGCGGCCCCCGGGGCGTCAACATCACCATCGACGACGGGCCGGACCCGGTCTGGACCCCGCAGGTGCTGCGCCTGTTGAAGGACGAGGGCGTCAAGGCCACGTTCTGCATGGTGGGCACGCAGGCCGCGGCACACCCGGACCTGGTCAAGAAGGTCGTGGCGGACGGCCACCGGCTGTGCAACCACACCGTCTCGCACGACACCGCCATGGACACCAAGTCCGAGGCGTACCAGTCCCAGCAGATCCTCGACGCCGAACGCATGATCACCAAGGCGTCCGGAGGCGTCCGGTCGCAGTACTACCGGGCTCCGGGCGGCGCGTTCACCCCGTACAGCCGTCACCTCGCCGCCTCGCACGGGATGCGCCCGCTGGGCTGGAACGTCGACACCAAGGACTTCCAGCACCCCGGCGCGGACACCATGGTCGCCACCGTCAAACGCGAGATCGCCAACGGGCCGACCGTTCTTTTCCACGACGCGGGCGGCGAGCGCTCCCAGACCCTGGCCGCGCTGCGCGAGGTCCTGCCCTGGCTGAAGGAGCAGGGGTACGTCTTCGGCTTCCCGGTGCGCTGAACGGACCGGCCGAGAGCGGGGGGAAGCCGCCGGCGGCCCACCCGTGGTGCTCCGGATGAGGCCGCCGAGCGGGAGCCGTCCCGTAACCCCGAGGAGGCCGTCGAGCGGGAGCCGCTCCGTAACCCCCTGGAAGGCCGCTGAGCAGCCCACCGGCCCTCGATCACCCGGCCCCCGGCTCCGCACCGGGGCCGCCCGCCAGTAGAGTGCGATGCTTGTTCGAATCGCGACGAGGTGGGGGCGGCTGGTGGGCGCACAACTGAGAGACACGGCCCAGGAGTTGGCGGCTGTGCTGTGGCGGGAGCACACCGTGTACCGGGAGCGGTCCGGTGGCGTGGTGATCCGGGGGGAGCACGTACGCCGGTGGATCAGCCTCGCCCCCTCGGGCGGCCGGGACGAGATCCTGGTCCGCGCGGGACGCATTCTGGACGGCGGCACCACCGCCCCCGCGCGCTCGGAGGCCGTGGTGCCCCTCTCCGCCGGTACGACCGTGCTCGCCGCGACCTGCAGGCGCCTGCTGGCCGATACGGCGGCCGACGCGCTGCGGGCCGCGTCGGGCGGGGAAGCGGCGGGCGGGAGCGAGCGGCGGCGGAAGCCCGGCACGTCCCGCACGCCCCGGAAGCGGAAGGGGAGGAACGCCCGGCGGAGACACACTGGGTTCAGCTCCTGGGTGATCCTCGTCTGCGTCGTGGGCCTGGTCGGCCTGTACGCCTACAGCGTCGCGCAGCACAGCTGAGCCAATCCGGTCCGAGTCGAGTCGATCCGAGCCGACCAGGGCTGAGCCGATCCGATCAGGGCTGAGCCGATCAGAGCTGAGCCGATCAGGGCCGCGCAGGGCCGAAAAAGCCGTCCTCGCCAGGCCGTTCACCTCTGGAGCAGCCACCTGCCCGCCCTCGCCACCGCCTTCTTCGTGCCCCCGCCCCCGCCCGGCCCGGCGGCCGGCCACGCACCAGTGCCCGGGCCCCGGCCCCGCCCGGACGCCGGCCCGGCGTACATCGCTCGGAGTACTCGTGTACTCCGACGGCGCAGCTCCGAACGACGCTTCCGGGACGATGCCCCCGCCCGGGGGCCGCGCCTACCGTCCAGCCCTATGACCAAAACGTTCTCACTGGCGGGCTTCGCCCTCGCCGCCCTCGCGTTCGCGATGTCCGACGCGGTCAACAGAGGGTACGACCCGTTGACCGAGACGGTCAGCAGGTACGTCAACCTGCCGTACGGCTGGCTGGTGACCGTCGGACTGCTGGCGGTCGCGGCCGGATCGGCGGCGCTGGCCGTCCGGGTGGGCGGCCGGGGGTGGGGCGGGCGGCTGCTCCACGTCTGGGCGGTCTGCGTCGTGGTCGCCGCCGTCCTTCCGGCTGATCCACCGGGCGCATGGGGCCGCCCCTCGCTCTCCGACAGCGTGCACGGAGTCGCGGCCTGGACGGGGTTCCTCGCGCTGGCGATCGCGATCGTCCGGCTGACCGCCGTGGGGCGGCGCGATCCGGCGTGGGCGTCGAAGGCGTCCGCGCTGACCGTGCTGGCGTGGGCGTCGTCGGTGGCGTTCGCCCTGTTCACCGTGGCGTTCGTGGACAAGGCGGCCCTCACCCACACGGCTCCCCTCGGTCTGGCCGAGCGGATCGTCATCGCCCTGGACCTGGCCTGGCTGGCGCTGGCCGCCACCGCGGCACCGCCCCGGCCTCCGGTACCGGGGGCGGCGAGCCGCGCGCTGACGGGGGACGCCCCGTGAACGCCGTTCCCCGGAGCAGGAGGAGGGCGCGGCTGGTGGACCCGGTCCTGGCGCTGTCGACCGCCGTGGGCGTCGGGGCGGGACCTGCCGCGATGGGCGCGCCCTTGTCGTGGCACGGCACGTTCGGCCCGGCGGTGGCCCTGGGCGGCCTGGTGCTGGCCCGCAGGCGCTTCCCCGTCCTCGTGCTCGTCCTGTCCGCGGCCGTGCTCGTCACCTGTCAGAGCGCCGGCCTGTACGAAGCAGGCGGGGTCTGGCCCCTGTCCGTCGCCCTGTTCACCGCCGCGCTCCGCCGCCCCGGCCCGGCCGCCGCCGTGGGCGCCCTCACCCTGGCGTGCTGCCTGGTCCTGCAAGGGCTGGACGCCTCCGAAGCCCTGGCCCGGGGCGGAGTCGAACTGCTCTGGCTGGCCCTCGTGTCGGCCGGGGCGAACTCCTGGCGGCAGTACGGCCGTTGGCGGGCGGAGCACCAGGCCAGGCTCCTGCAACGGGAACAGACCCGACTGGTCGAACAACGTCTGGCCATCTCCCGGGAGGTCCACGACGTGGTCGCCCACACCCTGGCCGTCGTCGGCGTCCACCTGAACGTCGCCGTCGAGTCCCTGGACGACGAGCCCGAGGAGGCGCGCGCCGCCCTGCGCACCGCGATCGCCGTCCGCAACCAGGCCATGAGCGACCTGAAGGCGTTCGTGGGCGGGCTCCGCGACGTACCGCGACTCGGCCTGGAGTCCGTCGTCGGCCTGGTCGAGCAGGCCGAGGCGGCCGGGTTGGACGTGCGCTACGACGCGGAGGGCGACCTCGACGCCGTTCCGGCGGCCCAGGCGCTCACCGCCTACCGCGTCGCCCAGGAGGCCGTGGTCAACACGCTGCGCCACTCCGACGCCGGACGCCTCACCCTCCGGGTGCGGGCCCGGCCGCAGGCGGTGGAGGTGACGGCCGTCGACGACGGAAGCCCCTCGGCGGGCTTCACGGAAGGACACGGGCTGACCGGGATGCGCGAGCGTGTGACGGCCCTCGGGGGGACGCTGCGCGTCGAGACCGACCGGGGCTTCTCCGTACGGGCCGTTCTGCCGCTGACGGACCCTGTGAC
The DNA here is from genome assembly GCF_044330565.1 of Streptomyces sp. NPDC017448. Classification (NCBI taxonomy): domain Bacteria; kingdom Bacillati; phylum Actinomycetota; class Actinomycetes; order Kitasatosporales; family Streptomycetaceae; genus Streptomyces; species Streptomyces sp. NPDC017448. The sequence continues at coordinate 64,151 of NZ_JBIRLM010000006.1, read as the reverse complement.
AGGGTTGGCGCCATGACCGTCAGTGTGCTGCTCGCCGACGACCAGACGCTCGTACGCGCGGGGTTCCGCAGCCTGCTCGGCCGCGCCAAGGAGCTGGAGGTCGTCGGCGAGGCCGCGTCGGGGGAGGAGGCGGTGCGGCAGGCCGTCCTGCTGCGGCCGGACGTCGTGCTGATGGACATCAGGATGCCGGGCATGGACGGCATCGAGGCGACCCGCCGCGTCCTGGCCGAACAGTCGGCGACCAGGGTGATCGTCCTGACCACGTTCGACACCGACGACCACGTCTTCGAGGCGCTGCGGGCGGGCGCGAGCGGGTTCCTCACCAAGGAGGTCGAACCGGCCGAACTGCGGCGTGCGGTCCAGGTGGTGGCGGCGGGCGACTCTCTGCTCTCCCCGGGCGTCACCCGTCGCGTCATCGAGCGCTTCGCCCACCGTCCCCGGCCCTCCGCCACTCTGCACGCGCTGACCGCACGGGAGAACGAAGTGGTCAGGCTGGTGGCGGAGGGGCTGTCCAACGACGAGGTGGCCGCCGCGCTGGTGATCAGCCCGCTGACCGCGAAGACCCACGTCTCCCGGGCCATCACCAAGCTGGGCCTGCGCGACCGCGTACACCTGGTCATCACCGCCTACGAGCACGGCCTCGTCCGGCCCGCCCACGCCGACGGCCGACCGGGCCGGACGCCGTAGCGCAGCCCCTACGGCCTGCCGTCGAACCGCCGCCTGCCGGGCGACGACGGCGGGGCGACGACGGCGGGGCGACGACAGTCCCTGGAAACCGTTCGAGCCCACCGGGCCGGGGCCGGGGCCGGGGCCTTCTCCCCGGGGCTTCCTCCTCCCAGGGCTTTCTCCTCCCGGGGCGGTCGCCCTCCTCACGGCCGAGACCCGTACAACCAACCGGCCCTCTCGTCCGTCTTGTTCGGCAACGTCTGATCGACCTCGGTCGCCGAACAGGACTGAAAGACTTGATGAACCCAGCCAGACGCATGACCGCCACCGCCTTGGTTCTCGCCACGGCGGGCGGCGTGCTCCACGCCACCGCCGTACCCGCCTCCGCCGCGGTGAGCTGTGCCTCCCCCGTCTTCACACGGCAGTTCTTCGCCAACACGACGTTCTCGGGCAAGCCGAAGAAGACGGACTGCGACTCCGCGATCGCCCAGAACTGGGGCAAGGGGGCGCCCGCCTCCGGCCTGCCGTCCAACCACTTCGGCGTGCGCTGGTCGGTGACGCGCGACTTCGGCTCCGGCGGCCCCTTCACCTTCACGGCCTCCGCCCAGGACGGCATGCGGGTCTACCTCGACGGCGTCCGCAAGATCAACCTGTGGAAGAACGTCTCCTCCACCGTCAAGAAGACGGTCGACGTGACGATCCCCAAGGGCACGCACACCATCCGCTTCGACTTCGTCAACTGGACGGGCTCCGCGAACGTCGGGTTCGCCTACACGCCGCGCACCTCCGCCGCCCACGACAAGGTCAAGCCCCTCACCCCGACCGGCGCGGCCGTGTCGTACGACTCCACCACCGGTGCGGCCAAGCTCACCTGGACCAGGAACCGGGAGATGGACCTGGCGGCTTACCGGGTCTACCGGCGGCTGAAGGGCACGCCGTACGGAAGCAAGCCGCTCGCGACGACCACCGCCACGTCGTACACCGACAGCGCGCTGCCCAGGACGGGCGCGGTCTACTACTACGAGGTGCGGGCCGTCGACAAGGTGGGCCATGTCTCCGACGGCAGCTCCGACAAGCTCGTCACCACCGTCGACAGGACGCCGCCCGCCGTGCCCTTCGTCGAATGGGACGCCTGCCCGGCCGACCAGCCCTACGCGGCGCCGGAGCTGGTCACCACCGCGCAGAACGCCGCCGACATCGTCCGGTACGAGATGCAGCGGCTCGACGCCGTCACGAAGCGCTGGAGCACCGTCTACTCCGGTGCCAAGGGCGCGATCTGCGACACCGGCCACCGGGCCGACGGCAGCGAGGTCACCTACCGGGGGCGGGCACGGGACGCCGCCGGGAACTGGTCGGCGTACTCGGCCGCCAGGACGTTCACCACCCCCGACCTGACCCCGCCCGCCGCCGTCACGGGGCTCCGCGCCGAGTACCGGTCGGGCGTACCGCACCTGGCGTGGTCGCCCGTTGCCGACGCCGCCTCGTACCAGGTCCTCCAGTACGACCCCGCGACCGGCGGCTACATCGACGCCCGCCCCGCGGGAGCCCCCGGCGCCCGGACCGAGGTGGTGCCGCGCCAGTCGGCCGCCGTCGCCGACAGCTACCGGTACGCGGTGCGCTCCGTGGACGCCCAGGGCAACGCCGCCGCACCGGTGGAGACCACGCTGAACATGGCCGGCCGGCCGGAGGCGATCCCCGCGTTCAAGACCACCGCCCGCAGGCACGACGAGGGCGTGATGGTCGCGTGGAGCAGCGTCGACCCGTGGACCGTCGACGAACGCCCCCTCCCGACCTACAAGATCATCCGAACCGACACCGCGACCGGCGAGACCGCCGTCGTCGACCGGTGCAAGCCGTTCACCTCGGTGGACCAGCCGTTGACCGCCCCGGACACGTACTGGACCTGGGCGGACGACGACGCTCCGCTGTCCGCCCGCAAGCAGGTCAACGGCGGTTGCTGGGACGTCCAGGGCGCGTCGGAGACGACGTACGAGTACCGCGTCGTGACGATCGACCGGTACGGGAAGGCATCGCAGCCCGGCCCGCCCGCCACGGCGACCACGCCGGACACCCAGCGCCCCGCCCCGGTGGAGAACCTGGCCGCGGAACGCGTCCCGCTCGGCGTCCGGCTGACCTGGACGCCGCCCGCCGACGCGGACGTCCGCGGCTACCACGTATGGCAGGGCGTCGCCGACCCGGACAGCGGCGAGACGGTCTGGAAGGAGAACTGCTGGACCGGCAGCTCCCTGGCCGGCACCGAGATCCTCTGCCCGACGGTCGCCGACGGCGCCACCCACGTCTACAGGGTGGCGGCGACGGACGACCGCCTCCTGCACGACGACGACCCCCTCGACGTCCTCCACCCCGCCGAGGTCTCCGTGACCCTGCCCGACACCCGGCCGCCGGGCTGGACGGGGACCGACGTCCACCAGGGCCAGTACCCGCAGCTGTACGTCGGCTGCTCCGAGAGCTCCGGGCTCGGGGACTGCTCCCGGTTCGCGCGCTACCGCGTGGAGCGCTGGGATCCCGTCACGGCCGCCTACGTCACCCTGGCGGAGGGCGCGACGGAGGACGCGACGGGTGACGCCGCGTTCTTCCTGAACACCACGGTGCACGAGGACCGGCTCGGCCTGTACTACTACCGCGTCGTACGGCTCGACGCCTCGGGCGCCGAGGCCGTGACGCGGTCGACGGCGTACGGCATCTGGGACTCCTGGCTCTGACCGGACGCGGGAGGCGGGGCGAGACCGGAGAAGCCTTCGGCCCCGCCCCGCCTCAGGTCCCCGCCCCGCCTCAGGGCCTCGCGCCGCCCCAGGGCCCCGCGCGGGCCACGTCCCCCCGGCCGTGCCTTCCCGTTGGGCGGGGTGGATGGGCATGGTCTCTGGGAGCTGTACCTGACCGTCGTTGTTCCTCGAGCTCGGCATGGCTCCAGCGGTTCGCGGCGGCCTGTACGTCGATCAGGCCCCTGGCGAGTCCGCGGTCGGCCAGTGCGCGGACCTTGGTCCCAACGACATCCTCCAGGGACAGGACCAAGCCGTGCTCGGTATGTACGGGCGGCCGCCAGAGTGCTTCCTTGAGGATGTCGACCTCGCACTCATCACGGCTCGCGGGGTCGGTGACGATCAGGCGGGCGGAGAGAGGGTCTGTTTCCAGAGCACTGACCTGCCATCCGCGCTGTTCCAGGCCCGTTCACACGGAAGCGACAATGTCTTCCATATGATCGGGGTTCTCGGTCGCGACATCGAGGTCCTGGCTGAGCCGATCGACCAGGCCGTGTGCCTGGACCGCGTAGCCGCCGGTTAGCGCCAGAGGGTAAGAGCCGCCTACGGCGAGCACGTCTGCAAGCAGGCGGCGGTGAAGGTCGGTGAGGTTCACGCAGCGGCCCGGGCGCTGTGGGCGAGTTCGTCGAAGGAGTGTTCCCAGACTTCACGGACATCACGGCTGATCAGTGTGCGCAGTGTGGGCCACAAGCTGACGAGGAGGCCGCGATCGAGATACCGGACCAGATCGTCGTGCTGGCCCTCGGCCGGCACGATGCGGTAGTAGCCCATCCGCAGCCGGGGCTGATCGAGATCGAATCTGGTCAGTCCCGACCACGCCAGGTGAAGTGGCAGGCTCACCGTGCCGTGCTCTGGGCCGGCGAGCTCGGAGAGCGCTGCGGGCAGACGCCGGGCGAACTTGGCGCGGCGGGGATCGGAAAGGCTGGGCTGTGATGCCATACGTCGATTACCCAGGGAGAGGCCGCCGAAGCCGACTGCACGGTGACAAGCTGCCGCATACAAAGACGCCCCGGGCCGCTGGCCTGGGGCTCTTTCGTGGAGCGGATGACGAGAATCGAACACGCGCTCTGAGCTTGGGAATCAGCGGCCCTTAGGTCGGTGGAGTGGCTCTGGCCTGCGCTTTCGCTATGGGCGGGTGGATGGCTCCCTGTCTCCTGGAGCCGTATCTGACCGTTGTTGTCCGCTCTGCTGGGCACGGATGGGGCACGAGAACTGGCAGTGCGACGCGTGCTCCGGGCGGTCCGGCTCGTCAGAGGGGGATGATGCGGACCTGGTTGCCGCAGAGCTTGGTTATGTCATCGCCGTCGGACGTCAACAGGGCGACAGGTTTCGTCTGGCGGAGTGCGACCTCGGCGACCGTGGCGTCAATGGCGTACTTGTGCCCGTGCAGCCCGGCGCCTTTGAGTAGCTCCGCTGCCGCTTTCGCTGCCTGTTCGGTGACCGGCTCCACCTTGACGCGGGACAGGGTCCAATTCAGTCGCGGCATATTGGTACGGGAGTGGGTGACTTCCACGATGGCGTTGGCCCCGATCACCAGATCGGCGCCCATGTCGTGGAAGATCTGAAGCATCGCGAGGAGCTTGCGGTCCTGGGCGATCCAGGCTGAGAGCCCTTCGGAATCCAGGACGACGGTTTCGATGCGTTCGCTCACGCGGCATCCGCGCCCGTGGAGGTTTCGGCGGAGCCGAAGATCTTCGCGTGGGCCTCGGCGAGCTCCTCGTCGCTGAAGGGGCCGTGCTCCTCCTCGTGACGGCGGAGGTCGTCGCCCAAGAGCTGGTGCCGGATCTGGCGGGCTACGGCTTCGGCTACGTAGCCGGAGACGTTGTCCGTGATCTTGCGAAGCTCCGCTACCTGGTCGCTGGGCAGCGTGACGGTGATGCGAGTCGTCGAAGACATGCATCCAGCATACTGGAGTATGCACGTAACGCCTCTGCTTCTGCCTTCGCCGATGCAAGCCGGCCTATGGGCTCACCGGTCCCAGGGCGACACGGTTGGGGTTCAGAGCGGGGAGTGCCCCGGGAGCGTCCCACTCTGCGGAGACTCGTCTGATCGAGCCGGTCCGGCCGCGATCTACTGAACCCGGTCGTTGTCAGTGAGCTGTTTCCAACCTGACGGCGGTGTCCGTCGCTTGGGCGGCTCTGCAGCGCGATGAAGCTCCTGGTAGGAGGTGTCACGACCAAGATCCGCCGTGCCCCACCAGGAGCTTCGCGTGCTTGCCTACCCCTCGTCGATCGATCTGTCCGGTCGCACCCTGCGCTACCTGACCACGCGGCTCCATGCCCGGCAGCGAGAGATCGGGACCCGGTGGCGACGTCTGCCTGCCGGCCGTCAGGCCCTCCTCGCCCTCGCCCATCTGCGGTGCGGGGACACCTACGCGCGGCTCGCCACCGGGTTCGACATCGGCGTCGCGACCGTGTACCGATACATACGCGAGGTCATCGACGTCCTGGCCGCCCTCGCTCCGACCCTGACCGAGGCGATGAAGACCATACGGACCAAGGCGTTCGTGATCCTGGACGGCACCCTCCTGCCGATCGACCGGATCGCCGCCGACACCCCGTACTACTCCGGGAAACACAAACGCCACGGCATGAACGTCCAGGTCCTCACCGACCCGTTCGGACGACTGCTCTGGGCCTCACCCGCGCTGCCCGGCTCCCCCACGACCTGACCGCCGCGCGGCGCCACGGCATCATCGGTGCGCTCGCCGAGGCCGACGTCAAGTGCTGGGCGGACAAGGCTTACCAGGGTGCCGGGCGGCCCGTCCGGGTGCCGTTCAGGGACCTTCGGCGCAAACGCTGGAAGCGGCGACACAACCGCGCCCACGCCAAGATCCGCTGTCTCGGCGAACAGGCCATGGCCACCCTGAAGGGCTGGCGCCTCCTGCGGAAGCTCCGCTGCAGCACCAACCGGATCACTGACATCGTGAAGGCCGTCGTAGTCCTTCACCACGCCTCAACCTGAGGTTAGGAAGGACTCCATGAGTTTCGACATCTTCGTGTGCCGGTTCGAGAACAGTGAGCCAGCGACGCTGGACATGAGTGCCGCGCACGAGGTCCTCGACCCCCATGCGGTGGTGCGGGATCCCGAGACGGACTTCCTGCTGGTCGTTACGACGGAGGGGGACGAGGCGGGTGTGTACTTCAACAACCCGACCGGCATCACCTTCAACCGCTTCGGAGGGGACGGGATCATGGACCTCCTGGCCGCCCTGCTGCAACGGCTGGATGCCGTGCTCGTCGTCCCGGACGGGCCGACCATGATCCAGCGAGACGAAGACCGCGAGCTTCTGCCCACCTCCCTCAGGGACGGGCCCGTCGTCGTCGCCCGTACCGGCGCGGAGATCGACCGGGCGATCCGGGCTTCCTGAACGAACGGGCGAGGGGCCCGTCCCCGGTGTGTGTCACCAGGAACGGCTCCGTCGTCTCCACGCGGGCGCGGCCGTCGGCCAGTACGCCTCCGCCACAGCAGCCACGCCAAGATCCGCTGTATGGGCGAGCAGACCATGGCCGCCCTGAAGGGCTGGCGCCTCCTGCGAAAGCTCCGCTGCAGCACCAACCGGATCACCGACATCGTGAAGACCGTTCTCACCATCGCCATACCTCAACCCGAGGTTGGAAAAGGCTCTTTTTCAAACGCTTACCTAACGGCGGGCCGGAGGTTTTGGAAGATCTCCGGATGGTCCGGGCCGGGCGATCCTCCGAGCGGGCGCAACTGACCTATCAGCAGGCCGCCAGGGAGCATCAGCGCCGGCTCGCCGCCAACATCGAACCCGATGTACGCCAGGTCTAGACAACAAGAAAGGCCCCGGTCGCTGACCTGGGCCTTCTTCAAAGAGCGGGTGACGAGAATCGAACTCGCGCTCTGAGCTTGGGAATCAGCGGTGCTTGAGTCTCCGGAAAGGCTCTGACCTGCGCTTTCCTGCGAGGAAGCTGGGGTTGCTATGGTCTCTGGAGGCTGTACCTGACCGCTGTTGTCCGCTCTGCTGGGCACGGATGGGACACGGGGGCGGCGATGCAGCGGGCCCTGTCAGGCGGGGCGCTTGGGGGTGGGCCGACGCGTCAAAGTGGGATGATGCGGATCTGGTTGCGACAGAGGTTGGTCATGTCGTCGCTGTCGGGCGTCAGGGGGCGTCCCGATTCGGCTGGCGAGAGACCTCGGGGGACGTGCCGCCGATGGGTATGCATGTGCCTTGGGTTTCTGGCCATGCTTTCCAAGCGCGCTCTGTTCGCCCGCGGCTGGATCACCCCCTGCCGCGACGACCTGATCAACCGTGACCCGAGTCTCCTTGGGCGGTCAGAGAAGCACATGCGCGAGTCCCGGCTCTTTCCTTTCCTCCGGCGAGGCGTGAGTATGAGGGCATATGCGAGGAACACCGGTGACCGGAGCTTCGTCGGAGGGGACTTCGGACGGGGTTTGGCGGCCCTATATAGACCCTCCGCTGATTACTCCCTGGATGATCAGGCCGGGAGCCGGCGAGCCGGCGGACGAAGCGCGGCTGCGTCGATATCTCCTTGCTCTCGTCGAGCGGCGAACCACTCCCGTCCACGTCGCGGTCGCCTTTAACGCCGTGTACTTCGGCTTCGACACGGACGCCGCAGGATACGCGGGCGGGCCACTGGACATCGGTGACTTCCCCTCGGTCGCCCTCGGCGACGAGATGGCGGCGTTACCGGTCGGCGCGATGATCAACGTACGGACCGGCGGCGATCTGTTGCCTGCGGAGATCGTCTACAAGGAGGGCGCCCACGAGGCACTCGGCGTCGAGGGCGATATACCGGGCTGGTTGTCGGGTGCCCCCGCCGGTGCACAAGGGCCGGACCAGTTCGACGGGACGAAGGACACCTCGCTTCGCGAGCGACTGGTCTTCGACGCCGACGCGTTCGGGCCCGGGCTGGCTGCTTCCGGTGCACGCCTGAACAGGCTGATCCGCCGCGGCACTATCGACGCGCACGGGTCCTTGGTCGTCAACAGTCTGTACGAACGTTCCGGCGACGGACCGCCTGAGAGCGACCTCGACGATACGTCGTATTACCTGCGTTATCTCATGACGCGAGGCAGGGAGCAGTTGGACAGCTCCCTCGCTCCCATGCCACTGCCCTTGATGCTGCGTCCCGGCGCCACTTCGCAGGACAGGGAGGCGGGACTGCGGAACCTTGTGAACGTGGTCCGGCGTGCTCTCGCGTCGCTGCCCGGGATTCGCCTGTGGGGGGAGTACGCCTTCACCCGCGCCGCGATGGCGGACCGCCTCGCCGACGGCGGACCACTGGGACGTGACGCCTTGGAGACACTCGCTCGGTCCGTGGCCCGCGGCGCGGCGCCGATCGTCAGCCGAGGGACAGCGGTGCGGAGACGGCCGGTCTACACCGCTGTCGGGCCCGCACTGTGTTCTCTGCCCGAGGCCGCGAGGCTGATGCGGGGCACGGGGTACCCCTCGGCCGTCCTCCACGCCAACGTCGTACTGATGGACCACGTACGGCGTGAGGCCGACGAGAAGACGGGCCTGCTGCCCACCGGCGTCCGGGTCGCCCTCGACGACCGCTGGCAGGGTGGCGGAGTGTGGCGGGCCGAGCACGTGGGGGACGGTCCGGCGTCGGACGTGCTCCGGGGGGCCTCGGAGGAGCCGACCGGGCGGGGTTGGGCGGAATGCCGGGAAGGCCAGGCTCCGAGGGCGCCCGTGGTGGAGCCGGAGCCCGGAGACTCGGACCCAGGGATGCCGTGGCCGGACGAGCCCGATCTCGGGGGACCTGTTCTGGTTCACGAGGGGCCGGGCCGGCTGGAGTGGCAGCAGCCCCTGCGCGCCCGACAACTGGAGGGCGGCTACCTGCCGATGCCTCCGGCTGTGACGACCGGGCAGGGCGCCGCGCAACGGCCCGGCCGCGCACCACGCGACGGATCGGGCCTGCTACCGAGTCCGGATCCGAGCCCGGACGTCGTCTTCCGCCTGGAGCACGACGGTCAGCCGTCCTCCGTACAGCGTGTCCGGATGGACGAGGAGGGATGGCTCGTCGGACTGTACTGGCCGTCCACCTGCTTCCCCGGCATCCTGCTCGACCTCGCCTGGCAGCGCGGCAGCCGGACCGTGGAGGCGCGGACGACCGCGCTGATCCGGCCGAGGACCGTCGACGGGGAGTCGATCGAGTACCGGTACGACCAGCGGGTGCGCACGAGGGACGGCGCGCGGCAGCGGCCACCGGATGACACACCCCTCGGACGGGCCCGGTGGCTGGTCATGACGGCGGTACGGAGGTTTGGCCTGCTGGATGTCGTCGGCCGGGCCATGCTGGCCCGTGAACTGCTGGCCCCGGCCCTGCTTCTGGTCATGACCGATGTCCCGGAGGACCCCACGGCCGAGCTGGTGGACGCGGCGGTAGTCGAACTGCTTGCCGCCGGGGCGCTGACCTGCCTGCCAGGCAGCCAGGGCGACGACGGGCGGCCGCACCACCCGACACGAATCGGCGAGCGCTTCGTCGAACTGCTCTGCTACACACCACAGGTGGTGGAGGACCGCCCCCGAGGTCACGGGGATACGGGGGACGGTGCTTCGCAGGTCCGTGCGAAGGCCGTACATCATGTTCCGGGATCTTTACGCTACATAGGCCATTTGGGGTACGAAGCGAGCCCGGAACAGCGACGCTTGTTCCGACAGGACTTTCTGAAGTTCGGCCTCGTCGGCAGCCCTGAGCTGCCCCCCGGCTACACCTACGTACGGCCGCATCAACGGGGCTGCTGAACGGCCGCTCTCACCCCAACAGTTCGCAGGAGTTCGTGTGACATCACCCCGTCATGGAATGCACTTGTGCAGAGAGTCGGACGTGCCGTTCTCCGTGGCAGGGGAGGCGTCGGACACGCCGGCTCTCACCGACGCCCTGGAAGCGCTGGCCCAGGCGCTCCGTGCCCTGCCGTCGCCGGTCGGTGCGGCCATTGAACAGCTTCAACAGGCTGACGTGGAACACGCGTTGAACTCCACCCCGATGCAGTGGCGACGCCACATCCTCGGCGCGCTGCGGATTCCGGTGGCGGGCACCCGCGTGAGCCCGGCCCTGTGCCGTGATGTGCTCACGCGGATGAGACGGGACCCGGTCTCTGACAAGTCACGGCATGCGGCCAGTCACTTGACCCAGCCACTCCTGAACGACCTTCTGATGGCCGCTGATTCGGGTGAACCGCTCACCCGGAGCTGGAGTCCGGTCCTGCTCCGGTTGGCCGGGTGGGTGCATCTGCGGGTCAGCGAGGAGGACGGGGCGCTGTGGCTCTGGGCCCTTGAACAGCCCTGGATGACAGACGGTTTGCCGCCCAAATCGATCGCGGCGGTGCGTGAGGCCGCCCGAGGCGTGGCGGAACTCGCCCCGGCGCCGCAGCCTCCAGGAGCAGAGAACGAATCCACCGGCTCCGGCACGGAACCGGTTGTGACGGCGGCCCCACAGGAGCCCGCGGACCATGACGGGAGCGTGGGGCTCCGGCCCGACGCCGCCGCGCTCACCGTAGCCGTCGAGCGGGTGGAACGGGCGCTGGCGGCGGCCCGCGAGCCGGTCCTGCGGCTTGCCGACTCGGTGTCCGCGCAGAGTCGTCCGGCCGACGCTGACCTCGTCTCGCTCCACGAGCTCACGGCGGCGTTCGATGACGCGCTGGCTGGATTCAGGACCTTCGGCGCAGAGCCTGCGCCCGACCTCGGCAGCCTGCGCGAACGCGCGGTGTCGGTGGGCGAGACCCTCGCTTCCGAAGCACTGCGCACCCGGCTTGCCGACGTGGACGGGCTGCGCCGTGCGCCAGGGTCCGCCTCTGCCCTGTCCGCCACCGTCTCCGAAGCCCGGGAGGCCGCCCGTGCGCTGCTGGCCCGAGCCGATTGGTCCCAGCAGGACAGCTCGGATGCCGAGGCCCTCGGGATTCTCCTGAGGATGGTGGAACTTGCCCATAGCGGCGAGGAACGCTCGGCCGAGATCCTCGGGCTTCTCCAGGAGATGTCCGCGAAGGCCCCCGCGTTCCTCGTACTGGCAGCGCAGTGCGGGGATCTGACTCTCGGGCCCGCCCCGGACGCCGATCTCGCCTCCTCCCCCGGAACAGACACGGAGCCAGCCCAGGACACGACCGCGGACGGGACGGCAGGAGCGGTGTCGGAGCCTGCCGCGGGAAGGGGAACGGGAGTGGATTCCGAGCCCGGCGAAGCAGCCCACGCCGATGCCGTACGGGCTCACGGCGACCTCGACACCTCCGGCCCGCACCCGCACGGGAGCCCCCGTACGACGGAGCCTGGTCCGCCGAGGCCCGGGGCCCCCGCAGACCGTGGCGTCGCATCCGGACCGCGCCGGGACCCCGCCCCGGGGGAGGGCCGGCAGCCCGCCGAGCTCCCGGCACAGCCCGAAGCGCCGTCCCGCTCCACCGAAGCGGCGGACGGTTCGCTGCTCACTGCCGCACGGCACCGGCCCCCGTCCCCTGTCCCCGCTTCCGCGCAGCCCCCCGCTTCGAGCGCCCACCTGCCGCAGCAGCGCCCGCATCCGGCCGGGAAGACGGACCCAGCGCTCGGGTCGGGTGAGTCCCCGGAGGCCGTCCTCGCCCCCTTGGTGGCCGAACACCGCTACGGGGCTGCCGCAGCGCTGGCCGAGCAGAACGCCGAACCCGTATGTCGTTCCGCCGCCCTGCGGATCTCCGCGTACGCCCTCGCGCTGCGTTCCTCCAGCGGAGAGTGCGCCTCACGGGTACGAGCCGAACTGGCCGGGATCGACGTCGACGCCCTCGTCCGAAGCCGCCCCGACGCGGCTCTCGTCACGGCCGCTCTGCTGCGGGTCGTACTCGTGACCGGGGACGCGGAGACCAGCGCCCCGCTCCAGCAGGTGGCCGCCGTACTGCCGCCGAGCCTCGTGTCCGTGGCCGACGAGGTCTCCCGGTGCGCGCTTCAGTCCATGCTGCTGCATTCCCCGCCGCTCGCCCTGGCGCGCGGCACGGCCGAACTGGAACGCTCCCTCCAGGAGGCCCGTGATGAATGCCAACAGGGCTTGGATCAACTGCCCCGCATCCGGTTCAACCGGGCCACCGAAATCACCCGGCTCTGGCTCGCGCCCTCTGGACTCATCGGCAGCCTGCTCCAGCGGGCCGCCGACGACGACAGGGACGGCCTGGACGAGGTCGCGGACGGCGTGCGGAAGCTGGCCAACGGGTCTGCCCTCCAGGACGAACTCAACGAGGTCGACCGCAGGCTGATGAGATCCAGCAGGAGCCGACTGGAAGGCCCCGCCAGGCAGAATCTGCTTCGGCTGATGAACGACCGACTGCGCTCGGTCGACAAGTGGGTCGTCGCGGCTCGCGCGCTCGACGTCGGAGCGAACGACTGGAGCGTCGACCAGGTCCAGGCGATGCGCGCGGCCGTGCTGGCTCTGCGCGACCACGTGTTGGACGACCTGTCGGCGCAGTCGCTCGCTGATGACGCCTACACCCAGGCCGCCATGCGAGCGGCAGCGGATTCGCTGCGGCTCACCTTCGATCTGCTGTCGGGCGACACTCGGCTCGATCCCGCCGAGTATCCGGCGGAAGTCGTTCTGGGCAGGGACCTCTTGAAGCTTCCCGGCGTGCGGGTGGAAGAGGCGACGGGGCGCGTGATTCCACCTGAACTGACCGCTGAGAGAATCATGGAGAGCGCCCGACGGTCGTGGCTGGACGTCATCGACAGCCATCGGGCGGCCGAACGGTTCGACCTCGCGGCTCATCTCCTGGGTCTCTCAGAGATGCGCCTCCTGCCGCCTGGCCCGAACGGCCACGAAGAGCTGACCGACGAGAGCGTGCACCTCGCGGTAGGGGAGGCGGCACGGCACACGGCGGCGGCTCTGGAAGGCAAGCGGCGGGTACTGGAAGACTCGCTGCGCCGCACGCGCGTCAACGGCGTCTTCAAGGAAGAGGAGGAGCGCGACTTCGAACACCGCCTTCAGGCACCCGAGTTGACCACCAAATCCGACCTCGCCTCCGCACGGCAGCGGCTCAACGGATTGTCGGAGGAGCTCGAACGCGCCCATGCGACGGCCACGGCCAAGCTGCGGGCGCGGCTCATGGAGATCCCCGGCCTGAAGGCCGAGGACTTCGCACGGGTGACTCCTCTTCTCGACGACGGCGATCTGCTGACCGCCGAGGAGCTGATCTCCCACCTGTCCAACGGCGAGAGCATCCCCGACACGCGCTACGGGGACCACCCGCTGAACGCCTTCTTCCCCTCGGTGCCCGATGCCCTGCCCCAGGGCATCACCGAGGAACTCATTCGGGCGGTGCGGAATCGGCAGCGCTTCCAGAACCTTGACGCACTGGACTTTTCCGCCATGTCCCAGGAGTTCACCGATCAGGCGGCCAACGGCCTCGCGGGATGGCGAGAGATGGCCTCACGACGGGGCGCCAGGAGGACGGAGGGCCTGAGTGAGGAGAACCTGCTGATGCCGGCGCTCCGTCTCATCGGTTACCGAAGTCTGCGCAAACCGCAACGTGACCGCCAGCGCAGCACGACCCCCGAACACCGGTTTCTGGACCTCCAGGAGGTCCGTTACACGGGAGAAGCCCTGGTGCCGTCCTTCGGGTCCGCCCTGCGCGGCAGGCTGCGGGTCATGCTGGCGTGGGGCCAGCCGACTCCGGAGGCGCTGATGGCCCGTGTGCAGCAGGACCCCAGCCAGGAGAGCCTGCTCGTCGCGTACTTCGGCACCCTTTCCGCGCACGCCCGGACATTGCTGGCAGCGCTCAGTGTCGGCCGTCGGCCCATGGTGGTGCTGGACGACGCGGCCCTCGCCTATCTCGCCGCCCGGGGGAATCAGTTGCTCGACCCGGCGATGCGGGTGTTGCTGCCGTTCTCGGCCGTGAATCCGTACGTCAGTGAGAAGCGCGGCCGGGTGGCCGAGGAAATGTTCTTCGGACGCCTGGAAGAACTCGGCTCCGTACAGAACCCGGTGGGCAACCAGGTGGTGTTCGGGGGCCGTGGGCTCGGCAAGTCGGCGCTGCTGAAGGAAGCGGGCCGGAAGTTCACCGCCCAGGCGCCCACGGCTCACATCAGCATGGCTCTCAGCCTGGACTCCACCTACAACGGCACCAGTGCCCAGTCCTCGGCCGTGTGGAATCTCATCGGGCGCAGGCTGCTGGAGGAGGACGCCCTTCCACTGCCCAAGCGTGTACGGGCCGACGCCACCCTCACCTACGACAACGTGCTGACCGGCATCAGGACCTGGCTGAAGGCCGACAGCAGCCGACGGATGCTCATCATGCTGGACGAGGCAGACGGATTCTTCGAGTCGGACTCGCCGAGGTTCACCGAGACCAGGCGGCTGCGTGATCTCAGTTCCGAGACCAACGACGGTGTCAAGATCGTCTTTGCCGGGCTCCACTCGGTGCAGCGATACGCCACCCTCGCGGCGAACAATCCGTTCAGCCACCTCTCGCAGCACCCGACGGTCATCGGCCCGCTCCAGCCCCAGGACGCGGCGAACCTGCTGCTCAAACCGCTGGCCGCCCTGGGATACCAGTTCCTGGAGCCGCAGTTGGTGCACCGCATCCTAGGCCACTGTTCGTACCAGCCGTTCCTGCTCCAGATGTTCGCGCACCGGCTGGTGCAGACCATGCACGCCAAGAGGCGGGAGGCGAAGTCGGGGCCGCTGCACTTCATCGCCCGCGACGACGTCGAACGCGTACAGTCCGACAAGGACCTCCAGCGGAGCATCACCGCAGCCTTCCATGACACCCTGCGGCTCGATTCCCGGTACAACATGATCGCCAACGTGGTGGCGCACCACGCTCATCACCACGGGATCGACGCCCGGATGACCCACGCCGAACTGCGCGACGAGTGCACCTATTGGTGGGCGGAGGGTTTCAGGGACCTGGACCCGGACCAGTTCCGCGCCTACCTCACGGAGATGGAGGGCCTCGGCGTCCTCGCCCCCGACCCGGACCACCGGGGCTGGCATCTGCGGAGCGCCAACGCCCTCAGCATGATCGGGACGTTGGAGGACGTGGACGCGCAGTTGGAGAACACTTCCAGTCGGCAGGTCACCGAGCGGCTGACAGCCCTGGAGACACGGCACAAGTCCGCGAAGTCGCACTCCCACTGTCCGCTGACCGCCGCACAGATCGCGGACATCCTGCCAGGCAGGCAGGTCTCCGGTTCGGAACCGGGACGCCGGAACCTGGCTCGGGTCGTACTCGGCTCTCCCGCCACCGGCGTGAACCGGGTCACCACCGCGCTGCGCGAGATCGCTGAGACCACCGGCTGGAAAATGCCGCATGTGGCCCGAAGGGCCGACTTCGAGCGTGAGCTCGTCGGCGGCGAGCCGGGGATGAGCAGGCTCGTGGTCTCCGACCTGACCGTCAAGTCCCCCGGCGAACAGTCCTGCCTCATCTCCCCGGAGCTGGCGACCACCCGACTGCCGGACGGCCCGGGGGTCACTCGATCCGCCGTGGTCGTGGCAGGTCTGGAGCAGCTCACCCTGTGGGCCTCGTTGCTGTCGGACGACCAGACGTCCGGCGTGGGAGTCGTCCCACTGCGGCGCTTCACCCGACACGGGCTGCGCACCTGGTCCCTCGACCAGAACTCCTTCACGTCGGAGGCGGCGCTGCAGCGGGTGGCGGAGACCACGGGCGGCTGGCCGCTGCTCGTCGACCAACTCTCCGAACAGGTATCCCGCGGCGACTCGGAGGGCGCTGCCCTGAAGTCCGTCCGCGGTCGGCTGGAGAGTATCGAGGGCGCGGCCGACTTCCTGGCCCAGGTGGGTCTCGTACCGGAGACGTTCCGATGGTCGGCGTTCACCGCTGTGCTGGAGTTCATGACAGAGCAGGGCCTGCCGTTCGAGGACCTGGAAGCAGCCCTCGGCGCCGCCGGCCTGGCCCCTGAGCCGGAAGCCACCGACGCCATCCGGATCCTTCGCGCCCTCCAGGTCTTCGACGTGGACGCGACCGGTCTGCACAGCCCTGAACCGGTGCTGCTCTCCTGTTGGTCGAGGGTTACTAACTCCTAATCAGGTCTACACGACGATAAGGTCCCAGGCCGACGACCTGGGACCTCACATGAGAGCGGCTGACGAAAATCAAACTGGCGTTCTAAACTTGGGGATCGACGCGATTCCAGCTAGTTGCACAGCTGTGGCTAGCAATTGACGGCGTCACCTCGGAGGCGCCATGGTGACCCCGCGGGCTCAATTCTCGGCTCATGCCCGTCTTGTCTACCGACTGCTGGCGGGTGTTGATGGCGGCATCGCCGAGGGGACCGAAGGCAGGAGCCCGGGCCCAACCAGAGCCGGGTGCCTTGATGGAGTAGGGAAAGTTCTACCGCGCTGGGAGTGCGTGCCTGCCGCAACTTGTGTGTCTGATGTGGCCGTCGACCGCGTTCACGGGGAGCGGTCGACGACCACGTCCGAAGGCCGTCAGGCCGCCGCAGCGGCCTCGCGGCCCCTTCGCATCCGGCGGTGGAAAATCTCGTCGAAGGTGGCGCGGGCGCCTGCGGGATCGATGTAGTGCATGGCCAGGAGGGCGGCGATGACGGTGCCGACCAGGTCGTTCTGAACCTCGGACCAGGTGTGGTCGTCGCCGCAGGTGGTGAGGCCGTTCAGGCCGTGGAGGGCGTGCATCACCTCGCCGGCTTCCTCGGCGACCTTACCGACCTGGAGGGCTTTGAGCTCTTCGTCGGGGAGGTGGGCGCCGGCCGCTCGGCAGACGGCGGAGAGCTTCTCGATGTTGTCCCACAGGGTGGCCACGGCGGACCTCCGATCGATGGGTTCGGCTATTCCTGTGCGGGTCGTCCGAGCTGGCGTACGGTCCATCCGGCCATGCGCCAGGCGTCGGCGTCGATGAGGTTGCGGAGGTCGACGATGACCTGGTCCGCGACCAGTGGGGCGAGGGCCTTGGGGTCCGCCTCGCGGAAGTGGGGCCATTCAGTGGCCAGGACGATCAGCTCGGCTGCCGCGAGCGAGTCTTCGAGGCTTTCGCAGTAGTCGAGTTCGGGGTGGCGGCGCAGGGCTGTGGGCACGGCGTGCGGGTCGTGGACGGTGACGGTCGCGCCGCGCTGGTGCATGAGCGCGGCGATCGCCAGGGCCGGGGATTCGCGGACGTCGTCGGTGCCTGCCTTGAAGGAGGCGCCCCAGACGGTGCTCCGTACCCCGTCGACGGGGCGGCCGAGCGTCTGCTCGATGAGCTTCAGCGCGGCGGTGGGGCGGGATTCGTTGACCTCCTCTGCAGCGCGCAGCATGGTTGCTGCCTCGGCGGCGCCCAGGGTGCGGGCGGAGGCGGTGAAGGCGCGGACATCTTTCGGGAGGCAGCCGCCGCCGTAGCCGGGGCCGGCGTTGAGGCCGCCGCGGCCGATGCGGGGGTCCAGGCCGATGGCCTCGGTGAGCTGCTGGACGTCGGCTCCGGCGGCGGTGCACATGTCGGCGACGCCGTTGATGAAGGAGATCTTCATGCCGAGGTAGGCGTTGGCGGCGCCCTTGATGAGTTCGGCGGTGGCGGGGTCGGTCACGAACAGCGGGATGCCGTTCGCCAGGAGGGGTGCGTAGACCTGGCGTACCGCGTCCTCCGCGCGGGCCGAGGGCACGCCCACGACGATGCGGTCGGGGCGCAGGGTGTCGTCGATGGCGTGGCCCTCGCGCAGGAACTCGGGGTTCCAGACGACCTCCACGTCCTCACCGGCCGGGGAGAGCCGGGCGAGAAGAGCGCCGAGGTCGCGGGAGGTGCCGACGGTGACCGTGGACTTGCCGATGACGACCGTGGGCCGGGTCAGGTGCGGGGCGAGGGCGCGGGCTGCGCCGAAGACCTGTCCGGTGTCGTAGCTTCGTCCGTCCGCGTCGATCGGCGTGCCCACGGCGAGGAAGTGGATGTCGGCGAACTCGGCCGCCTCTGCGAGGCTGGTGGTGAACCGCAGGCGTCCAGTTGCGGTGTGGGTGCTGAGGAGTTCGGGCAGGCCGTCCTCGTAGATGGGGCACTCGCCTGCGTTGAGGCGATCGATCTTCGCCTGGTCCAGGTCCACGCCGATGACCTCGTGGCCGATCTCGGCCATGGCAGCGGCGTGGGGGATGCCCAGGTGACCACAGCCGATGACGGATACGCGCATGGGTCGACGCTCCTTTCCTTGTCCCTCGCCCGCCCAGGGGAGTCCGGGCCGGCCGGGTGCGTCACGCTAGTACTGCAACGGTCTTTTTCGTGATGGTTTATCGGGTTCTGGTGGCGTGTGGCCGCGTCGTTTGTAGTGGCTGGTGCGGGCTTGGTGTTGTCGTCGGCGGCGCCAGGTCGACCAGTGCAGGATGTGGTCGACCGGGGCGGGCCGGTGGTGGGTGAGGCGGTGGATCAGGCGTCTGGGTTCGGCCAGGCTCAACGGGACGAGGCCGGAGGATCCGTTTCTGCTTTGCCGGTGTCGAGTTCGCGGGCCCGCAGGATCGTGAGGCAGGCGTGGGCGGCCATGGCCAGGGTGATGTGGCGGTGCCAGCCGGGATAGCGGCGGACCTGGTAGTCGTCCAGGCCGCACTCCTGTTTTGCGGTCTGGAAGCACTCCTCGACCGCCCACCGATTGCCGGCGACATGGATCAGCTCATCGAGAGTGGTGCGGGCGGGGCAGTAGGCGATGTAGTAGGAGATCTCCTCGGGCCGGCTGACACTGCCGCGGGCGATCACCCAGTGCCTGCGGTCCTCCCGGTGCCAGGGCCGGACCTCGACCCTCGCCCAGTCGAAGACGCGGGGCCCGTGGGCGCCGTTGCCGCCGGAACGGCGCTTCCACTTCTGCCTGGGCAGGTCGTGGAGCAGGGCGTGGACGGGGTGGTCGAGTGCCCAGCGGGTGACGACGGTGTCGTGCCGCGCGGTGGCCATGACGTGAAAGACATCGGCCTGCTCCAGCTCGCTGCGCCAGCTCTTGGAATAGCCGTATCCGGCGTCCGCGCTCACCCAGCCGAACGGGATCTTCTCCTCGATCGCCCGGCGGACCATGGCCCGGGCGATGGCGGCCTTGGTCTCGAAGACGACCGTGTCGTCGACACCGGCCCGCCGACAGCGTTCCCGGTCATCGGTCCAGGAGACGGGCAGGGAGAGCCGCCGGTCGATCAGGGTGCGGCCCCGGCCGGTGGCGTAGGCGAGGAAGACCCCGACCTGGCAGTTCTCCGTCCTGCCCGCGGTCCCGGAGTACTGCCGCTGGACCCCGGCCGAGCGGACGCCCTTCTCCAAAAAGCCGGTGTCGTCCACGATCAGCACCGCCTGCGGGTCACCCAGGTGCTCGCCCACGTATTCGCGCACGTCGTCCAAGATCTCGTCCGCGTCCCAGTCGATCCGGTTCAACAACCGGTGGATCCGGTCCGGACCCGCATGCCCGGCCTCCTCGGCAAGCGTCCAGCCGTTCTTCCGCTCGAGCGGAGCTATCAGCCCCCGCATACACGCCAGCGCCGACTCACATGGCTCCGACCTGGCAAAACGGTGCACGAAACGCTCATGGAGAGCCGTCAGTTCACCCGCCCACGGCCCGACACCAACCAGCACCCCACCCATGACCAGACCAACGACCCACCTGCCAAACCGTCATGACAAGCACCGTTGCAGTACTAGTCCAGGTCGTGCCCACCGCTGGCGGGTACTCGAGTTCGTTCGACAGGGCCCAGCTTTGAAGCGGTATCCAACGACCCAACCCGCTCGAAAGGTCAGCTATACCTGGTCAGCCTCGTCGTTCGAGCGAGTCCGCCGATGGGCTTCTGCTGCTGCCCACTGGGGCCCGAGAGCCCCGATGCGTTGCCCTGCTGTGTGGACGCTGGCCGTACAGCGGTAGCGCTGCTCAGAGCATTGAAGTACTCCGACCCGAGAAGATGCCAAGAAGCTGAGGGCTTCTACGACCGGGCCCTCCTTGACGCGGTACCCCCGGGTCCGCAGCTCGCGTCGGATTGAAGTGAGATCGAGCCAGCCTCCCTCCTCGAACGGGTCCTCTGCTTCCACATTCAGGATGTCGACTAGCGCGTACTCAAGCTGGCTGCGGAGTTCCTGAGCCTCCCAGTGCTCGCGAAGCGCATCTTCGCGGTGTGCTGCCTTGAGAGCGGGGTCCACAAGGGGCGCGAGCTGGGTCAGGGTAAGCGGCGTCCGCTCCTGGCGTCGGACAACCTCGGCCAGGAGCTCGGTGTCGATCACGGCAATGGCGGGGTCCTCGTCGGCTTCCTCGAGCATTCGACATTCGAATCCCGGCCCGATGAGGAGATGGCTGTGTGCCCCGACCGCTGCTCGATGTTCAGCCAACCTGAACAATGACTGAGCTCTCACAGGGCCGGTGGCCGACGTTTTCGCCTCAACGGCCAAGATCCGCGAGTCCGTGCCCACACCGAATCGCACGTGGCCGTCCACCGCTCCGGTGCCGCCTACGTGCTTGCCCGGCATGCCCAAGTAGCCCAATGCAGCGACGGTGGCCTTCTCCAAGCGCTTGGGGTTCGCGCTGTCCCGCGCGGCACCCTCTAGCTCCTCCGCGATGCCCGAATCCAGCGGCAGCGGATTGGATTGCAGGCTGATGACGGGAGGACTGCCGTCGCGGTGGCTCTCGGCGTCGTTGGCGGACGGTGTGCCAGAGAACGCGTGATCCGGGTGGAAGCGGGGCATCGACTCCTTGAACGCTCGTCCGAGAGCCGTCATGCGGTAGGTGGTTTGCGAGAGCCTGGTGACGAGTCCGCAGGCATTCAGCAGGTTTAGACGGGTGTTGACCGCGCTGCGAGACAGAGGCTTCTCCCTGTTGGGGAGGTAGCGCGAACTGCGTTCCGCAAGTGTGCCGGTTGTTGGGCGAGCTGTTTGCTCAAGCTCGCCTAGAACCTCCCCAAAGAAGGCGATTGAGGCATGAACGATGCGTGCAAGGTCCAATGGCTCGCCGGACTCGACCCAAGCAAGCGCAGCAGGCGTGGCGGTCCAGGTCTCGGATGATGTCCGTTGAATAAGCCCGAGAGCCTTGAGGGTGTCCTTCGCGGTACGTGCCGTAGCAACCGTCTGTGCTTTGGGGAATGTGCTCTGTACGAATCGCACGAAGTCAGCGTCACTGACCGACGGTATGGCCGCCTCGGTGAGCACCTGAAGTGCGTCCAATGACCCGCCATTGGCAGAAGTTCCCGGAATGTAAAGGTTCGCTCCGTCTGCCCTTTCCTTGAGGGCAGTTTCGTCGAGCTGTTCGATGAGGTGGACGATGGCCCCGGCTGCAGGGGAAGACAGTACGACCGGGTTGGTGTCCTGGGGCTCGGGCCTACCCAGCTCAAAGGTGGCCACGACGCGACGGCCTGCTTCCGTCAGGTGGACGTGGCGGTCGAAGAGCTCAATCATCCCTGTAACTGCGAGCCAGCCTGTGCGATCGCGTACAGGAGCAGGCGTGTCCCACTGTAGGTCGAACTCTTCACGGGCCAGGTCGAGCAGTTGCTCGTGTGTGCGCGGTTCAGAGGTCAGGGCACCCAGGAGTTCGCCCACGAACCTGACGTTGCAGTGGAGTGCTTCCACTAGCACGGCTGGTTCGCCACTCTGTTGCCAGGCGAGGGCGGCGGCGCCCGGCAGAAATGTCGATTCCTTACGGGAGAGCAAGCCGGCTCGGACGAGCCGCTGAAGCTGGTGCCGGTTCAGGCCGCCAGGTTGAGGCAACGACTCCTGATCACAGGAGGTCGCTCCCGTAGCGTGGGACAGCTCTTCGATCAGGGTGTTGAGCATGGTGAGCCAGGAAGCCCGCGCGCCTGGTAGCACAGGCATACCTGTTGATCGTTCCGTCCAAGCCCGAGGCCGTATGAGATCTCCCATGAATGTGGACGTTATATGCATCTTGGGATTCGCCATAACTCGATCGCGAGGAGAGCTGCTTGCGAGGATCGCGGGAGTCATTTCCCGTATGGCATCGCTGCAAGTGCTTCTCGGGAGGGGGTGTCGAGATTCGGGGCGCTCGGGGATCGCGAGTGCATGAGGGAGGCGTGCTGTTCGGCTTCGCCCTCGGTGGACTCGCAGAGGGAAGTCGGGCTTTGGCCTGATGCCCCGCCAGGGGAGTTGTGGCACACGAATGGCATGCCAGCCCGAAATGGTCTAGACAACAAGGAAGCCCCAGGCCGCTGACCTGGGGCTTTGCGTTGGAGCGGGTGACGAGAATCGAACTCGCGCTCTGAGCTTGGGAAGCTCATGTTCTACCATTAAACTACACCCGCGAAGCATGCCGATCACCGGCGCTGCATCGTTCCACACTCTACCCCATGTCAGGCCCCCGGCGAATGAGCCGTGGGGCCTCCGTGTTGTGCGGGTGGGGAGGGGAGGGGGTGTACGGGGATGTGAGGGGCGGGAGTTGAAGGCGTAGCGTGGGCAGTCGGAGTGCCGGGTGTGGTGGCGTCCCGTTCATCCCCTAATGTGGCTTTCTCGTCCGTATGCGGTTGGGGAAGGGACTTGATGGATTCGATGGAGCGCACCGTCGTCCGCTGTGCCGAAGGACATGTTTTCGCTACCTCGTCGTTCCCGATGCAGCAGCTCGGGACCGGCCGGATCGGGCCCGGGCGGTTGATCCGGTGTCCCCGGTGCGCGCGCTTGCGGCAGGCCGTGCCGGTGGTGTTCGAGAAGCGGTAGCGGCCTCCGGGCAAGGGGCGAAGAGCGGTAGCGGCGGCCGGACAGAAGTCGGACGGTGGCCGTGTGCGGGCCGTGGCGTGCGGGAAACCGTCGCCACGGCCTTCGCGATAGGCGGCCCCGCAGTGGTCTCGGGGGCACGGGGCGCGGGGGCGTGGAGCGCGGCCCCCGGCGGGGCGCGGTCCCCGGCGGAGTGCGGCCCCCGGTGGAGCGTGGCCCCCGGTGGAGCGCGGCCCCGACGGAGCGCGGTCCCCGGTGGAGCGTGGCCCCCGGTGGAGCGCGGTCCCCGGCGGGCGTGCTCGTTGGAACCGGTGCCGTGACGGCCCCGGGGCGGCGTACGCGTACAGGAGTACGCGTACGGGAGGTGGCCCGCAGCCAAGAAGTGGCCCGCAGCACGTGCGGGTGGTCCGGTTGGGGTGGGGTCGTACGTTCTGCGTATCCTCGGGACGTGCTTCTCTCAGACAAGGACATCCGGGCCGAGATCGACGCCGGCCGAGTCCGTATCGATCCGTACGACCCTTCGATGGTGCAGCCGTCGAGCATCGACGTGCGGCTGGACCGCTACTTCCGGGTGTTCGAGAACCACCGGTACCCGCACATCGATCCGGCCGTCGAGCAGGCCGACCTGACCCGCACGGTCGAGCCGGAGGGTGACGAGGCGTTCATCCTGCACCCCGGGGAGTTCGTGCTGGCGTCCACGTACGAGGTGATCTCGCTCCCCGACGACCTGGCCTCCCGGCTGGAGGGCAAGAGTTCGCTCGGGCGGCTCGGTCTGGTGACGCACTCGACCGCCGGGTTCATCGACCCCGGCTTCTCCGGGCACGTGACCCTGGAGCTCTCGAACCTCGCCACCCTGCCGATAAAGCTGTGGCCGGGGATGAAGATCGGGCAGCTGTGCATGTTCCGGCTCTCCTCGCCCTCCGAGTTCCCGTACGGCTCCGAGCGGTACGAGTCGCGGTACCAGGGCCAGCGGGGGCCCACGGCCTCGCGGTCGTTCCAGAACTTCCATCGGACCCAGGTGTGATCAATCATGGCTAGTGACGTGCGGGAAAACCTCAGCTACGAGGGCTTCGGGCGGGCGGTGCGCGAGCTGGCGCAGGCCGTCGCCGACGACGGGTACGAGCCCGATGTGGTGCTGAGCATCGCCCGGGGCGGCGTGTTCGTCGCCGGCGGGCTCGCCTACGCCCTCGACTGCAAGAACATCCACCTCGTCAACGTGGAGTTCTACACCGGGGTCGGGACCACCCTGGAGATGCCCGTCATGCTGGCGCCCGTCCCCAACGCGATCGACTTCTCCGACAAGAAGGTCCTGATCGCCGACGACGTCGCCGACACCGGCAAGACGCTCAAGCTCGTCCACGACTTCTGCGTCGACCACGTCGCCGAGGTCCGCAGCGCCGTCATCTACGAGAAGTCCCACTCCCTCGTGAAGTGCGAGTACGTGTGGAAGAAGACCGACCAGTGGATCAACTTCCCGTGGAGCGTCGAGAAGCCCGTCGTCCGGCGGAGCGGGCAGGTGCTGGACGCGTAGGGCCGTAGCCCCGCCTGGCGGTAGCCCCGCCCACGAGAAGGTCCCCGGAGCGTCGTGCGTGCTCCGGGGACCTTCTCGTACCTGCCTCAGATCGTGCCCAGCTTGATGATCGACAGCAGGGCGACCAGCTGGATCGCCGACGCCCCCAGCGCCTTCGGCCACGGCAGGTCGTGCGACTTGGCGACCATCGACGTGAACAGCGCCCCGGCCGCCAGCCAGGTCAGCCAGCCCAGGATCTGGACCAGGGAGTTCTCGCCCCCCAGGAACACGGCGAAGATCAGGCGCGGGGCGTCCGTCATCGACATGATCAGCATCGACAGGCCCACCGTCGGCTGCCACGCGCCCGTGCCGCCGAGCTGGCGGGCCAGGGTGTGGGTCACCGCTCCGAGGACCAGGCCGCCGATGACGAAGCCGACGCCCGTGAACAGGACGTAGGGGATGGCCGTCGAGATCGTCGCGTTGATCGCTTCTTCGCGCGCCTGGTCGAAGCCGAACAGCGCGAGCAGCCCGTAGAGGAACGTGACGACCAGCGCCGGGCCCCAGACCGGGTAGTCCCGCATCTGCCAGAACGTCGGCCCCGGGCGGGTCACGATGCCGCTCAGCAGCTCCTTCCAGCCCAGCCGGGGGCCCGCCGGCGCGGCGGGGGCGGAGCCGGCGTGGTAGGTGCTGCCGTCGCCGTACGGGTCCTCGTCGACGCGGAACGCCTGCGTGTGGCCCGGGTTGTTGGCGTACGGGTCGTGGGGCGCGGGGTCGGCGTAGGGGTCGCCGAAGTACTCCGGCTCACCGTGGCCGCCTCCGCCGTGGTGGCCGCCGTGGCCGTGCGGGGCCCGGCCGGGCCCGCCCTGCGGTCCCTGGCCCGGGTGGCCGCCCCCGTGGTACGGGGCGCCCTGCGGGGGTCCGTACGGCGGCGGCGCCGAACCGTTGCCGGGGGCGCCGGCGGTCGGCCACGGCTGAGCGCCGTACGGCGGCTGCGGTGCCTGCCCTCCGTACGGCTGCTGCCGCTGCTGCTGCGGTTGTTGCGGGGTGCGGTTGTCCCGGCCGCGTCCGATCCTGAATCCAGCCACCCGTCGAACGTACCTGGTCCCCGGGGTCCGGGGGCGGGGCGGGGGAGGACCGCCCGCCATTGCGGCCGAGCTGTGACATCCCCTAAGGGGTGAACCCCGGCCCGTCGGCGGGGGAGTTCAGGGGAGGAAGACCGCCGTGGAGAAGGTGGCGAGGGGCTTGTCCGTGTTACCGGCCGGGTAGAGCGCGACCAGGTCCTGCTGCTCGCCCCGGTACGTCCGCACCACCGTGTCCGGCTTCCCGTCGCCGTCGTGGTCCCCGTGGCCCAGGAGGGCGGTGCGGGTGGCGCCCGTCGCCTTCAGCGGAGCGGTGGGGAGCTTCTCGGCCGTGAACGCGTAGGCGCCGCCCGGACGCGCCGGGCCCTCTGCCGAGCCGAGGAGGAGGGCACCCCTGCCCGCCTGGCCGGGGGCGTGCGGGCGGACCGCGGCGACGAGGTCGTCGTAGCCGTCCTCGTTTGTGTCGGAGCCGGGTTCGGGGGCGTAGAGGTACGGGCCCCCGTCGGGCAGCAGCTCCGCACCGCGCGGGGCCCCGGCCCGGGTGAAGGGGCCGTGCAGGAAGGTGACCCGGCCGGCGCTGGCGGTGACCGCGAGGTCGGCCCTGCCGTCGCCGTCGAAGTCGCCGCAGACCGGCTGCTCGGGCCATTCGTTGCCGAACCGGGCCTGCTGCGGGATGCGGACGGTGACCGCCCTGCCGGCGAGGCCGGCCGGGGAGCCGAAGAGGATCTGGAGGGGGACGGGCGGGGCGCCGATGCCGTTGTACGGGGGGTCGGTCGAGACGACCAGGTCGGTGAAGCCGTCCCGGTCGAGGTCGCAGGCGGCCTCGGAGTCGAAGGCGGCGGGCAGGGTGTCGCCGGACTTCGCCGCGTTCGCCCGGGCGCTCAGCAGTTGCCGTACGGCGGGGTCCAGGGGGCGGCCGGGGTCGCCGGTGCCGTAGACGACGCCGATGCCCGCGTCGTCGCCGTGGCTGTCCTCGGGGGCCTTCACCAGGTCGTCGAGGACCAGGTCGCGGTGGCCGTCGCCGTTGAAGTCGTACGGGGCGCGGCTGCCCTCGCCGCGGGGCACGGGTATGCGTGCGGCGCCCGCCCGGGCCCGTGGCGGGGTGTCGCTGTTCTTGGCGCCGGGCGCGGGGGAGGGGGGCGGGCCCGAGCAGGCCGTGAGTGCGAGCAGCAGGGCCGTGCAGACCGCGGCGAGGGGGGCCGTCGTCCTGCCGGGGGCCGCGGCCCTGGGGTGCTCGGTGCGGGTGGGTGGGCGCACGGGTGCCTCGTCGTCGTTCGTCGTCCGGCGCCCACCGGTCGCGGGGCGGGTTCCCGGACGGTGTCGGGCTTCTTCCGGGCACATGATGCTTCAGATGCGGCATCCCGTACATGCCCGGGCTCACACGCGAGGGCCGCCACCGCCGCCGGGCGGGGCGCCGGGCACGGAGAACGGGGCGCCGGGCACGAAAAACGGAGTGCCGGGCACGGAAAAGCGGCCGGTCCCGCCCCCGAGGCGGGTCCGGCCGCTCGTCGCGGCGATGCCTTACGTCACTGTGCCGGTTCGGGCTCCGGCGCGTCCACCGCGTCGGCCTCACCGGCCGGGTCGACCGGCGTCTTCACCGAGTCCAGCAGGAGCTGGGAGACGTCCACGACCTGGATCGACTCCTTGGCCTGGCCGTCGTTCTTCTTGCCGTTGACCGAGTCGGTCAGCATGACGAGGCAGAACGGGCAGGCGGTGGAGACGATGTCCGGGTTGAGGGCGAGGGCCTCGTCGACGCGCTCGGTGTTGATGCGCTTGCCGATCCGCTCCTCCATCCACATCCGGGCCCCGCCGGCGCCGCAGCAGAAGCCGCGCTCCTTGTGGCGGTGCATCTCCTCGTTCCGCAGCCCCGGGACCTTCGCGATGATCTCGCGCGGCGGGGTGTAGATCTTGTTGTGGCGGCCCAGGTAGCACGGGTCGTGGTACGTGATCAGGCCCTCGACCGGGGTCACCGGGATCAGCCTGCCCTCGTCGATGAGGTGCTGGAGCAGCTGCGTGTGGTGGATGACCTCGTACTCGCCGCCGAGCTGCGGGTACTCGTTGGCGATCGTGTTGAAGCAGTGCGGGCAGGTCGCGACGATCTTCTTCGACGACTTGGGCTTCGTCGCCGTCGCGCCTTCCTCACCTTCGGCGGAGTCCTCGCCGAACGCCATGTTCAGCATGGCCACGTTCTCCTGGCCGAGCTGCTGGAACAGCGGCTCGTTGCCCAGGCGGCGGGCGGAGTCGCCGGTGCACTTCTCGTCGCCGCCCATGATCGCGAACTTGACGCCCGCGATGTGCAGCAGCTCGGCGAAGGCCTTGGTGGTCTTCTTGGCCCGGTCCTCCAGGGCGCCCGCGCAGCCGACCCAGTACAGGTAGTCGACCTCGGTGAGGTCCTCGACGTCCTTGCCGACGATCGGGACCTCGAAGTCGACCTCCTTGGTCCACTCGACGCGCGCCTTCTTGGCGAGCCCCCAGGGGTTGCCCTTCTTCTCCAGGTTCTTGAGCATCGTGCCCGCCTCGGACGGGAACGAGGACTCGATCATCACCTGGTAGCGGCGCATGTCGACGATGTGGTCGATGTGCTCGATGTCGACCGGGCACTGCTCGACGCAGGCGCCGCAGGTGGTGCAGGACCACAGGACGTCCGGGTCGATGACGCCGTTCTCCTCGACGGTCCCGATCAGCGGGCGCTCGGCCTCGGCGAGGGCGGCGGCGGGGACGTCCTTGAGCTGCTCCTCGGTGGCCTTCTCCTCGCCCTCCATGGTCTTGCCGCCGCCGGCCAGCAGGTACGGGGCCTTGGCGTGCGCGTGGTCGCGCAGCGACATGATCAGGAGCTTCGGGGAGAGCGGCTTGCCGGTGTTCCAGGCGGGGCACTGCGACTGGCAGCGTCCGCACTCGGTGCAGGTGGAGAAGTCGAGGATGCCCTTCCAGGAGAACTGCTCGACCTGGGAGACGCCGAAGACCGCGTCCTCGGCCGGGTCCTCCCAGTCGATCTCCTTGCCGCCGCTCGTCATCGGCTGGAGCGCGCCGAGCGCGACCTCGCCGTCGGCGTTCCGCTTGAACCAGATGTTCGGGAAGCCCAGGAAGCGGTGCCAGGCGACGCCCATGTTGGTGTTGAGCCCGACGGTGATCGCCCAGATCATCGTCGTACCCAGCTTGATCATCGCGAACAGGTAGACCAGGTTCTGGAGCGTTCCGACGCTCAGCCCCTCGAAGGCGAGCACCAGGGGGTACGAGACGAAGTACGCGGGACCGTAGCCGTCCACGTGGTGGAGCGCGCCCTCCAGCCCGCGGAGCACCAGGATCGCGGCGCCGATGACGAGGATGACGGTCTCGACGAAGTACGCCTGGCCCATCTTGGAGCCGGTGAACCGCGACTTGCGGCCGGCCCGCGAGGGCAGGTTCAGCTGGCGGATCGCGATCAGGACGAGGATGCCGACGGTCGTGCCGAGCGCGATGAACTCGATGTACATCTCGTACGGCAGGAACGTGCCGATGTACGGCAGCACCCAGTCGGCCTTGAACAGCTGCCCGTACGCCGTGACGATCGTCAGGCCCAGGGTCAGGAAGCCGACCGCGACGAACCAGTGGGCGACGCCCACGATTCCCCAGCGGTTCATGCGGGTATGGCCGACGAACTCCTTGATCAAGGTGATCGTCCGCTGCTTGGGGTCGTCGGTGCGGCTGCCAGCCGGTACCGCCTGTCCGAGGCGGACGAAGCGGTAGATCTGCGCGACGGCTCGGGCGACGAGCGCAACGCCGACGACCGTCAGCACCAGCGACACGATGATCGCGGCGAGTTGCATGAGTGGGGCTCCTCGGGCCTGCGAGAGCGGGATCCATTGGGGTACTGCCTACTACTAAGCAGTAACTTAATTAGTCTGTGCTGACACTATCCACTTAGTCCACCCCGCTGCAGCCGGGCGGGCGGTGATCTGTGTCGCTCAGGTGTGCCTTGGTCCGACGCGACGCGGGGAGAGCCGTCCGCAGGCAGTCGCGTGCGGCTTCGGCCAGGATCGCCAGGTCGAGCACGACTCCATGGTGCTCTGCGTAGTGCTGGTCGAGCAGGGCGGGGTCGTCCCACGGCAGGCCCGAGCGGGCCCGTACCTGTGCCAGGCCGGTCAGCCCCGGGCGCAGTTCCCGCCGCCAGCGCCGGGCGCGGGGGCCCGTGGCGCGCGGGTCGCCGGGGGCGAGCGGGGCGGGGCCGACGAGGGCGAGGTCGCCGCGTACGACGTGGGGGAGCCGGGAGAGCACGTCCAGGCGGAACCGCCGCGTGCGGAGCGTGCGCAGGGCGAAGACCCGGCCGTCGAGACCGGTGCGGGGGCGGCGGTCCCAGGCGCCGCCCGGAGTGCGCCGCAGGGTCAGCACGAGGGCGGCCGCCGCCACGGCGGGGGCGGTCAGGGCCAGCAGCGCGGTGCCGAGGACCAGATCCAGCGCGCGCTCGGCCGTCGTGCCCGTCGCCCGGGGGAGGAGGCGGTCCGCGAGCCGCCCGGCCCGGTCGGCGAGGCCAGAGAGGCGTGCGGCGGCGCGGGAGGGGAAGCAGCTCCTCGCGGATCCGGAGATCGCTCCGTACGGGTGCGGGTGCGGGTACGGGCCGGAGCCCCGGGGCCGCCGGGCCGCGCCGCCCGCCTCCTGTGCGTACCGCGTCCTTCTTCTCTGCCGGGCGCGCCGCTGCCTCGCGTCCTGTCTCGCGTTCTGCATCGCGCCCGCCCGGGTTCGAAGGTTCGATGGGGTGACGGTCCACGGTGGAACCTGCCGGTCGGTGACGGTTGCGGCCGTCTCGCGGCATTTTGTGACAGAACGATCCCATGGTGGGGCCGTGGGACGGGTGGTGTGCGAGGGGTGTGGCGTGCTTCGGGGCGGTGGTGTGGTGGCGGCACCTGCGCGGATGTGGTCCGCGTAAGCACTTAAGTTGAGCGTGCTCGACTCAGGTCTGTTGACGCATGCGGCGGTGTGATGCATCCTTGAGTCAGATCCACTCAAGTAGTCAGTTGGAGGAATTGAAATGGCACGTGCGGTCGGCATCGACCTGGGCACGACTAACTCCGTCGTCAGCGTTCTCGAAGGCGGCGAGCCCACCGTCATCACCAACGCCGAAGGCGCCAGGACCACGCCGTCCGTCGTCGCCTTCGCCAAGAACGGCGAGGTGCTCGTCGGCGAGGTGGCCAAGCGCCAGGCGGTCACCAACGTCGACAGGACCATCCGCTCCGTCAAGCGCCACATGGGCACGGACTGGAAGATCGACCTCGACGGCAAGAGCTTCAACCCGCAGCAGATGAGCGCCTTCATCCTGCAGAAGCTGAAGCGCGACGCCGAGTCGTACCTGGGCGAGAAGGTGACCGACGCGGTCATCACCGTCCCCGCGTACTTCAACGACTCCGAGCGTCAGGCGACCAAGGAGGCCGGCGAGATCGCGGGCCTGAACGTCCTGCGCATCGTCAACGAGCCGACCGCCGCCGCCCTGGCGTACGGCCTCGACAAGGACGACCAGACGATCCTCGTCTTCGACCTCGGTGGCGGCACCTTCGACGTGTCCCTCCTGGAGATCGGCGACGGCGTCGTCGAGGTGAAGGCCACCAACGGCGACAACCACCTCGGTGGCGACGACTGGGACCAGCGCGTCGTCGACTACCTGGTGAAGCAGTTCGCCAACGGCCACGGCGTGGACCTGTCCAAGGACAAGATGGCTCTCCAGCGTCTCCGCGAGGCCGCGGAGAAGGCGAAGATCGAGCTCTCGTCCTCGACCGAGACCACGATCAACCTGCCCTACATCACGGCGTCCGCCGAGGGCCCGCTGCACCTGGACGAGAAGCTCACGCGCTCGCAGTTCCAGCAGCTGACCG
The DNA here is from genome assembly GCF_044330565.1 of Streptomyces sp. NPDC017448. Lineage (NCBI taxonomy): Bacteria > Bacillati > Actinomycetota > Actinomycetes > Kitasatosporales > Streptomycetaceae > Streptomyces > Streptomyces sp. NPDC017448. The sequence goes on along the minus strand of NZ_JBIRLM010000006.1, from coordinate 32,743 downwards.
CGGACCTCCTGGACCGCTGCAAGACCCCGTTCCACAACGTCATCAAGGACGCGGGCATCCAGCTCTCCGAGATCGACCACGTCGTTCTCGTCGGCGGCTCCACCCGTATGCCCGCCGTCGCCGAGCTCGTCAAGGAGCTGACCGGCGGCCAGGAGGCCAACAAGGGCGTGAACCCGGACGAGGTCGTCGCCATCGGCGCCTCGCTCCAGGCCGGTGTCCTCAAGGGCGAGGTCAAGGACGTCCTGCTCCTCGACGTCACCCCGCTCTCCCTCGGCATCGAGACCAAGGGAGGGATCATGACCAAGCTCATCGAGCGCAACACCACGATCCCGACCAAGCGGTCCGAGATCTTCACGACGGCCGAGGACAACCAGCCGTCCGTGCAGATCCAGGTCTACCAGGGCGAGCGCGAGATCGCGGCGTACAACAAGAAGCTCGGGATGTTCGAGCTGACCGGTCTGCCGCCGGCCCCGCGCGGCGTTCCGCAGATCGAGGTCGCCTTCGACATCGACGCCAACGGCATCATGCACGTCGCCGCCAAGGACCTCGGCACCGGCAAGGAGCAGAAGATGACCGTCACCGGCGGCTCCTCGCTGCCGAAGGACGAGGTCAACCGGATGCGCGAAGAGGCCGAGAAGTACGCGGAGGAGGACCACGCCCGCCGCGAGGCCGCCGAGTCGCGCAACCAGGGCGAGCAGCTCGTCTACCAGACGGAGAAGTTCCTCAAGGACAACGAGGACAAGGTCCCCGCCGACGTCAAGACGGAGGTGGAGACCGCGGTCGGTGAGCTGAAGGAGAAGCTCAAGGGCGAGGACACCGCCGAGATCCGCACGGCCACCGAGAAGGTCGCGGCCGTCTCCCAGAAGCTGGGCCAGGCGATGTACGCCAACGCCCAGGCCGAGGGTGCGGCCCCGGGCGCCGAGGCGCCGGGCGACGGTCAGGCCAAGGCCGACGACGACGTCGTCGACGCCGAGATCGTGGACGACGAGAAGGACACCAAGGGCGGTGCGGCGTGACCGAGGAGACCCCGGGCTTCGAGGAGAAGCCCGACGTCCCCTCCGGCGCCACCCCTGACGACGCCGAGCCGAAGGCCGCCGACCCCTCCGAGGAGGAGGCGGCGGCCCCGGCCGGGGACACGGACGAGACCGTCGGCCTGACCGCCCAGCTGGACCAGGCACGCAGCGCGCTCGGCGAGCGCACCGCGGACCTCCAGCGGCTCCAGGCCGAGTACCAGAACTACCGCCGCCGCGTGGAGCGGGACCGGGCCCTGGTCAAGGAGGTCGCCGTCGCGAACCTCCTGTCCGAGTTCCTTCCCGTGCTCGACGACGTCGGCCGCGCGCGGGAGCACGGCGAGCTCGTCGGCGGCTTCAAGTCGGTGGCCGAGTCGATGGAGACCGTCGTCGCGAAGCTGGGCCTCCAGCAGTTCGGCAAGGAGGGCGAGCCCTTCGACCCGACGATCCACGAGGCCCTGATGCACAGCTACGCGCCGGACGTCACCGAGACGACCTGCGTGGCGATCCTGCAGCCGGGGTATCGCATCGGCGAGCGCACCATCCGCCCCGCGCGGGTGGCCGTCGCCGAGCCGCAGCCGGGCGCCACGCCCGCCGCGGCCCAGGAAGAGAAGACCGACGACGAGGAGAGCGGTGGCACCGAGGAGGTCTGACGACGCGTCTGACCACCTCGGGGCCCACCGCGCGGCCCGGCGGCCGGCCCACGGGCCGGCCGCTCGGCCGATCGTCCGGAAGGAGGGACGTCGATGAGCACGAAGGACTTCGTCGAGAAGGACTACTACAAGGTTCTCGGCGTCCCGAAGGACGCCACCGACGCCGAGGTCAAGAAGGCGTACCGGAAGCTCGCCCGCGAGTACCACCCGGACGCCAACAAGGGCGACGCCAAGGCGGAGGAGCGCTTCAAGGAGATCTCCGAGGCGAACGACGTCCTCGGCGACCCCAAGAAGCGCAAGGAGTACGACGAGGCGCGCGCCCTCTTCGGCAACGGCGGCTTCCGGGCCGGCCCCGGTGGTGCGGGCGGCAACTTCAACTTCGACCTGGGCGACCTCTTCGGCGGGGGCGCACCGGGCGGTCAGGGCGGCGCGGGCGGCGGCTTCGGCGGCGGGGGCGGTCTCGGCGACGTCTTCGGCGGGCTGTTCAACCGGGGCGGCGCGGGCACCCGCGTCCAGCCCAAGCGCGGCCAGGACATCGAGTCCGAGGTGACGCTCAGCTTCACCGAGGCGGTCGACGGGGCCACGGTCCCGCTGCGGATGTCCAGCCAGGCGCCCTGCAAGGCGTGTTCCGGTACCGGCGACAAGAACGGCACCCCCCGGGTCTGCCCGACCTGTGTCGGCACCGGCCAGGTCTCGCGCGGCAGCGGCGGCGGATTCTCGCTGACCGACCCCTGCGTGGACTGCAAGGGCCGGGGCCTCATCGCCCAGGACCCGTGCGACGTCTGCAAGGGCAGCGGCCGGGCGAAGTCGGCGCGCACCATGCAGGTGCGGATTCCGGCGGGCGTCTCGGACGGCCAGCGGATCAGGCTGCGCGGCAAGGGCGGCGCGGGCGAACGCGGCGGACCGGCCGGCGACCTCTACGTCGTCGTCCACGTCGACGCCCACCCGGTCTTCGGACGCAAGGGCGACAACCTCACGGTCACCGTGCCCGTCACCTTCCCGGAGGCGACGCTCGGCGGCGAGGTCAAGGTCCCCACGCTCGGCGGCCCCCCGGTCACCCTGAAGCTTCCCGCCGGCACCCCCAACGGGCGTACGATGCGCGCCCGGGGCAAGGGCGCCGTGCGCAAGGACGGCACCCGCGGCGACCTGCTGGTCACCGTGGAGGTCGCGGTCCCCGGGGAGCTGGACCAGGAGGCCAGGGACGCCCTGGAGACCTACCGGAAGGCCACCGCGGACGAGGACCCGCGGGCGGAACTGTTCCAGGCGGCGAAGGGAGCTTGAGATGGACGGCCGTCGACGCAATCCGTACCAGCTGACCGATGAGACACCGGTGTACGTGATCTCGATCGCGGCCCAGCTCTCGGGCCTCCACCCTCAGACGCTGCGCCAGTACGACCGTCTCGGCCTGGTCTCCCCGGACCGTACGGCCGGGCGCGGCCGGCGCTACTCGGCCCGCGACATCGAGCTGCTGCGCACCGTGCAGCAGTTGTCGCAGGACGAGGGCATCAACCTGGCGGGCATCAAGCGGATCATCGAGTTGGAGAACCAGGTCGCCGCGCTCCAGCAGCGCGTCGCCGAGCTGTCGGCGGCGGTGGACGGCGCGGCGGTCGCCATGCAGCAGCGCGAGGCCCAGGTGCACGCCTCGTACCGCCGCGACCTGGTGCCGTACCAGGACGTGCAGCAGGCCGGTGCGCTGGTGGTCTGGCGGCCGAAGCCGAAGCGGCCGACGGAGTAGGCGCCGACCGCCCGTCACAGGCGAAAAGGGGGCCGGGAGAGCGGATCGCACGCTCTCCCGGCCCCCTTCCGCGTATGTACCGGGCGCCGCGCGCGTACGTACGCGCCCGGCGCCCCCTCTACGGCAGGAGTTCGCTGACCGTCTCGACCAGCATCATCCACATCGGCTGGCCGCCGGTGCCGAAGGCGGCCGCCAGCGTGTAGGCGATCGCCGCGTCGAGGGGCTCCACCGTGGCCCCGTCCCGCCATTCGGCCAGGACCCGGCCGTCGCCGCCCGAGGAGAAGTCCCCGACGCGCTTGCCGTCGCGGAGGAGCCGGCTGCTCGGGATCGAGTCGGGCACCAGCCGGTAGGACGTGCCCGCGCAGCGGACGTCGACCCGGTAGGAGCGGCGGCGGAGCTTTCCCTTGCCGGGCTTGATCGTCGCCTCCTCGCCGTCCACGGTGAGGGTGAGGTGGCGGGGGTCGCGGGTGCCGATGGCGATGTGGTCGTCGACGGTCGCGCCGGGGGCGCGGGTGAGGACGGTGCGCGGGATGCGCTCGCCGCTCACGACGAGTATCTCGCCGTGTTTTCCGGTGAGTTCGACCAGGATGCTGCCGAAGTGGTCGTCCTCGACGGCGGCCGGCAGGGGGGTGGTGTCGGTCATCTGGGCTTCGTGGTCCTCGGAGTCGGTCCGGCTGCGCCTGTGGAGCGCCGCGCCGGCGGCTCAACCGCGCCGGCGTGCCTCTACGATGCCCGAGCCGACGAGGAGGGCGCCGAGGTGGGTGCGACTGGTGGCGCCGAGGGTCTGCATGAGCCGGGCGATGTGGGAGCGGCAGGTACGGACGCTGATGCCCATCTTGCGGGCGACGACGTCGTCGATGTGGCCTTCGGTGAGGAGGCGGGCGATGCCGCGCTGGACGGCGGTGTCCGGGTGTCCGGTGGGGCCGCGGAATGGTTCTCGGCCAGCGGAACGGCCTGCGCCCAGAGGACTTCGTACACCTGGATGAGGTAGGAGACCAGAGCCGGGTGGCTGATGCGCAGCGCGGTCGTGCCATCCGCCGAGGCGGGGACGTAGGCGACCGCACGGTCCATGATGATGAGCCGTTCGACGGTCAGCTCGGTGGTGCGGACCTGGACGTGCTGTGCGGGCACCTGGGCGAGGTAGTCCCGGACGGAGCCGCTGTAGCGGGCCGGGTGCTGGTAGATGTGCCGGACCCGGACACCGTGCTCGATCGCGGTGTGGGCGTTGGCCAGGGCCGTCCTCAGCACCGCGGGTGGACGGTTGCTGCCGGGCTGGGCCGTCCGTATCTCGTCGGTGGCCGTGGTGGTCGCCTCGTCGATGGACGCCTGGATGGTGGCGCTTCCTTCGAGCACGGTGATCGCCAGGTTGGGGTCGCCCTGTGCGAGGGCGGTCAGCGGCAGGAGCGAGTGGCTCAGCGTCGCGGCGAGACGCAACCGTTCGTCGATCTCCCGGGAGACGGGCTGCAGGAGGTGGGCCGGTGCGGAGGAGGGCGGTACCGGACGCAGTCAGTCGGCGTCCCACGGATCGGGGTGCACGAGGGACAGCTCGATGAGACAGGGGGCGGCGGAGACGTCCGTACGCGCCAGCCGTCCGGTTCGCAGGGCGGCCCCGTACATCCGGAGCGCCGGCTCGCACAATTCGGCTCTTCCGTGCGGTGGGCGCCCTGTTCTGTCCTTCTCGATGACCATGGGGTATCCCCCCGCTTCGTGCAGTGCAACAAGTGGACGGTGGTGCCGGCCTGGTTGTGGGGCGATGGTGGAGGAGACGGGGAGCGGGGAACCCCCCGGACGAACCTGGGTGTGGCCGTGCTCTCCCCCATTGTGCGGTCACGCCCGGGCGGTGGGGGGGAGTGCGGGGTCCGGTCCGGATTCCAGAATCCCTGACCGTGCTATGAGGTAACCGAGTTGGGCTCTGCTGTTGCTGCCCAGCGCGACGCTGAGTTTGGCGATGTGGGAGCGGCAGGTGCGTACGTTCATGCCGAGGCGGCGAGCGATCGCCTCGTCGACATGGCCTTCCACGAGGAGTTTCGCGATGGAATGCCGTACCCCGGAGATGCCGTCGGACGGGGAGTCGTACGGAATCTGCTCCTGGAGGGGGACCGCGCGGTGCCAGAACTGCTCGAAGACCTTGGTCAGGTACTCCACGATGCCGGGGTGCCGCAGTTCGAGGGCCACGGTGCGGTCGTCCGTGGCCGGTATGAAAGCGACGGTGTTGTCGAAGATCATGAGCCGCTCGATGAGCTCTTCGAGCGTTCGGATCTCCACCTTGCTGTCGGCCATCTGTGCCGCATAGCTGAGAGTTCCGTGGCTGTGGCGGACGGTGTGCTGATACAGGGTCCGCATGCCCACACCTCGGGCGGTGAGCATTCTGCCGCGTTCCATCGCGATGGTCAGCGCGTTCTCGCTGCGTCCTCCGCCGGGCTGAATCGTGAGGACTTCCGAGTGGCACTCCGCCAGGGCGAGTTCTATGGACGCGTTGATGCGGTCGATGCCTTCGAGGACCGTGATGGCGTGCGTCATCGGCGGTGCCTGCGCGCTGATCGCCATGAAGGGTTCGAACGCCTCGGTGAGTTCGACCGAGCGACGCCTCCGTTCCTGGATCTCCCGCTCGATCGGGTGGAGCCGCTGCGTCAGCGCTGCTGACGGCGGCACTGGCCGGAGCCAGGTGGGATCGTCGGGATCGGGGTGCAGAAGAGCGAATTCGAGCAGGCAGGGAGCGCCCTCCGCCTCGGCACGAGCTATCTTGCCCACGCTCAGCGCGCTCGCGTAGAGCCGCGCCCCCTCGTCGCACATCGCGCTTACCGCGTGGGGATGTGTCGCTTTAGTGCTTTCTGTGGTCAATTCTCCACCCCCCAGGAACATGAATCAGCAGGAACATGATGCATCGGTTCTGTGGCATTGACGTGCCTGGATGGGCCATCGTCTTGTTGTGCGGGGGAGAGGAAACCTGGGAAGTGAGGACGAAGCCCATCATGAGTGACAAAACGCTTCGCTCGGTGCTTGCTGTCGCCCTCTCCGTCGGGGTGACGACCGGAGCGCTGAGTGCTCTTGGCCTCGTGGAGGGCGGCGTGGGCAACGGCGTGGCCGGTACGCACGCCTTGGCTGCCCCGCCCCCCGACCTGGCCTGGGACCTGATGCCCGCGCGGACGATGGGACCGGTGCCCGGATCGCCCTCGGCCGGCGAGCTGTCGGACGGAGCCCGAGCATGAGCACCCCGCCGGACGACCGCACCTTCCGGCGCGAGATGGCGTCCGCCTACCGCTCAGGGTGGCATTTCATCGATCTGCTCACGGCCCTCCCCCGTCGTGGCGACTCGTTGATGGTCACCCTGTTCGGAGAGCCGATCGTCGTGGTGATGGAGGAGGACGAGGACGTCCGCGCCTATCGCTGTCTCCGCCGGCCGCGTGGTGCGCCGCAGCCGGTTCGCTGTGCCGTCAGGTACGGCATGATCTTCGTCAACCTCGATCAGCGGGACCACGAGCTGTTCGACGCAGAGCCCCTTTCCGCCACCCCCCGCAGCGCCTGAGCGATTCCCCCGTCGTCACCTGTCGCTCCAGGCGCTTCCCCCACACAGCGGCGCCACCGTGACCTGAACGCGGTGGCGCCGTTGTGCTGCGTTTCCCCGGCCGGAGTCCGGCCGCGCCCGGGCGGCCGCATCAGGCCTCGCCGAGCGCCCGGGCGGCCTCAGACCTTGCCGAGCGCCCGGTCGAGGGTGATCTCGACGACGACGCGGGTCGGGTTGATCCGCGGGGGGCGTCCGTAGCGCTCCTCGTGGCGGGCCTCGGCGTCCTTGACGGCTTCCGGCTCGGTACGGACGACCGCGCGGCCCTCCAGGGTCGCCCAGCGGGCCCGGTCGATCTGGCAGACGGCCACGCGCGCCCCCTCGGGGCCCGCCGCCCGGATGTGGGCGACCTTGCGGCTCCCGCCGTCCGTGATCACGCGCGCCACCCCGGCCTCCGGGTCGTACGTCACGCAGACCGGCACCACGTGCGGCGTGCCGTCCGGGCGGGGGGTCGTCAGCGTGGACAGGTGGCTCTCGCGCCAGAACGCGACGTATTCGGGTGAGGGGTTGCGTACGTCTGCCATGGGGGCAGCGTACGAGCACCCCGGCCGCCGGTCCGCAGTGCCCGGGTCCGGCCGTCGCACCGCCCCGCGGTGGCCCGCGCCCGGTCGCCCCCCGGTCCGTGCCCGGCCGCCCCCCCGACCGCGTCCGGTCGTCATGCCGCCCCACCCCGGCCCGCGCCCGCCCCGCCCCGGCCCGCAGCCCCCGTGCCCGGGCGGTCCGGGCCGCCCGGGCCCCCGCCTGAAGCCGCCCCGGACATGTGCGCGCACACCCTTGAGTGGAGTAGACTCAACTTTGTGCACGGTGATGAAGTCAACGCATGGACCCATGCGCGACCCGCCAGCTGCGAGGAGGAGTGACCACACGTGGACGCCGAGCTGACCAACAAGAGCCGGGACGCCATCAACGCCGCCACCGGCAGGGCCGTGAAGGACGGGCACCCCGATCTGACTCCGGGGCACCTGCTGCTCGCGCTGCTGGAGGGGCAGGACAACGAGAACGTCATCGACCTCCTCGCCGCCGTCGAGGCCGACCAGGCCGCGGTGCGCGGTGAGGCCGAGCGGCTGCTCGGCACGCTGCCCAGCGTCACCGGCTCCACCGTCGCCCCGCCGCAGCCCGACCGCGAGCTCCTGGCCGTCGTCCAGGACGCCTCCCAGCGGGCGAAGGAGCTGGGCGACGACTACATCTCCACCGAGCACCTGCTCATCGGGATCGCCGCGAAGGGCGGACGCGCCGGTGGGATCCTCGACGGGCAGGGCGCCAGTGCCGGGAAGCTGCTGGCCGCATTCGAAACGAGCAGGGGAGGGCGTCGGGTGACCACTCCCGATCCGGAGGGCCAGTACAAGGCCCTGGAGAAGTTCGGCACCGACTTCACGGCCGCCGCGCGCGAGGGCAAGCTGGACCCGGTCATCGGCCGCGACCAGGAGATCCGCCGCGTGGTGCAGGTGCTGTCGCGCCGGACGAAGAACAACCCCGTGCTCATCGGGGAGCCCGGCGTCGGCAAGACCGCCGTGGTCGAAGGGCTCGCCCAGCGCATCGTCAAGGGCGACGTCCCCGAGAGCCTCAAGGACAAGCGGCTCGTCTCGCTGGACCTGGGCGCGATGGTCGCGGGGGCCAAGTACCGCGGCGAGTTCGAGGAACGGCTGAAGACCGTCCTCTCCGAGATCAAGGAGAGCGACGGGCGGATCATCACGTTCATCGACGAGCTGCACACGGTCGTCGGCGCGGGCGCCGGCGGCGACTCGGCCATGGACGCGGGCAACATGCTCAAGCCGATGCTGGCCCGCGGCGAGCTGCGGATGGTCGGCGCGACGACGCTCGACGAGTACCGCGAGCGCATCGAGAAGGACCCCGCCCTGGAGCGCCGCTTCCAGCAGGTGCTGGTCGCCGAGCCCGGCGTCGAGGACACCATCGCGATCCTGCGCGGGCTCAAGGGCCGTTACGAGGCCCACCACAAGGTGCAGATCGCGGACTCGGCGCTGGTGGCCGCAGCGACCCTCTCCGACCGCTACATCACCTCCCGCTTCCTCCCCGACAAGGCCATCGACCTGGTCGATGAGGCGGCGTCCCGGCTGCGGATGGAGATCGACTCCTCCCCGCTGGAGATCGACGAACTCCAGCGCTCCGTCGACCGGTTGCGGATGGAGGAGCTGGCGCTCAAGAACGAGTCCGATCCCGCCTCCAAGCAGCGCCTGGAGAAGCTGCGCCGCGACCTGGCGGACAAGGAGGAGGAGCTGCGCGGCCTCAACGCCCGCTGGGAGAAGGAGAAGCAGGGCCTCAACCGGGTCGGCGAGCTGAAGGAACGGCTCGACGAACTGCGCGGCCAGGCCGAACGGGCCCAGCGCGACGGCGACTTCGACGCCGCCTCCAAGCTGCTGTACGGGGAGATCCCGGGGCTGGAGCGGGAGTTGGAGGAAGCCGCCGAGGCCGAGGAGGCTTCGAAGGACAAGGACACGATGGTCAAGGAGGAGGTCGGGGCGGACGACATCGCGGACGTCGTCGGCGCCTGGACCGGCATCCCGGCCGGGCGGCTGCTGGAGGGCGAGACCCGGAAGCTGCTGCGGATGGAGAGCGAGCTGGGCAGGCGGCTGATCGGGCAGACCGAGGCCGTGCAGGCCGTCTCCGACGCCGTACGCCGTACGCGGGCGGGGATCGCGGACCCGGACCGGCCCACCGGCTCGTTCCTCTTCCTCGGCCCCACCGGCGTCGGCAAGACCGAGCTGGCCAAGGCGCTCGCGGACTTCCTGTTCGACGACGAGCGGGCCATGATCCGCATCGACATGAGCGAGTACGGCGAGAAGCACAGCGTCGCCCGGCTCGTCGGCGCCCCGCCCGGTTACGTCGGGTACGAGGAGGGCGGCCAGCTCACCGAGGCCGTCCGCCGCCGCCCGTACAGCGTCGTGCTCCTGGACGAGGTGGAGAAGGCCCACCCCGAGGTCTTCGACGTCCTGCTCCAGGTCCTCGACGACGGCCGGCTCACCGACGGGCAGGGCCGTACGGTCGACTTCCGCAACACCATCCTCGTCCTCACCTCCAACCTCGGCTCCCAGTTCCTGATGGACCCCCTGGTCAAGCCCGAGGTGAAGAAGGAACAGGTGCTGGAAGTGGTCCGGGCCTCCTTCAAGCCGGAGTTCATCAACCGGCTGGACGACCTGGTGGTCTTCTCGGCGCTCTCCGGCGACGAGCTGGCCCACATCGCGGGGCTCCAGATCGAACGGCTGGCCAAGCGGCTCGCCGACCGTCGGCTCACTCTGGACGTCACGCCGGAGGCCCTGGCCTGGCTGGCGGAGGAGGGCAACGACCCGGCGTACGGGGCGCGGCCGCTGCGCCGGCTCATCCAGACCGCGATCGGGGACCGGCTGGCCAAGGAGATCCTGTCCGGCGAGGTCCGCGACGGCGACACCGTACGGGTGGACCGGGCCGAGGACGGGCTGGTCGTCGGCCCCGCCGCGTAACCGGAGGCGCGGGGGCCCGGAGGAGGACGCCGGGCGTGTCACCGGCGGCCTCCGGTGGCCCCGGCGGCCCCGGCGGCTCTGGAGACCCCGACGGCCCCGGCGGCCCCCGATGGCTTTGGGGGCCACCGGGGGCCCCTGTCCGCGTACGCCGTCTGTCAGCTTGTGGCGGATAGGGGCCGTGCGGGCTTGCCATGCCCCGCCTGCCATGGGAGAGGATGGCGGCAACCGCACGAAGGGAAATAACGGTGAGCATCGATCCGTCCTCGATTCCTAATTTCGGGGGCCAGCCCGAACCGCAGGCGGCAGGACCGGAGGGCCCCGTCGTCCCTGACCAGGACCTCGTCAAGCAGCTCCTCGACCAGATGGAGCTGAAGTACGTCGTCGACGACGAGGGCGACCTCGCGGCGCCGTGGGAGGAGTTCCGCACGTACTTCATGTTCCGCGGCGAGGCGGAGCAGCAGGTCTTCTCGGTCCGTACGTTCTACGACCGTCCGCACGACCTGGACCAGCGTCCCGTCCTGCTGGACGCCATCGACGACTGGAACCGCCGCACCCTGTGGCCCAAGGTCTACACCCACGCCCACGAGGGCGAGGGCGACGAGGCGGGTTCCGTCCGGCTGATCGGTGAGGCGCAGATGCTCATCGGCACCGGCGTGAGCCTGGAGCACTTCGTCTCCTCGACGGTGAGCTGGGTGCGCGCCTCGATCGAGTTCGACAAGTGGCTCGTCGAGCACCTCGGCATCCAGCCCGCCGAGGACAAGCCGGAGGGCGAGGAGCCCGCGGGCGCCTGAGCCCCGGCGACGAAGGCCCCGGCCCGGGAAAGCCACGGTCCGGAAAGCCACGGCGACGAAGGCCCCGGCCCGGGAGGCGGTCACCACGACCGGCTCCCGGGCCGTTTCCGTGTCCGGCCGCCGTCCCGTGCTCAGCCCAGTCCGCCCAGCCGTTCCACCGCCTCCTCCAGCACCTCGTCCCGCTTGCAGAAGGTGAAGCGGACCTGGCTGCGGCCCGCCTCCGGGTCGTCGTAGAAGACCGAGTTCGGCACCGCCGCCACCCCGCAGCGCTCCGGCAGGGCGCGGCAGAAGGCGTAGGCGTCCTTCTCGCCCAGGGGGGCGATGTCGGTGGTGATGAAGTACGTCCCCTGCGGCTCGTACACCCGGAAGCCCGCCGCCCGCAGCCCCTCGGCCAGCAGGTCCCGCTTGCGGAGCATGTCCGCGCGGAACCCCGCGAAGAACGTGTCCGGCAGGGTCAGCGCCTCCGCGATCGCGTACTGGAAGGGGCCGCCGCTCACGAAGGTCAGGTACTGCTTCGCCGAGCGCACCGCCGCCACCAGCGGGGCGTCCCCGGTGACCCAGCCGACCTTCCAGCCCGTGTACGAGAACGTCTTGCCCGAGGACGAGATCGAGACCGTGCGCCCGCGCATCCCGGGGAGCGCGGCGATCGGGTGGTGCGCCCCGGCGAAGACCAGGTGCTCGTACACCTCGTCGGTGACCACCAGCAGGTCGTGCTCGACCGCGAGCGCCGCGATCCCGGACAGTTCGTCGGGGGTGAGCACGGTGCCGGTCGGGTTGTGCGGGGTGTTCAGGAGCAGCAGGCGGGTGCGCGGGGTGATCAGTGAGCGCAGTTCGCCGAGGTCGGGGCGGAAGCCGGGGGCGCGGAGCGTGAGCGGTACGCGCCGCGCGCCCGCCATGGCGATGCAGGCGGCGTACGAGTCGTAGTACGGCTCGAACGCGATGACCTCGTCCCCGGGCTCCAGCAGGGCCAGCAGGGAGGCGGCGATCGCCTCGGTGGCCCCGGTGGTCACCAGCACCTCCGTCTCCGGGGACCAGCTCAGGCCGTAGAAGCGCTCCTGGTGGGCGGCGACGGCGGCGCGCAGTTCCGGCACGCCGGGGCCCGGCGGGTACTGGTTGCCGTGCCCGGCGCGCAGCGCCCGGACCGCCGCCTCGCGGATCTCCTCGGGGCCGTCGGTGTCGGGGAAGCCCTGGCCGAGGTTGATCGAACCGGTCCGCACGGCCAGTGCGGACATCTCGGCGAAGATCGTCGTGCCGAACGCGGCGAGGCGGCGGTTGAGCAGCGGCCGTCCTTCCCGCGCCGGGGCTGGCTGAGTGGCTCGTCCCTGTGTCATGAGCGCCATCCTGGGCCGAAGCTCTGGACTTGCTCAAGTGCGCTTTGGCGCGCGAGGCGCGAGGGAATCCCCCTCTCACACATCAACGGGGAAGCGACGGGGGACCTCGCTTCGGGGGAAGAAGGGCGGTGGGGCGCATGGGTGTCCTCATCTCGGCAGTGGCGGTCGTGGTCGTCGTCGGAGGGCTGCTGGCCGTGCGGCGGTCGGCGTCCGGCGGTTCGTCGAAGTCCAAGGCCAAGCCGAAGGGGCGGGCGGGGGCCGGCCGCCGGAGTTCCGGGGGCGGAGGGTCCTCCGACAGCGGAGGCGGCGTGTGGGCGAGCGGCGACTCCGGCTCGGGCGACTCGGGCTCGGGTGGCCACTCCTGCGGGGGCGGTTCGTCCTGCGGCGGTGGTGGCGGCGGTTGCGGCGGCGGCAGCTGACCGAGGAGCGGACCGGGGGCGGGCCGGACGCCCGCCCCCGGGGCGGCCAGGGGCCGGGTCGTCGGCCGGGGCCGGTGGCTACGCGGGGGCGGGAGAGCGGGAGGCCGGCCGGGCCGGTCGTTTCGCGGCGGCTGCCGGCCGGGTCGCGCCGGACGGCAGGCCGGACCGTGACACCGTCACCGACAGTGACGTGACGCCGGGCGTCCGGAGGACGAACTCCCTCCGGGCGCCTTTTCGTTGAGCGACGCGGGCAGTTCGGATTGAACAAGTGAACCCGTGGGCCCCCGAGGGGATGGAAACTACGGCAAGTTGGGCGAAAACGCTGTGAGCGCGGTGTACTTCGTGCTTCCCTCGTCGGAGAGAACATTCAGCCCTCGGACCCCAGTTGGACCAGAACGGGCGCTCCCCACCTCCCACGCGCAGTCTGCCGGGGGCGTCCCGCTGTCCAGGTGTCCATGTGTGTTTGCGGAGCCCACCCATGCTCACCACCCTCCAGACGGCCTACTCCGATACCCGCGCCGCCGACCTGGCCTGGATGCTGGGGCGGGAGCCGCTGCCCGCCCTGGCGGTCCTCGACCTCCGGCTCGGCGGCGCCGAACTCCAGTTGAGGCTGCTCGGCGCCTCCCACCAGGTCCTTCTCCGGGAGGAGAGCGGGACCTGTTCCGAGACCGTGGCCTGCATGCCCGGCAGCAGCACCCCCCTGCCCCTCGGCGTCTCCAAGCGCCTCGGGGACCGGGAGTACGAATTCGCCGCCCGGGTCGAGATCCTGACGCAGGGTCAGTTCGCGGGCAGGGCGCAGGAGCTGCTCGCCCTCGTGAGCGACCACCCGCACGGCCTGGTGGGCACCTTCCCCGGCAGCCCGTACGCCTTCACCGCCATGCTCGCCCAGCGCACCGAGGGCCAGGTGCGGTGGCGTACCTGGCACGCGTACCCCCAGGAGGGGCAATTGGTGGTGACCCGGACGCGGGTGGGCGCGCGGGTGCCCGCGGCCGCGGCCTGAGAGGGGCAGGGGCACTTACACCCGTGTGGGTGACAAGGTGCGACGGGTCAGTGACGTAGCGTTCGCACCATGATCGACCAGCACACGTCGCTGCGAGGGGGCGTGGCGCGGCTTCCCGTACGGCCGAGGACCGGTCGGCTCCTCGTGCTGGCCGCGGTCTTCGTCTGCGCCGCCTGCGGACTCGTCTACGAGCTCGAACTGGTCGCCCTCGCCTCGTACTTGATCGGCGATTCGGTCACCCAGGCGTCCGTCGTGCTCTCCGTGATGGTGTTCGCGATGGGGATCGGCTCCCTTCTCGCGAAACGTTTGCGCTGCCACGCCGCCGTCGGCTTCGGCCTGCTGGAGGCCGCTCTCGCGCTGGTCGGCGGCTCCTCGGCGCTCGTGCTCTACGCCTCCTTCGCCTGGCTGGGGGAGTCGCAGCACCTCCTGGTGGGGTTCTCGCTGGCGATCGGGGTGCTGATCGGGGCGGAGATCCCGCTGCTGATGACGCTGATCCAACGCGTCGACCGGCAGGACGCGGGCGGGGCCGTCGCCGACCTCTTCGCCGCCGACTACGTGGGCGCGCTGGTCGGGGGGCTCGCCTTCCCCTTCCTGCTGCTGCCGATGCTGGGGCAGCTGACCGGAACGCTGTTCACCGGCTCGGTCAACGCGGCGGCGGGCGGCGCACTGGTCCTGTGGGTGTTCCGGCGCGACCTCAGCGCCCGTTCCCGGTGGCTCCTCGTCCTGGTCAACGCCTCGGTGATCGCCGTGCTGGCCACCGCCACCGTGCTGGTCGACGACTTCGAGCGGGCCGCGCGCCGGGCGGTCTACGGGGACCAGGTGCGGGTGGCCGTGCAGACCGGGGTGCAGGAGGTCGTCCTGACCGGCGCCGACCGCGACTCCCTGGACCTCTATCTGGACGGCCGGCTGCGGGTCAGCGCCCGCGACGAGTACCGCTACCACCAGGCGCTGGTGCACCCCGCCATGAACGGGCCGCGCGCCCGCGTCCTCGTCCTGGGCGGCGGCGACGGGCTCGCCGCCCGCGAGGTGCTGCGCTACGCGGACGTCCGCTCGGTCACCGTCGTCGAGCTGGACCCCGAGGTCACCCGGCTGGCCCTCACCGACCCCGCCCTCTCCGAGCTGAACGGCCGCGCCCTCCGCGATCCGCGCCTCACGGTGATCGCGGCGGACGCGTTCCCTTGGCTCCGAACCGACCGGGGACGCTACGACGTGGTGATCTCCGACCTCCCGGACCCGGGCATCACCGCCAGCACGAAGCTGTACTCCGCCGAGTTCTACGGGCTGGTCGCGGAGGCGCTGGCCCCGGGCGGACGGCTCGTGGTGCACGCCGGGCCGCTGGGCGCCCGGCCGCAGACCTTCTGGACGGTGGAGGCATCGGTGCGGGCGGGCGGCCTCGCGACCCGCCCCTACCGCGTCACCGGCCGGTACGGGGGTTTCGCCGCGGGCCCGGACCGGGGCGGCGACGACGACCGGGAGCGGGAGGACTGGGGCTTCCTCCTCGCCGCGAGGGGCGCGGCCCCCCGGGTCGTCCTGGCCCCCGGCGGGCCCGAGCCGCGGTCGCTGGGGGGCCGGGAACTGCGCGAGGGCGCGCGGGCGGCGGCGGACGCCCGGCTGTCGGGGCTGGCCCCCTCGACGCTGGTCCACCCGCGGTACTGGGAGGAGACGTGAGCCGGGCGGGGGCGGGGCGGGTCCCGGCGGTGCGAGCGGGCGGAGCGGGGCGCGTCCGGGGCGGAGCGCCCGGGGGCGGCGCGGCTTTCGGAGGACGGAACCGCTGACGTCCGGGCCGGGGCGGATTAGGCTCGGTTCCCATGGAGCATGAGGTGTTCGTCCCGGTTCCCGTCCCGACCCTGCTGCGCACGCTCGGGGACCCCGCCCGGGTGGCCCGCTGCGTCCCCGGCTTCCAGCAGGATGCCGACGCGTCGGCATCGCCCCTGGCGGGCCGGCTGAAACTGCGGGCCGGCGGCCACACCATCACGTACCGGGGCGAGCTGCGGCTCACCGGCCCGGAGGACGGCGACGGCCCGGACGGGCGGCGCTTCTCGGTGGTCGGGGAGGGCGTGGAGGCGCGGGGCGACGGCGCGGTCGAGCTGGTCCTGACCCTCGCCCTCACCGGGACGGACGGCGGGACGACGCTCGTCTACAGCGGTACGGCCGCGGGGGACGGGCGGCTGGTCGAGTGGGAGGAGGGCGCCGCCCTCGCGGCCGCCCACCGCCTCCTGGACCGCTTCACCCAGCAGTTGGTGACGGAGTCGCTCGCCTCGCGGGAGGAGGGCGAAGACCCGGACGGCGGTGGCGGAACCGGCGGTGACGCCTCCGCCCGACCCGGTGAGGCTCCTGCCGAAGCCGAAGCCGAAGCCGGTGAAAACGGTGACGACAGGGCCGACGACGGCCCCCGATCCGTGTACGACTCCCCGGTGCCGCCGCCCTCGCTCGACCCCGTCGCCGGGGTGGAGTTCACCGTTCCGGAGGAACCGCCCGCCGAGGCCGCGCACGCCCGGCGCACCATGATCGGGCGCAGCGCCGAGGAGGTCGACCACGCGCCCCCGCGCGGCCGGTACGCTCCCGTGCCCTCGCAGGACGCAGGCGGCGCGAACACCGCCCTGCGGTGGGTCGCTCCCGCCGCCGCTCTCGCGCTCGCCTCCCTCGTGGTGCTCGGCCGGGCGTGGCGACGCCGGCGGTAGCCCGAGCCGGAGAGGGCGCACGTCCGGGGCCGACCGGAGTCGGGGCGGTGGAGGCCGGAAGCGGCCCGGGGCGGAGGCGGCGGCAGGGGCGGCCCAGTAGGGTCGTCGGGTGAGCAGGAGCGAAGAGAACGTCAGGCTGACCGTCGGCGAAGCCGAGTTGACCATCGACCCGGTGCACGGCTGCCGGATCGGCAGCCTGCGGATCGGGGGCGTCGAGCTGCTCCGCCAGGGCGAGAAGTACGGCTCCTTCCCGATGGTCCCCTGGTGCGGGCGCACCGGGTACGGGCAGTTCCGCAACGGCGACGTGCTCCACGAGCTGCCGCTCACCTCCCCGCCGCACGCCATCCACGGCACCGGACGCGACGCCTCCTGGCGCACCGCCCACACGGCCGCCGAACTGGCCGAGGGCCGGGCCGCCTTCTACTACGACCTCGCCGAACCCTGGCCGTACGAGGGCCGGGTGACGCAGACCTTCGAGCTGACCGGGGACTCCCTGACGCTCGGCCTCGCCGTCGAGACGTACGGCGACTCCTTCCCGGCCCAGGCCGGCTGGCACCCCTGGTTCCACCGCAACCTCGGCGGCCAGGACGTCCGGCTCTCCTTCGACCCGGCCTGGCAGGAGGAGCGGGGTGCGGACCACCTTCCGACCGGGAAGCGCGTCGACCCCGCCCCCGGGCCGTGGGACGACTGCTTCGGCATGCCCGACGGCGTGGACGTGAAGCTCACCTGGCCGGAGCAGCTGGAGCTGACGGTCAAGAGCCGCAGCGAGTGGGTGGTGGTCTACGACGAGCAGGACGAGGCCGTCTGCGTGGAGCCGCAGACCGGGCCGCCGAACGGGCTCAACACCGCGCCCCGGCTGGTGACCCCCATCGACCCGCTGGAGACCACGACGACCTGGAGCTGGACGCGGCTCTGAGCCGGTGCCCGGCAGTGGGGCCGGGCCGTACCGCTTACCCTCGTGGTCATGACTGACGTACGCGCTGACCTGCTCCAGCAGATCAAGGACAAGGCCGTGGTGCACGGCAAGGTGACCCTCTCCTCGGGTCTGGAAGCCGACTGGTACATCGACCTGCGCCGGATCACGCTGGACGGCAGGGCCGCGCCGCTGGTCGGCCAGGTCATGCTCGACGCCACCGCCGAGCTGGACTACGACTGCGTCGGCGGGCTGACGCTCGGCGCCGACCCGGTCGCCACCTCGATGCTGCACGCCTCCGCCGCCCGCGGTAAGAGCCTGGACGCGTTCGTCGTCCGCAAGGCGCAGAAGGCGCACGGGATGCAGCGCCGGATCGAGGGCACCGACGTGAAGGGCCGCCGCTGCCTCGTCGTCGAGGACACCTCGACGACGGGCGGTTCGCCGCTGACCGCCGTCGAGGCGGTGCGCGAGGCGGGCGGCGAGGTCGTCGCCGTCGCCGTGATCGTCGAGCGCGGGGCCGCCCCGGCCATCGCCGAGGCCGGTCTGCCGTACGTGCACGTCTACTCGGTGGCCGACCTCGATCTGGGCTGAGCCCCGCCCGTACGGGGATGACCTGCGGTTTTCATCAGGGGTGGACGGTTTCACGTGAAACCGTCCACCCCTGACCCGTAACCGTCCGGTATCCAACGGGGTCCGCCGGGTGGAGCCGGGGGGCGAGTCTGGGAAGATGGGGGCGACGATGACGTCGCCCCCAGGTCAGGGACTTACGCCTGCACACCCGCACATCCCAAGGAGCGGTCAGATGCCCATCGCAACCCCCGAGGCTTACGCCGAGATGCTCGACCGGGCCAAGGCGGGCAAGTTCGCCTACCCGGCCATCAACGTGACCTCGTCCCAGACCCTGCACGCGGCCCTGCGCGGTTTCGCGGAGGCCGAGAGCGACGGCATCGTCCAGATCTCCACCGGCGGTGCGGAGTTCCTGGGCGGCCAGTACAACAAGGACATGGTCACGGGTGCGGTCGCCCTGGCCGAGTTCGCGCACATCGTCGCCGCGAAGTACGACGTCACCATCGCGCTGCACACCGACCACTGCCCCAAGGACAAGCTGGACGGGTACGTGCGTCCGCTGCTCGACATCTCCGCCGAGCGCGTCGCCAAGGGCCTGAACCCGCTGTTCCAGTCCCACATGTGGGACGGCTCGGCCGAGACCCTGGCCGACAACCTCGCCATCGGGCAGGAGCTGCTGGCCAAGGCCGCCGCCGCCAAGATCATCCTTGAGGTCGAGATCACCCCGACCGGCGGCGAGGAGGACGGCGTCACGCACGAGATCAACGACGAGCTGTACACGACCGTCGAGGACGCGCTGCGTACCGCCGAGGCCCTGGGGCTGGGCGAGAAGGGCCGCTACCTGCTGGCCGCCTCCTTCGGCAACGTCCACGGGGTCTACAAGCCGGGCAACGTCGTGCTCCGCCCCGAGCTGCTGAAGGACCTCCAGGCGGGCGTCTCCGAGAAGTACGGCAAGCCGGCCGGCAGCCAGCCGTTCGACTTCGTCTTCCACGGCGGCTCCGGCTCCACCGCCGAGGAGATCGCCACCGCGCTGGAGAACGGCGTCGTGAAGATGAACCTCGACACCGACACCCAGTACGCCTTCACCCGCCCGGTCGCGGACCACATGTTCCGCAACTACGACGGTGTCCTGAAGGTCGACGGCGAGGTCGGCAACAAGAAGACCTACGACCCCCGCACCTGGGGCAAGTCGGCCGAGGCCGGCATGGCCGCGCGCGTCACCGAGGCGTGCGCCAACCTGCGCTCCACCGGCACGAAGCTGAAGTGACCGTCCCGTAGACACGGATGCGCGGACGTACGGCGCCGGGCCCGGTCCTCCTGCGGGGGGGCCGGGCCCGTCGCCGTGCCGGGAGAGAAGAGGACCTGTTGTGGGCGCGTTCTACGATTTCGACACCGCCGTCGACCGCCGGGGCACCTGGTGCGTCCAGTGGGACGGGGTGGCCGACCGCTTCGGCGTCGACGGCCTGCTGCCGTTCACCATCTCCGACATGGACTTCGCCACCGCCCCCGAGGTGCTGGCGGCGCTCCGGGCCCGCCTGGACCACGGGGTGTTCGGCTACAGCACCTGGCAGCAGGACGACTTCCGCTCGGCGATAGCCCACTGGTACGCCACCCGGTACGGCGCCGAAGTCGACACCGGGCAGCTGGTCTACGGTCCGTCCGTCCTCAGCCAGCTCTCCCAGCTCCTCCAGATGTGGACGGTCGAGGGCGACGGCGTCGTCGTCCACACCCCCACGTACGACGGCTTCCGCAAGGCGATCACCGGGCTCGGGCGCGAGCTGCGCGGGGTGCCGGTGGGGGACGAGGAGGCGCTGGAGCGCGAGCTGGCCCGGCCGGACGCGAAGGTGCTGGTGCTGTGCTCGCCCCACAACCCCACCGGCCGGGTGTGGACGGCCGCCGAGCTGGCCCGTACGGCGGAGCTGGCCGAGCGGCACGGGGCCGCTGTGATCAGCGACGAGATCCACGCGGACTTCGTGCACGAGGGCGGTGTCGGGCGGGTTCACGTGCCGTGGACCCGGGTGGCGGGCGACGGGCGCTGGGCGCTCGTCACCTCCGGCTCGAAGGCGTTCAACTTCCCGGCGCTCACCGGGTCGTACGGGTTCATCGGGGACGCGGGGGACCGCACGGAGTTCCTGCGGCGGATGGAGACGGCGGAGGGGCTGGCGTCGCCCGCCGTCCTGTCGCTGACCGCGCACATCGCCGCCTACCGGGAGGGGGCGGCGTGGCTGGACGCGGTCCGGGCGTACACGGCGGGGAACCTGGAGTACGTCGCGCGGCGGCTGGGCGACGCCCTGCCCGAGCTGGGGTGGACGCCGCCCGAGGCCGGCTACCTGGCGTGGATCGACCTGCGGCCGCTGGGCGTGGACGACGCGGCGTTGCAGCGGGTGCTGGTGGAGCGGGAGCGGGTGGCGGTCATGGGGGGCGCCGTCTACGGGGCGCCCGGGTTCGTCCGGCTGAACGTGGGGTGCCCCCGGGAGAAGGCGGTCCTGGGCGTGGAGGCGCTGGTGCGAGCCGTGGAGACCGTGCGGCGGTAGCCGGCGGTTCCGGGGGCCCGGCCCCCGGCCCCGGACCGCGGGTTCGGGGCCCTGTACGGCGGCCTGCGGAGCCCGTGCCGCGGGTTTCGGTCCCCGTGGCGGGGGTTCATGCCCCCGTCCCCGAGGAGATCCGGGGCTCCCCGCCCGGGACGGCCTCCGCGCCGTCCGGGGCGCGGTGCCGCCGGGGCGTGACGGCAGGCACACTTGAGGCATGTCCATCCACGAGAACCTGCTCGGGGGCCCCGCCCCGACCCACCTGCCCGACGACCCCGAGCCGCGCGAGCTGCTCGCCGCCGGCACCCCGCCCGCCGAGGTCGCCGCGAAGTACCCCACCTCCTCGCTCGCCTGGGCGCAGCTCGCCGACGAGGCGTTCGAGGGCGGCCGGGTCGTCGAGTCCTACGCGTACGCCCGTACCGGCTACCACCGCGGCCTCGACTCCCTGCGCCGGGCCGGCTGGAAGGGCCACGGCCCCGTCCCGTTCGAGCACGAGCCGAACCGCGGCTTCCTGCGCGCCCTGCACGCCCTGGCGCGGGCCGCCGGGTCGATCGGGGAGACCGAGGAGCACGAGCGCTGCACGACGTTCCTGCGCGACTCCTCGCCGACCGCCGCCGACATCCTGGGCTGAACCCTTCTGTCCTGAGCCGTCTCCCCGCCCAAGCGCCGAGGGCGGGGAGCGGCTTAGTATGCGAGCAGGGGACCGGAGCTCCATCACCTCATGGAAGGGGCGGACCGCTACCCGGAAGCTCGTGTCGAGGAGACAGAAATGTCGACCAACCACCCCGACCCCGAAGCCACCGGTGCGGACACCCCGCACCTGGACTTCGCGGGAACGACGCCGTACGAGGACTATGTCCAGGCGGACGTTCTGACCCACCTCCAGCACCTGCGCTCGGACGATCCCGGCGAGATGGTCTTCCTGGTCACCACCCAGGTCATGGAGCTGTGGTTCACGGTCATCGTCCATGAGTGGGAGACCGCCACCCGCGCCCTGCGCGAGGACCGCATACCCGTCGCCCGCGACGCCCTGAAGCGTTCGCTGCGCGAGCTGGAGGCGCTCAACGAGTCCTGGCGGCCGCTCTCCGGACTCACCCCCGCCCAGTTCAACTCCTACCGGGGCTCCCTCGGCGAGGGGTCCGGGTTCCAGTCCGCGATGTACCGGCGGATGGAGTTCCTGCTCGGCGACAAGTCCGCCTCCATGCTGGTGCCGCACCGGGGCGCGCCCCGGGTCCACGCCGAGCTGGAGAAGGCGCTCGCGGAGCCCAGCCTGTACGACGAGACCCTGGCGTTGCTGGCCCGGCGCGGGTACGCGATCCCCGAGGCGGTTCTCACCCGGGACCTGACCCGGCGGTACGAGCCCTCGCCCGAGGTCGAGGCCGTGTGGGCGGAGATCTACGCGTCCGCCGATCAGAACGACGAGCTGGTGCGCCTCGGCGAGCTGCTGACCGATGTCGGCGAGCTGGTGTGGCGCTGGCGCAACGACCACCTCGTCGCCACCCGGCGCGCGATGGGCTCCAAGACCGGCACCGGCGGTTCCGCCGGGGTGGCCTGGCTGGAGAAGCGCGCCACGAAGAACGTGTTCCCCGAGCTGTGGACGGCGCGCAGCCATGTCTGAGACACCGGCCGCCGCGGACGGCCTCCGCGCGCGGGCGGAGCGGCTCGACGCCGCCGATCCGCTCGCCGCCCACCGCGAACTGTTCGCGCTCGACGACGGCGTCTACCTCGACGGCAACTCGCTCGGCGCGCTGCCCGTCCACGTCCCGGCCCGGGTGCAGGACGTCCTGGCCCGCCAGTGGGGCCAGCTGCGCATCCGGTCCTGGGACGAGAGCGGCTGGTGGACCGCGCCCGAGCGGATCGGGGACCGGATCGCCCCGCTCGTCGGGGCCGCCGCCGGGCAGGTCGTCGTCGGCGACTCCACCAGCGTCAACGTCTTCAAGGCCGTCGTCGCCGCCGCCCGGCTCGCGGGCGAGGGGCGCGACGAGATCCTGGTCGACGCGACGACCTTCCCCACGGACGGGTACATCGCGGCGTCCGCCGCCCGGCTCACCGGGCACCGGATCGTGCCGGTCGCACCCGCCGACGTCCCGGCCGCGCTCGGTCCGCGTACCGCCGCCGTGCTGCTCAACCACGTCGACTACCGCTCCGGCCGGCTGCACGACCTGCCCGGCCTGACCGCCGCCGTCCACGCGGCGGGCGCGATCGCGGTGTGGGACCTGTGCCACAGCGCGGGCGCGCTCCCCGTGGGGCTGGACGAGCACGGGGTGGACCTGGCGGTCGGCTGCACGTACAAGTA
The DNA here is from genome assembly GCF_044330565.1 of Streptomyces sp. NPDC017448. Taxonomy (NCBI): domain Bacteria; kingdom Bacillati; phylum Actinomycetota; class Actinomycetes; order Kitasatosporales; family Streptomycetaceae; genus Streptomyces; species Streptomyces sp. NPDC017448. The sequence continues at coordinate 9,802 of NZ_JBIRLM010000006.1, read as the reverse complement.
CCTGAACGGCGGCCCCGGTTCGCCCGCGTACCTGTACGTCGCCGAGCGCCACCAGGCCGCCTTCGACTCGCCGCTGCCGGGGTGGAACTCGCACGCCGACCCGTTCGGCATGGAGCCCGACTACGCCCCGGCGACCGGTTCCGTACGGGGCCGGGTCGGCACCCCCGACATCGTCTCCATGCTGACGCTGGAGGCGGCGCTCGACGTGTGGGACGGGGTGGAGGTGGACGCCGTGCGGGCCAAGTCCCTCGCGTTGACGGACTTCTTCCTGGAGTGCGTCGAGGCGTACGTCCCGGCGGGCCGGGTCGTCTCCGTCACCCCGGCCGCCCACGCCGAACGCGGCAGCCAGGTCGCCCTGCGCTGCGCCGACGCCGAGCCCGTGATGCGCCGGCTGATCGAGCGGGGCGTCGTGGGCGATCTGCGGCGGCCGGACGTGCTGCGGTTCGGCTTCACCCCGTTGTACGTGGGGTATGCCGACGCGGAACGGGCGGCGCGGGTGCTGGCGGAGGTGCTGGCCGAGGGGTAGCCCTGGAAGCACGCAGGCTGACGTCGTGTCAGGCAGCGTGCGGGCCGGGCGGGGACGGCGCCGGGTGCTGGTACCGTCCCCGCAGGTCAACCCCGTTGGGGCAGGGCACAGGCGCAGGCCATGGGCAGAGGACGGTTGAGCAGCATGACGGATTCCCCGGGTTCCCCGGACTCTGCCGCGCGCGGGCGGGACGCGGCCGAGAGCGCGGCGGCTTTCGCCCACCCCGCCGTCGCCCCCGACCGGACCGCCGCCTACGGGGACCACCCCGACCAGGTCGTCGACTTCTACGCACCGCGCGACGGCCGCACCGGGGCCCCGCTGGTCGTCCTCCTGCACGGCGGCGCCTGGCGGGCCCCGTACGACCGGGCCCACCTCTCCCCGTTCGCGGACTTCCTGGCCCGCCGGGGCTTCGCCGTGGCCAGCGTGGAGTACCGGCGCGGCGGCGACGACATCCCGCGGCAGCGCGGCGGCGAGGAGCCCCGGCCGGGCGGCTCCGATCCCGTCGCGGGGCGCTGGCCGGAGACCTTCGACGACGTGGCCGCCGCCCTGGACGCGCTGCCCGCCCTGGCCTCCCGCGAGCTGCCGGGCGCCGATGTGCGGCGGATGGTGGCCTGCGGGCACTCGGCGGGCGGGCACCTCGCCCTGTGGGCGGCGGCGCGGCACGTCCTGCCCGCCGGGTCGCCGTGGCGGCTGCCCGCCCCGCCGCCGCTGCGCGGGGTCGTCGCCCTGGCCCCGATCGCGGACTTCGCCACCGCGGTCGAGTTGGGGGTCTGCGGTGGAGCGGTCACCCAACTCCTGGGTGGGGAGGGGCGGTTCGCCGAGCGGGCGGCCCACGCCGACCCGGGTGCGCTGCTGCCGACGGGGATCGCCACCGCGATCGTGCACGGCGTCGAGGACATCGTCGTCCCCCGGGCCGTCTCCGAGGCGTACGTCGACGCGGCGGCCCGGTCCGGCGAGACGGTCGGGCTGACGCTGCTCGGCGGGGCCGGCCACTTCCCGCTGATCGATCCCGCCGCCGACGCCTGCGCGGTCGTGGCCGAGGAGATCACCCAGCTCGCCTGGTAGACGCGCGGCTCCCACCTGCGGTTTCACGGTGCGGGGTGGAGCGGGGCGGAGGCGTGTAGTCCTTGAGACGGATGCCCCGGAATCCGTAGCGATGCTGACGACCCGCCGTCCGCCCCCGCCTACCGTGGAAGCGTGACCGAGACCCAGACGAAGACCAGCAGCCCGGAGCTCCGGGCGGCCGCAGGGGCGATCGACGGCCTGCGGAACGACCTCCTGCGCGATGTGCTCGCCTACCGGCCGCTGCCGCCGATGAACCCCGACGGCCGGCTGATACGCCGGCTGCCCGAGGGGATGCGGAAGACCGTCGTCTGGGCCCCGCACGCGCTGGTGCTGTTCGCCGCCTTCCTCGTGATGATGGCCGGGTTCGCCGAGTGGGAGTACCGCCTGCTGATGGGGCTGGTGCCCGCGATCCCGGTCGCGATGACCCTGGTGCGGCCGGTCGCCGCGTTCTGGGCCTCGATGGTGGCGACCGTCTTCTGCGGGGTGCTGGGCAGCGAGGGGCTGTGGGGACCGAGCGCCTTCATGGCCCAGGTCGTGGTCCTGGTGGTCGTGGCCGCCCGGACCCGGCCCCGTACGGCCGCCTGGATGTGGCTGCTGACGCTGCTGTTCGGGATGCTCCTGGAGGGCGGCGACCCGATGATCACCGCGCCGGTGGCCATCCTCTCCGCCTTCGCGCTGCTCGTCGTCGCCGTGGTGCAGATCCGGCGCGACGCCGAGCGCGAGGTCACCGTGCAGCGCACCGTCACCGCCGTCGAGCGCGACCGGCGCACCCTGCTGGAGGAGCGCACCACCATCGCCCGGGAGCTGCACGACGTGGTCGCCCACCACATGTCGGTCGTCGCGATCCAGGCCGAGGCCGCCCCGTACCGGGTGGAGAACCCGCCGCCCGAGCTGGAGCAGGCGTTCGTCACCATCCGGGAGAACGCGGTGGCCGCCCTCACCGAGCTGCGCCGCGTCCTCGGGGTCGTCCGGGCCGAGGACTACGAGGCGCCGGACGCCCCGCAGCCCACCCTGGCCGTGCTCGACGTGCTGCTGGACAACGTCCGCGAGACGGGGCTGGAGACGGAGAAGGTGGTCACCGGGGCCGTCCGCGAGCTGCCGCAGGGCGTCGAGCTGTCGGCGTACCGGATCGTCCAGGAGGCCCTGAGCAACAGCCTGCGGCACGCGCCGGGCTCCTCCGCGCGGGTCGAGCTGGGCTACGTCCTCGGCGGCCTGGGGCTGCGCGTGGTCAACGGGCCGCCGAAGGGCCTGGTCAAGCCGGTGCCCGGGGCCGGGCACGGCATCACCGGGATGCGGGAGCGGGTCGCGATGCTGAACGGCGAGATGACGGCCGGGGCGACGGCGGACGGCGGGTACGAGGTCGCGGTGTTCCTCCCCGTGCCGCCGGCGGAGCAGCCGGAGCCCCGGGGGACGGCCGGCGCCGACGCCGACACGGTCGTCGTCGAACGGGACGGCCGGGCATGAGCGACACCGACATCCGGGTCCTGATCGTCGACGACCAGATGATGGTCCGCGAGGGCTTCTCGGTCCTGCTCAACGCGATGCCGGGCATCACGGTGGCGGGCGAGGCGCTGGACGGCCGGCAGGCGCTCGACCAGGTCGCGGCGCTGCGCCCGGACGTCGTCCTGATGGACATCCGCATGCCGGAGATGAACGGCATCGAGGCGACCCGCGAGATCGTGGCGCGGGACGCCGACGCGAAGGTCCTGGTGCTGACCACCTTCGACCTCGACGAGTACGTGTACCAGGCGCTGCGCGCCGGGGCCTCGGGCTTCCTCCTCAAGGACGCCTCGGCCCGGCAGCTCGCGGAGGGCGTACGGGTGGTGGCCTCGGGCGAGGCGCTGCTCGCCCCGGCGGTGACCCGGCGGCTGATCAACGAGTTCTCCAAGCTCGCGGAGGCCCCCCGGCCGCCCGCCCTCGCGCGGATCGGGGACCTCACCGAGCGCGAGACGGAGGTGCTGGTCCTCATCGCGCAGGGGCTCTCCAACGGGGAGATCGCTTCGCACCTGATCGTCGCCGAGTCCACGATCAAGACGCACGTCAGCCGCATCCTGGTGAAGCTCGGGCTGCGCGACCGGACCCAGGCGGCGGTCTTCGCCTACGAGGCGCGCCTGGTCACCCCGGGGTAGCACCGCCCTGCCGGACCCGGCCCCCTGCCGCTCCGCCCCCCCGGGCCCCTGAACCGGCCCGGGGGTTTTCCCGCGGTCGTCCCGGGGCGGTTCCGCCGCCGCCCCTTGCGGAGGCGGCGGGCGCGGGTAGCGTCGGGCCATGCACGTGTCCTTCGATCCCTGGTCCCCCGCGTTCGTCGCCGATCCCTACCCCGCCTACGCGGCGCTGCGGGCCGCCGGCCGGGCGCACCGGTTCGAGCCGACGGGCCAGTGGCTGATCCCGCACCACGCCGACGTGTCGGCCCTGCTGCGCGACCGGCGGCTCGGCCGGACGTACCTGCACCGCTTCAGCCACGAGGAGTTCGGCCGCACCCCGCCGCCCGCCGCCCACGAGCCGTTCACCACCCTCAACGGGCAGGGCATCCTCGACCTGGAGGCCCCCGACCACCCCCGGATCCGGCGGCTGGTCTCCAAGGCGTTCACCCCGCGTACGGTCGAGAACCTGGCCCCGACCGTACGGCGGCTGGCGGCCGGCCTGGTGGACGCCTTCGTGGCGAAGGGCGGCGGGGACCTGCTGGCGGAGGTCGCGGAGCCGCTCCCGGTCGCGGTGATCGCGGAGATGCTGGGCGTACCGGAGGCCGACCGGGGGCTGCTGCGGCCGTGGTCGGCGGCGATCTGCGGGATGTTCGAGCTGAACCCCTCGGAGGAGACGGCGGCGGCCGCCGTCCGCGCCTCCGCCGACTTCTCCGCGTATCTGCGCGGGCTCATCGCCGAGCGGCGCGCCGACCCCGGCGACGACCTGATCTCGGCGCTCATCGCCGCCCATGACGAGGGCGAGCGGCTGACCGAGCAGGAGATGGTCTCCACCTGTGTGCTCCTGCTGAACGCGGGCCACGAGGCGACGGTCAACACCACCGCCGGCGGCTGGCGCACCCTCTTCCACCACCCGGAGCAGTTGGCGGCGCTGCGCGCCGACCCCGCCCTGCTGCCCACCGCGGTCGAGGAGCTGCTGCGCTACGACACCCCGTTGCAGATGTTCGAGCGCTGGGTGCTGGACGACATCGAGATCGGCGGCCAGGTGATCCGGCGGGGCGCGGAGGTGGCGCTGCTGTTCGGCTCGGCCAACCGGGATCCGGAGCGGTTCGCGCGTCCGGACACCCTGGACCTGTCGCGGACGGACAACCCGCACATCACCTTCGGCGCGGGCATCCACTTCTGCCTGGGCGCCCCGCTGGCCCGGCTGGAGCTGGCCGCTTCCTTCGGGGAGCTGCTGCGCAAGGCGCCCGCGCTGCGGTTGGCGGCGGAGCCCGCGTGGCAGCCGGGGTACGTGATCCGGGGGCTGAAGGAGCTGCTGGTGGAGGTGTGAGGGCGCGGCCGGGCGGGGTGGTTCGCGGCCCTCGCCGCGGCGGGCGGACCGGGTGCGACGGGGGCCGACCGGGCGCGGCGGGCGGACCGGGTGCGGCGGGCGGGCCGGGGGGTCAGCAGGGGTCGTAGCACTCCGGCCGCGGGGCCCCGGCCAGCGCGTCGACGCCGACGCCGACCGCGATGAGCGCGGCGATGGCCGCGACCATGCCGAGAGCGTGCGGCCAGCGCCGCCGGACCAGGAAGAAGACGGCCAGGGCCGCCGCGACGCCGCCGAGGATCATCAGGGGCAGGCCGATCCAGAGCACGTTCCAGTTGGAGGCGCCCTCGAAGCCGTCGAGGAGGCCGCCCTTGCCGTGCGGGGCCCAGAGCACGATGCCCGCGAGGGCGCCGGCGAAGGCCGTCCCACAGCCGACGGCGCCTACGGCGGCCTCACGCCGCTCGTCCCGCGTGCCCTTGTGAATCTCCATACCCGGGGGGACGCGGCACGGCAGGGCCACGGTTCCCCTCCGCGGCCCGCACCGCGAACGCCGCAAGGGGGGCGCCCCGTGCGGGAGGGAACGGCGGGAGGGCTTACGTCAGCGGGTAGGACGAGCGCCCCGACGCCTCGTCGATCTCGTCGTGCGCCTTGGTCAGCAGCTTCATCGCCAGTTCGTTGAGCGCCCTGGCCCCCGCGATCTCCTCGCCGACACGCTGCTGGTCGGCGTCCGAGGGATGGCGGCTGGCGTAGCCGTGGGCGCGTACTTCCGTTCCGTCGGAGAGGCGGACGAGCGCCGCCGCACGGGTGCGGTGGGAGTCCTCCTCGAACTCGAGGTCGATGTGCCATCCGACAGCGGTCCTGGTCATGGCGGTCACCTCCGGGGCCGGACACGGGACGGCTCCGTCGCCGGACCGTCCCCCTCTACCAGGGTGCGCCCGCCGCCCCGTCCGCGCTCGCCGGGACGGGCAGCATCAGCGCCCAGGCGCCGGGCCGGACGGTCCAGGTCCGGGTGCGCACCGGCCCGGCGGTCCGTATGTCCGCCCGGTAGCGGAAGTCCGCGCCGGAGACCGTGACGGCCTCGGCCTCGGCGGTCACGTCCTCGCCCGAGGCGGTGCGGACGACGACGTCGGCCAGGCCCCCGCCGCTCCGGGAGGTCACCGAGAGGCCCCGGACCGGGGTGTCCAGGTCGCTCAGCACCACCCCGTCCGCCTCGATGCGCAGCCGGTGCGTGCCCGGGTGCGCGGCGGCGACCGGGACCGGGCGGACCAGGGAGGCGACCAGCGAGCGGCAGGTGTCCCAGACGGCCGTGACGCCCGCGTGCGGGCCGCGCGCGTCGGACGGCGGGGCCGGGACGGGGATGCGGAGGCGGCCGAGGACGATGCCGTCGCTGTCGTCGACCAGCAGGTCCAGACGGCGCACCGCCCCGTCCAGCGCGGTGCGCGCGGCGGCCACCGCGCCCCGGGGCACGCCGAGGGCGTGGGCCACCTCCAGGGCGTGCGCGGCGCCGACGGGGATCAGGGAGAGGACGCCGGCGGCCAGCTCCCGTTCGCGGTGCAGCTGGGCCACCGCGCGCAGCAGCGCGTGGTCGTCGCCGACCACCACGGGCCGGCGTGAGCCCCGCCGGGACAGGGCCCGCGCGAACTCCTCGGGGGTGTCCGGAAGGCAGATCTTGGCGTGCGAACCGGCGCTCAGCACGTCCTTGGCGATACGCACGGACTCGCCGTCGCTCCGGCGGGCGACCGGGTCGATGACCACCAGGAGCTGGTCGTCGCCGTCGCCGGGGGGCTCTGCAGCCGACACCTCGGTCCTTCCTCGGGTAGCATCTTGGTGCAAGAGCCCCTTGCGCTATTGCGCCAGGGGCTTCGTCTATTCCGGGGCACCCGGTTCGACGGCTCAGGCTCTGCCGTACATCGTCGTACGGCAGGTACGACCTTGACGTACGCCCCCTGACCTTGGACATGCCCCGCCCGGAAGGGGTGTACGCCTGTGCCCGCACTTGTGCTGCTCGGTGCTCAGTGGGGTGACGAGGGCAAGGGGAAGGCCACCGACCTGCTCGGTGGATCCGTGGACTATGTGGTGCGCTACCAGGGCGGCAACAACGCCGGCCACACGGTCGTCGTCGGCGACCAGAAGTACGCGCTGCATCTCCTCCCCTCCGGAATCCTGTCGCCGGGGTGCACCCCGGTCATCGGGAACGGTGTCGTGGTCGACCCGGCGGTCCTGCTCTCCGAGCTGAGCGGTCTGAACGAGCGAGGCGTCGACACGTCCAAGCTTCTGATCAGCGGAAACGCTCACCTCATCACTCCTTACAACGTCACGCTCGACAAGGTGACCGAGCGCTTCCTGGGGAAGCGCAAGATCGGCACGACGGGCCGGGGCATCGGCCCGACGTACGCCGACAAGATCAACCGGGTGGGCATCCGCGTCCAGGACCTCTACGACGAGTCGATCCTGGAGCAGAAGGTGGAGGCGGCCCTGGAGCAGAAGAACCAGCTCCTGGCCAAGGTCTTCAACCGCCGGGCCATCGAGGCGGGCAAGGTCGTCGAGGACATGCTCCAGTACGCGGAGCAGATCAAGCCGTTCGTCGCCGACACGACCCTGATCCTGAACGACGCCATCGACGACGGCAAGGTCGTGCTCTTCGAGGGCGGCCAGGGCACCCTGCTCGACGTCGACCACGGCACGTACCCCTTCGTCACCTCGTCGAACCCGACCGCGGGCGGCGCCTGCACCGGTGCGGGCGTCGGTCCGACGAAGATCAGCCGGGTCATCGGCATCCTCAAGGCCTATACGACGCGAGTGGGGGCCGGCCCGTTCCCGACCGAGCTGTTCGACGAGGACGGCGAGGCGCTGCGGCGCATCGGCGGGGAGCGCGGTGTCACCACCGGCCGTGACCGCCGCTGCGGCTGGTTCGACGCCCCGATCGCGCGGTACGCGACCCGGGTCAACGGCCTGACCGACTTCTTCCTCACCAAGCTGGACGTCCTCACCGGCTGGGAGCGGATCCCGGTCTGCGTGGCGTACGAGATCGACGGCAAGCGTGTCGAGGAACTCCCGTACAACCAGACCGACTTCCACCACGCGAAGCCGATCTACGAGAACCTGCCGGGCTGGTCCGAGGACATCACCAAGGCCAAGACCTTCTCCGACCTGCCGAAGAACGCGCAGGCGTACGTGAAGGCGCTGGAGGAGATGTCGGGCGCGCCGATCTCCGCGATCGGCGTCGGTCCCGGCCGGACCGAGACGATCGAGATCAACTCGTTCCTGTAGGGAGCGGTTGTCCGCGGGGCCCGGGATCACGGTGATCCCGGGCCCCTTCGGCTTCGTCGGGGGGCGGGGCGGAGTCCGACGCGGTCCTCCCGGCGCTCCGGGAGGCCGTCCGCGAGGGGTCCGCGCTGTCCGCATGCCGGGAGGGGCCGGAAGATTTTACCTTCGGCCGCCGCCCCGTCCCGGCCGGGATGCGGATGGGCTCCCTCCGGAATAAGGGCTGTTGAGGGGGGCGGTCGGCGCGCCCGCGCCCACCGGGCGGGGGAGGCGGCGGTGGAACCGGAAGACGGACCGGTGTTGGTCTAGACCTTGACAGGTTCAGACCATCTCGCTTGAGTGTCGGTCACCCCCACGGCGGCGCACGGCCGGACGTCGCGCCGCGTCCAAGGAGTGTGATCACGTGATCCGACGTGTCATGAGTCTGCTGGTCGCGCTCGGCGCGCTCGTCGCAGCGCTCGTCGTCCTTCCCGCCGCCACCGCGCAGGCCGCCGCCTGCGCCACGGCCTGGAATTCCTCCGCCGTCTACACGAACGGCGGCACGGTCTCGTACAACGGCCGCAACTACACCGCCAAGTGGTGGACGCAGAACGAGCGTCCGGGCACGTCGGACGTCTGGGCCGACAAGGGCGCCTGCGGCGGCGGCGACGGACCGGGCCAGAACGACGGGTTCGTCGTCAGCGAGGCCCAGTTCAACCAGATGTTCCCGAACCGGAACGCCTTCTACACGTACAAGGGCCTGACCGACGCGCTGAGCGCCTACCCGGCCTTCGCCAACACGGGCAGCGACGAGGTCAAGAAGCGCGAGGCCGCCGCCTTCCTCGCCAACGTCAGCCACGAGACCGGCGGGCTGGTGTACATCAAGGAAGTCAACGAGGCGAACTACCCGCACTACTGTGACGCCACCCAGCCCTACGGCTGCCCGGCCGGCCAGGCCGCCTACTACGGCCGCGGCCCGATCCAGCTGAGCTGGAACTTCAACTACAAGGCCGCCGGCGACGCGCTCGGCATCAACCTCCTGGCCAACCCGTACCTGGTGGAGCAGAACGCCTCCGTGGCGTGGAAGACCGGCCTCTGGTACTGGAACACCCAGAACGGCCCCGGCACCATGACGCCGCACAACGCCATCGTCAACAACGCCGGCTTCGGCGAGACGATCCGCTCCATCAACGGCGCCCTGGAGTGCAACGGCGGCAACCCGGCACAGGTCCAGAGCCGGATCAACAAGTTCACGCAGTTCACCCAGATCCTCGGCACCACCACCGGCCCGAACCTGAGCTGCTGACTTCGCACCGCACCGCGTCACCCCGGCCCGTGAGGGCCCCCTGAAGGATCCTCTGAGGACCCCACCCGGAGCGGGGGGTGGGGGGGGGGGGGGGCCGGCCCCCCCCCCCCCCCCCCCGGCCGGGCCCCCCCCCCCCCCGCGCCCCCGCGCCCCCCCCCCCCCCCCCCCCGGCCCCCCCCGGGGGGGGCCCCCCCCCCCCCGGGGGCGGCCCC
>NZ_JBIRLM010000005.1:74412-362931 GCF_044330565.1 Streptomyces sp. NPDC017448 | reverse complement strand
CGCCCGGTTACATTCCGAACCCGGAAGCTAAGCCTTTCAGCGCCGATGGTACTGCAGGGGGGACCCTGTGGGAGAGTAGGACGCCGCCGAACAATTTTTCCGGGAAAGCCCCGTGCCTTGTGGCACGGGGCTTTTCTGCGTTCTGAACGTCTAGGGTCGGACCATGCGCTACGAACTGGTCATCTTCGACAACGACGGTGTGCTCGTCGACAGCGAGCCCCTCGCCAACACCGTTCTCTCCGGCTACCTGACCGAACTCGGTCACCCGACCTCGTACGACGAATCGATCCGTGACTACATGGGGTCCGCCGTGCACCGGGTCCACGACCTCATCGAGGAGCGGACCGGGCAGAAGCTGCCCGAGGACTTCGACACCACGCTCAGCTCCCGTACCTTCGCCGCTTTCGAGCAGGAGCTGGTGGCGGTGGACGGGGTCGAGGAGCTGCTCGGAAAGCTCGTCGCGGACGGAGTGGCCTACTGCGTCGCCTCCTCCGGGAGCCACGAACGGATCCGCGTCGGGCACCGCAGGACCGGGATCGACCAGTGGTTCGAAGACGAGTGGATCTTCAGCTCGGAGGATGTCGGACGGGGCAAGCCGGCACCGGACCTGTTCCTGCACGCCGCCGAGCGCATGGGCGTCGCGCCCGAGCGGTGCGTCGTCATCGAGGACAGTCCGCTCGGGGTCGAGGCGGCACGGGCGGCCGGGATGGACGTGTACGGGTTCACCTCGATGATGCCCGCGGACCGGCTCGTGGATGTCACCGGGCACTTCTCGGACATGTCCCAGCTCCCCGGCCTGCTCGCCTGACGCCCCGCCTCCGCCCCTCGCCCCGCCCCTCCACCCGCCGGACCCCCGCCCGGGCCCGGCCCATACGGACACCGTCCGTCCGGAAACTGCCCGGCTGATCCATCTACCCCCGGGTAGCGACTGGCCCTACGCTCGCCGCCATGACTGATGCCGGCTTGCGGTACGGCAGGGCCTCCCTGAGACTGAGCTTCGGCGTCCAAGGGGTGGCCTTCGCCCTTCTGGTGACGCGTATCCCCGCCATCCAGGACCAGTACGGGATATCCGACGCGCTGCTGCCGGTCTTCCTCGCCGCCGTCCCGATCCTGGCGGGCGCCGGCAGCGTGGCCACCGAGAAGGTGGTCGCCCGCATCCGGCCGGGAGTGGTCCTGCGGTGGGCCCAGCCCCTCGTCCTGCTCGCCCTGCTCGGGACGGGCGCCGGGCGCGAGATGTGGCACGCCGCCGTCGCCCTGGGGGTCTTCGGGCTGTCGGTCGGGGCGCTGGACGCCTCCATGAACATGCTGGGGGTCAGCCTCCAACGGGCTTACGGGCGCAGCATCATGCTCGGGTTCCACGCCGCGTACAGCCTCGGAGGCATCGCGGGGGCGTCCCTGGCGTGGGTCGGGGCGCGGTACGACCTGTCGCTGTTCGCGTCCTACCTGCCCGTGGTCGCCGTGCTGCTGCCCGCCGCCCTGGCCGGCAGCCGGTGGTACACGGAGGGGAAGCGCCCCGAGGAGGCCGGGGCCGGGCCCGGAACCACGGGCGGGTCGCTCTCGTTCAAGCTGCTGCTGCCGCTCTGCCTCGTCATGAGCTTCGCGTACATCGGGGACTCGACCGTCTCCAACTGGAGCGCCAAGTACCTCCAGGACGTGCTGGGCGGCTCCGAGCAGCTCGCGACCGTCCCGTACAACGTCTACATGGTGACGACCCTGCTGGGCCGGGCCGTGGGGGACCTGGGGGTGCGGCGGTTCGGGGCGGTGGCCGTGGTGCGGGGCGGGAGCCTGCTGGCGGCCGGCGGGTTCGCGGTCGTGGCGGTGGCGCCGGGGGCCTGGGTGGGGATGCTCGGGTTCACGATGCTCGGCTTCGGGCTCTGCGTGATCGTGCCGCAGACCTTCGCCGCCGCCGGACGGCTGTTCCCGGGAAACAGCGACGCCGCCGTGGCCCGGCTGAACATCTTCAACTATGTCGGGTTCCTGGTGGGTTCACCGCTGGTGGGTGCTCTGGGGGATGCGTGGAGCTATCGGGGGGCCATGCTCGTCCCCATGGTCCTGGTGCTGGCGACGCTCGTGTACGCCCGCTCGTTCGGGCCGGACCCGGACCGATACGGTGGCGGGCATGAGCGGGCGCGCACAGCTGATGTGGGATGACGCGGTTACCGGATACGACTTCGGGGAGACCCACCCGATGGACCCGGTCCGGCTGGACCTGACGATGGGGCTGGTGCGGGCGTTCGGGCTCGACGCAGCGGTGGATCTGCGGTCGGCGAAGGCCGCCGGGGACTCCACCCTGCGGCTCGTGCACCGCGAGGACTACGTGGCCGCGGTACGGGCCGCCTCCGCGAACCCCCGGGCGGCCGACCAGGAGTACGGGCTCGGGACCGTGGACGATCCGGCGTTCGCCGGGATGCACGAGGCTTCCGCGCTGATCGCCGGCCTGTCGGTCGGGGCCGCCGAGGCCGTGTGGCGCGGGGAGACCGAGCACGCGGTCAACTTCACCGGGGGCCTGCACCACGCCATGCCCGGGGCGGCCGCCGGGTTCTGTGTGTACAACGACCCGGCCCTCGCCATCGCCCGGCTGCTGGAGCTGGGCGCGGAGCGGGTCGCGTACGTGGACGTGGACGTCCACCACGGGGACGGGGTGCAGGCCGCGTTCTGGCAGGACCCGCGCGTCCTGACGGTCTCGCTGCACGAGCATCCGAGGACGCTCTTCCCGCAGACCGGGTGGCCGGAGGAGACCGGGGCCGGGGACGGCGAGGGCTCAGCGGTCAACGTGGCGCTGCCGGCCGGGACCGGGGACGCGGGGTGGCTGCGGGCGTTCCACGCGGTGGTGCCCGAGCTGCTGGCCGACTTCCGTCCCCAGGTCCTCGTCACCCAGCACGGCGCCGACACGCACTTCGAGGACCCGCTCGCCCATCTCGCGGTGTCGCTGGACGCGCAGCGGGCGGTCATGGAGTCCTGCCACCGGTTGGCGCACGACCACGCGGACGGGCGCTGGGTGGCGCTCGGCGGCGGTGGGTACGCGGTCGTGGACGTCGTGCCCCGCTCCTGGACGCACCTGGTGGGCATCGCCGCGCACGCCCCCGTCGACCCGGAGTCGGTGGTGCCGTCCTCGTGGCGGGATCTCGTCTACGCCCGCACCCGGCAGCTCGGCCCGGGCCGGATGACGGACGGGCGGACGCCGGCCTGGCAGGAGTGGGAGGACGGGTACGACCCCGCGGACCGGCTGGACCAGGCGGTGCTGGCGGCCCGGAAGGCGGCGTTCCCGCTGCGCGGGCTGCTGACCTGAGGGGCCCCGGGCGGACGCGGCTCCGGCGGCTCCGGCGGGCGGCCCACGGGCTCGGGCGGCGGCAGAGACAGGGGACAGGGACAGGGGGTGAGGGCGCGGGCCCCGGGCGGCGGGCGGGGCATTGTGCCGCCCGTTACGCCAACGGAGGGGTGTACCGCCGTTCCCGCCCGTTCCGGCTGCGCGGTACGGCAGCATCCCTGGGGTGTTGAGCACCGGGGCGCTGCGCGCCCATCTGCTGGCGGCCCGGCTCGCCGGGCCCGTGGCCACCCCGCGCGAGAACAACCTGCGCAGCTACCGGCTGTTCGCCGCCCGGGATCCCCGGGTGCTGCTGGGGCTCGTGCCCGACCGGACCTGGGACGAGAGCGACCTGTTACGGCTGATGGCGGACCGGTGCGGGGTCTCGGCGGACCCGGCGCACCTCTCCGGGGCCGACGCGATCGACCCGGACCGTACGGTGGCCGGGCTGGACGCGTTCGCGGAGCGGCTGGCCTCGGTGGCCCGGCGGCGGGCCCCGGTGCTGCTGGGGACCGGGCATCCGCACCGGCTGCTCGGCTTCTACGCCGGGCTGGCAGACGCTCTGTCGGCGGCGGGCTGCCCTGTCCTCACCCCCGCGCAGGGGCGATGTGTCGACATAACGACGCGGTTTGGCGTACGCACGTACACCATCGACTACGTACGAGGTGTCGCTCTGGTGCGCGAACCGGGGGGGCGGCCCACGGGGGGTGAGACCGGCGCGCACACGCATTCGCCGCTTCCGGTGCGGCTGGCGCTCCAGGAGGCGGCCGAGCGGCTCGGGGTGCTGCCGGAGCTGGTGATCGGGGACCACGGCTGGGTCTGCGGCGCAGGTCAGCTGGGGATCGAGGCGATCGGGCCGGCGGACACGGACGACCCGGCGCTGTTCGTGGGGGAGGCGGAAGGGCGGGTGTCGGTCGCCGTTCCGCTCGACGACGGCGTACAGGCGCCGTTTTACCGGCCGTTGACGCGCTATGTGCTCAATCGGGCCTGTCTGTCTCCGTAGGCCGGCGGCCGGCCCTCCTCTTCCCCACTCGCATCACCCGCCCCTAATCTGGGGAGTGAGCGCACAACGACGAAGAGTCACCGGAGGGGAAGCCGGTGCGCGTCCGGTGCGGAAGGTACAGGTGGGTCATGGCTGCTGGCAGCGAGAGGCCTCTCAACGAGGTCAAGTTTCTGACCGTGGCGGAAGTCGCCTCGGTCATGCGAGTGTCGAAGATGACCGTGTACCGCTTGGTGCACAGCGGTCATCTGCCGGCGATCCGGGTGGGCAGGTCCTTCCGGGTGCCGGAGCAAGCGGTTCACGCGTATCTCCGCGACTCCTTCGTGGGGGTGGAATCGGCCTGAGGCCGCCTGCGGATTACGCCCCTCGGGCGGGGGCGGGTAGGCTAGGCCGACGTAGGTCGTGTGGGCCCAGACGCCCCGCACCAGTGAAGAAGAAGTGAGCGAGGGTAGTCGTGGGCTCTGTTATCAAGAAGCGGCGTAAGCGGATGGCCAAGAAGAAGCACCGCAAGCTGCTCAAGCGCACGCGCGTTCAGCGTCGCAACAAGAAGTAAGCGAACGCGTTTCGCGTGATCCGCAGCCCCTCCACCGGACCGGTGGAGGGGCTGCGGCGTTTCCGGGGCGTCCCCGGAGGTCCTTTTCCGGAAAGGGGGCCGAGGCCCGCCTCAGGGGCGTCACAGGGCGGCGTCCACCCGCTACGGTGACGACCAGGGAGTTACCGAGGGAAGCAGGGGAGCCGGCTCAGGGCTCCCCGGGCCGACGGAAGGCGCTGGTCTTGGGGAAGGTCGTCCTCGTCACAGGAGTGGCCCGGCAGCTGGGGGGCCGCTTCGTCCGGCGCGTCCAGCGCGATCCCGGCGTGGACCGGGTGATCGCGGTCGACGCGGTCGCGCCCGACCACGATCTGGGTGCCGCGCGGTTCGTGCGGGCGGACATCCGGCAGTCCGCCCTGGCGCGCATCCTGGCCGAGCACATGGTCGACACCGTGGTGCACCTGGACGTCTCCGGCAAGGCGCTCGGCGCCGGTGGCCGGACGGCGGTCAAGGAGACCAACGTCATCGGCACGATGCAGCTGCTCGGCGCCTGCCAGAAGTCCCCGGCCGTGCGCCGGCTGGTCGTGAAGTCGAGCACGAGCGTGTACGGGTCCGCGCCCCGCGACCCCGCCGTGTTCACCGAGACCACCCCGCCCAAGTCGCTGCCCAGCGGCGGCTTCGCGAAGGACGCGGTGGAGGTCGAGGGGTACGTACGGGGCTTCGCCCGCCGCCGGCCGGACGTGGCGGTGTGCGTGCTGCGGTTCGCCAACATCCTGGGGCCGCGGCCGGACTCGCCGCTCGCCGACTACCTCTCCCTGCCCGTCCTGCCGACCGTCTTCGGCTACGACCCCCGGCTCCAGTTCGTGCACGAGGACGATGTGATCGACGTCCTCGGGATCGCGGCGAGCGAGCCCCGGCGCGGAACGCTGAACAGCGGCACGTTCAACATCGCGGGCGACGGGGTGCTGCTGCTGTCGCAGTGCTCGCGGCGGCTGGGGAAGCCGACCGTGCCGGTGCTGCTGCCCGCCGTCACCTGGGTCGGCTCGGCTCTCCGTACGATCGGCATGACCGACTTCTCGCCGGAGCAGATCCGGCTGCTCACCCATGGCAGGGTGGTCTCGACGGTGCAGATGCGCGAGACCCTCGGTTTCCGGCCGACGTTCACCACGGCGGAGACGTTCGCGGAGTTCGCGCGGAGCCGGGGGCCCGGACTGCTGCCGCCGGAAGTGGTGGGCAGGGCGGTGGACCGGCTGGCGGCGGTGCCGCTGCCGGGAGGCGCCGGGCCGCGGGAACGCGGAGCCGGTGCGGTACAGACGACTGACGGCGCCAGGTAGAGGAGCGCACCGACGATGGCGGACGCCAAGGTCCTTCCGTTCGACGACGACCGTTCGCGGTCCGGTGGCGCGTCGCGTCCGGCGCGGCGCCGGACCGGGGCGGGCGGTGGCAGCGGAGGGCGGGGCGACGGCTCCGCCGCGCCGGTGAGCGCCCTGCCGGGGACGCAGCTCCCCGAGGCGGCCTCCCCGCCCCCGGAGGCCGGGGAGGGGGCGGGAGAGCCCGAGGGGCCCGGCCGGGACGCTTCCGTGCCGCCGGACGGCGGCTGGGAGCGGCGGATCGCCGGGGGGCTGGCGTTCCTGCGGCGCCGGGTGACCGGTGATTACGAGGTCGACGAGTTCGGGTACGACAAGGAGCTCACCGAGCAGGTCCTGATGTCGGCGCTGCGGCCGCTGGCGGAGAAGTACTTCCGGGTCGAGGTGAAGGGCATCGAGAACATCCCCGCGGAGGGCGGGGCGCTCATCGTGGCCAACCACTCGGGGACGCTGCCGCTGGACGGGCTGATGCTCCAGGTCGCGGTGCACGACCACCACCCCGCCGACCGGCATCTGCGGCTGCTCGCCGCCGATCTGGTCTTCCACCTCCCGGTCGTCAACGAGCTGGCGCGCAAGGCCGGCCACACGCTGGCCTGTGCGGAGGACGCGCAGCGGCTGCTGGAGACGGGCGAGATCGTCGGGGTGATGCCGGAGGGGTTCAAGGGCATCGGCAAGCCGTTCGGCGAGCGGTACAAGCTCCAGCGGTTCGGGCGGGGCGGGTTCGTCTCGACGGCGCTGCGGGCGAGGGCGCCGATCGTGCCGTGCTCGATCGTGGGCGCGGAGGAGATCTACCCGATGATCGGGAACGCGAAGACGCTGGCCCGGCTCCTGGGCTTCCCGTACTTCCCGATCACGCCGACGTTCCCGTGGCTGGGGCCGCTGGGCGCGCTGCCGCTGCCGACGAAGTGGACGATCCAGTTCGGCGAGCCGATCCCGACGGACGGGTATCCGCAGGAGGCGGCGGAGGACCCGATGCTGATGTTCAACCTGACGGACCAGGTGCGGGAGCAGATCCAGCACACGCTGTACAAGCTGCTGGTGCAGCGGCGGTCGGTCTTCTTCTGAGCCGCTTCCGGCGCGGGCCGGACGGAAAGGGGGCCGGTACGCGATCCGCGTGCCGGCCCCCTTCCGCGTGGGTCTTACGGCTTGATGTTCTGGCCGTCGATGCCGAGGCCCGGGAGGAGCCCGGGGAGGAGCGGGGGCAGGGTGACCTCGGGGGCGGTGGGGGCGCTGGGCCTGTTCTCGGGGGAGGGCTCGGTGAGGCCGTCCGTGGGGAGGTCGTCGAGCAGGCCGTCCGTGCCGCCGCCGAGCAGGCCGTCGTCGGGGGCGGTGTCGGAGGAGCCGGAGGAGCCGGAGGGCTCGGGGGGCGTGCTGCCGTCGGTGCGGTCCCCGGGCTTCTCGGGGGAGGCCGGGGGCGCGGAGGCGTCGGGCCGGGAGGAGCCGCTGTCCGGGACGGTGGTGGCGCCGGGCCGCCGGGAGTCCTTCTCCTCGCCGGGGGGACGGGGCAGGAGGGACTGGAGCGGGGCGACCTCGTCCTCCATGGCTTCGAAGACCGAGCTGACTTCGTCGCGGACGTCGGTGAGCTGGACGGGCAGCCGGTCGCGGAGGCTGCTCCAGGTGTCGCGGTGCGAGCGGGAGAAGGTGTCCAGGGTCTGGATGGGGCCGATCGCCCCGTCGCGCTGGTAGGCGGCGTGGAGCAGGCGGTGGCCCTCGGAGGCGTCGTGGGACATGCCGTTGAGCGCGCGTCTGACCGCGCCGAGGGATTCGTGGTCCAGGGGGCCGGAACGGCCGCGCTCCATGAGCCTGCGGGCCTCGCTGAGCCGGGTGGACGCCTGGTCGAGGTAGGCCTCGCCGCGCTCGGTGTCGCCCTTGGTCATACCGAGGCTGATGTCCTCCATCCCGCGCTTGAGCCCGTAGAGCGAGTCACCGGGGAGGGCGTCGGAGCTGGCCGCGGCCACACCGCCGAACGCTCCCGCGGCGACGCCGACGGTGAGGCCGCCGGCGGTGAGCCCTTTCGCCCAGCGGGAGCGGGGACGCAACTTCCGCAGGGGTGAGGCCCGGTGGGCTCCCTTGCCCCGCTGCACCGGCACCGTAGGGCCCGTGGACGCGCCGCCCTCGGCGAACATGGTCTCCATGGCGGCGACCAACTGGGCACGCTGCACGGCCTTGACCTCGGGGTCCAACTGCGGCTTCGGTAGCTCGCCGAGGCCGTTCGCCAGGGCCAACAGCGGTCCGCGGTCGGCCTGGTCGGCCGGATCGTCGGGCTGTACGGCCGCCGCACCCTGGGGGGACTGCTCCTCCAGGGCCTGGGCGAAGGCGTTGGCCCGCCGGTGTGCCGAAACGTTTGCGATCACTGGCGGCACCTCCTCTCGTCATGACGGTCGACTCCCCTGACGGTTCGGAAGGTTGCCCGCCTTGAGCGTTTCCACTCGATGGAGTGAGCGGAGACGGACAGGGGACGACGGCAGGGGGCCTGCAACCGGCACAACGACGCGCCCGGCACTTGGGTTACGCACGAAAGATGATCGGACCAGTGCGTGACGGGACGGTCACGCACCGGTCCGGTCAGCGGGCGTCGTCCGGCAGGAGCCGGGCGAGCGTCCGGACGGCGCGGTACTGCAGGGTCTTGATCGCTCCCTCGTTCTTTCCCATCACCCGGGCGGTCTCGGCGACCGAGAGCCCCTGGAGGAACCGCAGGGTGACGCACTCCTGCTGCTGGGGGTTGAGCCGCCGCACGGCCTGGAGCAGCGCGGCGTTGGAGAGGGACTCCAGGACGGAGTCCTCGGGGCTGCGCGCCACTTCGTTGGCGTCGAGCATTTCGCCGGTGGTCACTTCCAGCCGGAAACGACTGGATTTGAAGTGGTCGGCGACCAGGTTGCGAGCGATCGTGACCAGCCAGGCGCCGAAGTCGCGGCCCTGCCAGGTGAACGTGGAGATGCGGCGCAGCGCGCGGAGGAAGGTCTCACTGGTGAGGTCCTCCGCGGTGGCCTTGCCGCCCACGCGGTAGTAGATGTACCGGTACACGGTGTCGCTGTACTGGTCGTACAGGCGGCCGAAGGCGTCCGCCTCGCCCGCCTGCGCGCGCTCGACGAGGTCCATCATGCGCGCGCTGTCGCTGTCGGCCGTGGGACGGCGGACGGTCGGCGTGGCGGTCGAGGCGGCGCGGGCGCCGCGTCTTCCGACCGCCGCACTGCGTTCGGCCAGGGCGTAGCAGGGGCCGGCAGGTGCAGGGGTGGCAAAGGCGGGGACGGCGTACGCGGTGGGGACGAAGCCGCGCAAGCGGTCGATGACCGATGCACGCAGCGTAGCCAGGCCCGAGGCGTCAACCCCGACGTGTGGGTACACGGGACTCCCAGAGGCAGAGCTTCCATCACGAGCAGTTCGAAAAACATCACCCGTGGTGGCGAGTGACGGTCTCCGTGATGCGTCTGAGGAGAATAACGCTTCGTGCTGACGGCACTACACCCAGTTGTCTAAATCGCCGGTTCCGTCGCTTCTCTTATCGCTAAGTGACGTATCAAGTAGCAATTGGTGACCGTTTATTGATCGGATTACTTCGTGATCTGTCTGCGGGGGCGACGGGTTGTGGCCGGGCGCGGGGGATCGCGCTGGCTGGCAGGGGCGTCGGCGGGGCGGGGGAACGGCCTTGGACCGGTCGCGCGGGTCCGGGCGTGGCTGCGCCCCGTGACCGGACGGGACCGGCGACAGGGGGGCGCGGCAAGGTCTCCGGGGACCGGGGACCGGGGCCGGGGGCCGGGGGCCGCGGTTCGGGGGGCGGGCTGCGGTCCGCGCGGTTCGGGGGGCGGGAGCGCGGGCCCCGGGGCTGCTCGGCGGCTCGGCGGGCCGCGGGGTCAGCGGCGGCGGCGGTGCAGGGCGAGTGCGGCGGCCGTGCCGCCCGCGAGCGCGCCGACCCCGGCGGCGGCCGGGATGCCGACCTTGGCCGCCTTGCGCCCGGTGCGGTAGTCGCGCAGCCGCCAGTCGAGGGCGCGGGCGTGCTTGCGGAGCTTGGTGTCCGGGTTGATCGCGTAGGGGTGGCCGACCAGCGAGAGCATCGGGATGTCGTTGTGGGAGTCGCTGTAGGCGGCGCAGCGGTCCAGGTCGAGGCCCTCGGCGGCGGCGAGGGCGCGGACGGCCTCGGCCTTGGCGGGGCCGTGCAGCGGTTCGCCGACCAGGCGGCCGGTGTAGACGCCGTCGACCGATTCGGCGACGGTGCCGAGCGCGCCGGTCAGGCCGAGCCGTCGGGCGATGATGGTGGCGGTCTCCACGGGGGCGGCGGTGACCAGCCAGACCCGCTGTCCGGCGTCCAGGTGGGCCTGGGCCAGGGCGCGGGTGCCGGGCCAGATGCGGTCGGCCATGTACTCGTCGTAGATCTCCTCCCCGATGGACATCAGCTCGGAGACGCGGTGGCCCTTGACGATGGACAGGGCGCTGTCGCGGGCGTCCTGCATGTGTTCGGGGTCCTCGACGCCGGCCAGCCGGAACCAGGCCTGCTGCCAGGCGAACCGGGTCAGTTCGCGGCGCTCGAAGAACTTGCGCTTGTAGAGGCCGCGGCCGAAGTGGAAGATCGCGGCGCCCTGCATGACGGTGTTGTCGAGGTCGAAGAAGGCGGCGGCGCGGTCGTCCCCGGCGACCGGGAAGGCGGGCTCCTCGGGCGGTGCTTCGGAGGTCCCGGTCAGGAGGGCGGCCTCGTCCTCCACGAAGGAGGTCTTGCGCGCGGCCTCGGCGGCGGCCTCGCCTGCCAGGACGCTCCGTGCGGTAGCGGAACGCCTACGGGGTGTGAGCCATCCAAATGCGGCCATGCCGTGAGCATAGCCAGTCCTCCCGGACCTGCCCGACCTGCCGCGATGCGGTGGTGTGAACGCTCCGGGGCGGAGGGGTGAACCCGGTCCCCCCGGGTGGTCCGCCGTCGCGGTGCGCGGGCCGGGGGGCCGGGCGGGGCGGGCGCAGAATGGAGGGATGAGCCCTCTGCTGCGCCGTACGAAGAAGAAGCCCGCCGAGCGGGTGGTCACGTTGATCGGGAAGCCCGGGTGCCACCTGTGCGAGGAGGCGCGGGCGGTGGTCGCCGCGGTCTGCGAGGAGACCGGCGCGGCGTGGACGGAGAAGGACATCACCGTGGACGAGGAGCTGTACAAGGAGTACTGGGAGCAGATCCCGGTGGTGCTGGTCGACGGTGAGCAGCACACGTTCTGGCGCGTGGACCCGGCGAGGCTGCGCAGGGCGCTGGGTGCGGACGCGAAACCCGGTTAACATTGCGGGCGTTTTGAGTGGCCTCGGGGGCTTAGTTGTGAGGAGTGTGTTCCGCTTTGCCCCCTTCGAGGCTGCAACGGGCTGATGCGGTCCCCGGTTCCGGGATCGCGCGGGGAATGTGCGTGACCCCGGTCACGTTGACCGGACAAATCGGACACAATCTTTGTGCACGCGTTCACAAAGACATAGCCTGCATTCGACGGGGCGGTCTAGGGACACACGGCCGCCTGCAGCCCCGCTCATCCCGCAGGAGCACCGTGGCAACTGGCCGAACTCACCGACCGGCGACCCGTAGCCGAGGAATTCCCGAGGCCACCGTCGCCCGACTTCCGTTGTATCTACGCGCACTGACCGCGCTCTCCGAGCGTTCGGTCCCCACGGTCTCCTCCGAGGAGCTGGCCACGGCGGCCGGCGTCAACTCGGCGAAGCTGCGCAAGGACTTCAGCTACCTCGGGTCCTACGGCACCCGCGGGGTCGGGTACGACGTCGAGTACCTCGTCTACCAGATCTCGCGCGAGCTGGGGCTCACCCAGGACTGGCCGGTCGCGATCGTCGGCATCGGCAACCTCGGGGCGGCCCTCGCCAACTACGGCGGGTTCGCCTCCCGCGGCTTCCGCGTCGCCGCGCTGATCGACGCCGACCCCGCCATGGCCGGTACGCCGGTGGCCGGGATCCCCGTCCAGCACACGGACGACCTGGACCGGATCATCAGCGACAACGGTGTGTCCATCGGCGTGATCACCACCCCGCCCGGCGCGGCCCAGCAGGTCTGCGACCGGCTCGTCGCCGCCGGGGTGACCTCCATCCTGAACTTCGCGCCGACCGTCCTGTCGGTGCCCGACGGCGTCGACGTGCGCAAGGTCGACCTCTCCATCGAGCTCCAGATCCTCGCGTTCCACGAGCAGCGCAAGGCCGGAGAGGACGTCGCCGCCGAGGACGAGGCCGCGCCTCCCATGCGCGCCACGCCCGCCGGCCGGAAGGGACCCGACGGGGACGTGCCCGCCGTGATGCCCGCATGAGCCTCCTCGTCGTCGGACTGAGCCACCGCAGCGCCCCCGTCTCCGTGCTGGAGCGGGCGTCGCTCGCTGCCGAGACCCAGGCCAAGCTGCTCCAGGACGCCCTCGCCGCGGAACCCGCGACCGAGGCCGCCGTGCTGGCCACCTGCAACCGCATCGAGCTGTACGCCGACGTGGACAAGTTCCACGCGGGCGTCGCCGAGCTGTCCACGCTGCTCGCCCAGCACAGCGGCGTCGGCCTGGACGAACTCACCCCGTACCTCTATGTGCACTACGAGGACCGGGCCGTCCACCACCTCTTCTCGGTCGCCTGCGGCCTGGACTCGATGGTCGTCGGCGAGGGCCAGATCCTCGGCCAGATCAAGGACGCGCTCGCGCGCGGCCAGGAGCTGCACACCGCCGGACGGCTGCTGAACGACCTCTTCCAGCAGGCCCTGCGGGTCGGCAAGCGCGCCCACAGCGAGACCGGGATCGACCGGGCCGGGCAGTCGCTCGTCACCTTCGGGCTCCAGCAGCTCGCCGCCGGGGCCGACCCCGCCCTGTGGGCCGGGGGCAAGCGCGCCCTGGTCATCGGCGCCGGCTCGATGTCCTCCCTGGCCGCCGCCACCCTCGCCCGGACCGGCGTCGCCGAGGTCGTCGTCGCCAACCGCACCCGCGCCCGTGCCGACCGCCTGGTGGAGATCCTCCAGCAGGGCGACGACACCGCCGTGCGGGCCCGGGCCGTGGAGATGTCCGCGGTGAGCGACGAACTGACACGTGCCGACATCGTCGTCTCCTGCACCGGCGCCACCGGGCTCGTCCTCACCGCCGACGCCCTCGCGGACGCCCTCGGCACCACCCTGGACGCCGCCCCGGAGCAGCCGCGGACCGCCTCCGTCACCCCGGCCCCGGACGACGTCGACCAGCACGCCGCCTGGGTGGAGAACGGTTCCGCGGCCTCCGCCGCGCAGGCCGGCCCGGCGACCGCGCCGCGCCGCGCCACCGTGCCCGCCCAGTCGACCGGACCGGTCCGCCTCGCCCTGCTCGACCTCGCCATGCCGCGGGACATCGACGGCGCCGCCCACCGCATCGACGGTGTGCGCCTCGTCGACATCGAGTCGCTCGCGGAGGCGTCCGCCGACGCCCCGATGGCCGCCGATGTGGACCGGGTCCGCACCATCGTCTCCGACGAGGTGGCCGCCTTCGGCGCCGCCCAGCGCGCCGCGCACGTCGCCCCGACCGTGGTCGCCCTGCGCACCATGGCCGCCGGCGTCGTCGCGGGCGAGATCGCCCGGCTGGAGGGCCGCCTCCCCGGCCTCGACGAGAAGCAGCGCGCCGAGATCACCCAGACCGTGCGCCGCGTCGTCGACAAGCTCCTGCACGCGCCCACCGTGCGGGTCAAGCAGCTCGCCAGCGAGCCCGGCGGCGCCGGGTACGCGGACGCGCTGCGCGAACTCTTCGACCTCGACCCGCAGACGGTGGCCGCCGTCTCCCGGGCAGACCTGAACGACCCGAATAGAGGGCGGTCATGACCGACAACTCATCCCCGGGCGCGCGGAACCCCGCGCCGCTCAGGCTGGGCACCCGGCGTTCCAAGCTCGCCACGGCCCAGTCCGGACTCGTCGCCCAGGCGGTTCGCGAGGTGACCGGGCGCGCCGTCGAGCTCGTCGAGATCACCACGTACGGGGACACCTCCCGCGAGCACCTGGCGCAGATCGGCGGCACCGGAGTGTTCGTCGCGGCCCTGCGCGAGGCGCTGGCGCGCGGCGAGGTGGACTTCGCCGTCCACTCGCTCAAGGACCTCCCGACCAGCCAGCCCGACGACCTCGTGCTGGCCGCCGTGCCGCAGCGCGAGGACCCGCGCGACGCCCTGGTCGCCCGCGACGGCCTGACCTTCGAGCAGCTGCCGTCCGGCGCCCGCGTCGGCACCGGTTCGCCGCGCCGCATGGCGCAGCTCAACGCGTACGCCCGTTCCCACGGCCTGCGGATCGAGACCGTCCCCATCCGGGGCAACGTCGACACGCGGATCGGGTTCGTGCGGGACGGGGAGCTCGACGCGGTCGTCCTGGCCGCCGCCGGGCTCAGCCGTCTCGGCCGCAGCGGCGAAGTCACCGACTTCCTGCCGGTCGACACCGTTCTGCCCGCTCCCGGCCAGGGAGCACTGGCGATCGAGTGCGCCGCGTCCAGCGGCGACCTCGCCGCCGCGCTCGCCGAGCTCGACGACCCGTACACCCGGGTCGCCGTGACCGCCGAGCGCGCCCTGCTCGCCGCCCTGGAGGCCGGCTGCTCCGCACCCGTGGGTGCGCTGGCCGACCTCCTGGTCGACGGACAGGTTGTCAACGAGCTGCGCCTGCGCGGAGTCGTCGGTTCCCTCGACGGTTCCTCGCTGGTACAGCTGTCCACCACCGGTCCCGTCCCCACGTCGCAGGACGACGCGGCGGCCCTCGGTCGCGAACTCGCGGCCGAGATGCTCGCCAAGGGTGCGGCCGGTCTTATGGGGGAGCGAGTACTTTGAGCCCCACCGGCCCCGCCGTATCCGACTTTCCGGCCCTGTCCGCCCGAGGCCAGGTCACCTTCCTCGGCGCCGGTCCCGGCGACCCGGGACTGCTGACCCTGCGCGCCGTCGAAGCGCTCGCGAGCGCGGACGTCCTTGTCGCCGAGCCCGATGTCCTCGACGTCGTTCGCGGCCATGCGCGGGCAGGCGTGAGCACCCCCGAGCTGACGGTCGTTGACGCCTCGTCAACAACCGCCGGTGTACCCGTTCTCAGGGATGCGGCCAATCTTGTCATGGAGGCCGCGAAGGGCGGCAGGCGGGTGGTCCGTGCCGTCGCGGGCGATCCCGGCCTGGACGGCGACGCGGGGGCCGAGATGCTCGCCTGCGCCGCCGCCGGGGTGCCCTTCGAGGTCGTTCCGGGCGTCGCCAACGCCGTGGGCGTTCCCGCCTACGCCGGGGTGCCGCTGCGGGACGCGCAGGGCGCGGACGTCCGCTTCGTCGACGCCCGTACCGCCTCCGACCGGTGCTGGAACGAGGTCGGCGCGAGCGACGCGACCGCCGTCGTCTCCACCACCCTGGACGCGGTCGCGGCCGCCGCCGGAGAACTGGTCTCGGCGGGCCGCAAGCCCGACACCCCGCTCACCGTGACGATCGCGGGCACCACCACCCGCCAGCGCACCTGGACGGCGACCCTCGGGACGATCGCCCAGGTCCTCAAGCAGGCCAAGGTGCTCCCGTCCCCCGAGGGCCACCGGCCGGTCATAGCCGTGGTCGGAGAGCGCAGCTCCGCCGCCCAGCGCGACCAGCTCGCGTGGTTCGAGTCGAAGCCGATGTTCGGCTGGAAGGTGCTCGTCCCGCGGACGAAGGAGCAGGCCGCGTCGCTCTCCGACCAGCTGCGCTCCTACGGCGCGGTGCCGCACGAGGTCCCGACGATCGCCGTCGAGCCGCCGCGTACGCCCCAGCAGATGGAGCGCGCGGTCAAGGGCCTGGTCACCGGCCGGTACGAGTGGATCGCCTTCACCAGCGTGAACGCGGTCAAGGCGGTCCGGGAGAAGTTCGAGGAGTACGGGCTCGACGCCCGCGCCTTCGCCGGGATCAAGGTCGCCGCGGTCGGGGAGCAGACCGCCCGCGCGCTGGTCGAATTCGGCGTCAAGCCGGACCTGGTGCCCTCGGGCGAGCAGTCGGCGGCCGGGCTCCTGGAGGACTGGCCGCCCTACGACCCGGTCTTCGACCCGATCGACCGGGTGTTCCTGCCGCGCGCCGACATCGCCACCGAGACGCTGGTGGCGGGCCTCATCGAGCTGGGCTGGGAGGTCGACGACGTCACCGCGTACCGCACGGTCCGCGCCTCGCCGCCGCCGTCCGAGACCCGTGAGGCGATCAAGGGCGGCGGGTTCGACGCCGTCCTGTTCACCTCGTCCTCGACGGTGCGCAACCTGGTCGGAATCGCGGGCAAGCCGCACAACGTGACCGTGATCGCCTGCATCGGTCCGGCCACCGCGAAGACCGCCGAGGAGCACGGCCTGCGGGTGGACGTGCTGTCCCCCGAGCCGTCGGTGCACAAGCTCGCGGAGGCGCTGGCCGCCTTCGGCGCGCGGCGCCGGGACGCGGCGCGGGAGGCCGGCGACCCGGTGACCCGGCCGAGCGAGCGGCGTCCGGGCGCGCGTCGGCGCCGGACGACGACGTAGCGGTACCCGTACGGGGGTGAGCGGGCCCGGTCGCTTCGGCGGCCGGGCCCGCCGCCGTCCTGGCCCTGTCGTCCTGCCGGTGGGGCCTTCCCGGGGGCGGGTTTGCCGGTACCGGTGTCGGTAAGACCGTGTCCTCCACGGGTCTATGGTCGAAGGATGACTGCGTACGGAAACTTCCCCGGCTCCCGCCCCCGGCGGCTGCGGACGACCCCGGCGATGCGGCGGATGGTCGCCGAGACACGGCTCGACCCCGCGAACCTGATCCTCCCCGCCTTCGTACGGGAGGGCATCGACGCCCCGGTCGCCATCTCGGCCATGCCCGGCGTGCACCAGCACACCCTGGACACCCTGCGGAAGGCGGCGGTCGAGGCGGTCGAGGCCGGGGTCTCGGGGATCATGCTCTTCGGGGTGCCGGACGACGCGAACAAGGACGCCCGGGGGACGGCGGGCACCGATCCGGACGGCATTCTCCAGGTCGCTCTGCGCGCGGTCCGCGAGGAGGTCGGGGACGAGCTGGTCGTGATGTCGGACCTGTGCCTGGACGAGTACACCGACCACGGCCACTGCGGGGTCCTGACGGCGGACGGCCGGGTGGACAACGACGCGACGCTGGAGCGGTACGCGGAGATGGCCCAGGTCCAGGCGGACGCCGGGGCCCATGTGGTGGGCCCCAGCGGGATGATGGACGGCCAGGTCGGCGTCGTCCGGGACGCCCTGGACCAGACCGGGCACGAGGACGTGTCGATCCTCGCCTACACCGCGAAGTACAGCTCCGCCTTCTACGGGCCCTTCCGGGAGGCGGTCGGCTCCTCGCTGACCGGCGACCGCAAGACCTACCAGCAGGACCCGGCCAACGCCCGCGAGTCGCTGCGCGAGCTGGCGCTCGACCTGGAGGAGGGCGCGGACATGGTCATGGTGAAGCCGGCCGGACCGTACCTGGACATCCTCGCCAAGGTCGCCGAGTCGGTGGACGTGCCGGTCGCGGCGTACCAGATCAGCGGTGAGTACGCGATGATCGAGGCCGCCGCCGAGAAGGGGTGGATCGACCGGGACAAGGCGATCCTGGAGAGCCTGACCGGCATCCGGCGGGCCGGGGCGCAGATGATCCTCACCTACTGGGCGACCGAGGTGGCCCAGTGGCTCGGCACAGGACGTACGCCCGGCCGGGGCTGAGCACCCGGCGTCCTCGCCCGGGGCCGAGCCCCCGCGCGGTCACGGCCCACCCGCTCCGGCCCCCTGGAGCCGGTGGGCCTCCTCGGTGGGGAAGCGGGCGCCGTTCCGGACGAGCGGGTCCTCGTCGGCGCGGGCGGTGGTGGTCAGGGCCGTGGCGACGGCCGGGTCGCGCGGGGCGGTGAGGTGGGCGCGGCCCGCTTCGCGGCGCAGTTCGTGTCGTCCACGGGGGTGGACCCTTCGCGTCAGGGCCAGTCGACCAGGGCCATGAACGCCACGAAAGCGACCACGACGGTGGCGGGCGCGGCGAGGGCCAGGCCCACGCGCCGGGCGGCGTGACGGAGCTGGTGCGGGACGGCCCACGCGGCGATCAGGACGGCCAGGGCGACGATCAGGCCGATCCACAGGACGGTCCATCCCACGGTCCAGCTGTCGTGGAAGCGGTCGGCCGCCGCGCCGTTGCAGGAGTCGCAGGCCATGGGCGAGAGCCCGGCGACGAACAGGGCGACGAGCCCCATCGGCAGGGTCAGGACCGTGGAGATCAGGGGGGCGACCCACGCGCGGCGGTCGGGCGTCGTGTCGGGGGCGGCCGCCGGTGTGGGGTCGGGCACCGCTGTGGGGCCGCCGTCGTGGCTGTTCTCGCTCATGCGTCCGAGTCAACCTTCGGCGGCGGCCTTCCGCATGAGTACGGGAACTCAGCCCGCGGAGACCCGGTCGGCGCGCGCCTCCGCCCAGGCACGGGCCTTTGCCACCTCCCCTTCGGTGAGCGCCGGGCGGACCTGGTCGGGGTGGCGCAGGACGCAGTGGTCGCGGGCCGCCTTCAGGCCGATGGCGCGGGCCGCGTCGGAGAGCCGGGGGTCGTCCGCCACCTCCTGGGCGCGCCGCCACCAGCTGTGGCTGCGCGGGTCGATCGCGTAGTGCCAGAGCGGTTGGGCGGGGTCGGCCACACCGATCAGGACGCGTTCCAGGACGTACGCGCGGATGTCCTTTTCACCGATCAGCCGCTCCGCGACCAGGAGGGGGTGGATGCCGTCCAGCCGGGCGCGGAGCAGTACCCAGGTCATGAGGTGCCCGGTGTCGTGCTGCCCGGAGGCGATGAACTCCCACAGTTCGGCGGCCTTCGCCTCGTCGGGTGCGCCGAGGTGGGTCAGCAGCCGGACCGGGTTCTTCCACAGCGGCTTGGGCTTCGCCCACCAGGCCAGCAGGTCGGCGGCGGCCGGGTGGTCCAGGTCGAGGGCGAGGCAGGTGAGGGTGGTCAGCGGGTGGCGCCACTCGGTGTACGTCGTGCGGTACTGCTTGGTCAGCTCCTTCTTCCAGCGCGGCAGCAGCGCTTCGACGTCGTCCCCGGTGGCCTCGCCGTGGGCGTACAGGAGCTCCAGGCAGAAGGCGATGCCCTGGACGCCGGTGGACGGGTCGGCGAGCCGGTCCCGCAGCCACCCCACATCGGCGGGGGAGAGGGTGCGGTAGTGGTGGTAGAGGTCGCCGAGGCGGCCCTCGTACCCGGTCAGGTCGGGGCCGGTGCCGGCGAGGAGGTCGTCGCGGACGGACTCGTACCGGTCGGCGGCGGCGAGGGCGTCGGCCTCCTCGGCGCCGGGGAGCCGGGCGGCCGTCTCGCGGACCCGGGCCACCGTGTCCCGGGCCGCCCGCGCGGCGGCGACCCGCAACGGGCGGGGCAGCCGATCGTCCGTGGCGTACCGGAGGGTGGCGAGGAGCGGGAGGGCGGCGTCGGCCGCCGCGTCCCGGTCGGAGGCGGCGGGCCGCTCCTCGGCGTCGGCGGTGCGCAGCGCGTCGAGCAGGGCGGTCTGGGCGGCCTCGGGGGCGGGGTGCGCGGCCAGCTCGTCGGAGAGCGTGCGGGCGGCCCGGAACGGGTCCGGTTCACACAGGGCGCGGTGGGTGCGGAACCAGCCGCGCACGGCGGAGCCGTTCCCGGCGAGAGCCCAGGCCCGCAGCAGCTCCAGCGAGCGCGGGGAGGGGTGGGCGGCGAGGACGTGCGACGCTTCGGGGCCCAGCTCGGCGGCCACCTCCCAGGCGTCGGGATGCTCCTGCCGCAGCAGCGCGTTCAGCACGGGACGCCGGCCGCGCCAGTCCGCGAGCCGCCCGGCGTACCTCTCCCGCCAGGCGGAGAGCAGCCGTGCCGTCTCGTCCGGGGTCAGCGCCTGCCGGTGCTCCAGCGGGGCGGCGAAGCGGGCGGCGGCGGGCAGGGCGGGGCCCGGGCCGCTGTCGGAGGGCCCACCGGTCGTGGCGGCGGGGCCGTTCGTCCCGGCCGCGGCACCCGCGTCGGTCCCGGTGGCCCGTTCGCGGTCGAGGAGGTCCCCCAGCCGGACGTGGAGCCAGCGTTCCTCGGCGGGGGTCAGCGGTTCGTACTCCGTCTCCCGGGGGGTCCGGCGACGGGGCTCGTCGAGGCGGGCGAGGAGTTGGCGTACGCCCGCGGTGTCCTCGGGGGCGGGCAGCCCGTCGGCGTCCACCGCCGTGACCTTGTCCAGCCGGAACGCGCCCTGCGGACCGCCGTCGACGATCCGGTAGCCGTCCGGCCCGGCCCCGAGACCGGCGGCGACCGTGGCGTGGTCGCCGCCCCAGTGCAGGCACAGCTCACCGGTCAGGTCGCCGGAGCGGTCGAAGACGACCTGGGACTGCCAGTGCCAGTACGCGAAGGAGGCGTCGGTGGAGATGCCCCGGACGGCGAACATCTCCGCCGCGTCCTCGTGGCCGTCCGACTGCGTGTAGCGGCTGCGCGTCGGCGGGGGGAGGACGGCGAAGCGGTCGCCGCCCAGGGTGCGCCACCACGCCTTGATCCTGCCGAGGTCCGACCGCTGCCCGGCCGCACGGCTGTCGCCCGTACCCATCGTGTCCTGTCCCGTCGTGCCCGGTTCCGTGGTGCCCGGGCCTGTCGTGTCCGCTTCCGCTGTCCGCCGTCCGGCCGGCCGTCGTCCGGCCGCCCGGCCTCCCGGCGTGCTCAGTCCCACCAGAACGACCACGCTTCCTGGTCCAGCACGGCCTTCTCGGCGTACGCGTGCAGGTCGTAGGGCGGGGACTGGTCGATGTTGTCCGGGCAGAACGCGTAGTGCTCGGCGGCCAGGGCGCGGGCCTCTTCGATCGTGGCGGGCGGGCGGCCCACGGAGACGATCATCGTGTCGAAGCCGAGGAGTACGACCCGGGCGTCGTACCGGTCCTCCCAGGAGCGGAGCACCGCGCAGAGCCGGGCCACGTCGTTCTCGTGGTTCATCGGTCCCGTCCAGCCGATCGCCGCCGGTATGTCGGCGCTGCGGCGGGCCGGGACGAGAGCCGTCCGGGTCTCGCCGAGCCACAGGTCCGCGTCGGCGGCGACGACGCCCGCGATGCCCGCTGCCACCGTGTCCGCGGACTCGGCGGACTCGGCGGCCCCGGCGGACTCCCGGGCGGGGACGGGCGCGAGCCCCGGCCAGGGGCCGGGTCCTCCGGACCGCTCCCCGCTGTGCCCGCTTTCTCCGACCTCTCCGCTCTCCCCGCGTTCTCCGCTCCCTCCGGCCGGCGCGCCGCCCACCTCGTCGTCCGCGTACTCCCTCCAGTAGCCCGCGAGGACCTCGTCCGCGTCGTGGTCGCCGGGGTACGACGCGCTGGCGGGGGAGAGGTCCCAGTCCTCGGGCCACTGGTCGCGGTGGCCGCCCGTGACCAGCACCGGCAGCAGCCCCACGCGCCGCCCGGCCGCCCGCAGCCCCGCCCAGTCGCGCGGGTCGGCCGCACCGTCCGCGTACCAGAGCAGCGGCTCGTGCCAGGGGCCGTCCAGCGTGGCGTCCACCAGGGAGCCGGGAGGGAGGTCCAGGCCGGCGGCGGCCAGGTCGGGCAGGGGGTTCGGGAGCATCGCCATGGTGGGGAGACTAGGCGGCGGCACTGACAGCCCTCGGGGCGGCGGCCCGTGGCGCCCGGGCGCGGCCGGCCCCGTAAAGCCCGTGCGGAGCCGACGGCGACCCGGAACACTCGACCGCGTGATCGTGATGCAGCCCGTCCTGGAACTCGGCGCCCCCGACGATTTCTCCCTCTGGCCCGTCGCCGCGTGCGCGCCCCCGGGGTTCATGGCGCTGAGCGGAACACTCACCCCCGCCGAGGTCGGAACGGCGCTGATGCTGATCGCCCGCTGCAACGACATCGACCCCGACCCCGCCGCCGGGGACGACCGTCCGCCGCGCCCGGCCGACCCGCTCGGCTCCTTCCTGCACGGGCTGCTGACGTTCGAGGACCTCTTCGCCGCCGGTGGCCTGCGGGTCGTGGACCGCTCGACCGGCGCCACGCTGCTGCCCGGTTGCTGCGGCGGCCTGGAGAGCCGGCGGGACGTGTACGCCGTCCTCGACGGCACCGGATGGGCCTTTTTCGGACACGACCCCGACCCGGTCGTCGAACGGTCCGACGACGTCGTCCGGTGGATCGTGGACGTCGAGAGGAGCGACAGCCCCGTGATCGAGTCGTCCACCGCCGAGGCGCGCCGACTGCTGGCAGGGGTCGAACGCGACCTCCTCGGCTTCCTCGCCCTGACCAGTGGCTGGGTCCGGCTCCACCTGCCCGACCGCTACGCCGGCCCCGTCCTCGACGCACTCGTCCGCGTCCTCGCCGCGCCCGCGGGCGGCCTCACCGGGCAGACTTCCTGACATCGCGACGTGCCCGGCGTCCTAAAGCCGGTACAGGGCGGGGGTGGCTCGTTAATGATGTCGAGCATGAGTTTGTTCGTCGATGATCCCTGCCGTCTCGGAACCACCCGTCTCTCCGACGGGAGGGTGCTCGGCTGGGCCGAGTGGGGGCCGGAGGACGGGTTGCCCGTGCTGCTCTCCCCCGGGGCCGGGACCAGCCGGTGGCTCGGCATCGGGGCGGGGGCGGCCGAGACGGAGGGTGTCCGGCTGGTCTCGGTGGACCGCCCCGGGCTCGGGGTCTCCACCCCCGCGCCCGACCGGACGTTCACCGACTTCGTGGACGACGTACGGGAG
The DNA here is from genome assembly GCF_044330565.1 of Streptomyces sp. NPDC017448. Classification (NCBI taxonomy): domain Bacteria; kingdom Bacillati; phylum Actinomycetota; class Actinomycetes; order Kitasatosporales; family Streptomycetaceae; genus Streptomyces; species Streptomyces sp. NPDC017448. Next base: position 340,185 of record NZ_JBIRLM010000005.1, on the reverse strand, counting down.
TTGACCGGGCTGCGCGGGCTGGGGCCCCGCCCCGCCATGCTGGGGAACTCCCAGGGCGCGCCCTTCGCCCTCGCCTGCGCGGCGGCCGGGGCCGTCTCCGCGCTCGCGCTCGTCTCGCCCGCCGACGAGGTGGCGGCCCCGGAGTTCGCCGCCGCGCTCCCCGACGACCTGCGGGGTCTGGTCGAGCGGGTGGCGGAGGACCCGGTCGGCGCGGAGAAGGTGTTCGCCGGGTTCGACGGGGACGCGCTGCGGCGGTTGGTCCTGGCCGGGAGCCCGGCGAGCGACCTCACGGTGTACGAGGACCCCGGCTTCGCCGCCGCCTACGGCCGCGCCCTCGACGAGGGGTTCGCGCAGGGGGCCGCCGCCGGGTACGCCCGCGACACCGTGCTCGCGATGGGGCGCTGGCCCATCGACCTCGGCGCGATCACCGTCCCGGTCGAGGTCTGGTACGGCGAGGAGGACGCCTCCCACTCGCCCGACCTCGGCCGCCGGCTCGTCTCCCGCATCCCCGGAGCGCGGCGCACGGTCGTGCCCGGCGTCGGCGGCGCGCTGCTCTGGGCCGCCGCCGAGCCGATCCTGGCGTCGCTGGCGGAGACCGTACGGCCGGACGAGCCGGAGGAGCGGGACTGGCGGGAGGAGTGGGCCCGGCGGGAGGAACAGGGCCGCCGGGAGAGACCGGGCGCCGGGCGGCCGTGACCGGCGCGGCGGGCAGCTCCTCACGGTGCCGTTCCCCACGGGCCTGTTCCCCACGGGCCTGTTCCCCACGGTGCCGTTCCCCACGGGCCTGTTCCCCATGGGACAGCCCTCAGGCCGTATGTCGAAAGGCGGGCCTGCCGAGGTGGAGACCCTGGGGTGTGATTAGTGTCAGAAGCATGGGAACACCAGTGCTTCAAGCGGTCGAGGCGAACGGGACGTCGTGGGACGACCCTTCTGAGGAACAGCTGCACGACCTGCTGGCCGACATGAGTCTCGGATCACGATTCGTCGTCGTGCGGCGACTTGATCTGGAGCCCGCAGACCAGCACTACATGCAGGTCTACCTCAATGACGACCTGAGCTATCAGGTGGAATACCGCGAGGGAGGGCCGGACAAGCACTTCCAGGCATGGGTGCCTCGCACGCACGAGGTCTTCGCAGTGGAACCTGTGGCCGAGGTGCTCCAGGGCTGGGCCTGCGGGCGTCCTGGTTGGCGTGACGCTTTTTCTTGGGCCCCGTGGTCACCTGCAGAGCCATGCGCCCGTCACGCCCCCACAGCCACTCGCTGACAACTGCCACCAGAACAGACGCTTCGTAGCGGACGGCCGGTTCGTCGTACCTCGTAGCCACGGCTCGGTGCCTTTCGGGTCGGTTGATGCCGCATTCGACCGTGTGTCCGGCCCTGTGGTCTTCCGGTCCGGACTTCGGTGGACGGCCGCCACGGAAGCCGGGACTCCCGCGGTTTCGCACCGGGTCGGCCTTGTCCGGGAGGGCGCGGCGGATCCCGCGGCTGCGGGTGGTGTCGTCCGGGCGGTCAACCCCCGGGTGGACGACGCCTGGAGCCGGCGCCCCTACGCTGCGGGGATGCAGGGAGGCAGAGGGCGGATACGTGTCGACCCGCTGGTGGTCGACAGCTTGCTCGGGTGCGTCATGGCCGTCGTGACCGTCACCTACGGGCGGCAGGCCTATGCCGCCCAGTACCAGGGGGAGGGCTGGCCGTCCTTCGGCGTCCTCGCCATCGCCCTCAGCCTGGCGGTGAACCTTCCTCTGATGCTGCGGGGACGTGCGCCCTGGGTGGCGTTCGGCATCTCGTGCGGTGCTCTGGCCGTCTACACGGCGGCCGGTTTCCAGCCGTCGACGAACTTGTGGGCGCCGCTGCTGGCCTGCTACACGGTGATCGTGCGCAGCCCGGCGCGGCGCGCCGCGTGGGCCGCCGCCGCGACGGCGGCGGCATGGGCGGCTGCCGGCCTGGCGGCCCGTCTCTCGGTAGAGCTTTCCCTGACCCAGGCCGCCCTCGGCGTCGGGGTCGTCTGGGCGTGGGCCACGGGCAGCCGCCGCCTGGCTCAGCGCAACGTGCAACTCGCCGAGCTGACGGCTCAGTTGCGCCGGGAGCAGGAACTGCGGGCGCAGCACGCCATCGCTCAGGAGAGGCTGCACATCGCCCGCGAGCTCCATGACGTCGTCGCCCACCACCTGTCGGCGCTGGCGGTACAGGCGGGGCTGGCCGAGTACGTGTTCGCCTCCGACCCGGCGGCGGCCCGGCAGGCGGTGGTGTCCGTGGGGTCGAGCAGTCGGCAGGCGCTGGAGGAGATGCGCGGCCTGCTCGGCGTACTGCGCACCGGGACGGAGAGCCCCGACGAGGAGAACCTGTACCGTTCCGCGCCGGGTCTGGAGGCGCTGGACGATCTGGTGCGACGGACCCGGGCGTCCGGCCTGGACGTCACATGGTCGGTTTCGGGACAGCGGCGGCCCCTGCCCCCGGGAGTGGACCTGTGCGCCTACCGCATCGTCCAGGAGGCGTTGACCAACTCGGTGAAGCACGCGGGCCCCGGCGCACGGGTCTCCATCAGCCTCGGCTTCGGCTCTGACCTGCTGACCGGTGAGGTGACCAGCCGGGGCGGTACCGCGCCGGCGGCCGAAATGCCGTCGACCGGGCTCGGGTTGATCGGCATGCGGGAACGGGCGAGACTCTACGGCGGGTCACTGCGGGCGGGGCCGAGAGCCGAGGGGGGGTTCGAGGTCGTCTTCACCGTCCCCCTGGTCCCACTCGACACAGCCGGGGGCGCGTGACACCTCCCCCGCACATACGGGGGGAGGCGGCAGCGATGACACGGCTGCTGATCGTGGACGACCAGGCCCTGATCCGGGCCGGGCTGGCAGCACTGGCCGCGGCGGCACCCGGCCTGGAGGTCGTGGGGCAGGCCGCGTCCGGCGAGGAGGCGGTCGAGCTCGCGGCGGAGTTACGGCCGGACGTGGTCCTCATGGACATCCGTCTGCCGGGGATGAGCGGCATCACCGCGCTCCAGCACATCCTCGACCGGGCTCCCCGGCCGAAGCCGAAGATCGTCATGCTCACGGTCTTCGACCTGGACGAGTACGTGTACACCGCCCTGCGGTACGGCGCCAGCGGGTTCCTGCTCAAGGACACCCCTCCCGAGCGGCTGCTGGCCGCAGTCGCCCTGATCGCCGAAGGGGAGATGCTGTTCGCCCCGACCGTCACCCGGAGGCTCGTCGAAACCTTCGCCCACCGGCCGGAGGCGCCGCGGGCGCAGCCTGCCGGCCTCGCCGAGCTGACGGAACGCGAGACGGACGTCCTGCACCTTGTCGGGCAGGGCCTCACGAACGATCAGATCGCCCAGCGCCTCGTGGTGAGCATCGCCACCGTCAAGACGCACCTGAACCGCGTCATGTCCAAACTCGGCCTGCAAAGCCGGGCGCAGGCCGTGGTCGTCGCCTACGAGAGCGGCCTGGTCTCCCCCGGACAGGCGGGCGCGCAGCGGCCCTCCGCCCCGTAGACCGTGACCGCGGTCGTCCGCCGTGCCGGCCGGGTCGCCGTCGGATCGCGTCCGGAGGCGACCGCTCGGACCGGCACAGGGGGTGGAACCCGTCGGAGGGGGTGCCGGCCCGCGGAGCGCGGGCCGGCACCTCATGGCGTTCCGTGGTCGTTCCGGTTCACCGGTCCCGACCGGCCGCTGTCACCAGCCGCGGAGCTTGGACCAGGTGTTGGGGCCGACCTTGCCGTCGGCCGTGAGCCCCCGGCTGCGCTGGAAGGCCTTCACCGCGCTTTCGGTGCCCGCGCCGAAGACGCCGTCGACACCGCTGCTGCCGATGTTGAAGCCCCACACGTCCCGCAGGAGGCACTGCACCTCGCGCACCTTGTTGCCGCGGTCGCCCCGGTCGGTGTACGGGGTGCCGGACTCCCAGCCGCAGTACCAGCCGGAGGCCGTGGTGGCGGCCGTGGCGGCCGGCACGGCCTCCGCCGGGGCGGCCGCGGCGACACCGGCCGTGCCCATGAGGACGGCGGCGGCCAGAGCACCGCCCGAGAGGAGCACGGCGGACTTCTTGGTGTTGATCATGTTTCTTCCCTTCTCGGCGTGACAGAACGTCGCGTCGGACCAGCCCGACCGCGTCCCCCGAAGGCGCGGCCGGGGTGGGCCCCCTTGTGCGGAGTGCCGCCCCGTCCGGGGCGGCGGTCGCGACGGACAGAACGTATGCGGGCTGCCGGTGTCCGCTCGTCGCCCGACGGGTTGATCCTCTGCCTCAACCCCTGGGTCCAGTTCCGTTCGCTCTGCAACCACGGCACCAGACCGGGCCCGTGGCGCGTACAACCACGGTCGCAGCGACATCCGGCCGGCCGGTCATGGACGTCGCGCGAGCAGCGCGGTGAAGACCTTCTCCCACGTTCCCTCGGCCGCCCACATCCGCAGACGGCTGTGGGCGCCCTCCCAGGACCCGAAGCGCTCGGGCAGGTCCCTCCACGGTGTCCCGGTGCGGTACGTGAACGCGATCGCGTCGATCTCTTGCCGGTGATCACGCCACCGCCCACTCCGCTTCGGAGTCCGATCCGGCGGCAACGGCTCGATGCGTGCCCACAGGGCGTCGGTCAACGACACGCATCAACCAGCGATCCGATGATCTGAAGGGAACGGCTTAGTAGCCGGTCGCGCCGTCGAGCAGCTCGCGCAGGATGTCCAGGTGGCCGTTGTGGCGGGCGGTCTCCTCGGTGAGGTGCAGGAGAATCCAGCGCAGGTCGACGTGGAGGCCGTTGCGGATGGGTTTCCGGGCCCGCTCGTCCAGCTCGTGGCCGGCGACCAGTTCGCGGTAGCGGGCGCTCTGTTCGGCGTATTCGTCGAGCAACTGCGTGAGCGGGAAGTCGACGGCGATCCGCATTTCGCGGTCCGGGTCCTCGTCCGTCATGGGGGCCAGGTCCTCCTCGCCGAGGAAGACCACCTGGAACCAGTAGTACTCGACCCAGCGGAGGTGGTTGACCACTCCGCTCATGGTCATCAGCGGCGAACCCGGCAGGAGCGCCTTGCGGGCGTTCTCCGGGGAGACGCCTTCGCACTTGGCGCGGGCGGTGTCGCGTGCGAAGTCGAGGAACGTGGTGAGCTGGGTGCGCTCGTCCCACGCGGGCGGTGTGTCGTTCATTCGTGTCATCGCGCGAAGCGTGCCCGATCACCGCGACCGGTGTCGAGGCGTTAAACGACGGGCCCGATCCGCGTCACACCTGGTCCGGGGAGTCCTCCGTACGCCACGGAGGCGGCCGGGGGCGCCGGACGGGCGCGGCTCGGCCTGTCTGTCAGTGCTCGGGCATAGGGTCGAAAGCCGTTGCGCGCCACCCGGTCCGCCCCCGGCGACCGGGCCGATCCGGCAGGAGCCGCTGTGAACAGGATCGTCACGTCCATCTCGCTCTCCCTCGACGGATTCTTCGAGGGGCCCGACCAGGACATCGACTGGCACACCGTGGACGAGGAGCTGCACCAGCACTTCAACGACCGCCTCCGCACGATGGGCGCCTTCGTCGAGGGGCGCGTCACCTACGAGCTGATGGAGGAGTTCTGGCCGACCGCCGATGAGGACCCGGAGAACGAGGGGCCGATGGCCGAGTTCGCGGGGATCTGGCGGGAGATGCCGAAGCTCGTGTTCTCGCGCACGCTGGACAGTGTGGGGCCGAACGCGACCCTGTTGCACGAGGTCGATCCCGAGCAGGTGCGCGGCCTGCGGGACGCCGCCTCGGGGGATCTGGTGGTCGGCGGCGCGGGTCTGCTGGAGTCGTTCCGGCGGCACGACCTGATCGACGAGTACCGGATCTACGTCCACCCGCTCATCCTCGGCCGGGGCCGCCGCTTCTTCCCGGACACGGAGGAGCGGCAGAGGCTCCGACTGCTGGAGACCCGGACCTTCGGGAACGGTGTCGTGCTGCTCCGTTACGAGACGGTCCGGGCGTCGTGAGCCGTACGGCGGGGGGCCGGGCGGGTCAGGCGGTGGCCGCGTAGGCGGCGAACGCCGACCAGGCCGAAGGCGCGACGGTGAAGGTCGGGCCTTCGACGTCCTTGGAGTCACGGACGTGAACGGCGGCGGGGTGCGCGGCGATCTCGACGCACTGCCCGCCGTCGCTGCCGCTGTGGCTCGACTTCCGCCAGTCGTACGCTACTTCGAGGCATTGGCCGCCATCATCGCCGCTGTAGCTCGACTTGAACCAGTTCAGTGCGGTGCTCATGGTCTCTCCCAGTAAACGGGCCAGCAGGCGCAGGGTCTCTTCTGGGGTGAGCGCCTGGGCTCGCAGCATCGCATATCTCTGGGCGAGGATGCTGACCTCATTCGGGTCGGTGATCAGTTGGCTGCCGCGCTGGGTCTCGGAGTAGGCGACCCGCTGGTGGTCAGGTGTCTCCAGAAGAGTGAATGGCCCATTCAGTCCCGCGTGGGCCGTGCTGCTCAGCGGGAGCACCTGGAGGCAGACGCCCGGCAGTTGGGCCATCCCGTGCAGGTGGCGGAGCTGCTCCCGGTGCTCCTCCTCCGACGTCAGCCTCATCACCAGGGCCGGCTCCCACATCACGATGCTCGTGGTCGGCGGTTTCTTCCGGTGCAGGATCTGCTGGCGTTGCAGTCGCGTCGCCGTCTGCGTCTCGATCTCCTCCGGGCTGTAGACCGGAATCCTGTTGCGGAACATCGCCTCCGCGTACGCCTTCGTCTGGAGCAGGCCGGGGATGACCTGGTTGTCGTACCAGGACAGCGTCAACGCGTCCTGCTCCATGTCGATGTAGTCCTCGGCCCACAGCGGAATCAGGTCGACTTCGGGCATGTTGTCGACCGCCGTCGACAGGGCGCCCTTGGTGCCCAGCAGGTCGTCCATCGTGTCCGCCAGGTCCGGGACGAGGGAGCGCCTGCCCTGCTCGATGGAGGCGATCGTGTCCTCCTGTACGCCTGCGGCAAGGGCGAGTTCGGCCTGCGTCATGCCCGCTTCGAGGCGGAACCGGGCCACGAGCTTGCCCACGAGCTTCATGGACGAGGCGTTCTTGCGCAGTCGTTTTCTGGGGTGCATACGGTTCCCCCTCCCACCTCGGAAACCACTTCACGCCTGCGCGACCCGTACAAGAAATCTGTACGGGTCGCGCAGGGTGACAGCAGGTCAGGCGCTGGCCCGAGATGCCGACTGGGCGGGTTATTCCTAGAACATCAGTGCGGTCTCCAGGTCCGACTGCCAGTAGGTGACGAAGCCCCGGCTGTCCGTGACGGTGCCCGCCGGGAGCTTCAGCGTGGTCTCGCCCTTCGGCTGGTTGTTCCTGTCGACCGTGATCACGCCGAGGTTGGCGCTCTTGACCGGCTCGTCCTCACCCGGCTCACCCAGGAGCGCGATGCCCGCGTACGCCTCCTCGCCCGGGGAGAGGGTGACGACCGCCTGCGGCTTGCTGTCCTCCAGGATCGGGTACACGGCCTGCGCGTTCTCGAAACGGAGGAACGGGGCGTAGTACGCGGCGCAGTCGGTGGAGCCGGTGTTGGTCACCGTGAGCAGCAGGTGGTTGATGGGGCGGCTCACCGAGGAGACCTTGACGCGGGAGTTCTTGGGCGTGCAGGCCGGGATCGCCGCCGCCGCCTCCGCGTCCGGCGCGGCCTTCGGCTTCTTGCTCCGGTTGTCGCCGGTGCCGGTGCCGGTGCCGGTGCCGTTGCCGCCCGCGTGCTTGTCCCCGGCGGGGACGGTCTGCGCCTCGGGCTTTCCGGCCGCCGGGGCCTCCGGCTGCTCCGTGTCACCGGTGCCCGTCTTGTCACCGGTGCTCGTCGCCGCGGGGGCCGCCGTCCCGGTCGCGGAGCCGGCCGTCTTGGTCCCCATCGCCTCGTCCTCACCACCGCAAGCGGTGAGGGAGAGGGCGGCCACCAGGGCGGTGGCGGCGAGGGCGGTGGTGCGGAAGCGGTTGGTGCGCATGGCGGTGGTTCTCCCCGTACTCGATGTGCTCGATGGATGAGTTGAGTTGAGCCGGCAGGACGCTGCGCCGGGCCCGTCGGGCGGCCGGTCCGCAGCAGTGCTGCCGTGGTCTGGTCCGAGCTTGTGGGATGGCGGATTCCGGCCGCAACGCCCGCCGAACCATTGGGGATGCTGGAACGTCTACGCGTACGGTGACCTGCGGGGATTCCGCGTCCCTGGAACGCCGTTCCGGGACGCACGAGGAAGGGGAACGCCGTCGTGGCGACGCCGGAGGCCGTGGAGTTCGCGGCTCTGCTGAAGAATCTGAAGGACCGTTCGGGACGCAGCTACGGGGTGCTCGCGGGGAAGCTGCACGTCAGTACGTCGACCCTCCACCGGTACTGCAACGGGGACGCCGTGCCGAACGAGTTCGCCCCCGTGGAGCGGTTCGCGCGGGTGTGCGGGGCCTCGGGGGACGAGCTGGTGGAGGTGCACCGGCGGTGGATCATCGCGGACGCGGCCCGGCGGCGGCCCCCGGCGGGGACCGAAGCCGGGGCGGGCGCGGGCGCCGGGACCGGGGCCGCCGCTCCTGGGGCGACCCGCGGCCCTGCGGCGGCCGTCGAGCCCGAGCCCGGCGGGGTCTCCGAAACCGTTCGGGGCCCGGAGGGCGCGGAGGCCGATCGGAGTGCCCCGGGCACCGGGACGGCCGAAGCCCCCGAGGCGGCCGCAGCTCCCGGGACGGCCGCAGCTCCCGAGGGCCGTGTGCCCGCCGGGGCCGTCGAGCTGACCGTCCTGTCACGTGAGGGCGGCGACGATGGCGGGCGGGCGGGTACGGCGGCCCCCGGCTCCCGGTGGTCCCGGCTCTCCCGGCGTACGCGGGTGCTCATCGCCGCCGCCGGGGTCGCCGCGCTCCTCGTGCCCACCGGTGTCGCCGCCGTCGACCTCGTCGGGTCGGGGAAGGAGGGCGGCGGAAGCGCGGCGGACCGGGTGGAGGACGGGAGCGGGGGGCTCGCCGGGGCCCCGGAGGGCACCGCGTCGGCCACTCCGCGCCCCTCCGCCAGCCCGTCTCCGGCCGGCCCTTCGGCCAGTGCCTCCGCCTCCGCCTCCGGGTCCGCGTCGGGGAAGCCCTCCGGGAAGCCCTCGGCGGCCTCCGGGGCCGAGCGGTCGCAGAGCGGGAGCGAGCGCGGCGGCGGAGGCGGGGACACCACGGGCCTCGGGGCTCCGCCGACCGTCAGCATCTCCTCGTACAACTGGGACGAGCCCTGCGGCCAGCACTACCTGGTCAACCAGGGCCCCGAGAAGCTCGACCCGCCCCCCGCCCCACAGGACCGGCGCGGCTGGGCGGAGTCGTACGGCGGGGTCGACGCCGGGAACATGCTGCTCCAGCTCACCGTGCAGGGGACCTCGCGCGAGGCCGTCGTCCTCAAGGGCATGAACGTGCGCGTGATCTCGCGGAAGGCTCCGCTGCCCTGGTCGGCGTACCTGATGGGCAACGGCTGCGGCAGCGGGATCACGCCGCAGACCTTCGCGTCCCACCTCGACGCCGGGCACCCCACCCTGCGGCCGGTGGCGGGGTCGCAGGGGGACATCGAGGTCCCGGCCGTGGACTTCCCCTACCGGGTGACCTCGGAGGACGTGGAGGTCTTCAACCTCGACATGAAGGCCGTGAGCTACGACGTCACCTGGTACCTGGAGCTGGAGTGGAGCAGCGGCGGCAAGGAGGGCGTGCTGCGGATCGACGACCACGGCAAGCCGTTCCGCCTCAGCGGGATGAAGGGGCGGCCGGTGTACGTCCACGGGGGCCCGGGATACGGGTGGGAGCCCGCCGGGTGACCGCGCCTTTCGGGGGCATGCTGGTGGGCGGGGCCCGGGGTCCGAAGCCCTCGGGCCCGTCCGCCGCTGTCCGACAGCGGTCGTACACGCGGACGGGACTCGGGAGTACAGTCTGCGAGGCCCCGGCAGCCGTGCCCCGCCGAGCGACGACGGTGTACGGCCGCCTCATCCCCGTACCCATCAGGTGAAACCATGTCCGCCACTGCTGCTGATACTCCCGAAGCCGCCGAACGACCGGCCCTGGACGATCGCACCTGCGAGCGGCGGAGCCTCAGGCTCAGACGCAGGCTGGAACGGCTGATCGGGATAGCCGCCACCGAGGGGAACGCCCTCGTCCCGCTCCGTAACGGCGACCAGATCTTCGGCGCGATGCTGGAGGCGATCCGGGGCGCCGAGCACACCGTGGACCTCATGACCTTCGTCTACTGGCGGGGTGACATCGCCCTCAAGTTCGCCGAGGCGCTGGCCGACCGCGCCCGCGCCGGGGTCCGGGTGCGGCTGATGCTCGACGGGTTCGGATCGCGGCTCATCGAGAAGGACCAGCTCGACCTGATGGACCGGGCCGGCGTCACCGTCACCTGGTTCCGCAAGCCCCTCCACCTCTCGCCGCTCAAGCAGAACCACCGCTGCCACCGCAAGGTCCTCGTCGTCGACGAGCGCACCGCGTTCACCGGCGGCGTCGGGATAGCCGAGGAGTGGTGCGGCGACGCCCGCAACGAGCACGAGTGGCGCGACACCCACGTCCAGGTCACCGGGCCCGCCGTGGACGGGCTGGCCGCCGCGTTCGCCCAGAACTGGGCCGAGTGCCACGACGAGCTGTTCGACGAGCGCGACCGGTTCATCACCGAGGAGCACCACGGGGACGCGGTCGTCCAGGTCGTGCGCGGCTCCGCCTCCTTCGGCTGGCAGGACATGCAGACCCTGATCCGGATCGTCCTGGAGTCCGCCGAGGAACGCGTCCGCCTCACCACCGCCTACTTCGCGCCCGACGCCTACTTCACCGGCCTCCTCTGCGCCGCCGCCCGGCGCGGGGTGGAGGTCGAGATCCTGCTGCCCGGCCCGCACACCGACAAGCGGGTCTGCCAGCTCGCCGGCCAGCGGTACTACGAGGAGCTGACCGCCTGCGGCGTGAAGATCTACCAGTACCAGCCGACGATGATGCACACGAAGTCCATCACCGTGGACCGGGTCGCCGCCCTCATCGGCTCCACCAACTTCAACCGGCGCTCCCTCGACCACGACGAGGAAGTCATGCTCGCCGTCCTCGACCGGGACTTCACCGCCACCCTCGACGGCCACTTCGACGAGGACCGGGAGAGGAGCGTGCTGATCGAGCGCGGCCGGTGGAAGCGGCGCGACCTCCTCCAGCGGGCCCGGGAAGCGGCCGTCGTGCCCATCCGCCGCTTCCTCTGACGGCTGCGGGGCGTGCGGCTGACGGCCGCGGGGGTGTGCGGCTGACGCCTGCGGGGGGGTGGGCGGCGCCGCACACCCGGCCTCCGCCCGCGACCCGCCGCGGGGGCGTGGTCCCGCGTTCGGCGGGAAGGCGGGAAGGGCGACCCCTCGTCCGCCATGTGAAGGGAAGGGCCCATGAGCACCACCGCCGAGACCTCTCCGGCACCGTCCGCCGCGGTGATCACCGAACCCCTGCCCGACCTTCAGCTCCAGCTCCTCATCCAGCTCCTCGACGAGGACCCCCGCTCCAGCCTGCCCCTCACCCTCACCCACCCCGGCGGCCTGCTCCACGGGGATGTCATCGGGCACGAGCAGTGGAAGGCCGAGTGGGCCAGGAGCCTGCGCCAGGTCGAGGGGGAGGGGGCCAACCTGCTGGCCGAGTTCCCGGAGACGGTCGACCAGGGCGTACGGGAGCTGCGCGCCGAGGAGGAGGCGGCGGGGGCGAACCGGCTGCCGCGCTGGATTCACCTGCGGGACGTCACGCTGGTCCCGGGGGCCATGGCCCCCGTCTCCCTGCCGCTGTGGCGCGGACGCCTCGCCGACGTGTCGGGGTGGGCGCTCGGCCGCCCGCAGTGACCCCTCCGCACGCGGTCGGCCCCGGCGCCTTTCCAGGCAGCCGGGGCCGGTGTACGGGCAGCGGGGTGCGGGGTCAGAGCCGCTCGGGCGTCCGGATGCCCAGCAGCGCCATCCCCCGGTGCAGGGTCCGGGCGGTCAGCTCGACCAGGAAGAGCCGGTTCTCGACGACCTCCGGGGTGTTGTCCGCGCTGAGCACCTGGCACTGGTCGTAGAACGTGGTCAGGTGCGAGGCCAGCTGGTACAGGTACGCGGCCAGCTTGTGCGGCTCGTACCCCGCCGCCACCTCGTCCAGGACCTCGCCGAACTGGTCCAGGTGCAGGCCGAGCGCCCGCTCCGCCGGGGCCAGCTCCAGCTCCGGGTGGGCGGCCGGAACCGCGTCCCCGGCCCTGCGCAGGATCGACCGGATACGCGCGTACGCGTACTGGAGGTACACCGACGTGTCGCCGTTCAGCGCCACCATCTGGTCCAGGTCGAACTTGTAGTCCCGGACGGCGGAGGTCGACAGGTCCGCGTACTTCACGGCCCCGACGCCGACGTACCGGCCGTTCTCGACGATCTCCTCCTCGGAGAGGCCCACCTTCTCGGCCTTCTCCCGGACGACCGCGGTGGCCCGCTCGACCGCCTCGTCGAGGAGGTCCTCCAGCCGCACCGTCACACCCTCACGGGTCTTGAACGGCTTGCCGTCCTTGCCGAGGACCGTGCCGAAGGCCAGCTGCACGGCCTTGACGTCCTCGTTCAGCCAGCCGGCCCGCCGGGCCGTCTCGAAGACCATCTTGAAGTGCAGCGACTGCCGGGCGTCCACCACGTACAGCAGGGTGTCGGCCTTGAGGTCCTGCACCCGGTTCCGGATCGCGGAGAGGTCGGTGGCCGCGTAGCCGTAGCCGCCGTTCGTCTTCTTCACGATGAGCGGGACCTGGTTGCCGTCCGGGCCCTTCACGTCGTCGAAGAACACGCACAGCGCACCCTCGGAGCGGACGGCGACGCCCGTCTCCTCCAGGATGCGGCAGGTCTCCTCCAGCATGTCGTTGTAGCCGGACTCGCCGACGATGTCCGGGTCGCTGATCTCCATGTCGAGCTTGTCGAACACGGAGTGGAAGTAGATCTTCGACTCGTCGACGAAGCCCTGCCACAGCTCCAGCGTCTCGGGATCGCCGGCCTGGAGCGCCACCACCCGGTCCCGGGACCGGGCCTTGAACTCCTCGTCCGCGTCGAACAGGGCCCGGGACTCCTTGTAGACCCGGTTCAGCGTCGACATCGCCGCTTCGCCCTCGCTCGCGCCGTCCGCCGCGCCCGCCTCGTGCCGCAGCGCGCCCGGGTGCTCGATCAGGTACTGGATGAGCATGCCGAACTGGGTGCCCCAGTCGCCGATGTGGTGCCGCCGGACCACGTTCTCGCCGGTGAACTCCAGGATCTTGACCATCGCGTCGCCGATGACCGCCGACCGCAGGTGGCCGACGTGCATCTCCTTGGCCACGTTCGGCTGGGCGTAGTCGACGACCGTGGTCCCGGCCTCGGCGTTCACCGGCACGCCGAGGCGGCCGGCGGGGTCGGCGGCCCGCGCCGCCAGCGTCTCGACGATCGCCCGGTCGGAGAGCGTGATGTTGAGGAAGCCGGGGCCGGAGACCTCGATGTCCTTGATCAGCTCGCCCGCCGGGAGCGCGGCCGTCACCCGGGAGGCCAGCTCCCGGGGGTTGCCCTTGAGCTTCTTGGCGAGCGCCAGGATGCCGTTGGCCTGGAAGTCGGCCCGGTCGCTTCGGCGCAGCAGCGGGTCGGCGGCGCCGGCATCGGGCAGTGCTGCCGTCAGGGCGTCCGCCAGCTGCTGCTGGAGCGAGGAAGCGAGGGAAGGGACCGAGCCGTGCTCAGGCATGGGACGGGCTGCCGTTTCCGTAGGGGTACAAGGGATCTCCCCAGTATCCCACGGGGTGTAAAACCGTTTTACGGCCGACGCCCGCCCCGGTACGGGGTGGCGCGCCCACCCGGTACGAGGTGGCGCGCCCACCCGGTACGAGGCGGCGCGCATGCGGCCCCCGCCCGCCGTAAAGCCGTTTTCGCGCTGCGGGCGGTAGCTGGGAGAATGGCCCGTACCCCATCGGGAAACGACAGACGAGAGAAGGACGTGCCGACCGTGGCCGAGAGTCAGACCAGCACCGAGACCGACTGGGTCTCCCGCTTCGCGGACGATGTCATCGCCGAATCGGAGCGTCGTGCGCCTGGCAAACCGGTCGTCGTCGCCTCCGGGCTGTCGCCCTCGGGCCCGATCCACCTCGGCAACCTCCGCGAGGTCATGACCCCGCACCTGGTCGCCGACGAGATCCGCCGCCGCGGGTACACCGTGCGCCACCTGATCTCCTGGGATGACTACGACCGCTTCCGCAAGGTCCCGAACGGCGTCCCGGGCGTCGACCCGTCCTGGGCCGAGCACATCGGCAAGCCGCTGACCTCGGTGCCCGCCCCGGCCGGCTCCGCGCACCCGAACTGGGCCGAGCACTTCAAGGCCGCCATGACGGCGGCCCTGGACGAGCTGGGCGTCGAGTACGACGGAATCAGCCAGACGGAGCAGTACACCGCCGGGGCCTACCGCGAGCAGATCCTGCACGCCATGAAGCACCGCGCCGACATCGACGCCGTCCTCGACCGCTACCGGACGAAGAAGGACCCGGCGGCGGCCCAGGGCAAGGGCGGCGGCAAGAAGCCCCAGCAGCAGAAGAAGGTCGACGAGGCCGAGCTGGAGGCCGCCGAGGGCTCCGGCGCCGCCGACGAGGACGACGGCAGCGGCAACAGCGCCGGCTACTTCCCGTACAAGCCCTACTGCGGCAACTGCGAGAAGGACCTCACCGTCGTCACCTCCTACGACGACGACACCACCGAGCTGAACTACACCTGCTCGGCGTGCGGCTTTGCGGAAACGGTCCGGCTCAACGAGTTCAACCGCGGCAAGCTGGTCTGGAAGGTCGACTGGCCGATGCGCTGGGCCTACGAAGGCGTGATCTTCGAGCCCAGCGGCGTCGACCACTCCTCGCCCGGCTCCTCCTTCGTCGTCGGCGGCCAGATCGTCCGCGAGGTCTTCGACGGCGTCCAGCCCATCGGGCCCATGTACGCCTTCGTCGGCATCTCCGGCATGGCCAAGATGTCCTCCAGCAAGGGCGGGGTCCCCACCCCGGCCGACGCGCTGAAGATCATGGAGGCACCGCTGCTGCGCTGGCTCTACGCCCGCCGCAAGCCCAACCAGTCGTTCAAGATCGCCTTCGACCAGGAGATCCAGCGGCTGTACGACGAGTGGGACTCGCTGGCCCGGAAGGTCGCCGACGGCACGGTGCTGCCCGCCGACGCCGCCGCCCACTCCCGCGCCGTCCGCACGGCGGCCGGGGAGCTGCCCAGCACCCCGCGCCCCCTCCCGTACCGGACGCTCGCCTCGGTCGCCGACATCACCGCCGGAGCCGAGGACCAGACGCTGCGCATCCTCAGCGAACTGGACCCGGACAACCCGCTGACCTCGCTGGACGAGGCCCGCCCGCGCCTCGACCGCGCCGAGAGCTGGATCACCACCCAGGTCCCGGCCGAGGCCCGCACCATCGTCCGGGACGAGCCCGACACCGAGCTGCTGGGCTCGCTCGACGACCAGGGCCGCGACTCCCTGCGCCTCCTCCTGGAGGGGCTGGACACGCACTGGTCGCTGGACGGCCTCACCACGCTCGTCTACGGCGTGCCGAAGGTGCTGGCCGGCCTGGAGCCCGACGCCAAGCCGACGCCGGAGCTGAAGGCCGCGCAGCGGTCCTTCTTCGCCCTGCTCTACCGCCTGCTCGTCAGCCGCGACACGGGCCCGCGCCTGCCCACGCTGCTGCTCGCGGTGGGGGCGGACCGGGTGCGCAGGCTGCTGGGCGCGTAACGGCGCGCGGAGAGGCGCTCGACGCCCCGTACGCCGGAGGGCCGCCGCCCGGGAATCCCCCGGGCGGCGGCCCTCCGGCGTGTCGCGGGGCCGTGCCTCCGCCGTGCGGCCGGGCCGTGCCTCAGGCGGTCTGGTCGGCCGTCGACCGGGCCGGGACGTACGCCTGCTTGAACTCCGGCATCAGGCGCAGGAGCAGTTCCCGGGAGCGCGGGTGGCGGACGTCGCGGATGTCGGCCAGATGGATCTCCAGGACCTCCGCGCTCGGGTAGGCGCCCTGCTCGTCCGTGTACGCGCTGAACACCTCGAAGGCCATGTTCGCGAACTCGGCGTCCTCCTGGGACCACTCCTCCAACTGCGGGGCGTCCTCGGGGGCTTCGGCGGGGGCGTTCGCGAGGACTTCTTCGGGAGCCTCGTCGGGGGCCTCCCCGGGGGCTTCGCCGGGAGCCTCCTCGTGGCGGGGGTGCGGGACCGCGCCGATGGTGCCCACGTCCCCCAGCGGCCGGGTCCGGGCGGGGCCCGAGGGGATCTGGACCGGGGCGTGCTCCAGGCCCTCGCCCTGCCGGGGGTCGTACGCGCTGGGGTGCGCGGCGGTGTCCGGCAGCTTCTGCGCCGCGAACCAGGGGCTGTCGTGGGTGGGCGGGACGGCGGGCTCCTGCTGCTGGGGCGACGGGGCCTGCTGGTGCGGCTGGACCTGCGGGTCGGGGTGCTGGTCCTGCGGCTGGTGCGGCTGGGCCTGCTGGGCCTGCTGGTGGGGGTGCCGGTCCTGCGGATGGGCCTGCTGCTGAGGGTGCTGCTGAGGGTGCTGGAGGTGAGGATGCTGCTGCTGGGACTGCTGGGACTGCTGCCCGCCCTGCCCGGGGCCGCCCTCGTACCCCTGCTCGCGGCCGTACCGGTGCTCGCCCGCCTGCTCCTGCTCCTGCCCCTGCTGCGGCTGCGGGTGCGGCTCGTAGGGCAGCTCCGCCTTCGGGCGGGGGCCCTCGACCGGCGGGAGCAGCACCGGTTCGATACCGGCGGCGGCGAGGCCCGCGGGAGCGGTCTCGGCCAGCGGGACGCCGTACTTCGCCAGCCGCAGCGGCATCATCGACTCGACCGGGGCCTTGCGCCGCCAGTTGCGGCCGAACCGGGCCTGGAGCCGGGCCTGGTAGATCAGCCGGTCCTGTTCGAGCTTGATGACCTGCTCGTAACTGCGCAGCTCCCAAAGCTTCATCCGCCGCCACAGCTTGAACGTGGGCACCGGCGAGAGCAGCCAGCGGGTGAGACGGACCCCCTCCATGTGCTTGTCGGCCGTGATGTCGGCGATCCGGCCCACCGCGTGCCGGGCGGCCTCGACGGCGACGACGAACAGCACCGGGATCACCGCGTGCATCGCGGTGCCGAGCGGATCCGGCCAGGAGGCGGCCCCGTTGAACGCGATCGTCGCGGCGGTCAGCAGCCACGCCGTCTGGCGCAGCAGCGGGAACGGGATGCGCATCCAGGTGAGCAGGAGGTCCAGGGCGAGCAGGACGCAGATGCCCGCGTCGATGCCGATCGGGAAGACCAGGGAGAACGAGCCGAAGCCCTTGTCCTCCGCGAGTTCGCGCACGGCGGCGTAGGAACCCGCGAAACCGATCGCGGCGATGACCACCGCACCGGCGATGACGACCCCGATGAGTATGCGGTGCGTGCGTGTCAGCTGCATCGCGGCCACGCGCGATCCCCTTCCCGACCTGTGCTGCCCGAACCCGGCTTCCGCGCCCGGTGTCGGTTTTCGGCCGAACCCCAGACGCCCGGCGATGGCACAGCCTGGCACATGTGTACGAGTTTCGTTGCGCGGGGAGGGGGGAGAGCCCGGCCCCCGAGGGGACCGGGCTCTCCAACGCACGTACGGGACCTGCGGTTTGACGGCCTGCGGGGCCGTCAGGTCACGACTTGGGCGTGGCCTTGGCCTTCTCCTTGGGGGAGTCCTCGGCCCCGGAGCCGGCCGCGTCCTTCTGGCCGCTCTCGGCCCCGTCCTCCTTGTCGCCCCCGGCGCCCTTGCCGGCGTCCTTGTCGTCGCCCTCGGCCGGGGGAACGGCCTCGGCGGTCTTCTCGACCGCGGCGATCGCCTCCTTGGCCGCCTGCTGCGCACCCTCGACGATCTCCGCGGACTCGGGCGTCTTCCCGCCCGCGTACCCCGCACCGTTGTACGTCAGGGTGACGACGACGTTGCCCGTGCGCGCCACGACGGTGGCGTACTCGAAGTCCTCGTCCGTCTTGGTGAGGCCGTACGTGACGACGGTGGCCTCCTCGCCGATGCCGGCCGCGGCCTCGGCGGCCACCTTCTCGGCGCCCTCGGCCGCCTTCGCCTTGGCGATCTGCTTCGTGTAGTCGGCGGTGGCGCGCTCGGCCCCGCTGCCCAGCGCCTGGTCCGACTCGAACCGGGTGAAGCCGACGTCCAGCCAGCGGTACTGCGAACCCTTGAGGCCCTTGTCGTCCAGGCCGTTCCAGGAGCAGCTGCCCCGGAGCGAGAGATCGCTGGACTTTCCGGCCGTGCCGCTCTTCTTCTTGGCGTCGGGCACCAGGTCCTTGATCGTCTTCTTCCCGATCGCGGCACACGGGTCGCCGGGCAGATCGGAGAACTTCGCCGGTTCGACGGTGGGCTCGGTGGGCTTGGCGGAGGCCGTTCCGGACGCCGAGGAGCCCGCGTTCTTCTTGCCGTCGGAGCCGGAGTCCGACGAGCAGCCGACGGCTACGAGCATCACCGGAACGGCGGCGCAGGCGAGGATGCGGGACAGGCGCGGGGCAGATCGGTGCATGGTTCCTTCACTCGGATGGCACGGAGCTCTCGGTGCTGGAGGTCTCGGTTCGTGCGGTGTACGGACGGGCGGGCTCGGGAGCGGGACGGCGGGTCTTCCGGACAGCCACGGTACGACGGGCGGCGACCGGCCCGCGCCGCCCCCCGGAGGCCCGGAGGCCGGAACGCGGCCGGTGGGGGCCGCCCGGGCGGGGGCCTACTCGCTGAGCGTCTCGGCCAGTTTCCGGGCCAGTGCCTGCGCCTTCTCCTGGAGTTCCCTGCCGTCGGGCCGCTGGGTGATGAGGGCCGGCTGCTCGGCGTACCGGACCGTCACGACCACGTTCGATGTGCGGAACACCACGCTCACCGTGTGGTTCTGGGCGGTGGAACCCGGCCCTTTGGGCAGATCCTGCAGAAATGCGGCATCTCCCAGGTTGTCGAGGACGCGCGACGGGAGGGCCTCCTCCGGACCGCCGCTCCCGGGGGCCCCGTCAGAGGCGTCGCCGGTGCTCGTGGAGGGCGAGGGGTCCGCGGCGCCCCCCTTCTCCTCGCCGCCGCCCCCGTCCCCGCCGGCCGGGGTCCCGGTGGTCGCGGCCGCGTCCGCCCGGGGGGCCGCCGAGGACGACAGGCCCGCCGCGTCCTTCTTCTTCTCGTACACCGTGTCGGCGCGGTCGTCGTCGCTGACCGCGGGGTCGTACGAGACGACGCGCTCGAAGTCGATGGCCAGGCTGCGGGTGGCGCTCGGCGCGTCGGCCTTCCAACTGCAGCCGACCTTGCGGTCGGTGTCGTACGTGACGGCCGCCGAACCCCGGAACACCTTCTCCTGCTGGTTCCCCGGAAGCTCCGCCGCGCCCGGCAGCAGGTCCTTCAGCAGGGGGCGCGGCACGGCGCGGCACGGCGCGGGCAGGGTCAGGTACCTGCCCGGAGGGGCGGGGGAGACCACCGGGCCGCCCGGCTTGCCGTCGGCGCCGTTCGCGTCGTCGCCGCCGTCGGCGCTGCAGCCGACGACGAGTGCCGCGAGAAGCGCGACGCCGGGTACGTACGCCTTGTGTCGCACCGTCCCAGGCTCCCTTCGGTACGGAAAACGTGTTGCCGCCCGAGGGCGGCCGATGGACACAATGTGTATCGCACGCGCCGCCGTGGATGCCGGTCGGCCGACGGGTTTGCCGATCTTGGCACCGGTATTGCGCTTTCTGTCTTTTCGGGGGAATCGAGGAGTTATGTCGTACGTAGAGGTGCCGGGGGCGAAGGTCCCCATCCGGATGTGGGCGGACCCCGCGACGGTCGAGGAGGGCGCGATGCAGCAGCTGCGCAACGTCTCCACGCTGCCGTGGATCAAGGGCCTCGCCGTCATGCCGGACGTCCACTTCGGCAAGGGGGCGACGGTCGGCTCGGTCATCGCGATGCACGGCGCGGTCTGCCCGGCGGCGGTGGGCGTGGACATCGGCTGCGGGATGTCGGCGGTGAAGACGTCCCTCACCGCCAACGACCTCCCGGGCGACCTGTCCCGGCTCCGCTCCAAGATCGAGCAGGCCATTCCGGTCGGCCGCGGGATGCACGACGACGCGGTGGACCCGGGGCGGCTGCACGGCTTCCCGACGGCGGGGTGGGACGACTTCTGGGGGCGGTTCGGGGGGATCGCCGACGCGGTGAAGTTCCGCCAGGAACGCGCCACGAAGCAGATGGGGACGCTTGGATCGGGTAATCATTTTATCGAGTTTTGTCTCGATGGGGATGGTTCTGTCTGGTTGATGCTGCATTCCGGTTCGCGGAACATCGGCAAGGAGCTGGCCGACTTCCACATCGGCCAGGCGCAGAAGCTCCCGCACAACCAGGGGCTGATCGACCGCGACCTGGCGGTGTTCGTCGCGGACACGCCGCAGATGGCCGCGTACCGCAACGACCTCTTCTGGGCGCAGGAGTACGCGAAGTTCAACCGGGCGATCATGATGGGGCTCTTCCAGGACGTGGTCCGCAGGGAGTTCAAGAAGGCCCGGGTGACCTTCGACCCGGTCATCTCCTGCCACCACAACTACGTGGCGGAGGAGCGGTACGACGGCATGGACCTGCTGGTCACCCGCAAGGGTGCGATCCGGGCGGGGTCCGGTGACTACGGGATCATCCCGGGGTCCATGGGCACGGGTTCGTACATCGTCAAGGGCCTCGGCAACGAGAAGTCGTTCAACTCGGCGTCACACGGCGCGGGACGCCGGATGAGCCGCAGCGCGGCGAAGCGGCGGTTCTCGACCAGGGACCTGGAGGAGCAGACGCGGGGCGTGGAGTGCCGGAAGGACTCCGGTGTCGTGGACGAGATCCCGGGGGCGTACAAGCCGATCGAGCAGGTCATCGATCAGCAGAGGGATCTGGTCCAGGTCGTCGCCAAGCTCAAGCAGGTGGTGTGTGTGAAGGGCTGAGGCGGCTCCGCGCATCGCACTTCGCACCGCGCCGTGCTCCCACTGCGCCCTGCGCCCTGCGCCCGTGCGTCCCGCAGGCCGACGGGTGCTCCCCCCTCGCTTACCTTCTTGGCGAGCGGGGGGAGAGCACCGGCCGGGGGCTCAGAGCTCCCGGTGGACCTTCGTGTTGGACGCCTGGGCGCGGGGGCGGACCACCAGCAGGTCGATGTTGACGTGGCTGGGGCGGGAGACCGCCCAGCCGATCGTGTCGGCCACGTCCTCGGCGGTCAGCGGGGCGTCGACGCCCGCGTAGACCTTGGCGGCCTTCTCCGTGTCGCCCCGGAAGCGGGTGGTGGCGAACTCCTCGGTCCTGACCATGCCGGGGGCCACCTCGATGACCCGGACCGGGGTGCCGACGATCTCCAGCCGCAGGGTTTCGGCCAGGACGTGTTCGCCGTGCTTGGCCGCCACGTAACCGCCGCCGCCCTCGTAGGAGGAGAGGGCCGCGGTGGAGGAGAGGATCACGATCGTGCCGTCGCCGCTCGCGGTGAGGGCGGGCAGCAGGGCCTGCGTGACGTTGAGGGTGCCGATGACGTTGGTCTCGTACATCTGGCGCCAGTCCGCCGGGTCGCCGGTCGCCACCGGGTCGGCCCCGAGCGCCCCGCCCGCGTTGTTGACGAGGACGGCGAGGGTGCGGAACGCGGTGGCGAACTCGTCGACCGCCGCCCGGTCGGTGACGTCCAGCGGGTATGCCGTCGCCTGGTGTCCGGCCTCGTTCAGCTCGGCCGCGAGCGCCTCGATGCGGTCCTTGCGGCGGGCGGTCAGCACCACCCGGAACCCGGCGGCGGCCAGCGTACGGGCGGTCGCGGCGCCGATGCCGCTGCTCGCGCCGGTGACGACGGCGATGGGGGTGGCGGCCATGGCGATCTCCTCGGACTGCTGATCGGGTACGGGGAAAGGATAGGCAGGCGTCGCGGACCGGCCCGTGCGCGGGCGTACGCGGGGCGCCCCTACGCCGTCGCGCCCCCGAACTCGCGGACCGCCTCGGAGACGATCGTCTCCAGGTGGCCGTGGTGGGCCCCGCGCCAGTAGACCCGGTCGCACCGCGTGCACTGGGCGAACACGTCGTACGCCTCCTGGGTGCCGTGCTCCAGCAGCCCCCTCACGGTGTCCTTGGCGGCCACGGCCAGGACGCCGTTGCAGGCGGTGCACCGGGTCCACGGGGCCAGGGCGGGGGCGAAGCGGCCGAGGACGTCGCGCAGTTGCTCCTGGGGGCGGTCGCTGTAGACGTACGCCCCCGCCCAGATCTCGCGGCGGCGCAGCAGCCCCCGGTCCCGGGAGAGCAGGACACGCCGTTCCCGCGCCGAGAGGGCGGCGAGGGCGGGGTCGCCGATGTCCTCGCTCTCGTAGGCCGCGTCGACGCCGAGGAGCCGCAACCGGCGGGCCAGCGTGCCGAGGTGGACGTCGAGGAGGAAGCGCAGGGGCGCGCCCGGGAGCTGCTGGGGGCGATCCACCGCGCGTACGTCGACGTGTTCGCCGGGGCCCGGAACGTGCGAACGGGCCACCGGATCGCCGTTCACCAGCAGCGCGCCGGCCTCGGTGAGCGGGATGCCCAGGGACTCGACGACGTGGCCGAGGGTCGAGGCGCCGTCCGTGACGAGGGGCGTGGGGCCGCCGCGACGCTCATGCGGAACGAAAAGCCGCAGTTCAGGGGCTACTTCCACGGTGATCTCGGGTCCGTTCACCTGGTCAGGATGCCACCGGCGGGGGACGGACTGCCAGGGATTTCGCGGGGCGCGCGGGGGCGTGCGACCGGCCCCCGCCCGGCGGGACGCCTCCGCCCGTGCACGCCCTTTCACGCCGGGGCGCCCGCGCCGGTCCGCGTACGGGGGCGGATCGTGCCCGTACGCGTGCGGCGGCGGTCAGCGCGGGGCGAACGCCGTGGGGGGCGCGCCGACCGTCGCGGTGAAGTCCCGCACCAGATGGGCCTGGTCGCTGTAGCCGAGGTCCGCCGCGAGCCGCGCCCAGTCGACGGCCGCGCCGGAACCGGCGCGCTCCAGGGCCTCGTGGATGCGGTAGCGGAGGATGACCCACTTGGGGCCGACGCCGACGTAGGCGGAGAACAGCCGTTGCAGGGAGCGCGGGGAGAGCCCCGTGTCCCGGGCGAGCCGGTCGGCGCGGCGCAGGGTGCGGTCCGTGCGGACCCGGTCGACGGCGGTCATCGCCAGGGTCGCCCGGGGGTCGGGGCGGGGCTCCAGGGCCAGGAGGCAGGCGTCCAGGGCCGCGACCCGCGCGTCCTCGTCGTCCGGCTCCAGGACGGCGTCCACCGGCGGCGGCGTACGGAGCACGTCGGCGGCGGCCACCCGGCGGCCGGTCAGCTCGCGGACGGCGTGCTCCGGTGCGAACGGGCGGAAGCCGCCCGGCCGGAACTGGACCCCGCAGACCCGGCCGCGCCCGGCCAGCTTCCGGGTGAAGAGACGGGGGGCGACGCCGGCCACCTCGGCGTGCCCGGGCCGGTCCGGCGTGCCGTTCCCGGTCTCGTACCGCTGGAAGACCAGGTTGACCGAGGGGTGCGGGACGACGTGGGCGGCGTACGGCTCGGCCAGGTCCCAGTCGATCAGCCAGTAGTGCTCCAGGTACGGGCGGAGCGGGGCGGCGGGCGCGCGGCGGCGGAAGCGTACGCGGGCGAAGAGGTCCGGGGCGTCGACGATGCCCCGGGTGTCGCGGCGCGGTCCGTCTGCCATGGCGACGATCGTAGGCCGCGCCCGCGCCGCCGACCTGCCCGTCCGTCGTGTTTCTTCAAGACGCCGTGCCGGTGCGGGACGCAGGGTGGATCCATGACGCAGAAGATCGGTGAACTGCTGGAAGCCGCCGCGGACCGGGCGCTGCCCGTCGTGCGCGGCATCGACGACGCGCGGCTGGGAGACCCCACGCCGTGCGCCGAGTACGACGTGCGGGCGCTGGTGAACCACCTGTTCCTGGTGGTCGTGAACTTCCAGGCGCTCGCCGCCCGTGAGGAGGTGGATTTCAGCCAGGAGCCGGATTTCGTGACGGCCGGTTGGCGGGGCAGGTTCGGTGAGGAGACGGCGCGGCTGGTGGAGGCGTGGAGCGCGCCGGGGGCCGAGGAGGGCACCACGGGGAAGATGGGGCTGCCGGCCCGGACCGTGGGGCTCATGGTGCTGGGCGATCTGACCGTGCACGCCTGGGACCTGGCGCGGGCGACCGGCGGGGACTTCGTGCCGGAGCCGGGCGTGCTCGACGCGGTGGGCCCGGGGCTGGCGGCGATGGCTCCGCAGGCCCGGGAGATGAAGGTGTTCGGGGAGCCCTTCCCGGTGGGGGAGGACGCCACGCCCTTCGAGCGGCTGCTGGCCGTGACGGGGCGCGACCCGGGGTGGACTCCGGAACGGGCGTCCGGGACGAGCGGCGCGTCCGGCGCGAGGGCGGTGGGCGGGAGCTGACGGTGGCGGGCGGGGGCTGACGGCGTGGGCGGTCCGGCCGGGAACGGTACGCCGCCCCCGCTCACGGCCGGGCGGTACGCCGCCCCGCCCCCGGCCGGACCGGGCGCTGCGCCGCCCCGCTCAGGGCCACACGAGGCAGTACGCCTGGTGGCCCGCGTCGTGCAGGCGGTGGGAGAAGTCCTGCCACTCGTGGAGCAGCTGGTAGACGTTGAAGGCGTCGCGCGGGCCGCCGCGGTCGGGGACCGTGGACCAGATGAAGGCCGCCGCGCCCACCGACTCCTCGCCGACGCCGCGCAGCGGGTCGACCACGGTCATCGGGAGCTTCACCACCGCGTAGTCGGGGTGGAGGACCACCAGCTCCAGCGGGGGCACCTTGTGCAGAGGTATGCCCTGGATGCCGGTCAGGACCATGGCGGCCACGGTCTCCGGCTTGATCTTGGTGAACATGCCGCCCATGCCCAGCTCGTCGCCGCCGAGCTCCTCCGGGCGCATCGAGATGGGCACCCGTGCGGCGGTGGCGCCGTCCGGGGCCCCGAAGTACTTGTAGGTCACCCCCATCCCGCCCCCGCTCCTGGTCCCGGGGGGCGGCGTGCTCTCCGCACCCCTCCTCTGCGCGCGCTCGGTCCTGCGCCGGTGCCGCCCTCGACGGGCAGGCTCGGGCCCCAGGTCGTCGGTCCCTTCGCCCACTCCGCCACCGCGATGCATATCTCATCCACCCGACTACTTCTTAGGAGGCACAGCCCCCGCCGCGCAACCCGATCACCGTGTCAGTGACCTCCCCCGCGGGCGTGCGGCGAAACACCTGCCCGCAAGACCGTCCGTGCCTCTGACACCATGGCATGTGTGAGCTTTCCCTATGACGCCCCAGTTTCGCAGACGCGAGGGGGCTGACGCTCTTTCGTGATACGAGGGGAGCGCGCTCCCTGCTCACCGGTGGCCGAGATTGGTAGGGATTTCCCGGCCCGGCCTCCCGATACCCGAACCGCAGATCAGGACCAAAGTGGCGTATTCATACGAAGCCCCAGTTTCACAGTCGCTGTTCGACCGGGCGTCCGTCGTGACGCCCGGCGGCGTGAACTCTCCCGTGCGTGCCTTCCGGGCCGTGGGCGGTACGCCCCGGTTCATGGTGTCCGGCACCGGTCCGTACCTCACCGACGCGGACGGTCGCGAGTACGTCGACCTCGTCTGCTCGTGGGGGCCGATGATTCTCGGCCACTCCCACCCCGAGGTCGTCGCCGCGGTCCAGGAGGCGGTGACCCGGGGGACCTCCTTCGGTACGCCGGGCGAGGGCGAGGTCGCCCTCGCCGAGGAGATCGTGGCGCGGATCGAGCCCGTGGAGCAGGTGCGCCTGGTCTCCTCCGGCACCGAGGCGACCATGTCGGCGATCCGGCTGGCCCGCGGTTTCACGGGCCGGGCCAAGGTCGTGAAGTTCGCCGGCTGCTACCACGGCCACGTGGACGCGCTGCTCGCCGCCGCCGGCTCGGGGCTCGCCACCTTCGGGCTGCCCGACACCCCGGGCGTCACCGGAGCCACGGCCGGGGACACCGTCGTGCTGCCGTACAACGACCTGGACGCGGTGCGGGCCGCCTTCGCCGCGCACCCGGGCGAGATCGCCTGCGTGATCACCGAGGCGTCCCCCGGCAACATGGGCGTCGTCCCGCCGGCGGACGGCTTCAACGCCGGGCTCAAGGAGCTGTGCGCGGCCCACGGCGCGCTGTACATCTCCGACGAGGTCATGACGGGCTTCCGTACGTCGAAGGCCGGCTGGTACGGCGTCGACGGCGTCCGGCCCGACCTGATGACCTTCGGCAAGGTGATGGGCGGCGGCTTCCCCGCCGCGGCCTTCGGCGGGCGCGGCGACGTGATGGCGCACCTCGCTCCGGCGGGCCCGGTCTACCAGGCGGGCACCCTCTCCGGGAACCCGGTCGCCACGGCGGCGGGCCTCGCCCAGCTGCGGCTGCTGGACGACGCGGCGTACGCGAAGCTCGACGCGGTCTCCGCCGAGCTGCGCACGCTGGTGGGCGACGCGCTCGCCAAGGAGGGCGTCGCGCACACGGTCTCGGCCGCGAGCAACATGTTCTCCGTCTTCTTCACCGACCGGCCGGTGCGGAACTACGACGACGCCAAGCAGCAGGACGTCTTCCGCTTCACCGCGTTCTTCCACGCGATGCTGGCCCGCGGCGTCTACCTGCCGCCCTCCGCGTTCGAGTCCTGGTTCGTCTCCACGGCCCACGACGAGCGGGCGGTCGAGCGCATCGCCGCCGCGCTGCCCGCCGCCGCCCGCGCCGCGGCGGAGGCCACCGCATGAGCGGGAAGAGCGACGCCGGGAAGAGCGCGAACGGGAGGAGCGGGAACGTGGACCGGGACGAGCAGCTGACCGTGGTGCACGTGGTCCGGCACGGCGAGGTGCACAACCCGGACGGCGTGCTCTACGGGCGGCGCTCCGGCTACCACCTCTCCGACCTGGGCCGGAAGATGGCCGACCGGGTGGCCGAGCACCTGGAGAAGCGCGACGTCACCCATGTCGTCGCCTCCCCGCTGGAGCGGGCCCAGGAGACCGCCGACCCGATCGCCCGGGCGCACGGTCTGGAGCCGGCCACCGACGCCCGGCTGATCGAGGCCGCCAACGTCTTCGAGGGCAAGACCTTCGGCGTCGGGGACGGCGCGCTGCGCAGGCCGGACAACTGGAAGCACCTCACCAACCCGTTCAAGCCGTCCTGGGGCGAGCCGTACATCGAACAGGTCGTGCGGATGATGGGCGCGATCGACACCGCGCGGGACGCGGCGCGCGGGCACGAGGCGGTCTGCGTCAGCCACCAGCTGCCGATCTGGATCCTGCGCTCCTTCGTGGAGCGCCGCCGGCTGTGGCACGACCCGCGGAAGCGGCAGTGCACGCTGGCCTCGCTGACCAGCTTCACCTACCGGGGCGACCGGATCGTCTCGGTCGGCTATTCGGAGCCGGCCCGGGACCTGGTGCCCGTCCACCTGCTGGCCGGGGCGAAGCCGGTGAAGGGGAAGCCGGGGCAGTCCAAGGCGTTCGGCGCTTAGCCGGCCCCCGCCCGGGGGAGCCCCGAGGGTGACGCCCGCCGGGGGAGGGTCCGAGGGCGACGCCCGCCCGGAGAAGCCGGTACGTCACGGGACCGGTCACCGTCACGACGGTGGCCGGTCCCGTTCGTCGTCCGCCCCCGGACGCCTCCGCCGCCCCTGCCTCCGCCCTCCGCCCGCGCATGAGTTCGAGGATCCCGGGAAGCCGCCCCGGCGGCGGGGTCGGCCGGCGGGCGGTCCACCGGGGCGGAGATCCGCCGCCCGGGGGCAGAACTGCGGAGGGGCGCCCCCGCGTCCCCCTCCCCGGATGACGCGCACGTACGTGCGAGCACCGCAGGGGTGTGGCGCTGTGACCGGTCGGACTGTCGGACGATCAGAAGGTAAAGCGTAAAGAAAGTCCCCAAATGTTCGGAACCGACGTGTTACGCGCCCCATCTACCCCTTCGGCAGTTTGTATGAGCTTGAGATAAAACGACCGCAGATGGGGACGGTATGCGCGACATCAATCGAAGGGGCCTGCTCGGCGCGGGGCTCGGGGCCGCAGCCGCGATCGGGCTCGCCGGGTGCGGAACCTCCGGCTCCTCCGGTGACGGAGGGTCGTCCGGCCGGAGCGGCACCGGTGACGCCGGGACCGGCGGGAACGGGAACGGCAGCGGCAGCGGAAACGGCGCGCCGAAGAACAAGATCCGGCTGATCGGCGACGGCTCGACCGCCGACACCGGAAAACAGCCCCGTCAGCCGCAGGCGCCGGTCCCGCTCGAACCGGGCCAGAAGCCGCCGCAGTTCGTGATCTTTTCCTGGGACGGGGCCGGCGAGGTCGGCAACGGACTCTTCCCGCGCTTTCTCGAACTCGCCAGGGAACACGACGCGGCGATGACGTTCTTCCTCTCCGGGATCTATCTGCTGCCCGAGTCGAAGAAATCCCTCTACCGGCCGCCGAACAACCCGCGCGGCGCCTCCGACATCGGTTATCTCACCGACGACCACATCAAGGACACGCTGAAGTACGTGCGCCAGGCGTGGCTGGACGGCCACGAGATCGGCACCCACTTCAACGGGCATTTCTGCGGCGGTTCCGGATCGGTGGAGCGCTGGACGCCCGCCCAATGGCACAGCGAGATCAATCAGGCTGTGTCGTTCGTCACGGAATGGCGCTCCCACACCGGATGGGAGGACGAGGACCCCCTTCCCTTCGACTACCGCAAGGAACTGATCGGCGGCCGCACCCCCTGCCTGCTCGGCCAGGACAGCCTGCTGCCCACCGCGAGCAAGCTCGGCTGGCGCTACGACGCCAGCTCGCCGGGGGGCCGCCAGACGTGGCCCGTGAAGCGCGGGGGCATCTGGGACCTGCCGCTCCAGGCGATGCCGTTCCCCGGGCACTCCTTCGAAGT
Organism: Streptomyces sp. NPDC017448; assembly: GCF_044330565.1. Classification (NCBI taxonomy): domain Bacteria; kingdom Bacillati; phylum Actinomycetota; class Actinomycetes; order Kitasatosporales; family Streptomycetaceae; genus Streptomyces; species Streptomyces sp. NPDC017448. Next base: position 311,523 of record NZ_JBIRLM010000005.1, on the reverse strand, counting down.
GCTCTCGATGGACTACAACATCCTCGCCAACCAGTCCCGGAATTCGACCAAGGGCATGCCCTCGCGCTATCCCGGCTGGCGCAAGCAGGCGACCGACGCCTATCTCGCCGGATTCCAGCGCGCGTACGAGACGAATCGCGCGCCCTTCTACATCGGCAACCACTTCGAGGAGTGGAACGGCGGCATCTACATGGACGCCGTGGAAGAAGTGATCAAGAAGGTGGCGGACCAGGACGACGTGCGCCTCGTCTCGTTCCGGCAGTACGTCGACTGGCTCGACGCACAGGATCCCGCCGTCCTCGCCAAGCTCCGTACGCTGGAGGTCGGACAGGCGCCCGCCGGAGGCTGGAACTCCTTCTTTAAACAGGCCTGACAAGGGGCTTTACGGGCACCGAGGGGGGCGGGCAGATCGCCGGAAACCGCCATGCGAAACTTTTCACATGAGCTTTGGCCGCGCGTCCCGACGCCGCTTCACCCTGCTCGCCGCCACCGCCGTGGCCGGCGCCCTGACGCTGACCGCGTGCAGCGAGGGCACCAAGGCGGGAGGCGGCGGCAACACCAACTTCATCACCGGCAGCGGCGGCGTCTCCACCGTCGACCGGGCGGACCGGGTGGCCGCGCCGAAGCTCGACGGCGAGGGCCTGGACGGCAAGCCGCTCGACCTCGCCGACTACAAGGGCGAGGTCGTCGTGCTCAACGTCTGGGGCTCCTGGTGCGGCCCCTGCCGCCTGGAGGCGAAGTACTTCGCGCAGGTCGCCGAGGAGACCGCCGACCGGGGCGTCCAGTTCGTCGGGATCAACACCCGGGATCCCGAACGGGACAAGGCGGTCAACTTCGAGAAGGACTACGGGATCGAGTACCCGAGCTTCTACGACCCGATCGGCAAGCTCATCCTCCGCTTCCCCAAGGGCACCCTGAACCCCCAGGCCATCCCGTCCACCGTGGTCATCGACCGGGACGGGAAGATCGCGGCGCGCACGCTCCAGGCGCTCGACGCGGACGGGCTGCGCGAGATGATCGACCCGATCATCGCGGAGAAGTGACCCGGTGACCCCGCTCGCCGCCCACCACGGGGCCGTCACCCTGGCCGCGTACAACGAGACCGTCCTGTCGGGAGCGCTGCTGGTCGCGCTGCCGCTCGCCCTGCTGGCCGGTCTCATCTCCTTCTTCTCCCCCTGCGTCCTGCCGCTGGTCCCCGGCTACCTCAGTTACGTCACCGGGGTCAGCGGCACCGACCTGGCCGACGCGCGCCGGGGCCGGGTGGTGGCGGGCGCCTCCCTCTTCGTCCTCGGCTTCACCGTGGTGTTCGCCTCCACGGGCGCGCTCTTCGGCTACTTCGGCCAAGAGCTCCAGGTGCACTCCGAGGTGCTGAACAAGGTCCTCGGCGCCCTGATGATCCTCATGGGCGTCTTCTTCCTGGGGCTCCTGCCCGGCGTGACGCAGCGCGAGTTCCGCTTCCACAAGCGGCCGGTGACGGGGCTCGCCGGAGCGCCGCTGCTGGGCGCGCTCTTCGGGATCGGCTGGACGCCGTGCATCGGCCCGACGCTCTCCTCCGTCCTCGCGCTGTCCACCCAGAGCGCCACCGCCGGACGCGGCGCGCTGCTGACCGTCGCGTACTGTCTCGGACTCGGCGTCCCGTTCGTCCTGGCCGCGGTCGCCTTCCGCCGGGCGCTCGGCGCGTTCGGCTGGGTCAAGCGCCACTACGCGTGGGTGATGCGGATCGGCGGCGGAATGATGATCGTGACCGGAGTTCTGCTGCTGACCGGTGCGTGGGCCACGATCATGCAGCAGATGCAGAGCTGGTCCAGCGGTTTCGTCGTAGGGATCTGAGTTCATGAGCAAGGCGAACAGCACGGGGACGCGGCAGCACGGGGACGAGGACGCGCGCGCCTCCGCCGCCGGGCCGGGCGGACCGCCCCCCGGCCCGGACGACTCCGGCCACGGCGCGGCCGGTGAACGGCTCTCCACCGCGCCCCGCGAGGAGCGCCCCGAGACCGGCGCGGGCGTGCCCGCGATGGGCGTGGTCGGCTGGGTCCGCTGGTTCTGGCGCCAGCTCACCTCGATGCGGGTGGCGCTGATCCTGCTCTTCCTGCTCTCCCTCGGCGCGATCCCGGGGTCGCTCATCCCGCAGAACAGCGTCGACGACGTGAAGGTGCAGGCCTTCAAGGACCAGCACGCCACCCTCACCCCGATCTACGAGAAGCTCCAGCTCTTCGACGTCTACAGCTCGGTGTGGTTCTCCGCGATCTACATCTTGCTGTTCGTCTCGCTCATCGGCTGCATCGTGCCGCGCACCGGCCAGTTCGTCGGCCAGCTCCGCAGCCGCCCCCCGGGCGCGCCGAAGCGGCTGACCCGGCTGCCCGCGTACACCACCTGGCGCACCGGGGCCGAGCCCGAGGAGGTCCGCGCGGCGGCCCTCGCGGTCCTGCGCGGGCGGCGCTTCCGGGCGCACGAGGCGGGCGACGCGGTCGCGGCCGAGAAGGGCTACCTCCGCGAGGCCGGCAACCTGGTCTTCCACATCGCCCTGATCGTGATGCTGGTGGCCTTCGCCTGCGGGCAGCTCTTCAAATCCGAGGGCGGCAAGCTCGTCGTCGAGGGCGACGGCTTCTCCAACACGCTCACCCAGTACGACAACATCAAGTACGGCTCGCTCTACGACTCCGACTCGCTGGCCCCGTTCAGCTTCGTGCTGGACGACTTCGTCGGCACGTACGAGAAGAGCGGCCCGCAGCGCGGCACCCCGCGCACCTTCGAGGCCCGGGTGACGTACGCGGAGGGGGCCGACGGCGCCGAGCGCAAGGGCGTCATCAAGGTCAACGAACCGCTCGTCGTGGACGGCACCAAGGTCTATCTGATCGCCCACGGCTACGCCCCCGTCGTCACCGTCCGGGACGGCAAGGGGAAGGTCGTCTCGCGGTCCGCCGTCCCGCTGCTGCCGATCGACAACAACATCACCTCGTCCGGCGCCATCAAGGTGATGGACGGCTACAAGGACGAGAACGGCAAGAAGACCCAGCTGGGCTTCAAGGCGTTCTTCGTGCCGACCTTCGCCGGTCACGGCAAGGGCCAGATGTTCTCGCAGTTCCCCGCCCTGGACTTCCCCGTGCTGGCGCTCAGCGCCTACCACGGCTCCCTCGGCGTGGACTCCGGGCTCGCGCAGAACGTCTACCAGCTCGACACGTCCAAGATGAAGGAGTTCAAGGACGAGAAGGGCGAGCTCCTCAAGAAGATGCTGATGCCCGGCGAGAAGCTGGACCTGCCGGACGGCGGCTCCATCACCTACGAGGGCACCGAGGAGTGGGCCAGCTTCCAGATCTCGCAGCAGCCGGGCAACGGCTGGGCGCTCGGCGGAGCCGTCGCCGCCATCGCGGGCCTCGCCGGTTCGCTGTTCATCCAGCGCCGCCGGGTGTGGGTGCGGGCGGTCCGGGGCGCGGACGGCGTCACGGTCGTGGAGATGGCGGGGCTGGGCCGCAGCGAGTCCGCGCGGCTCCCCGAGGAGCTGGGCGAGCTGGCGACCGCCCTCGTCGCCACCGCGCCCGTCGCCCCGGAGGAACCGGACGCGCCCGAGAGCTCCGCCGGCCGGGACGCGGCCGGGGAACCGGACACACCCGCCACGCCCGCCACCACCGAAGCCACGAACGAGGCCGGGAGCCGGCCCGTCCACCCTGCCGAAGCACCTGCCGAAGGGGCTGAGAAGTGAATCTCGCCGCCGCAACGAACGAGAGCCTGGCGAACGCCAGCAACGTGCTGATCTATTCGTCGATGGCCGTCTACACCCTGGCCTTCTTCGCGCACATCGCGGAGTGGGTCTTCGGCAGCCGCAGCAAGGTCGGCCGCACGGCCGCCGCGCTGTCCGCCCCCCGAGCGGACGCCGGGGCCGGGGCCTCCGCCACCGCCACGAAGACGCAGGCCGGCGGCACCGCCGTGCTGGAGCGCCCGAAGGTCGTCACCCGCTCCGCCACCGGGACGCGGGACGTGCCCGACGGGCCGGGGGCGGCCGGCGGCACCTTCAAGGGCGACCTGTGGGGCCGGATCGCGGTCTCGCTGACCACGGTCGCCTTCCTGGTCGAGGCGAGCGGCGTCGCCACCCGGGCGCTCTCCGTGGAGCGGGCCCCCTGGGCCAACATGTACGAGTTCTCCATCACCTTCTCCACGGTGGCGGTCGGCTCCTACCTGGTGCTGCTCGCGCTGAAGAAGAACGTCCGCTGGATCGGCCTGCCGCTGGTCACCACGGTCCTGCTGGACCTCGGCATCGCGGTCACCACGCTCTACACCGACAGCGACCAGCTGGTGCCCGCCCTGCACTCGTACTGGCTGTGGATCCACGTCTCGACCGCGATCCTGTGCGGCGCCGTCTTCTACCTCGGCGCGGTCGGCACGATCCTCTACCTGTTCCGCGACAGCTACGAGAACAAGGTCGCCTCCGGCGGCACGCCCGGGAAGTTCGCCTCCTCGGTGATGGAGCGGCTGCCCTCGGCCGCCTCGCTGGACACGTTCTCGTACCGGATCAACGCCGCCGTCTTCCCGCTGTGGACGTTCACGATCATCGCGGGCGCGATCTGGGCGGGCGACGCCTGGGGCCGCTACTGGGGCTGGGATCCCAAGGAGGTCTGGTCCTTCATCACCTGGGTCGCCTACGCCGCCTACCTGCACGCCCGCGCCACCGCCGGGTGGAAGGGCCGCAAGGCCGCCTACCTCGCGCTCATCGCCTTCGCCTGCTGGCTGTTCAACTACTACGGCGTGAACATCTTCGTCTCCGGCCTGCACTCCTACGCGGGGGTCTGAGCCACCGCGCCGGACCCTTCGACACCTACGCCACGGCTCCCCGGACGGGATGTCTTCCGGGGAGCCGTGGCGTATGCGCGTCGGGTGCGGGGCCGTCAGGGGGCGGGCGGGGCCTTGTCGTCGGGGTTCGTACCGTCGCCGCGGCCCCGCTCCTCCTCGGCGTCCGGCTCGGACCGCCGGTCGTCGCCGAGGGACTTCAGGAAGTCCGGGTTGTCGTCCGGGGCCACCCACTGCTGCCGCCTGGTCCGCTGCCGGTAGCCGGGCCCGGCGGTCCCCGCCGCGGTGCGGCGGGCCTTGCCGGCGATCAGCCACACGACCGGGCCGACGACCCAGAACAGCAGGATGATGAAGACCCAGGCGACCTTCGGCAGATGCTTGGTGTCCTCCTCGGAGGTGTTCAGGCAGTCGATGAACGCGTAGATCGTCAGAGCCAGCGGCACGAGAAACATCAGGGCTCTCATGGTGCGTCCCCCAGGAGGTGGCGGCGGGCGGGATGATTGCCCCGTATCGCCGCCAGGGTACCGGCTCGACGTGAAGGGCCCCGGGGCCCTCGGCGGGCGCCGCCGGCGGCGCGTGACGGCCCCGCCGGGCAGGCGGGCCGGACCGCGGCGCGGGCGTGCGCGGCCCTCGCCGGACCTCCGCCCGGGCCCCGTGGCGCGGCCCCGCCGGGGGAGCCCCGGCCCGGCCGCGGGGGCGGGGATGACAAACTGGACCCCATGGCTTACGACGATCTTCGCTCCCTGCTCCGGGCCCTTGAGCGCGATGGCGACCTCAAGCGCGTCAAGGTCGAGGTCGACCCCCACCTGGAGGTCGGCGAGATCGTCGACCGGGTCAACAAGGCGGGCGGCCCGGCCCTGCTGTTCGAGAACGTCAAGGGCTCCTCGATGCCCCTGGCCATGAACGTCTTCGGCACCGACCGGCGCCTCCTCAAGGCGCTGGGGCTGAAGGCGTACAGCGACATCAGCGACAAGATCGGCGGGCTCCTCAAGCCGGAGCTGCCGCAGGGCTTCGTCGGCGTGCGGGAGGCGTTCGGGAAGCTCGGCTCGATGGTGCACGTGCCGCCGAAGAAGGTGAAGTCCGGCGACGCGCCCGTGCAGGAAGTGGTGCTGACGGGCGACGACGTCGACCTGGACCGGCTGCCCGCGCTGTTCACCTGGCCCGAGGACGGCGGCTCGTTCTTCAACCTCGGCCTCACCCACACCAAGCACCCCGAGACCGGCGTCCGGAACCTGGGCCTCTACCGGCTCCAGCGCCACGACAAGCGCACCATCGGGATGCACTGGCAGATCCACAAGGACAGCGCCAACCACTACCAGGTCGCCGCCCGGCGCGGTGAGCGGCTGCCCGTCGCCATCGCCTTCGGCTGCCCGCCCGCCGTGACGTACGCCTCCACCGCGCCGCTGCCCGGGGACATCGACGAGTACCTCTTCGCCGGGTTCGTCCAGGGCAAGCGGATCGAGATGGTCGACTGCAAGACCGTGCCGCTCCAGGTCCCCGCGCAGGCGGAGGTCGTCATCGAGGGGTGGCTGGAGCCGGGCGAGATGCTGCCCGAAGGCCCGTTCGGGGACCACACCGGCTTCTACACGCCGCAGGAACCGTTCCCCGCACTGACCATCGACTGCGTCACCATGCGCAAGCGGCCGCTGCTCCAGTCCATCGTGGTGGGCCGGCCGCCGACCGAGGACGGGCCGCTGGGCCGGGCCACGGAGCGGTTCTTCCTGCCGCTGCTGAAGATCATCGTGCCGGACATCGTGGACTACCACCTCCCCGAGGCGGGCGGCTTCCACAACTGCGCGATCGTCTCGATCGACAAGAAGTACCCGAAGCACGCCCAGAAGGTGATGAGCGCCATCTGGGGCGCGCACATGATGTCGCTGACCAAGCTGATCGTGGTGGTCGACTCCGACTGCGACGTCCACGATCTGCACGAGGTGGCCTGGCGGGCGCTCGGCAACACCGACTACGCCCGGGACCTGACCGTCACCGAGGGCCCGGTCGACCACCTGGACCACGCCTCGTACCAGCAGTTCTGGGGCGGCAAGGCGGGGATCGACGCGACGAGGAAGCTGCCCACCGAGGGGTACACGCGGGACGGCGGCTGGCCGGAGATGGTCGTCTCCGACCCGGAGACGGCGGCGAAGGTCGACCGCCGCTGGAAGGAATACGGGCTGTGAGCAGTGCGGCAGAAGCGGCGTCCGTCCCCGGACCCGCCCCATCGGACGGCAAGGTCAAGGCCTTCCTGCGGCTCGTGATGATCGAGCACTCGGTCTTCGCGCTGCCCTTCGCGTACATCGCCGCGCTGACCGCGATGTTCCGGATGGACGGCACGATCCACTGGGGCGTCCTGCTGCTCGTCACGCTGGCGATGGTGGGGCTGCGGACCTTCGCGATGGCCGCCAACCGGATCATCGACCGGGAGATCGACGCCCGCAACCCGCGTACGGCGGGCCGCGAGCTGGTGACCGGCGCGGTGTCGGTGAAGTCGGCGTGGACCGGGGCGCTCGTCGCGCTGGCCGTCTTCCTGGGCGCGGCGGCGCTGCTGAACCCGCTGTGCCTGGCGCTCGCGCCGGTGGCCGTGGTGCCGATGGTGGTCTACCCGTACGGCAAGCGGTTCACCAACTTCCCGCACGCCATCCTGGGGCTCGCCCAGGCCATCGGTCCCATCGGGGCCTGGCTGGCGGTGACCGGGAGCTGGTCGTGGGAAGCGGTGATCCTCGGGCTCGCCGTGGGGATCTGGATCGGCGGCTTCGACCTGATCTTCGCCTGCCAGGACGTGGCCGCGGACCGGGCCCACGGGGTGCACTCGTTCCCGGCGCGGTTCGGGGTCCCGGCGGCGCTGTGGGGCGCGCGGGTGTGCCACGCGGTCACGACCGGGCTGCTGGTGTGGTTCGGGCTGGCCACGGACGCCGAGGTCTTCTACTGGATCGGCATGGCGATCGTCGCGGCGGCGTTCGTGTACGAGCACCGGGTGGTGCGTCCGCACGACCTGTCCCGGCTGAACCGGGCGTTCTTCTCGGTGAACGGTTTCATCGGGATCGCGCTGTTCGCCTGTGCGCTGCTGGATCTGCTGGTGCGGGGCCTGACCCCGTGACACCTCTGGTGGCGGGCCCTCAGAACGTGACCGGGCGGGCCGGGGCGCGGCGCGGGCGGCGGAAGAGGAAGGCCGCCGCGACCCCGCCGACCAGCCCGAAGAGGTGGCCCTGCCAGCTGACGCCGGATTCGGTCGGCAGGACGCCCCACAGCAGCGAGCCGTAGACCACGGCGACGCCGACGCCGACGAGGACGTCCCGGGGGCGGCGGTCCACGAAACCGCGGACCAGGAGATAGCCCAGCAGCCCGAAGACCACGCCGGACGCGCCGAGCGTCACCGTGTTCCGCGGGGCGGTCAGCCAGACGCCGAGGCCGCTGACCAGGATGACCGTCAGGACGACGGCGGCGAACCGGCGCAGCCCCGCCAGGGCGGCGAGGAAGCCGAGGACCAGCAGCGGGACGCTGTTGGAGGCCACGTGCTCCCAGCCGCTGTGCAGGAACGCGGCGGGCACCACGTCCCGCAGCTCCGCCGTCTCGCGCGGGGTGATGCCGTAGGTGTCCAGGGCGTGGCCCGTGGCCGTGTCGATCCCTTCGAGGACCCAGAGCAGGGCCACCCAGCCGGCCATCAGGAGCCCCGCGGACAAGGCCCGCGCGGAGCCGGTGGCGCTGTGGCCCCCGGTGCGGTCGGTGGTCCGGTGGTCGCCCATGGTCTGCCCCTGCCCCAGGTTGGCCGTCACCCGGTGGAACGTCCGCGGCGGCCGCCCGGTTCCGGGTGCCGGGCGCGGAGCCGTGCCGGATAGGCTCGCGGGTGTGGAATCCAGGACTTCAGTGACTCATCAGCAGCGGCGGCCTTGGATTGTCGGGGTGTCCGGCGCTTCGGGTACCCCGTTCGCGGCCGCCGTCCTGCGCGGCCTCCTGGCGGCCGGCGAGAGCGTGGACCTGGTGGTGAGCCGGGCCTCGCGGCTCACCCTGCTGGACGAGACCGGCATCGCGTTCCGGGACGGGCACTGGCGCGAGGACCTGCGGGTCTGGCTGGAGCGGGGGGCGGACGGGAAGCCGGACGCGTTCGCGGTGGGGGAGGCGGAGCTGGAGCGCGTACGCCACTGGCCGGCCGGTGATCTGGCCGCCGGGCCGTCCTCCGGGTCGTACCCGGCGCGGGGGATGCTCATCGTGCCGGCCTCGACGGCCTGTGTGGCCGGGGTGGCGCTCGGTCTGTCGAAGGATCTGCTCCAGCGGGCCGCGAGCGTGACGCTCAAGGAGCGCCGCCCGCTGGTGGTCGCGGTGCGCGAGACCCCGCTGAGCGGCCAGACGCTGAAGCAGATGGTGGCCCTGGACGAGGCGGGCGCGATCGTGCTGCCCGCCTCTCCGGCGTTCTACGCGGGGGCGACGCACATTCAGCACCTGGTGGATTTCGTCGCGGGGCGGGTGCTGGACGCGGCGGGCGTGCCGCACCGCCTGTACCGCCGCTGGGAAGGAGAGCTCGGTGGCGGCTCCCGCGATCCTCAGGACCGCTAGGGCCTGGCGTCCCCCTGCCGCCGCCCGGAGGGCGGCCGGTGCCACGCCCGGCGGTGGGGAGGCCGAAGGCCCCGGAGTCAGCGCTTCTTGTGCGCGCGCGGGGTGCGGACCTTGTCGACGCGGTGCGCGGCGGCGGGCTGGTGGGCACGCGAGCGGTTGGCCAGGTCCTGCAGCTCGCGCATCCGGGCGTAGGCCATCTCGATCGTGTACACGGTGAAGATCACTCCTGAAGATTCGAAAGCGTTTCTTGGATGTTCTAGAAGATTTGTAGGGCGTCAGCCCTACGTGCCTTAGATTCTACACGTAAACTCGCGGTACTGCTGAACAATGGAAGGTTTCAGTCATATGGACGCGGTGGACAGGCAGCTCATCCAGGCCCTCAGGGAGAACGGCAGGGCCTCGTACGCCGAGCTGGGACGGCTGGTGGGGCTCTCCGGGCCCAGCGTCACCGACCGCATCAACCGGCTGGAATCCGCCGGTGTCATCACCGGCTACCGCGCCACCGTCGACTCCGCCTCGCTGGGGCTCGGGGTGACCGCGCTGATCGGGATCTCGCTCTCCGACGCCGCCGACCACGAGGACGTGGCCCACCGGCTGAAGGACCTCGCGGAGATCGAGGACTGCTGGTTCATCGCGGGCGACGACTCGTACATGCTCAAGGTCCGGGTCGGCGACGTGGACGGTCTGGAGCGGACGATCCGGCGGCTGAGCGGCACGAAGGGCGTCTCGCGGACCCGGACCACGATCGTGCTCTCCACCAAGTGGGAGAACCGGGTCGGGGAGCTTCCCGAGGAGGCGTAGCCCCGCGCCGCCGCTCGGGGGGCCGCCCTCCGGCCGGAGGGCGGGGGAGTACCGTGGGGCGGAGTCTGGAACACGGAGAAATGGGAGGCGCCCTAGTGGACGCGGGACTCAAGCGCGAGCTGGAGGAGAAGGTCCGGGCCGGCGAGCGGCTGACCCGCGAGGACGGGATCGCCCTCTACGCCTCCGACGACCTGGCGTGGCTGGGGGGGCTGGCGCACGAGGTGCGGACGCGCAAGAACGGCGACGTCGTGCACTTCAACGTCAACCGCCACCTCAACATGACCAACGTGTGCACCGCCTCGTGCGCGTACTGCTCGTTCCAGCGCAAGCCGGGCGAGAAGGACGCGTACACGATGCGCATCGAGGAGGCCGTCCGCCTCGCCAAGGCGATGGAGGGCGAGAACCTCACCGAGCTGCACATCGTCAACGGGCTCCACCCGACCCTCCCGTGGCGCTACTACCCGCGCTCGCTCAGCGCGCTGAAGGAAGCCCTGCCGAACGTGGCGCTCAAGGCGTTCACGGCGACGGAGATCCACCACTTCGAGACGATCTCCGGGCTCTCCGCCTCCGAGATCCTCGACGAGCTGATCGAGGCCGGCCTCGAATCGCTGACCGGCGGCGGCGCGGAGATCTTCGACTGGGAGGTCCGCCAGCACATCGTCGACCACCGCACCCACTGGGAGGACTGGTCGCGCATCCACCGCCTCGCGCACGAGAAGGGGCTCAAGACCCCCGCGACGATGCTGTACGGGCACATCGAGGAGCACCGCCACCGCGTCGACCACGTGCTGCGGCTGCGGGAGATGCAGGACGAGACCGGCGGTTTCCAGGTCTTCATCCCGCTGCGCTACCAGCACGACTTCGTGGACATGAAGGACGGCAAGGTCCGCAACAAGCTCCAGGCGCGCACCACGATGGCGACCGGCGCCGAGGCGCTGAAGACCTTCGCGGTCTCCCGGCTGCTCTTCGACAACGTGCCGCACGTCAAGGTCTTCTGGGTGATGCACGGCGTGCAGACCGCCCAGCTCGCGCTCCAGCACGGCGCGGACGACATGGACGGCTCGGTCGTCGAGTACAAGATCACGCACGACGCCGACGACTTCGGCACGCCGAACAAGCTCGGCCGCGAGGACCTGCTGGAGCTGATCCGCGACGCCGGTTTCCGGCCGGTCGAGCGGAACACCCGCTACGAGATCCTGCGCGAGTACCCGGGCCCCGACCCGGACCGGCGCGAGTCGCCGCAGCCGATGCGCGTCTGACGCGCACCGCCCCCGCTCCCCACGAGAGCCCCGGCCGCCTTCCCGGCCGGGGCTCTCCCGGTCCCGGCAACCCCCTGAATCGAGAGAATTCGGGCCATGCTTCACTGGACGGGCAGAAGCGTGTCGAGATTTCCCGGGAAGAGAGGGCCCACCGTGTCCGCTGCCAAGCCGAGCGCGATGATCCGTTACACGGCGTTGCGCCTGCTGATCTTCGTCGGCTGTTTCTTCGTCGCCGGTGTCGCCGTCCACTTCGGACTGGTCCCCTCCGGCCTCGGCGGCTCCAACACGGTCTGGGTGATCCTCCTCGGCCTCGTCCTCTCCGCCCCGCTCAGCTACGTGCTGCTGCGCAAGCAGCGCGACGAGATGTCCGAGCAGATCGTCACCACGGTCGACCGCACCAAGGCGCGCCTCGACGCCAACCGCGCCCGCGAGGACGCCGTTCAGTAAGGTTCCTCACACACGCGCGCGCCCGCGCGTACCGCCTTCCCCCAGGGCCCCGTACCGGAGCAGACCGCTCCGGTACGGGGCCCTCGGCGTGCCGGGGGCGGCGTACCGGGAGGAAAGCGCTCCCGCCGGGCCAAAGAAACGCTTTGAGCTTCTCAAAGTACAAGTGTTAACGTATGTGCCATGAAGACAGCTGTGCGCCTCCGTCATGCCGCGAGCACCCCGCTCGTGGCGCGCCTGCATGTCGATCTCTGCCGCTGTATGTCCGCGGTCTGTTGCCGCAACGTCTGATACGGCATCATGCAGCGGCGCCGCCCCCGGCGCGGGCGCCGCGACCCCGTCCCCGTTCCACCGCACGACCGCGTGGATGACCTCCGTGCGTTCCGATGCGATCCCCGTTGGAGTGTGTCCGTGTCCGCGTCCCCCGCGTCCGCCGCCCCCGAGGCCGAGCAGCCAGCCGGCTCCGGTCCCGGTTCCCGTCCCCGCATACCCCGCGTCCCGTTCTGGGTCCAGATCGTCGCCGGTCTGATCCTCGGTGTGCTGCTCGGCTGGCTGGCCCGCAGCCAGGAGCTCGGCTGGCTCGTCACCACCCTCGACGAGATCGGCTCGCTCTTCGTCCAGCTCCTCAAGCTGGCCGTGGCCCCGCTGGTCTTCTTCGCGATCCTGGTGTCGATCACCAACCTGCGCCAGGTCAACAACGCCGCCCGGCTGGCGACCCGCACCCTGCTCTGGTTCATGATCACCTCCCTGATCGCGGTCGCCATCGGCCTCGCGATCGGCCTGGTCACCAACCCGGGCTCCGGCACCGGCCTCACGCCGAAGGACGGCGCGCTCTCCGAGACCAAGGGCAGCTGGATCGACTTCCTGACCGGCATCGTCCCGGACAACGTGATCACGCCGTTCACCGAGCTGAACGTGCTCCAGATCGTGTTCATGGCCGCCGTCGCCGGTATCGCCGCGCTCAAGCTCGGCGAGAAGGCCCAGCCGATCCTCACCTTCAGCCAGGCGGTCCTGGAGCTGCTCCAGAAGGCCCTGTGGTGGGTCATCCGCCTCGCCCCCATCGGCACCGTCGGCCTCATCGGCTACGCCATCGCCGACTACGGCTGGGAGCTCATCGGCAAGTACGCGACGTTCACCGCCGACGTCTACATCGGCTGCGCCCTGGTGATGTTCGGCGTCTACCCGCTGCTCCTGGCCACCGTCGCCAAGGTCAGCCCGCTCCAGTTCTTCAAGGGCGCCTGGCCCGCCATCCAGCTCGCCTTCGTCTCCCGCTCCTCGGTCGGCACCATGCCGGTCACCCAGCGGGTCACCGAGCGCCTCGGCGTCCCGAAGGAGTACGCCTCCTTCGCCGTCCCGTTCGGCGCGACCACCAAGATGGACGGCTGCGCCGCGATCTACCCGGCGCTGGCGGCGATCTTCATCGCGCAGATCTTCGACGTGCAGCTGGGCATCGGCGACTACCTCCTGATCGCCTTCGTCTCCGTGATCGGCTCGGCGGCCACCGCCGGCCTCACCGGCGCGACGGTCATGCTGACCCTCACCCTGTCCACGCTGGGCCTCCCGCTGGAGGGCGTCGGCCTGCTCATGGCGATCGACCCGATCCTGGACATGATGCGCACCGCCACCAACGTGGCCGGCCAGGCGCTGGTCCCGGTGATCGTCGCGGCCCGCGAGAAGATCCTCGACCACGACGCGTACGCCACCGCCTCGGCCTCCCCGATCGACTCCCTCGACGACGACGCCGCCGACCGGCGCGACGAGGACCGGGACGCCGACCGCGAGGAGGTCCGCGACGCGGTGCCCGTCACCGCGTAGCGCCCGCCGCACACCCGACGGCGCCCCCGGGCCACCACGTACCCCGTACGTGGACGGCCCGGGGGCGCCGCCCTGTTCCCCCGGGCCGTCAGGGGCGCTGGAAGAGCACCTCGGGATGGGCCGCGCTCGGGCCGTCCAGCAGCCGGGCCGGCCGGCCGCGCAGGGACCGGTCGAAGAAGGCGGTCACGTAGGCGCGGGTGATCGTGGTCGAACGGGCGGCGGAGAGCGGCGCGCCCGGGTCCACGACGCCGAGCTGCTCCCCGATCTCCGGGGTGTCGGTGAAGGTGAAGTGGCCGGAGCCCCGGACCGTCAGCCACTGCTTGAAGCCGTCCAGCCGCGCCCAGCCCTCGTCCCAGGACGTGTCGCCCGCGCCGGGAGCGTGCTCCGGGTCGGTCCCCAGCATCAGGAAGGGCCGTCCGGCGAGCCCCCGGCGGGGGACCGGGTCGAAGAACGTGCCCTCCATGTCGACGCCCGCGTCCACCCGGCGGTCGGCCGCCATGGTGGAGGCGGCCGCGTTGCCCCCGATGGAGTGGCCCGCCATGCCCACCCGGCGCGGATCGACCGTCCGGGCGTGCCGCCACGCCGGGCGCGGGCCCGTCAGCCGGTCCAGCAGGAAGGAGAAGTCGGCGGCCCGCCCGGCGGAGACCGCGGCCAGCACCTTCCGCCGCCCGGCCTCGTCGGGCTGCGCGTCCACCGCGTCGCAGGCGGCGCACCGCAGGACCCGCCCGTCGGGCAGCTCCATGCCGGTGGTCTCGTACGGGTGGTCCGCGCTCGCCACGACGTATCCCCGGCTCGCCAACTCCTCCGCGAGCCCGGTCAGCGTGGCCCGGGGCGTACCGAAGCCGGGGGAGAGCAGCACCAGCGGGAACCGCCCCGGGGACGGGACGGCCGCCGTACGGGCGTGGGTCCGGGTGGCTCCGACCCGTCCGGGCCACGCCGGATCGTCGAGCCCGCGCTGCGCGAGCATCAGCCGGGCCTCCTCCTCGGCCATGTACGGGGCCGCCCCGCCACCGGTGCCGGGGCGGGCCGGATAGTGCAGCACCACCGACAGCCGGCGCGGCCCGGAGGCGGGCGCCCACGGGTCGGGGCGGGTGTGATCGGTGAGGAGGAGGGCGTCGCGCCCGGTGGCGTACGGGCCGGTGGGGCGGGGGAGCGCCAGTGCGGAGGGCGCGGCGGCGCGAGCGGCCGGGGCGGTCGCCGTCGCCGCCCCCGCCGGACCGGACGCCGAGGCGGGGGCGCTCGCCCCGGCCAGTGCGGCCACGGCGGCCATCGTCAGGGCCACGGCGGTGGCGGCGGCCCCGGACCGTCTGTCGCGAAGGATGATCGTCATCTCCGGCACGCTAGGCGCGGAGACCGGCGGCCCGCGTCGGACGTGGGGCCGAAGCGTGTAGTGCCACGGTAGGACGCGCCTCGTCCGGTGGTCGCAGAGGGCCCGCGCGCCGCGGCCGGGCCTTCCCCTTGATCACTCGCTGCGACGCGGGGCCGCCGACCGCCGTAGGGTGGACGGGGAGCAGGGCAGCGGGGGCGGGGAGGAACCGGACATGAGTGCTGTGAAGGGCAAGCGGATGCCGCGCGCCGTGCGCGAGCAGCAGATGATGGACGCCGCCGTGCGGACCTTCGGCCAACGCGGCTACCGGGCCGCCTCCATGGACGAGATCGCGGAGCTGGCGGGCGTCTCCAAACCGCTGGTCTACCTGTACCTGAACTCCAAGGAGGACCTGTTCTCCGCCTGTATCAAGCGCGAGGCGAACGCCCTGCTGGAGGCGGTACGGGCCGGGGCGGACCCGTCCCTGCCCGCCGACGCCCAACTGTGGGCGGGGCTGCGGGCGTTCTTCGTCCACACCGCCGAGCACCCGGACGCCTGGTCGGTGCTGCACCGTCAGGCGCGGTCGCACGGTGAACCGTTCGTCAGCGAGGTCGGCTCCATGCGGGACGAGATCGTCGCGTTCGTGACGGGGCTGATCGGGGCCGCCGCCCGCGAGGCGCACAGCGACCCCGCACTCGCCGACCGGGACGTGGCGGGGCTCGCCCAGGCCCTGGTGGGCGCGGCGGAGTCGCTGGCGGGATGGGCCAACGACACCCCGGACGTCTCGGCGCGGGAGGCCGCGGCGACCCTGATGAACTTCGCCTGGGCGGGGCTGGAGAACCTGATGCACGCCCGCCCGTGGACGCCGCCGGCCGACTGAGGGCGGCCCCGCCGGGGGCGCCGGGACGGCCTTCGGGGCTTTCTCGTTCGGATCGTGCCGGGCGCGCCGGTCCTCCCCACCGGGCCGGGCATGGCGGTCACGTTCCGCCGGACGCGCGCTGGGGGGCTCCGCCGCGTCGGCCGCCGATCAGGCCGCCGAGTGGCTGCCGGGGGTGTGGTGGTCCTCGGCGCGGCCGGTGGCGAGCTGGGCGCGCAACCCCGCCAGCCCCAGGGCCAGGGCGCCGCGTTCGCCGGGGGACATGTCGGCTATGGCCTGGTGGAGCACGGTGTCGCGCTGGGCGCGGATGCGTTGCAGGTGCTCCCTGCCGGTGGCGGTGAGCCGGAGCGCGATCTCGCGGCCGTTGTCCGGGCACGGCAGGCGTTCGAGGAAGCCGATGGCCTGCAGGCGGTCGCACATGCGGGTCACGGTCGGCGGCGCGGAGGCGAGGCGGTGGCACACGGTGCGCATGCGGACGCCCTCCTCGCCGTCGACGACGTACATCAGGCGGAGCTGGGAGGTGGAGCCGGGCGCGCTCATGCCCGCGGTGGCGTTCCTGGCGTGGTCCCACATCACGTCGAGGAGCTCGACGATCGAACTCGCGGCGTGGGCCGGGTCCTGCCCGGCCCCGCCGGCGGCGGCCTCTGGTGCGGTCATGGTTGCCCTCGGTGGGTGCTTCTGCCCGGTGGAGGGCCGGGCAGTGGCTCAGGTGGTGCCGTCCGGTCCGGTGGGACGGGGTGCTCCGGCGCCCTCCTCGGGGGCCGGGGGCGCCGGGGGCCGGGGCGGTGGCGCGGCCGTGAGGTGGTCCAGCGTACCGGTGAGGGCCAGGAGCCGTTCCAGCCGCGCGGGCCGGTCGTCCAGGTGCAGCCGCACCCCCGCCTCGGTGGTGCGGCGGGCGATCATCAGCAGGGCGCACAGCCCCATGGAGTCGACGGCGCCGACCTCCGCGCACTTCAGATGCAGATCGGTCAGGCCCGGCCGCGCGGCGAGCCGGGCGACGGCCTCCCGCACGAGGAGGTCGGCGTTGTCGTAGTCGAGGTCTCCGCGGAGCTCTATACGGACGCTGTCCTCCCCGTCGACCGCGGTGAGCTGGAGGGGGTGGGGGTGCGTGGTCATGCGGTGTTCCCGGAGGCGGTGGAGCGGACGGTGGTGAGGGCCCGGTTTCCGGCCCCGAGGACGCGGACGGCCCGGGGGAAGTCCTTGAGCTCGCGGGCCAGCAGCTCCAGGGCGGGCGGCAGGCTCGACGCGGGGACGCCCCGGGCCACCAGGATGTGCGCGGTCCAGGTGATGAACCGGGTGAAGAGGTCCTCGTCGTCGAGGTAGAGGGCGGTGGCCAGGAAGTCGACGATGTGCGCGAGGTCCTCGGCGGTGCGCTCGCGCTGGGCGTCGCTGTAGGAGCGCATCGCGGGGAAGGCGTCCTCCAGCGCGGTGAACACCTGGCGTACGAGTGCGGCGCCGCTGCGGGAGACCAGGGTGTACTCCTGGTCGGCCAGGTGCGGGAGGTCGTCGAACTGCTGGTGGTCCGGTTCCGGGCGGGGCGGCGGCTGCCGGGCGAGGAGGTCGGCGGCGGCGCGGGCGTCGGGGGCCCAGGCGTCGGCGCCCAGCCGCCGCGCGTACCGGCCCTCGGGTCCGAAGGCGGCCCCGCCGACGAGGACGGGAACGCCGATCGCCTGGCACGCGGTGATCGCCGCGTGCGCGGTGGGCAGCCGGGTGGGGATCGAGCTGGAGAGCGCCACCGCGTCGGCCCGGGTGCTGTGCAGGTGGACGATCAGGTGAGGGGTGGGGATCTGGGCGCCGAGGTAGTCGACCCGCCAGCCGCGCAGTTTCAGGACCTCCGCCAGCAGGCGGGCGGGCAGGCCGTGCCATTCGCCGTCCACGCAGGCCACGGTGACCCTGCCCCGGGTGACGGAGGTGCGGGCGGCGGGGTGCGTGCCCAGCGCGGCCACGACCCGTTCGTTGATGGCGGTCGCCGCGTGCTCCTGGGCGACGCTGATCCGGTTGGCCGCCCATTCCTCGCCGATCCGCTTCTGCACCCGGGCGACCACGTCCAGCAGGACGGTCTCCGGGTCGGTCCCGTCGTCGAGCAGGCGCAGGACCAGCTCGCCGGCCGCGTACTCGTTCCCGGTCGAGACGGCGTCCCACAGCGACTGCGCCGAGCGGTCGGCGTGTTCGGCGGAGGGGGCGCGGGGAGGGGTGCTCGTGCTCATGCGGTGAACCTGCCCCGGGTGTGGCCGTCCACCGCGCTCAGGTGGTGAGTGCGGGGCGCGGAGATCACGACGACGGCCATGTCGTCGTGCGGGCGGCCGCCCAGCCACTGGCCGGCCAGCATCTGCACGTGCTCCACGATGCCCTCGGCGGGCATGCCCGCGCAGTCGGCGAGCGCGCGCTTGAGCCGTTCGTCGCCGAACAGGTCGTCGCCCATCGGGCCGCCCCTGGCCTCGGTGATGCCGTCCGTGTAGAGGACGCAGGACTCCCCGGGCGCCAGGGTGACGGTGTCGGTGGTGCAGGCGATGGTGGGGATGGCGCCGATCAGGGTGCCGTGGGTGGCGGCCTCCTCGACCGTGCCGTCCGCGCGGACGATCAGCGGGCTGGGGTGGCCGCCGCTGGTGAGCTTGAGGTCCACGGTGTTGCCCCGGCGCCGGGCGGAGGCCAGGACCATGGTCGCGAAGCGGGTGTGGTGGGAGCTGAGCATCGAGGTGTTCAGCAGGTCGAGCATCCGCTGGTGGTCGTCGGCCAGGGGCAGCAGCGCGTGCAGCGTGTTGCGGATGCGGCCCGTCAGCACGGCGGCCTCCAGGCCCTTGCCGCACACGTCCCCCAGCAGGGCCAGGGAGGCGTCGCCCTCGTCGGCGGCGGGGTGCACGTCGTAGAAGTCGCCCCCGATGCGCTCGTGGTCGGCCGAGGGCCGGTAGCCGCCGGCGAAGTCCACCCCGCAGACCCGGTGCAGGGCCGGGGGCAGGAGTTCCCGCATCAGCAGGTCGCTGATCGAGCTCTGCTCCGCGTACAGCCGGGCGGCCGACATCCCCGCGCCCGCGCGGGCGGCGAACAACCGGGCGAAGATCTCCTCCTCCTCGCTGAAGGCGGTGGCGTCGGCCTTGCGCAGCAGGATGAGGGCCCCGGCGGGGACGCCGTGCCCGGGCAGCGGGGTGATCACGATCGAGCCGACCGGCCCCATGCTCTCGGGCACCATCCACGCGGGGGCCGTGGTCGGGTCGATCCACCGCGAGGGCACCGGCGGGAACCCGCGCAGCGCCTCCCCCAGCCCCGGCACGGAGTCGGGGTCCACCGTCACGGTGGCCGTCTCGGGGTCGCCGCCGCGCAGGCAGGTCACCGCGGGCAGCCGCTGCCCTCGCGCCGGTGCGATCACGAGGGCCGCGTCGGCGAGTTCCTCGGCGGCCATCCGCGCCGCCACGTCCATGCAGCGCTCCAGGTTGAGGGAGGACAGCAGAGCGCTGGACGCCTTCGCGAGGAACGCGCTGCGCTCCTGCTCCCTGTGCAGAGCCTCCCGGACGAGCCGGTAGTCGGTGGCGTCCACCAGCCACCACGCCGCCGAGCCGTCCTCCCGTACCGTGGGGTGCGCCTCGAAATGGCGTCCGGCGATGGACCCGGCGGGCGCCCGGCCGGTCTCCGGCGCGGTGCGCCGACCGGGGGTGCGCAGCCCGGCGTGTGCGTCGCGGAGCCACTCCGGGACCACCTCCGCGAGCGGCGCACCGGGGACGGCGGCGGGCAGCACCTGCCCCGCCGCCTCGTTGCACCGCACCACCAGGTCCTGGGCGTCGGCGATCAGTACCGGGTAAGGGGCCCGGCCCCAGGGGAAGTCCGGGTGTGTGTCCGCAAGGGTTCGCACTTGGGTGGAAGCCACATATCGAGGGCCCGCTGGGCGGACCCCTCACCTCATCAACTAGACGATTGCCTTGAGGCAACCTTCCCTCACGCCGTCCCCCCTTGACAACCCGGGCCCCGGCGGAGCGGGAGGCCCGGGGCAGAAGGTCGCAGAGTCTTCACCCGCTGACCACATACCCCGGGACGCGCGATCCACCGCGCGGCGCCGCCCTCACGGCCGGGGCGGCGCCGCCCTCACGGCCGGGCCGGCCCGGCGGCGTCGCGCCCGTGCCAGTCCAGGCACATCACGAGGGAGTCGTCCGCCGCCGGGCCGGAACCCCGGTGGCCCAGCAGCTCCTGGAGCATCACCCGGGGCACTTGGGGGGCGGGCAGCAGACGCGTGCTGTTGATCGACGCGGCCAGCGCCCGGAGGCTGTACTTCTCGCCGGCCGGGGAGAGCGCGTCGTAGACGCCGTCGCTGATGAACAGCAGGCGGTCACCGGGCAGGACCTGGAAGCGCTGCGCGACGTAGTCGGTGTCCTCGAACATCCCCAGCGGCATCTGCGCCTCGAACTCGATCGGCTCCACCACGCCCCCGCGCACCCGCCACACCCGGGGCGAGCCCGCGTCGACGACCTCCACCTCCCCGGTCGGCAGGTGGAAGCGGAAGAGCAGGGTCGAGAGGTACTGCTCCCCCCGGTACTGCCCGTACACCGCCTGGTCGGCCAGGTACGCCTGGTCGCTCAGGCTCAGGCCGGCGCGGCGGGCGTTGCGCAGGGCGTTGACGCAGAGGTTGGTCAGCAGGGCGGCGTCGATGCCCTCGCCCATGCCGTTGCTGACGGTCACGTACAGGTCGTCGGCCGAGGCCGACCAGTCGAAGCTGTCGCCGAAGATCGCGTAGGCGGGCTCCAGCTGCGCGCCGAGGCTGTACTCGGCCCGGGCGCAGGAGCGGCCGGGCAGGAGCTGCCACTGCATCTCGGCCGCCAGGGTCAACCGCTCCGCCCGCCGCGCCTGGAGGAAGAGGTCGGTGTCCCGCTCGGCGACGACCACCTCGTGCGCCAGGGCGTCGGCGCACTCCTGGAGGTCCGCCAGCACGTCCGCCGCCGGTCCCTCGCCCCCGGCCGCCGGCAGGGTGACGCTGAGGATGCCCAGCCGGTCCCCCCGGACGCTGACCGGGAGGTGCGCCGTCACCGTGGACGCCGGACGGTCGTGCACGCAGTACGGCTCCTGCGCTCCGAACGCGCGGCCCGGGGCGCTGTCGTGCACCGGGACCGGTGACCGGGTGTGCGGCAGGACGCCGACGGGCTGCAGCCGGGTCATCGCGTAGTCGACGAGCAGCAGGTCCACCGTCAGCGCGCCGTGCCGGCGCTCGACCAGGGACCGGACGACGTCGAAGATCTCGTGGGGCGCGGCCTCGCGCAGGGCGCGCTCGACCGCGCTGGGTCTGTCCACCGGTACCGGACCTGCTTTCTCGCACATGTGTTCACCGGGCGGCGTCGGCGACGGCCGGCCGGAGCGGGCGGGAGCCCACAGGGGAGTGTCACACGTGCGCGGTGGGGCTCCCGGACGCGGTGGCGGGTCCGGGAGCGGGCCGCCGGCCCCGTACGCCTACGCCTTCCGGGCCACCGACCCCACGAGGTGGACGCGTCCCCCGGGCCCGCGCAGCGCGAAGGCGCGACCGGAGGCGTCGGCCGCGTACGTCACGGCGGCCGGCAGCAGGACGGGGGCCCTGAACTCCACCCGTACGGTACGGATGCCGACCGGGTCGGCGGCCTCGGCCAGGCAGCGGGCGGCCGTCCACATGCCGTGCGCGATGGCCCGGGGGAAGCCGAACGGCTTGGCGGTCAGCGGGTGGAGGTGGATCGGGTTGCGGTCCCCGGAGACGGCCCCGTACCGCCGCCCGAGATCGCCGGGCAGCGTCCACTCGGCGCGGGCGGGCAGCTCCTCGGGGGCGGGGCCGGCGGGGGCGGGGCGCTCTGCGGCGGCGGGTGAGGGGCCCGCCGGCCGGTCCGCCGCCGGGTCTGCCGCCGGGTCCGCCGCCGGGTCCGTCACCGGGTCTGTCACCGGGCGGGAGGTCGCGTGGCGGGAGAGGTAGCCGCTGCGGGACGCCCACACCAGCTCCCCGGCCACCCGCGCCTCGGTCGCCATCGTGACCTCGGAGCCCCGGCGGTGCGGGGACAACTTCTCCGCGTACACCGTCAGTTCGAGCGGTTCTTCCGGGCGCACGGGCCGGTGCGGGGTGATCTCGATCCAGGTGTGGACGAGCCCGAGCACCGGCAGCGGGAAGGCCCGGCCGGTCATCAGCCGCAGGGTGTCCGGGAAGGCCAGCACGTGCGGGTAGGTGAGCGGGAGCGTCCCGGTCTCCGGGAATCCGCAGATCCCGGCGTACGCGGCGAGGGGCCCCGGTGCGACGGGCGCGGCGGGGCGGGTGCGACGGTCCGGGGGCAGTGCGGCGTCCGGCCGTCCGGCGCGCTTGAGCGGTGAGGAGAGGGCTCCGCGTAGGAGCGAGGCGCTGAGCGAGGCCACCGGTCTCACGCCCCCAGCAGGCTCTGGCCGCAGACGCGCAGCACCTGGCCGTTGACGGCGGCGGAGCCGGGCTGCGCGAACCAGGCGACGGTCTCGGCGACGTCCACCGGGAGCCCGCCCTGGGAGAGGGAGTTCATCCGCCGGCCCGCCTCGCGGATGAGGAGCGGCACGGCGGCGGTCATCTTCGTCTCGATGAACCCGGGGGCCACCGCGTTGACGGTGACGCCGTGCTCGGCGGCGGCGCGGGGGCCGAGCGAGCGGACCAGGCCGATGATCCCGGCCTTGCTGGCGGCGTAGTTGGTCTGGCCGTCGTTGCCCGCGATGCCCGCGATGGAGGCGGTGGCGACGATCCTGCCGCCCCGGTTCACCGTGCCCGACGCCAGGAGTTCGTCGGTGGTGCGGAGCACGCTGTCGAGGTTGACCTCCACGACCTGCGCCCACCGTTCGGCCGGCATGTTGGCGAGGCGGCGGTCGCGGGTGATGCCCGCGTTGTGGACGAGGACGTCGAGCCCGTCCGGGGCGGCGGCGGCGATGCGGGCGGCGGCGTCGGGCGCGGTGATGTCCAGCGGCAGCGCGGTGGCCCCGAGCCGGTCGGCGGTGCGCACCAGGTCGTCCTGGGCCCCGGGGACGTCCAGCACGACGACCCGTGCCCCGTCGCGGGCCAGGACCGAGGCGACGGACGCGCCGATGCCCCGGGCCGCCCCGGTGACCAGGGCGGTACGCCCGGCGAGCGGCGCCTCGTGGTCGGCCACCGGGTCCGGGGCGGCGGCGGTCAGCTCGATCACCTGGCCGCTGACGTAGGCGGAACGCGGCGAGAGGAGGAAGCGGAGGGTGGACTCGGCGGCCGTCGGCGCGGCCCCGGCCGGGAGGCGCACCAGCTGTGCGGTCGAGCCGCGCCCGACCTCCTTCCCCAGCGACCGGACGAAACCCTCCAACGCCTGCTGGGCAGCGGCCTGATGGTGGTCCTCGGGGGACGGGGGCGTGCCGATGACGACGATCCGGCCACCGGGAGCGAGCGACCGTACGACCGGGTGCAGGGCCGCGTGCACCTGGGCGAGGCCCCGGGCGGAGGCGACCCCGGTGGCGTCCAGCACGATCCCGGCGGGGCGCTCGGCCCGCGCCTCGACGGTGAGGCCGGTGGCCGCCAGCACCTTCGCCAGCTCGCCCCCGATCGCCGACTCTCCGGCGGTCAGGTGCAGCAACGGCCCGTCCAGGCGCGGCGTTTCCCGGCTCCAGCGGCGCAGGGGGACGGGCTGCGGCAGACCGAGCCGACGGGTGAGGAAGCGGCCGGGTGCGGTGCCGGTGAGGTGCAGATAGCGATCGGCCATTGTCCTGACTCCCTGCTCGGTCGTAGATTTACTCTTGAGTAAGGTTACTCAAGAGTCAGGAGCTGGTCGAGATGAACGATTCCGGACCGACCCAGACGAGAGGGACACGATGACGCGTTCGCGCCCGTTCGTTCCGCTCCCCGTGCCGCAGCCGCGCCGCGTCGCGGTGATCGGCGGCAGCCGCACCCCGTTCGCCCGCTCCGACGGTCCGTACGCCACCGCCTCCAACCAGGACCTCCTGACGGCCGCGCTCGACGGCCTGGTGGCACGCTACGGCCTGGCCGGGCAGCGCGTCGGGGCTTTCGTCGCGGGCGCGGTCCTCAAACACAGCCGCGATTTCAATCTGGCCCGCGAGACCGTCCTCGGCTCCGCCCTCGATCCCCGTACCCCCGCCTACGACATCCAACAGGCGTGCGGCACCGGCCTCCAGGCGGTCGTCGCCGCCGCGAACGCCATCGCGCTCGGCTCCGTCGACTCGGCGGTCGCGGGCGGCTCCGACACCACGAGCGACGCCCCGCTCGGCGTCAACGACGAGCTGCGCCGCATCCTGCTCGCCGCCCGCCGCGCGAAGTCGGCCGGAGCCCGGCTCAAGGCCCTGTCCGCCGTACGCCCCCGCCACCTGGTCCCGGACATACCCCGCAACGCCGAACCCCGCACCGGCCTGTCGATGGGCGAGCACGCCGCCGTCACCGCCCGCCGCTGGGGGGTCACCCGCGAGGACCAGGACCTGCTGGCCGCCACGAGCCACCAACGGCTGGCCGCCGCGTACGAACGGGGCTTCCTGGACGACCTGGTGGTCCCCCACCGGGGGCTGGACCGCGACCAGAACCTGCGCCCGGGATCGACGGTGGAGAAACTGGCAGCCCTGAAGCCGGTGTTCGGGATCTCCGGGCCCGACCCGACCATGACGGCGGGCAATTCGACGCCGCTGACGGACGGCGCGGCGACGGTCCTGCTGGCGAGCGAGGAGTGGGCGCGTGAGCGCGGTCTCGAACCGCTGGCGTACCTCTCCCTGCACGAGACGGGCGCGGTGGACTACGTGGACGGCGACGACGGCCTCCTCATGGCCCCCGCGTACGCGGTGCCGCGCCTGCTGGAGCGCGCCGGGCTGGGGATCGAGGACTTCGACCTGGTGGAGATCCACGAGGCGTTCGCCTCCCAGGTGCTGGCCACCCTCGCCGCCTGGGAGAAGCAGGGCCTGGCCCCGGTGGACCGCGCCCGCCTGAACGTGGCCGGCTCCTCCCTGGCCACCGGCCACCCCTTCGCCGCGACCGGGGCCCGGATCGTGGCGACGCTCGCGAAACTCCTGGCGGAACGGGAGGGGCCGGGCCGCGGCCTGATCTCGATCTGCGCGGCGGGCGGACAGGGGGTGACGGCGATCCTGGAGCGGCCGTAGCGGCCGTAGCGGCGGTAGGGGCTGTAGGGGCCTGGCGGTCCTGGTGGCCGTTGGGGGGTCCGTCCCCCGGCCCTGGAAGGGCCGTGCCGACCCCCCTGGCGGCCGTGGGGCTCCGCCCTTTTCGGCCGGGAGCGGCCGGAGGAGCCGTGGCGGCCGCAGGGGCCCGACCCCTCGCGGCCCCGGAGCGGCCCGTCCGCCCCCGCTTCCCCTTCCCCGGGGCCACCGCCCGGCCCGCAGCACCCGCTCCGCCCGCAGTACCCGCCGTCCCCGCTCTGCCCGCAGCACCCGCCGGACGGACGACCCGGCGAACCGACCCGCCCGACCCCCGAACCGAGGAGCCGCACGTGTCCACGCCGCCTTCCGCCTCCGCGACCCCCACGCCCCCCGGCCCCGTCCTGGTCGAACCGACGAAGAAGCGCGGCCCGGACGGCCGGGTCCAGGAGGTCTCCGTACCGGCGTTCGCCCCGGCCGTGCGGCACGGTTCGCTCGCCGAGATCCCCTTCGACAACGCCCGCGAGGCCCCGGCGGCCCCGGTCCTCAGCCGCAAGGACGCCGAGGGCGGCTGGCAGGACGTGAGCGCCGCCGACTTCGCCGCCGAGGTGCAGGCGGTGGCCAAGGGCCTGATGGCGGAAGGGCTCCGGGCGGGCGACCGGATCGCGATCATGGCCCGCACGACGTACGAGTGGACGCTGCTGGACTTCGCCGCGTGGGCGGCCGGACTGGTGACGGTCCCCATCTACCCCACCTCCTCCGCCTTCCAGGCCCGGTGGATCCTCCAGGACTCCGGTGCGGTGGCGTGCGCGGTGGAGACGAAGGAACAGGGCCGCCTGATCAGCCAGGAGCGCAAGCAGCTCGGCGATCTGGCGCACCTGTGGCAGTTCGCCACGGGGGCGATCGGCCACCTGAAAACCCTCGGGAAGGACATCCCGGACGCTGCGGTGGCCGCCCGACGGGCCGCCCTGGAACCGGACGCCCCCGCCACCCTGATCTACACCTCGGGCACCACGGGCCGCCCGAAGGGGTGCGTCCTGACCCACGGCAACTTCTTCGCCGAGGTCGACAACGCGATCGAACTCCTGCACCCCGTCTTCAAGTCGGTCTCCAAGGACCCGGCCTCCACGCTCCTCTTCCTGCCCCTCTCGCACGTCTTCGGCCGCATGGTGGCGATCGGCTGCCTGCGGGCGAGGGTGCGGCTGGGCCACGCCCCCTCCATCCAGACGGAGGACCTGCTGGCCGACCTGGCCGGCTTCCGCCCGACCTTCCTCCTCGCCATCCCGTACGTGCTGGAGAAGGTCTACAACACGGGCCGGGCGACCGCCGAGAAGATGGGCCGGGCATCGTCGTTCGACCGGGCGGCCCGTATCGCCCAGCGGTACGGCAAGGCGGTCGAGGCCGCCGAGCACGGTACCGGCCCCGGGCCCGGCCTCGGCCTGCGCGCCGCCCGCGCCCTGTACGACCCGCTGGTCTACCGCCGCATCCGGGCCGCGCTGGGCGGGAAGGTCCGGTACGTGATCTGCGGCGGCTCCCCGCTGGGCCGCCGGCTCGCCGCTTTCTACGAGGGGGCGGGCATCGGCGTCTTCGAGGGGTACGGCCTCACCGAGACGACGGCCGCCCACACGGTGACCCCGCCGCTCAAACCCCGCCTGGGCACGGTGGGCTGGCCGCTGCCCGGGACCTCGGTGCGCATCGCGGAGGACGGAGAGGTGCTGCTCAAGGGCGGCCAGGTGTTCCGGGGCTACTGGGACGGCGGCCGGGCGGAGGCGGCCCCGGCGCTGCTGGCGGACGACTGGTTCCCCACGGGCGACCTGGGCGCGCTGGACGAGGACGGCTACCTGACCATCACCGGCCGCAAGAAGGACATCATCATCACGTCGGGCGGCAAGAACGTCACCCCGGCCCCGCTGGAGGACTGGCTGCGCGCCCACCCGCTGGTCAGCCAGTGCATGGTGGTCGGCGACAACCGCTCGTTCATCACCGCCCTGATCACCCTGGAGCCGGACGGGCTCCAGCACTGGCTCCGGATGACCAAGAAGCAGGGCGTCCCGATGCGGGAGCTGATCCACGACGAGGAGCTGCGCACCTCGCTCCAGAAGGCGGTGGACGAGGCGAACCGCCTGGTCTCCCGCGCGGAGTCGATCCGCAAGTTCGCGGTCCTGCCCGTGGACTTCACGGAGGAGAAGGGCCATCTGACCCCGTCGCTGAAGCTGAAGCGGGAGGCGATAGCGCGGGACTTCGCGGCGGAGATCGAGGAGTTGTACCGGAAGTGAGCGGCGGCGGGGCCGGTCGGCTCCCTCGTCACAGCTCCTCGGGGAGCGACCGGGACGCCTTGTGGCCGGTCAGGGGCGCGGGGCGGGGGCGGTGTGCTCGTCGGGGCCGGGCCGGGACTGCGCCGCCCCGGCCCCGGCGGGGTGCGGGCCACGGGGCGCGGCGACCATGGACAGGCCCTTGGGGGTGGGGGTGAGCTCCAGGCTGACACGGACCTTCCTGCCGGGCCGGGCCATGCGAAAGGTCCGTGCCCGGACCAGGGCCGCCAGGGCGACGGGCACCAGGATGTCGGCCGCCGCCGCGCCGGGGCAGTAGCGCGGCCCCAGCCCGTAGGTGAACACCGAGGCGGGGGAGAGCGGCGGCTGCGCGTCGGGCGACCAGCGCAGGGGGTCGAACTCGTCCGGCCGCGCGTAGCGGGCCGGATCACGGCGCAGCGCCCCCAGCGGCAGGGTCACCACCGCGCGGGCGGGCAGGTTCTGCCCGCCCAGGCAGGTGGCGTGACGCGTGCGGCGGACCAGGAACGGAATGCCGTGGACGCGCGTGACCTCCGTGATGAAACCGGTGGTACGGACCAGCAGTTCGGGCCGGACGGCACCGGTGGGACCGCCCGCGCCGAGGACGGCGTCGGCCTCGGCCCGGAGCGCTTCCTGGTGGTCGGGGTGGCGGCCCAGTTCGTAGCAGGACCAGGCGAGGGTTCCGGTGGTGGTCTCGATGCCCGCGAGGAGGAGCGCGTACAGATCGTTCAGCACCTCGTCCCGCTCGTCACCGGCGGCACGCTTGAGGAGGGAGACGACATCGCCGCCGTCCGGGTCCGGGCGGTGGTTGTCGTACACCTCGCGGGCGGCCCGGTCGAGCGTCGCGGCCGCACGGCGGAAGGCGCGCTGCCGGGGCGCGGGCAGCCACGGCCACGGCGACAGCGTGTACTTCCAGATCATCCCGGCCGACACCGCGGAACGGGACCGGGCCAGCGCGGCCAGGGTCTCCGGGGAGAGTGTGCTGTTCAGCACGGACTCCACGAGGAGCCCGGTCGCGAACCGGCCCATCTCGAAGCGCATGTCCACGGGGCGGTCGGAGGGGATGGCGGCGAGCAGCCGCCCGCTCCGGGACCGCACGGACGTTCCCAGATCCGCCAGGCGGAGAGCGGCCAGCGCCGGCCGCATCATCGCGCGCCGCTCCCGGTGGGGCCGGCCCTCGGTCCCGGTGAGCCCTCGCCCGGCGACCTCCTTGAGGCACGGGTCCGTGCCCCAGAACTGGAAGACCTCCTCCGTGCTCCCGACCTTCCGGATGAGGGAGGGGTCGTTCATCTGGAAGGCGACCGCCGGACCGGTCTTCGTCCTGAGGACGGGCCCCGCCTGCTGGAGTTTCACCGCGAGGTTCGCCGGGTCCAGCCAGAAGCGCAGGGAGCGGGAGTACGCGATACCCGGCTCCTTCTTCGCGGCCGGAAGCGCGGGCGGGGCCGGGGGCGTCCCGGAATCCTTCGCGTCGGACATGTTCTCCAGCCTCCTCGGGCTCTCACCTGTTGCAGGGCTGCCCCCGGCGGTTCAGGCACGGTCGGCGGCGACGTCGGCATCGGCACGGGAACGGGGATTCTCCGGTACGGGGCGATATCAGGCCGCGTATGCGAACGAGGAGCGACCGTAAAGGACACGCCGGTCCTCCGGTCCGGGGAGGGGCCCACCGGGCCGGCGGCGGTCTGTCGCGCGTGCCGAAGCTGCGGCATCCTGGTGACCGCTCAACCCGCGTAGATCCACGGGCACTTCGTCACCAGCACCTCTCCCGCCACGGTCCGGCCGTCGACCCCGGAGGATTCCGATGCGCTCACCCCGTACCTGTCTCCTGGCCCTTCTCGCCCTCCTCGGAGGGCTGCTCACCGTCACCGCCGCCGCCGGCCCCGCGGCGGCCGCACCCAACTTCAAAGCGCCGTACGGCTGCGGCCAGCAGTGGAGCTACAGCCACCACTCCGCCGAGGTCAGACAGGCTCTCGACTTCGTCCGCACCGACGGCGGGGGCACCGCGGGCTCACCGGTCCTCGCCTCGGCCGCCGGAACGGCGTACCGCTACTCCCAGCCGAGCGGCGCGGGCAACTACATCGCGATCGAGCACGGCGGCGGCTGGAAGACGTACTACTTCCACCTCGCCGCGTTCTCCGTCGCCCACGGGGCCCAGGTCGCCCAGGGGCAGCGGATCGGCACCACCGGCTCCACCGGGAACAGCTCCGGCGCGCACATCCACTACGAGCAGCTGTACAACGGCGTCGGCCAGACCATCGTCATCAACGGCCGCTCGCTCGCGCCGTATCCGGGCGCGTACCACAGCAAGTACCTGACCAGCGACAACGGTTGCGGGGGCGGAACCGGGAAGTACTGGGTCGACACCTTCGCCGACGCCACCGGCTACGCCGCCGCCGGTACGGTGGACGCCCAGGGCATCCTCAAGGCCGGTACGAACTACGTGTACTGCAAGGTGTGGGGCGCGCGGGTCGGCACGGCGACCCAGTTCAACCACTGGTGGCTGCGCACCGACCTGGACGTCGTGTACGCGGGCAAGAACGGCCGCAACGCGTACGTCTCGGCGTACTACCTCTCCCGCTGGGGCAACGACGAGGCCCGCGACAACAACGGGACGGTGATCCCGAACTGCTGACGCGGGCCGGGCGACAGCCGCCCGCGGGGGAGCGGGACCTCCGCCCGCGGGTGCGCGGGCCGGGCACGGCAACCCGTCCCGTCCCCGGCCCGGCGCCCTCCCCGCCGCTCACCGTCCGGCACTCTTGCTGTACGGGCCCGGCGGCAGCAGACGCGCGGGCGGGGCGTCACGGAGGAGAGGCCGCATGGCCACGGTCGTCGATCTGATCACCTACCCCGTCAAGGGGTGCGCGGGAACGTCCGTGAGCAGCACGCGGCTGACCCCGGCCGGTCTCGCGCACGACCGCACCTTCATGGTCGTCGGCACGGACGGGGTCTACCGCACCCAGCGCCGCGACCCGCGCCTCGCCCTGGTCCGGCCCACCATCAGCGCGGACGGCAGCCGGCTCGTGCTCGCTTCCCCCTCCGCCGCTTCCCCCTCCGCCGCTTCCCCCTCCGCCGCGTCCCCCTCCGCCGCGTCCGCGTCCGCCCCGTCCGCCGCCGATCCGGGGAGCGGTGGCGGGGCGGGGCACGGGGAGGTGCACGTGGACGTCACCACCTCCGCGCCCCGGCGCGACGTGGACCTGTTCGGCGTGACGTACCGGGGCATCGACCAGGGCGACGAGGCCGCCGCCTGGCTCTCGGACTTCCTCGGCGTCCCGAGCCGCCTGGTCCGCGTGCCGCCGGAGCACGACCGGAGGACCGACGGACTGACCCCCGGCACCTCCGGCTACGCGGACAGCGGCGCCGTCCACCTGCTCTCCCGCGCCTCCCTCGCCCACCTGCGCACGCGGCTGGCGGAGCGCGGCGCGGCCCCTGTGGCCATGGACCGCTTCCGTCCGAACATCGTCGTCGGCAGCCGTCCCGAGGGGCGCCGGGCGGAAGGCCGGGCGGGGGAGTGGGCGGCGGCACCCCACGCCGAGGACCGCATCCGCCGGATGGCCATCGGTTCGGCGGAGCTGGGCTACGCCAAGCTCGCCGTGCGCTGCGCGGTCACCCTGGTCGACCAGGAGGCCGGGGTCCGGGGCGGTCCGGAGCCGCTGCGGACGCTCGCGGACTACCGGCGGGCGCCGTTCGGCGGCGTGGTGTTCGGCGCGAAGTTCTCCGTGACGCGGCCGGGCAGGCTGTCGGTGGGCGACGAGGTGGCCGTGGCGGAGTGGGGCGACGCGGAGGCGTGACGGCAGGACCCGGGTGGGGGCGCGGGGCGTGATCAAAGGTGTCCACCAGGGATTTCGGGCGGTTGTCGGTGACGCGTGAGAAGGTCCGGGCAGAAGGCCGAAGGGTCGCGGAGACCGTCGAGGCCGGGAGACGGACCAGGGAGGGCGGGGCGCGGATCGTGGACGGGTTGCCGGAGATCGTTCGGGACGACGAGGGGGCGCCGCTCGTCATCCGGACCGACTACACCGATGACGCGGCGTGGCGGGAGGTCGTCGCCGCGCTGGAGCGGGCCGTCGAGGGGGAGCGGAGCTGGGAGCCGGCGGTGCACCTCGTCGAGGACCGACGGTGGGAGGGGGTCGCCGAGGACGCGGCCCTCACCGCCGCGGCGCGGGACGAGGAGCTGTGCGTGGTGTTCCTCGCCGACGACGTCACCATGCGGTCGCCGCTGCGTCCCCTGCTCGCGCTCGACCTCGGTGCGGACGACGATCAGGATCTCGACCCGGTGTACTACCGGGAACTCGTCGACTCCCCGCCGCCCCGCGCGGTGCGCGTCGTGCCGGACGCCGTCCATATGGTCCACGGGAACCTCCAACTCGCCAACGTGGACTTCCCGGAGTTCGTGGAGGACGCGTCGGCCGATCCCGACGGGGTCGTACGGGACGTGACGGCTCCCTCCGCCGGGACCGGGGACTGAGACGGCCGGTCGCACGCATGCCGGGGGCCGCCCGGCGCCGCATCCGTGGAGGAGAGCCCCGGTCGCCGGGGCGCGGGTGGTCCCGATGCGCTGCCCCCCGACCCTCAGGCCGAGGCCCACGCAATGTTCCGCAGGGTGCCCGAAGCCCGCGGCCCCCGGCGCGGACGGTCGCGCTCGGCTGACGTCCTCCGCCCGGAGCCGTGCCGCCAGGGCGTTTGCGGGCCCTGGAGGATCTGGAGTCCGCGCGGTCCAACCCGGGCCGGGGGCGGGGGCGCGCTCCGTACGGGCACGGGGGCGGGAGCCGGAGCGTCGGTCCGGACCGGCGCGGGAAAATTTTGAATCCACTCAAAACGGACACGGCTGCGGTTACCGTACGTGGTTACTCCCCGCTCGACGGCTTGAATTGCAAGGAGTGGCGCAGGGTTGGCCTTCAATTCATCAGGTGTTCGGCGGGCGTTGGGGGAAGCTTCCAAGGGTGAGACGGGGGAGTCTCATCCTCCGGATGTGGATATCGCAGCGCATAGCGTCCTCTCCATGACTCAGCTGGACGCGCGGCCACGGGCCGGAGACACGGTACGGGGAAGCGCCCCGGCCGACGGTGACGGCGGCAGTGGCGGTGTACGCGGCAAAGGGCTCGGCGGGAACTCCGTCGGTCTCATGGGGAGCGCCGTCATCGGCGTCTCCACCGTCGCCCCCGTCTACTGCCTGACCTCCACCCTCGGCTCCACCGCCGGGGAGGTCGGCGTGCAGATGCCCGCCGTCTTCCTGGCCGGGTTCCTGCCCATGCTGCTCGTGGCCTTCGCCTACCGCGAGCTGAACAAGGCGATGCCGGACTGCGGCACCTCCTTCACCTGGACGGTGAAGGCGTTCGGCCCGCGCGTCGGCTGGATGTGCGGCTGGGGCCTCGTCATCGCCACGATCATCGTGCTGTCCAACCTGGCCGGCGTCGCCACCTCGTACTTCTGGCTGCTGGCGGGCGAGATCACCGGCAGCGGCGCGGTCGCCGCGCTGGACGACAGCAAGCCCGTCCACATCCTCACGTGCCTGATCCTCATCGCCGTCGCCACCGCCATCAGCTACCGGGGCATGACCGCCACCAAGGGCATCCAGTACGCCCTCGTCGGGCTCCAGCTGGTGGTCCTCGCCCTCTTCGTGGCGATGGCCCTGGACAAGGCCGGCAGCGGCGGCCCGGACTTCGCCTCCTCGCTCGACTTCTCCTGGTCCTGGCTGAACCCCTTCGCCGTCCAGTCCTTCGCGGCCTTCACGGCGGGCCTCTCCCTCTCCATCTTCATGTTCTGGGGCTGGGACGCCTGTCTGACCGCCAACGAGGAGACCACCGGCAGTGAGAAGACCCCCGGCCGCGCGGCGCTCATCGCGATGGTCGTCCTGGTCGGCTCCTACCTCGCCACCGGCATCGCCGCGCAGATGGCCGTGGGCTCCGGCGCCTCCGGCCTCGGCCTCGCCAACCCGGACACCTCCGACAACGTCTTCGCCGCCCTCGCCGGCCCCGTGATGGGCCCCGGCCTCGGCGTCCTGCTCTTCCTCGCGGTCCTCGCCTCGGCCGCCGCCAGCCTCCAGACCACGTTCATCCCGGTCGCCCGCACGGTGCTCGCGATGTCCGCGTACGAGGCGATGCCGGCCTCGTACGCCAAGGTCCACCCCCGCTTCAAGACCCCCGGCCGGGCGACGATCACGGCGGGCATCGGCACCGGCGTCTTCTACACCGTGATGACCCTGGTCAGCGAGCACGTCCTGGTCGACACCATCTACGCGCTCGGCCTCATGATCTGCTTCTACTACGCGCTGACCGCCTTCGCCTGCGCCTGGTACTTCCGCGCCGAACTGACCCGCTCCGCCCGGGACCTGGTCTTCAAGGGCCTCTTCCCGCTGCTCGGCGGCGTCCTCCTCGCCGCCGTCTTCGCCAAGACCCTCTACGACATGTGGGATCCGGCGTACGGCTCCGGCTCCTCGGTCTTCGGCGTCGGCTCGGTGTTCGTCATCGGGGTGGGGCTGCTGCTCCTCGGCGTGGTGCTGATGGTCGCCATGGAGCGCCGCAGCCCGGCGTTCTTCCGGGGCGAGGTGCTCACGAAGGAGACCCCGGCCCTCGTGGTCGAGGGCTGAGGCCCCGGGGCGTACGGCCGAGCGCCCCTCGCTACGGCCGCCAGTAGCCCAGCGCGTTCACCCGGTCCTTGGGCAGGCCCATCTCCTTGCGGAGGCAGGCCGCCAGGGCCCGGGTGGTCGACGTGTCGCAGGCGACCCAGACGTACGCGTCCGAACGGTCCTCACCCAGCAGCGCCGGCAGCGCCGCCTTCACCTCGGCCACGAGGTGCGCCCCCGCCTCGCGGCGCTCCACGTGGTGCAGGGTGTGGTGGGCCGGGTCGAGGCGGAGGGGCAGGTGCCGGTCGTCCTCGTGCGCGGTCTCGAACCAGATGGTCGCCGGGGTCCCCGGGACCGCGTCCAGCAGGGAGTTGATCGCGGGCAGCGCCGCCGCGTCACCGATGACGAAGAGCCGCGCGGGCGCCGGGTCGGGCAGGGTGAAACCGGTGCCCTGGAGCGTCGCTTCGATCGTGTCGCCCGCCTTCGCCTCCCGCGCCCAGGCGCACGCCGGCCCCTCGTGCAGGGCGAATTCCAGACTGAACGTGCCGGCCTCGGGATCCGGATCGACCAGGGTGTAGGCGCGCTGGTGCGGCTTGCCGTCCTTCTCGAACCACAGGCGCACCCACATCGTCGGATGCGCCCCTCCGGTCGCGGCCAGCAGCCCGCCGTCGGTCACGTGCACCCGACGGAAGCGGTCGGTGACCTGCTCCGAACCGGTCACCGTGAACGTGAAGTCGCGCCCCCGGAAAAGTTTGAGGACGACGCCCTCCCAGCCATGCCCCATGGTGTGTCTCCTGCCTCGCCCCGCCCCCGGCCCACTGCCCAGAGGGTGATTTTAGGTAAGGCTAACCTGCATATGGCGGGCCGGGGAGTGGCGGGAAACCGCTGGACACAGGGACGAGGGACACCAGGGCCCCGGGGTTCCGACGCCCGCCCGCCCCTAAGCCGCCGGTCCCGTCCCGTCCGGGTGCAGGGCGCCGCCCGGACGGAACAGCCGCTTGGCCACCGCGTGTCCGTGTCCGGCCGCCATCCGGAACCACGGTTCCGCCTCCGTCAGGCCCGCGCGCCGCTCGACCAGGCGGCCCAGCTCCCACATCGACTCCACGTCCCCCGCCCGCGCCGCCTGCCGCAGCATCCGCTCGGCCGCGTCGGGTCGCCCCTCGGCCCGCGCGGCCAGGGCGAGCGTGCGCAGCCCGCGTGCCGCCCGCGCGTCCCCGGCGGCGGCCGCCGCCGCCAGCTCGCACGGGTCGGCGGGGCGGCGCGAACGGTTCCGCAGGAGCAGCAGGATGCCGAGCACCCACATGATCCAGCTCAGGCTGGTCAGCGTGCCGTTGCCGGTGACCACACCGGTCAGGCTCAGCGCACCGCCCGCCGGCAGCAGGAAGTACCCCAGCCCCGGCCCCCGTCCTGGCACCGTCCCCATGCCCGCTCCTCTCGGCCCGGCCGCCGCCGCGCATGCTCCGACCCTTCCCGCTTCCCGGCCCTCCGTACCGGTCCCGGCGCCTCCACCGGGCGGGCCGGGAGCCCGCCGGGCCCCCGCCGGAGCCGCGGGCGGTCCGGGAGCGGGCGGGGCGCCCGGCCGCGTGCCTGGGAGGAGAGCCGTGCGCGCCCGCGTACGGGGGCCGCCCGTGCAACCGGAGACGCGGACAAGGCATCCTTACTCACCGGGAACGCATACGCGGGACCGGTCGGCGGGCGGCACGTCGCGCGGACCGGGGCCCGCCCGGGTGGGGAGTGGAATGAACAGGCCGTTGCGGCACATAGCCATCTTCTGCGGGCTGCTGGTGCTGGCCCTGCTGCTGCGGGCGAACTGGCTGCAGCACGTCGACCGCCAGGAGCTGGCCCAGAACGAGCACAACGCCCGGGTGCGGTTCGAGCGGTTCTCCACCCCGCGCGGCGACATCATCGTCGGCGGCAAGGCGGTCACCGGGTCGAAGGAGACCGACAGCCGCGACTACGCGTTCCGCCGGACCTACAAGGACGGCCCGATGTACGCGCCCGTCACCGGGTACGCCTCCCAGTCCCGGGGCACCTCGCTGCTGGAGCGGACCTACGACAGCGTCCTGAGCGGCCAGGACGACCGGTTCGCCTTCCGGCACGCCAAGGACGTCCTGACCGGGCAGCCCCGGCGCGGCGGCGACGTGATCACCACGATCGACGCCAAGGCGCAGAAGGCCGCCTACAAGGGGCTGACGGACCTGGGGGCCCGGGGCGCGGTGGTCGCCCTGGACCCGCGCACCGGCAAGGTGCTGTCGCTGGTCTCCACGCCCTCGTACGACCCCGAGGTCTTCGCCGGGATCTCGTTCGAGGAGAGCGACCGCTTCACGGCGCTGGAGAAGAAGAAAGGCAAGCCGCTGGCCAACCGCCCGCTGCGCGAGACCTACCCGCCCGGCTCCACCTTCAAGATCCTCACGGCCGCCGCGGCGCTGGAGCACGGCGTGGTCACCGATGTGGACGCCCGGACGGACGCGGTCTCGCCGTACCCCCTGCCGCTCTCCACGAACAAGATCGGCAGCGAGGCGGGCGACGCGGTCTGCAACAAGGCGTCGATGAAGACGGCCATGCAGTACTCCTGCAACAACGTCTTCCTGGACGCCGCGTCCGAGCTGGGCGAGGACCGGATGCGGGAGACGGCGGAGAAGTTCGGCTTCAACGAGGACGTGTACGCGGACGAGTTCGGCGACATGCTCGCCACGAAGAGCCTCTACCCGCCGAAGCTCGACAAGCCGGGCACGGCACTGACCGGCATGGGGCAGGGCAGCCTGACCAGCACCCCGATGCAGATGGCGATGGTCACCGCGGCCCTCGCCAACGACGGCAAGCTGATGCAGCCCTACATCGTCGACGAGCTGCGCGGCCCGGACCTCTCCACGCTGGAGAAGAACGAGCCGATGGAGATGAGCCAGGCCGTCTCGCCGGAGACGGCGAAGAAGGTCCAGGAGATGATGGAGTACACCGCGAAGGAGGGCAGCGCCCAGCGCGCCCTGATCGACGGTGTGACGGTCGGCGGCAAGACCGGTACCGCCCAGCGCGGTGTGAACGTCCGCGACGAGGTCCCGTACGGCTGGTTCGTCAGCTACGGGAAGAAGGACGACGGCCGGTCGGTCGCCGTCGCGGTGTTCATCGACCCGACCGACATGGACATCTCCCGCTCCGACATCTCGGGCGGCCGCCTCGGCGCCCCGATCGCGAAGAGCGTGATGCAGGCGGTGCTGCGGGACTGAGGAGCGCCTGTGCGGCGGCCCGCGCCCGGGCGGGCCGCCGCGAGCGTCCGCCCGCCCCCCGGGGCGCCGCGCCGCCTCTGGGGGTGAGCCCCGCTGCGGGGCGGCCTCTCACGCGGTGCGCTTCCCTGGCGTGGGGTGAGGCGCGCACCTCTCTACCGC
The DNA here is from genome assembly GCF_044330565.1 of Streptomyces sp. NPDC017448. Taxonomy (NCBI): domain Bacteria; kingdom Bacillati; phylum Actinomycetota; class Actinomycetes; order Kitasatosporales; family Streptomycetaceae; genus Streptomyces; species Streptomyces sp. NPDC017448. The sequence continues at coordinate 274,404 of NZ_JBIRLM010000005.1, read as the reverse complement.
ACGGACCTCAACGCCCCGCGCCGAGCACCCTCCCGAGTAGCCCCAGCGGCCCCAGCGGCCCCAGCGGCTCCAGTAGCCCCAGCCGCTTCTGTCCCGGCCGGTCCCCTCAGCTCCACCAACCCCGCCGGCCCCACCAGTTCCGTCAGCGCGTCGATGCGGAAGTCCGCCGTCTCCACGACGTCGGGGTGGTCCGCCCACCAGTGCCCGTACGGACCCCGCCGCAGATGCGCCGTCCGCAACCCCGCCGCCGCGGCCGGGAACAGGTCGTCGGCCGGGTGGTCGCCCACGTACAGCGTCGCCTCCGGCCGGGAGCCCGCCGCCTCCGCCACCCGCGCGAAGAACTCCGGGTGCGGCTTCCGTACGCCCCACTCGGCCGAGGTGGCCACCAGGTCGGCGGGCAGGTCCAGCGACCGCAGCAGCTCCCCGGTCCGCACCGTGCCGTTGCCCGCCACCACGATCCGGACGCCCGCCGCCCGCAACTCGCCCAGCGCGGGCCGGACGTCCTGGTAGAGGTCCGACTCGTCGAGGTGCTCCCCGCGCCCGGCGGCCGCCCGGGCGCGCCCGGCCTCCTCGACGTCCATGTCGGGCCGCAGGATCCGCAACGCGTCGGTGGCATCGCGGCCCTGGGCGACCACCGCGCCCACCAGCGCGCTGAGCGTGTGCGGCGGTACGCCGAGCCAGTTCGCCCAGGACGCCCAGTTCCGGTCGTCGCGTACGAGGGTTTCGCCGATGCCGAGAACGATCGTCTCCATCATCGTCCCGACACTAGGCGGGGGACCGCCGTGGACGGGAGCACATCCGGGTGAGTCGGCCCGCACGGGTGACCCCGCGCCCCCGTGACCGGCGTATGCGGGCCGGAGGCCCCGGCCCGGGGCGCGCACCCCGCTCGTATGCTCGGTCCATGACCGATCCCGATGCCCAGAGCGGACGCCCGACCACCAACGCCATGCGGCGCGCGCTCAAACGGGCCCGTGACGGCGTCGCCCTCGACGTGACCGAGGCCGCCGTCCTGCTCCAGGCGCGCGGCGACGATCTGACGGACCTCGCGGCCTCCGCCGCCCGGGTGCGGGACGCCGGCCTGGAGGCGGCGGGCCGGCCGGGCGTGATCACGTACTCCCGCAAGGTCTTCATCCCGCTCACCCGCCTCTGCCGCGACCGGTGCCACTACTGCACCTTCGTCACCGTCCCCGGCAAGCTCCGCCGCGCCGGCCACGGCATGTTCCTGTCGCCGGACGAGGTGCTGGAGATCGCCCGCGAGGGTGCGGCGATGGGGTGCAAGGAAGCGCTGTTCACGCTCGGGGACCGCCCCGAGGACCGGTGGCCCGAGGCGCGGGAGTGGCTGGAGGCGGAGGGGTACGACGACACCCTCGCGTACGTACGGGCGATGGCGATCCGGGTCCTGGAGGAGACGGGGCTGCTGCCCCACCTCAACCCGGGCGTGATGACGTGGACCGACCTCCAGCGCCTCAAGCCGGTCGCCCCCTCGATGGGGATGATGCTGGAGACGACGGCGACCCGCCTGTGGTCCGAGCCCGGCGGCCCGCACCACGGCTCCCCGGACAAGGAACCGGCCCTGCGGCTGCGGGTGCTGGAGGACGCGGGGCGTTCCAACGTTCCGTTCACCACCGGCATCCTGATCGGGATCGGGGAGTCGTACGAGGAGCGCGCCGACTCCCTCTTCGAGCTGCGGAAGACGGCCCGCGCCTACCAGGGCATCCAGGAAGTCATCGTGCAGAACTTCCGCGCCAAGCCGGACACGGCGATGCGCGGGATGCCCGACGCCGAGCTGGAGGAGCTGGCCGCCGCCATCGCGGTGGCCCGGCACATCCTCGGCCCGTCCGCCCGCATCCAGGCCCCGCCCAACCTGGTGGACGCCGAGTACGCGCTCCTCATCGGCGCGGGGATCGACGACTGGGGCGGGGTCTCACCGCTCACCCCCGACCACGTCAACCCCGAGCGCCCCTGGCCGCACATCGACGAACTGGCCGAGCGGACCGCCGAGTCGGGCTTCCGGCTCCGCGAACGCCTCACCATCTACCCGGAGTTCATCCAGCGCGGCGAGCCGTGGCTCGACCCCCGGCTCCTCCCGCACGTCCGCGTCCTGGCCGACCCCGAGACGGGCCTCGCCCGCGAGGACGCGCTCCCGGTCGGCCTGCCCTGGCAGGAGCCGGACGAGGGCTTCACCTCCTCCGGCCGCACCGACCTGCACGCCACCATCGACACCGAGGGCCGCACCGGCGACCGCAGGGACGACTTCGACGAGGTGTACGGGGACTGGGAGGCGCTCCGCGAGGCGGCCGCCCCCGGCATGGTCCCGTCCCGCATCGACGCCGACCTACGCCAGGCGCTGAGCCGGGCCGCCGACGACCCGACGAAGCTCACCGACGACCAGGCCCTCGCCCTGCTCCACGCGGACGGCCCGGCGCTGGACGAACTGTGCCGGATCGCCGACGCGTTGAGGAAGGACGTGGTCGGCGACGAGGTCACGTACATCGTCACGCGGAACATCAACTTCACCAACGTCTGCTACACCGGCTGCCGTTTCTGCGCCTTCGCCCAGCGCCGCACGGACGCCGACGCGTACACCCTCTCGCTGGACCAGGTCGCGGACCGGGCGGCGCAGGCGTGGGACGTCGGCGCGGTCGAGGTCTGCATGCAGGGCGGCATCCACCCGGACCTGCCGGGCACCGCGTACTTCGACATCGCGCGGGCGGTGAAGGAGCGCGTCCCCGGCATGCACGTGCACGCCTTCTCGCCCATGGAGGTCGTCAACGGCGCGACCCGCACCGGGATGTCGATCCGCGACTGGCTGACCGCCGCCAAGGAGGCCGGGCTCGACTCGATCCCCGGCACGGCGGCGGAGATCCTGGACGACGAGGTCCGCTGGGTCCTCACCAAGGGCAAACTGCCCACGGCCACCTGGCTGGAGGTCGTCAGGACGGCCCACGAGGTGGGTCTGCGCTCGTCCTCGACGATGATGTACGGGCATGTGGACCAGCCCCGCCACTGGCTCGGCCACTTCCGCACGCTGGCCGGGCTCCAGCAGGAGACGGGCGGCTTCACGGAGTTCGTCACCCTCCCCTTCATCCACACCAACGCCCCGGTCTACCTGGCGGGCATCGCGCGCCCCGGCCCCACCGACCGCGACAACCGCGCGGTGACGGCGATGGCACGGCTGCTCCTGCACCCGCACATCACCAACATCCAGACGAGCTGGGTGAAGCTGGGCACGGAGGGGGCGGCGGAGATGCTCCGCTCGGGCGCGAACGACCTGGGCGGCACGCTGATGGAGGAGACCATCTCCCGGATGGCGGGTTCGGGTTACGGCTCGTACCGCTCCGTCCAGGACCTGAAGGCCATCGCCGACCTGGCGGGCCGCCCGTCCCGCCCCCGTACGACGCTCTACGGCGAGGTCCCGGCCGAACGCGTGGCGGCGGCCACCGCCTCGGACGGCCACCTGCCTGAGCTGCTGCCGGTCCTGCCGAGCTGAGAACGGGGAGACGAGGGGAGGGGGGCGCCAGCGGCCGGGTACGCGGACGGGGCTCCGCCCGAGCGCGGGGACACGTACGGGGAGAAGCGCCCGGACGCGTACCTGGAGGCGATCCGGCGGTCGTACGACACCGTCGCCGCCGACTACGCCCGGACGGTGAAGGACCCCGGCGCCCTGGACCCCCTCTCCCGCGCCGTCCTGGCCGCCTTCGCCGAACTCGTCACGTCAGCGGGGCTCGGACCGACGGCGGACGTGGGCTGCGGACCGGGGAAGGCGACCGCGTACCTGTCCGGTCTCGGCGTCCCCGCGTTCGGGATTCGCCGGGCGGGTGACGGTCCGGTGCCGCCGGTCCGGTGGGCGGCGGCCTTCCGTTTCTTTCTGTCATGTACTGGGCAACTCTTGCGGAAGCCCCACCTGCCGTGACGTGCTGCCGAGTCAGGAGCGATGCCTCATGCGAAACCCGCCGACGCCGGTTCTCCCCCGCAAGGCCCGCGATGGATCGCCCTCCGTCCCGACCGGGCCACGCCCCCGGCGCAACCGACGAGCCGGCCGCACCGCCACCGTCCTCGCCGCCGCCGGCCTCCTCGTGCTGGGCGCCGCCTCCGCCGCCCACGCCGATCCGCCGGGCAGCCTCCCCCAGAACGCGGGCGGTTACGAGCAGACCTTCTCGCCCGCCTACGACTACGACGGCGACGGCTGCTACGCCACCCCCGCCATCGGGCCGGACGGCACCCTCGCGCCCGGACTGAAGACGACCGGCGCGGTCAACGGAAGCTGCCGGGACCGGTGGGACCTGGACAACTCCCAGACGTACGCCCGCTCCCTGTGCAACAACGGCTGGTGCGGCATCGTCTACGCCAGCTACTTCGAGAAGGACCAGGCCGTCCACGGCAGCGGACTCGGCGGCCACCGCCACGACTTCGAGCATGTGATCTCCTGGGTCCACCAGGGCTCCAACCAGGTGGAACACGTCTCCACCACCCAGCACAGCACCGTGAAGACCTACCCGCGCTCCCAGGTGCGGTTCGACGGCACGCACCCCAAGGCCGTCTACCACAAGGACGGTTTGAGCACGCACTTCTTCCGCCTCGCCAACGGCGGCGACGAGCCGCCGGAGAACCACTACGGCACCTGGCGCCACCCCCCGATCGTCGACTGGAACGGCTTTCCCAGCACGCAGTTGCGGGACAAGCTCATGAACGCCGACTTCGGTGCGGCGACCATCAAGGTCACCGACAAGGACAACCGCTTCCGGAACCTGCTCGCCAACGCCGAACCCGCCGGCATCCCCTTCGACCCCTGGGCCTGACGAACGGGTCCACCGCCCGCCCGGGGAAACCGGGGCGGGCGGCCGTGCGGTTCGCGCCGGGGCGGGCCGTCCTCTCCCTCCGCGGGGCGCCGGTCGTCGCACGCGGTCGGCGGAGGCTCCCGGACGCGGCCGCCCGCTGACAGACTGGCCCCATGCCGCCGACCAGCCCCCGCCGCCTCTCCCTCCAGCAGATCGTCGAAGGACAGCGACGTGCCGCGTTCGTCGGGCGCCGAGCCGAACTCGACCTCTACCGCAGGAACTTCACCCTCCCGCCCGAAGACCCCCGGCACCGGTTCGTCTTCCACGTGCGGGGCAACGCCGGGGTCGGCAAGACCTCGCTCGTACGCGAATGGCGCGAGGCGGCGGTGGAGTTCGGGGCGGTGACCGCGTCGGTGGACGAGAGCGCCGACTCCGTGCCCGACGTACTCGCCGCGTTCGCCGCGCAGTTCGCCGAACAGGGGTACCCGCTCAAGGCGCTCGACCGGCTGCTCGACACCTACCGGTCGGCCCTCCACGAGACGGCCGGGCGGCTCGCGGCGGACAACGAGGCGCCGCCCGGGGGGATGTCGGCAGGCGAACCGTCCGTCGGGGCGCTCGCCGCCGCGCAGGCCGGGCTGATCGCGGCAGGGGCGATACCGGTGGTCGGGGCGCTGGCCGGAGGCATCGACCCGGCGGTCCTGGCCCGGAGCGCGAGCGGGTTGCGGACGGTGTTCGGGGGGCGGGCCCGGCAGCAGGAGGAGGCCCGGCTGCTGGCGGAACCGGTACGGGTCCTCACCCCGGTGTTCGTCGCCGAGATCGACCGCGTCGCGGACGTGGTGCCCTGGATCGCCCTGTTCCTGGACACCTACGAGCGCACCGCCCCCCAACTGGACCGGTGGGTGGCGGACCTGCTCACCGCCGGACGGTACGGCGACCTGCCCGCCAACCTCGTCCTGACCCTGGCCGGCCAGCGCCGCCTGGACCCCGTCCACTGGGGCGACCGGAGCCGCCTGGTCGCGGACGTGCCGCTCGGGCCGTTCACCGAGGCCGAGTCGCGCCAACTCCTCCACGGTCGAGGGGTGGTGGCGGAGACCGTCGTACGGGAGGTGCTGCGGCTCTCCGGCGGCCTGCCCGTCCTGGTGTCCACGCTCGCCGCCAACCCCGGGGCGGCCGGGGAGGCCAACGCCACGGCCGTCGAACGCTTCCTGGCCGGCGAGAGCGACCCGGTCCGCCGGGCGGCGGCGCTGGCCTGCGCGCTGCCCCGCCGGTTCGACGAGGACCTGGTGGCCGTCGCCGTGGCCGCGCCGAAGGACGGGCCGTACGCCGTGCCGGAGCTCTACGACTGGCTGCACGAGCTGCCGTTCGTCGCCGAGCGGCATTCCGGCCGCTCCCGCTACCACGCCGTGGTCCGGGCCCCGATGCTGCGGCTCCAGCGCACCGGATCGCCCCAGCGCTGGAAGGCGGGGCACGACCGGCTGGCCGAGGCGTTCGCGGCCCGCCGGGACGCGGCGGGCGAGGGCGTCGACCCGGAACGCCTCTGGGCCGACCAGCCCTGGCGCCGGGCCGCCCTGGAAGTCCTCTACCACCGGCTGTGCGCCCGCCCGCGCGCCGCGCTGCCCGAGGCCCTGCGCGCCGGGATCGCCCTCTGCGACCAGCGGCCCTCGCGCGCCCGGCACTGGGCCCAGACCCTCGCGGAGGCGGGCGAGGACGCGGACGACGCCGTACTGCGGGAGTGGGGCCACGACCTGCTCGCCGCCATAACGGACCACGGCCCCCGCCCCACCGCCGCGCTCGGCCTCCTGCTGACCCGGGCCGAACTGACCGACCGGGACCGGGCCGCGGCCCTCGTGGTGCGGGCCTGGGACCGCTTCCGGGCCGGGGAGCTGGACGCCGCGCTCTCCGACCACGGGCGGGCCATCGCCGTCGACCCGCGCAGCGAACGCGCCCACCAGGGCCGGGCGGTGATCCTGCGGGCGCTCGGCCGGTACGAGGAGGCCCTCGCGGACCTGGACCGGGCCGAGGAGATCGCGCCCGCCTGGGCCTGGGCGGTGCGGGAACGGGGCGAGACGTACCGGCGGATGGGCCGCCTGGAGGAGGCCCTGGCCGTCCTGGACCGGGCCCACGCCCTGGACCCCTCCGACGCGGTGCCGCTGGGCAGCCGGGGTCTGGTCCGCCACGCTCTCGGCCGCCACGAGGACGCGCTCGACGACTTCGACCGGGCGATCGCGCTGTGGCCGGAGTACGCGTGGGCGCTGGTGCGGCGCTCCCGCGTCCGCACGGCCCTCGGCGACCCGGTGGGCGCCCTCGCGGACCTGGACCGGGCCGAGGAGCTGGCCCCCGGGCGGGCGGGCACGGAGGGGGAGCGGGGCGAGGTGTACCGGGCGACGGGGCGGTACGAGGAGGCCGTCGCCTGTTACGACCGGGCCCTCGTCCTGGACCCCCACTACGCCTGGGCCCACGGCAGCCGCGCCCTCGCGCTGGAGGCCCTGGGCCGCCTGACAGAGGCCCGCGCGGACCTGGACCGGGCGCTGGAACTGGACCCGGCGTACGCGTGGGCGCGGGAGCAGCGGGAGCGGCTGGAGGCCGCGGGGGAGCCGTAGGCGCGGGGGACGCGCGACGTACGGGGGTTCCGGAGGGGGCCGCCCCGGAGGAGCCGTCCGGCCGCTGAACCCCGGCCGGGGGCGACGCGCAAAAACGACTCGCGGGACGTCCGTCGACATACCCGTACGTACCCCGGTCGCCCCCTCTACGGCCCGTTCCCGTTCGATTACAGTGCTTGCGCGGTCGCCCGCAGCGGGCCCGCGCAGCCGAGTACGGGGTGACGGGGGAGGGGGCGGGGTGAGCACAGCGACCGCGGCGGTCTGGGGCCGGGCCGAGCAGCAGGACTTCCGCAGCCGGGTCCGCGGGGCCCTGCTCGGCGGGGCCGTCGGGGACGCGCTCGGCGCCGGGGTCGACGGGCTCGCCCTGGAGGAGATCCGCGCGGCCCACGGCGTCGAAGGGGTCGTCGACTACGTGCCCGCCCACGGCAGACGCGGCGCCGTCACCGCCCTCACCCAGCTCACCCTGTTCACCGTCGACGGCCTGATACGCGCCCAGGTCCGCCGCGACATCGGAGTCTGGCACCCGCCCACCGACGTGCACCGGGCCCATCTGCGGTGGGCCGCCACCCAGCACCACTGGGGGCCCGACGAACGGTGCGAGGACAACGGCTGGCTGGCCGCCGAGGAATGGCTCTACGCCCGCCGCGATCCCGCCCGGGAGTGCCTCGGCGGCTTCGGCGACACCACCATGGGCACCCTCGACCGGCCGAAGAACCCCACCGCCCGGTCCGCGGGCGCGCTCACCCGGTCCGCCCCGTTCGGGCTCCTCGTGGGCTGGGAGCCGGGGCTCGTGCTGCAACTGGCCGTGGAGTGCGCGGCCCAGTCCCACGGCCACCCCGCGGCCCAGCTCGCCGCGGGGGCCTTCGCCGTACTGGTGCACGGGCTGGCGCGCGGGGAGAGCCTGGACGCCTCCGTGCAGAACACCCTGGCCCTGCTGGCCGGACGCCCCGGCCACGAACCGGTGAGCGAGGGCCTGCGCCAGGCCCTCGGCTCGGTGCGGCAGGGCATACCCGGTCCGGCGCTGATCGAGGCGCTGGGGGCGACCGACGCCGCCGAGGAGGTCCTCGCGGTCGGGGTGTACTGCGCGCTGGTCAGCGAGGACGTCCGGCACGGACTGCGGTTGGCGGTGAACCACAGCGGCCCCTCCCGCGCCACCGGTTCGGTCTGCGGGGCGCTGCTGGGCACGCTGCACGGCGAGACCGCGCTGCCGCCGGCCTGGCTGGCGGAGCTGGAGGGGCGGGCCACGCTTCTCCAACTGGCCGACGACTTCTCCATGGAGATGACCCAGGGGCCCGCCCTGCACACCCCGGCCGCCGTCGCCCCCGGCTGGCTGGCCCGCTACCCGCGCGCGTAGCGGGACCGGCGGGAGGGGAGGGGCGGGACGGGTGATGGACGACGTGGACGAGACCGCCCTGCCGGGCGTGCGCGGGGGCCGGACGTGCCGAGCCCCCTCGGCCAGGACGGCGAACCGGTCGAGAGGGCTCCATCAGGTGGTGCGGTGGTGCGCTGCGCTTCCCTGCCGCGGTGGTGGTGGTGCGTCGTACCGCGGCGGTGCGGAGGCGCGGTGGTGCGTGATCAGGCGTCGACCGTGCCGGCGGCCACATCGCGCACGAACGCGTTCCACGCACCGGGGACGAAGGTGAGCGAAGGGCCCTCGGGGGCCTTCGAGTCACGTACGGCGATGGCCTGGACGGGGGACTTGACCTCGACGCACGCGCCGTTGCCCCCGGAGTACGACGACTTCGTCCACGTGTCCGTAGCACCCTGAAGAATTGCCATGTTCACTCCGGTTCAGAGAGTTGGGGGGTTCGCGCCAACCTGATTCCGATTGGCGTGATCGACGCTACTCGCCAAGCCCGGCCCATGAGATGGCCGTTCACACGTCCGGGTGGTCTCCTGCTGGTTGACCTTCCGGGGCAAGCGAGCGGCGGTGTATCATCCCGCCGCCCGCCCGTTCGGCCTTGCTCGGATTCCGCTTCGCACGCCGGGACGCGTGTCCTGAAACCGCCCGCCCCGGCCGCCTTTCCCGCCCCGGCCGCCTTTCCCGCCCCGGCCGCCACTCCCGCCCCGGCCGCCACTCCCGCCCCGGACGCCGCTCCCGGCCCGGCGCCCGTCCCCGGTCCGACCTCCGTCCCCGGTCCGACCTCCGGCCCGGCGCCCGGTCCGGACCGCGATCCGCCGCTGTTCGGCACGCGGCGGCTTTCCCTCCCGGCCCTCAGCTGGTGTACGACTTCGCGATCCCGCTGATGAACTCCCGGGTCTGCTCGACGTTCAGCGCCTGAGCCCGCAGGTGCTCGTACATCACGCTGTAGCGCTGCACGTCGTGCGCCTTCTCCAGGTAGAGGTCGCTCGTGACGCCCTCGATGTAGACGACGCTGGAGTCCGCCGCGTCCGGGAACTCCAGGATCGCGTACTGGCCGTTGATGCCCGGGTGCGCGCCCATCTCGAACGGCAGGACCTGCACGGTGACGTGCGGCAGGTGCGACTGCTCGACGAGGTGTTCCAACTGGTCGATCATCACCTGCTTGTCGCCGACCACCCGGCGCAGCGCCGACTCGTCGATCACGGCCCACAACCGCAGCGGGTTGTCAGGCGAGTTGACCCGGTCCTGCCGCCGCGACCGCACGTTGACCCGCTTCTCGATGTCCGAGGGCGGGGCCTCGGGAAGCGCGCCGCTGATGAGCGCCTCCGCGTACGCCCGGGTCTGGAGCAGGCCCGGGATCATCTGGGGCTCGTACACCCGCAGCGACTCCGCGTCGGTCTCCAGGCCGATGTAGACGCTGTACGGGATGTCGCCGAAGGCGTGCCACCAGCCCTGCTGGCGGGAGTCCTTGGCCATCTGCATGAGGGAGTCGACGACGCGGTGGTCCTCGACCTCGTACACCCCGCAGAGGTCGCGGACGTCGCGCTGGCTGATGGACCGGCGGCCGTTCTCCAGCCGGCTGATCTTCGACTGCGAGACCAGCAGCCGTTCCGCGACTTCCTCGGCCGTCATGCCTTTGAGTTCGCGCAGACGGCGCAATTCCTGGCCCAACCTGCGTCGCCTGACAGTGGGATTGACGTTGGACGGCACGGAAACGGCACCTCCGGCTATGTAGCTGTGCGTATCTACTGCTCAGCAGATTGCCACCCCTCGCCCCGGCCGCGCTGGGAAACGGTCACACGCGCGGGCGCGGGGGCGTGCGCACCGGAGCACGGAAGGGCGCGCATGCGCACGGGGCAGCCGGTGATGGTGGCTACCGGCTGCCCCGTGCGTGGTGCGGCTCCCGGACCGGGTCCTGTGACGCGTCGGACGGCGGTACGGCGGTGTGCTCCTCCCAGCCCCGTGCGATCAGCTCGCGGCGGTGTGCGCCATGCTGCTGCGGCGGGCCTGTGATTGCGGCTGCAACGGAACGCCCGCTGCCTGCTGCGTACGGCGTGGCTGGACGGCCACCCCGTTCTGGACGTCCATCACGGCGTGCGCGACGAGACCGCCCATCGGATCGTGCCTGATCAGGTCCCGGAGCCGGGAGCGCGATGAACGCCCCTCGTTCCCCGGATACAGGTGCTTGCCGAGTCCGACCGCGTGGGCCAGTGCGGCGAGCGCCGCGGTCCGCGGGTCCGGCGGTACGCCGGTGCGGATCGCGTTGTCCAGCCGGTTCCTGATGTCCCGGCTGATCGCCGTGTCCGTCGCTTGGTAGCGAGTCGTCGGCAGCACTCCGCACATCTGGCCCGCCACGGCGTGAACCATGCCGCACCGCTCCAGATGAGCGAGGTAGATCTGGCGCAGCCCCAGACGGGGGCCGCCTATCCAGTGGACCGCCCGGACCGGGCTGCCGCGACGGCGCAGCAGTTCCAGTGCGGAGTCCAGAGTCGGATCTCCTGTCGGCCGTGGCATCACCACGGCGATACGATCCCCGTCAGGGGCTATCCGTCCTGCCAGAGCCAGCTCCACTAGCTGTGCCCCGGCCAGGCCGAGGTCGAGCGACTGCGGCTGCGCTGTGGTACCCGTGGTCGGGTCCAGAGCGAGCAACAGAAGCTCCTCCGGGATTGTTCTGCGGCTCCTGCCCATCCATGCCTCCCCGCGTGGATGTCTGACAGGGTGACCCCTCTCACATTCATCTGTCGAGAGCGCCTGACTGCTATGTACGGGAACCAGTAGGTATGTCGTTCTCGTCTAGCAGCTCGGCCCAGGGTTCACACAGGACACTGGTAGATGGTTCGGACAGCGCGGGGCGTCCCCGCAGCGCATGAGGAGGCATCGGTGGCGGGCGAGTCCCCCGACAAAACGGAGCAGCGGAAGTCGTCGTCGGGGACGGCTGCGGAGGAACGCGACCCGCGCTTCGCCGTCTTCCGCGACCCCGGTACGGCCCAGGACGAGGCGGAGACCGCGGACGCGGGCTCGGAGACCGGTTCGGGTACGGGCTCGGGAGCCACGTCCGACACGGCGACCGCGGTGTTCCGTCCCCGACTGCCGGAGGACGGGGCCCGGCGTGAGCCGAAGCCCGGGACGGAGGCCGGGCCGGCGGCTGCGACCGGGCCCGAGGCCGAGGCCGCGTCCGAGCCGGAGTCGGAGGCCGCGTCCGAGCCGGAGCCCACGGCCGAGCCGGAAGCCGTGACGGAGCCGGAAAGCGCGCCCGAGGCCGCTTCCCCGGCCTCCCGGGCCTCCGGGGCCTCCACGGCTGCCGGAGCCGCCGGAGAGCCCTCTGAGGGCCGGGAAGCCGTTCAGGGCGGCACGGGCCCGGACGAGGACGCGGAGCAGCCCCACGCAGAAGCCTCTGAAGCCTCTGACGGGAAGACGCCTGCGGCGGGTTCGGCGGACGAGGCCGGGGCCGACGCCGCGGACGTGGACGCGGACGGTGACGGTGACGGTCGCCTGCGTGCCGCGGTCGCCGCCTGGGTCGACGCCGATGCGGACCCCGAGGACGGGCCCGCGCCGGACGCCGCGGACGCCGGGGCGCAGCCCGTGACGGACGGCAAGGACGCCGCGCGGACCACCCCCACCGCCGAGTCCGACGAGGACGCGCCCTCCGCGGCGGAGTCCGGGACCGCGTCGAGCCCTGCGCCGGACGACGCGGAACCGGCGCCGGACGCGGAACCGAAGGCGGACCCGAAGAACAAGCAGGACGAGCAGAACAAGCAGAACAAGCAGGACGAGCACGCCGACAAGCCGGAGTCCGGAGCGAAGAAGCCCGCGAGTGAGCCGGACGCCGACGGCGAACCGAAGGCCGGCACCGCCCCGGACGGCGCCCCCGCCGCCGGGAAGGGCTCCGGTGACGCCTCCGACCTGGGAGGAATCGATCAGCCGACCGCCGTCTTCCAGGCGGTCAAGCCGGGCAGGACCACCTGGGGGATCGACCAGGCCACGACCGCGCTGAAGCTCCCGCGCGACACGAAGCCCGGGGCCAGGAGCGACATCGAGCCGCGCGTCGCGCCTGAGGCCGGGCCCGGAACCGAGCCAGCGGCCAAGACCGCCGCCGGGTCCGGGACCAAGGACGCCGCCGAGCCCGGGACCAAAGGCGACGCCGGGTCCGGCGGCGCACCGGAGAGCGACGCCGAGCGTACGAGTACGTTCGTGCCGCTCCGCTCCGACGACGTACGCGCCGCTCCCGGGAAGCCGGAGGCCGGGGCGGGGTCCGCCGCCGGGCCCGAGGCGCCCGCACGTACTCCGGAGGCCGCCGCGTCCGCCCCCGCCGCCCCCTCCTGGGCGGCGGCCGAGCGGACCCGGCAGCAGCCCCTCCCGCCGAGGCCGCCGCTCGACCTGCTCGCCGAGCTGACGAACACTCCGCCGCCCCCGGAGACCCCGGTCCGGACCGCCGTCCGGCGGGTCAAGATCTGGACCCCGCTGGTGCTGCTCCTGCTGATCGTCTTTGCGATCGTGCAGGTGATGCGCCCGCTTCCGGAGCCCTCTCTGGAGCTCACGGCGAAGCCGACGTACACCTTCGAGGGCGAGGAGACGAAGCTGTCCTGGCCGGGCCAGGGGCAGTCGGCCGTGATGGTGGACGGCGTCGGCTCCCTCGGCACCGAGGGAGCGCAGAAGCCGGCCCCGATCGCCAGCGTCGCGAAGGTCATGACCGCCCATGTGATCCTCCAGGAGCACCCCCTCAAGGGTGACGAGGAGGGCGAGAAGATCACCGTCGACCAGAAGGCGGAGGACGAGTCCAAGCGCCCCGACGAGTCGACGGCCCCCCTGACCAAGGGGCAGAAGCTGTCCCAGCGGCAGATGCTCCAGCTGCTGATGATCCCCTCGGGGAACAACGCGGCGCGGCTGCTCGCCCGGTGGGACGCGGGCTCCGAGGACGCCTTCATCGACAAGATGAACGACGCGGCCGAGGACCTCGGGATGACCAACTCCACGTACACCGACCCGAGCGGGCTGGAGAAGACCACCGTCTCCACCGCCACCGACCAGCTGAAGCTGGCGCAGGCGGTCATGCGCAACGAGGTCTTCCGGAAGATCGTGGACATGCCCGAGGTCGAGATCGAGGGCATAGACGGCAAGATCTACAACAACAACAACCTGCTGCTGCAGCCGGGCGTGAGCGGCATCAAGACGGGTTCCTCCACCCCGGCCGGCGGCAACCTGCTCTGGTCCGCGAACACCAAGGTCGACGGCAAGCTGCTGTGGATCTACGGAGCGGTCATGGGCCAGCAGGCCGGTACGGGCCGGGTCTACGACAGCCTGGAGCTGTCCCTCCAGAACAGCCTGAAGCTGATCAAGGACGCCCAGGAGGCCCCCACCTCGGCGACGGTGGTGAAGAAGGGCGACGTCGTCGGGTACGTGGACAACGGGTTCGGCGGGAAGACCGCGGTGATCGCCACCAAGAACCTCAAGGCGGTCGGCTGGTCCGGCCTGAAGGTCGAACTCCAGGTCACCGCCGGCGGCGAGGGCATCGCCCACGAGGCGAAGGCCGGGAGCGAGGTCGGCATGGTGACCGTGGGCACGGGCACCGGAAAGGTGACCGCGCCGGTGGTGCTGCAGGACGACCTGACCCAGCCGGCCTTCGGCGACAAGCTGACCAGGATCGGCTGACCGGGATCAGCCCCGCCGGGATCGGCTGAGCGGATCGGACCGCCGGACCCGGGCGCGGTGCAGCGACCGGGCCGGCCGGTACGCCGAGACCGAGCGGGCGGGAGGAGGGGGAGGGCGAAGCGGTCGGCTTCACCCTCCCCCTTCCGCCCGCCGGTCTATGACAGGGATACGTGCCGGAGGTACGTGTTAGCGTCCCCGAACAGGTACGGGGTGAGCGTCCCGTACAGGTACGGGGCCGGCGCAGGACGGGGAGAGCCGTAGTGACCACCGCGGAGCCGAGGCCCGGCCGCGAGGCGGACGGGACCGCAGGGCGCGAGGCGGACGGGACCGCAGGGGCCGGGAGCGACGCCTTGCGCGTCCGCGTGCCGTCCCCCCGGGCGCCGGAGTCCTCCGATCCCCCTCCGCCCGCCGGGGCTCCCGCTCCCCGGGCGGCCTCACCGGCCACCCCCGAGACCCCGCACGACCGGGCCCGCCGGCTGCTCCGCCACCCCGTCACCATCGCGACGGCGGCCGCCGCCGTGCTGCACCTGCTCTGGTTCTTCTTCTTCGCCAACACCGGCGGGGACATCGCCGCGCAGGACGCCTGGGCCGAGTTCGTGGGCCGGCACCCCGGCTCCGCTTACAACCTGGCCTGGTACGGGGGCATGCACCCCGTCTCGTACAGCGTGGTCTCGCCCTACCTGATGTCCGTGCTCGGCGTCCGTACGACGATGATGATCGCCGGCACGGTCTCCTCCGGGCTGACCGCGCTGATCCTCGTGCGCGTCCCGGCCGTCCGCAACCCGCTGGCCTGCGCGCTCGCCGGGGTCTTCGCGTTCCTGTGCAACGCGCTGTCGGGCCGGGTGACGTTCGGGCTCGGCATGATGTTCGCGGTCGGCGCGGTGGCGGCGGTGTTCTGCTGGCCGTACCGGTGGCGGTACAAGCGGTGGGCCAAGGCCGCCGTCGCCGCCCCGCTCGCGGCGCTCGCGACCGCCTCCAGCCCGGTCGCCGGCCTCTTCCTGGGGGTCGTCGCGGCGGCGCTGTTCCTCCACAAGCGGCGCCCCGGCGCGTACGCGATCGGACTCGCCCCGGTGGCCGTGGTCGGCCTCTCCGCCTGGCTGTTCCCGTTCTCGGGTACGCAGCCGATGTCGCTCGGGACGCTGTCGCTGCCGTTCCTCTTCTCGGCGCTCGTCTTCTTCCTCGTCCCGCGCGACTGGAGCACGGTCCGCACCGCGGCCGCCGTCTACGGGCTCGGCACCCTCCTCACGTACGTCGTCGACTCGCAGATCGGGTCGAACATCACGCGGATGGCGATGCTGTTCGCCGGGGTGGCGCTGCTCGCCGCCCTGCCGTACACGGCGCCGCGCAGCCGCCGCTGGTACGCCCTGGTCCTGGCCTTCGCCGGGCTCAACTTCTGGATCGGCTTCAAAAGCGTCGACGACATCGTCCGCACCGCCCCCGCCGCCTCCTGGAACCGCGAACTGGCCCCCCTGGTCAACCAGCTCCAGCAGGTGGGGGCCGAACGCGGCCGGGTCGAGGTCGTCCCCGCGAGCAGCCACCGCGAGTCCTCGGCGCTCGCCCCGTACGTCCAGCTGGCGCGCGGCTGGAACCGCCAGGCGGACATGGAGCGCAACCCGCTCTTCTACGACGACACGCTGGACCCGGTGAGCTACCGGGAGTGGCTGGACCGCTGGGCCGTCCACTACGTGGTGCTGCCCAAGGACCGGCCGGACAACGGGGCGGTCCAGGAGGCGGAGCTGGTCGAGCAGGGCCAGCCGTACCTGCGCGAGATCTGGGGCGACCAGAACTGGAAGCTGTACCGGGTGCTGGACCCGGTGCCGCTCGCCGACCCGCCGGCGACGGTGGAACGGGCGGGCGCGGGCGGGGTGACGATCACCGTGAAGTCGGCGGGCCGGGTCCTGATCCGGATTCCGTACACGCGGTGGCTCGCCCTGGTCGACGAGGACGGCAAGGCGGTGGAGCGCCCGCAGGAGACCGAGGAGTCGAAGCAGCGGTCGCAGGAGGACGAGACCGCGCCGAAGACCTACCTCAACACCCACGGCTGCCTGAACAAGGTCGAGGAGGGCCCGTACGGCGACGAGTGGACCGAACTGCTCGCGCCGCGACCGGGCGTGTACCGGCTGACGGCCCCGTACCAGTTCCAGCCGGGCACGCCCTGCCCGGAGGAGCTGAGCTGAGCCGGAGCGTCCGGCCGGGCCCCTCCGCCCGGCCCGGCCGGGCAGAGGGGGAAGCTCAGCGCAGGAACCCGCGATCGTACGGTGACAGCTCCGCGAGGGGCCCGGCGGCCCGGAGGACGGTGTCGAGGGCGCGGTCCGGGTCGGCCGCGTAACATCCGCTTCCCCAGGCCGCGTTGGCTTCGATCACAGCCCACCGGCCCTCGTCGTCACGGCCGACGTCGACGACGATCGCCGAGGGCAGGCTGTCCCCGGCGGTCGCGAGCACGTCCCGGCCGAAGGCGAGCGCGTCGCCGTGCGCGGGCCCGGTCCGGAGCCGGCCGGCCTCGGCGTACTGCCCGGCCGTGTGGACGGCCCCGTCGAGCAGGTGGAGCCGGTACTCGGCGGCGAACGTCATCACGTCGCTCACGAGCACGACGGTCGCCGGGTCCACGGCGTCCGGTCCGGGCAGCCGGGAGCCGTCCGCGTACACGAGCGCCGGGATGCTCTTGTCGTTGGGCGACTTGACGAAGGCGGGGCGGCGCAGCCGGTGCGCCTCATCGAGGGGCACGGCCCGGACCTCCCGCCGGGTGAGGGCCCGGGGGAGCCGTGCGAGCCAGTCGGCGGGGGCCTCCAGCAGCCCGATGCCGAGCGCGGGAGCCACGGCATCGGCGAAGGAGGGCCCGGCGTGCAGATGCACGGCGGCCCCTCCGCTCCCGCCGCCCTTCCCGGCCACGGCCGGGTCCTCCGGTACGGCGGAGGCGGTCGCCTCCACGATGCGCAGCCCGCGCCGCAGCGCGGTGGCGCGCAGCGTACGGGCGGAGGCGGTGAGCCGGGGCGGGAGGACGAGGGTGCGCGGCGGGCGGGTCATGGCCGGGAATCCTTCCGCACGCGGAGCGGGAGGCCCACCGGTTTCTCCGGGGCGGGGCCGCGGGGGCCCGTTGCCTCCGCCCGGAGGGACCTGGTTCGATCGGAGCATGACCCTGGAACCGTCGCTCGTCCGCCGCCTGATCGCCGCCCAGTTCCCGCAGTGGTCGGACCTGCCCGTGGAGGCGGTCCACGCGAGCGGGACGGTGAACACGATCTTCCGCCTGGGCGCGGACATGGCCGTACGGCTGCCGCGCACGGAGGGCGGCGCGGCGGACGTGGCGACCGAGCACCGCTGGCTGCCGCGGCTGGCCCCGCAGGTGCCGTTCCCGGTGCCGACGCCGCTCGCGCAGGGCGTCCCGGGCGAGGGGTTTCCCCGGCCGTGGTCGGTCTGCACCTGGCTGGAGGGTGTGAACCCGACCCCCGAAGACGCCTCTTCGTCCTCCGACCTGTTCGCGGCGGACCTGGCGGAGCTCGTGCTGGCGCTCCGCCGGATCGACCCGGCCGGCGCTCCGCCCGCCTACCGCGGCGAACCGCTGGCCACCCGCGACACGGCGACCCGCGAAGCGCTGGCGAAGCTGGGCGGGGTCGTCGACACGGAGGCCGTCACCACCGCCTGGAAGGAGGCGCTGGCCGCCCCGCCCCGCACGGACCGGCCGGTCTGGGTGCACGGGGACCTCCAGCCGGGCAACGTCCTGGTCGAGGACGGCCGCCTCACCGCGGTCATCGACTTCGGCTGCACCGGCCTGGCCGACCCGGCGGTCGACCTGATCGCGGCCTGGTACCTGCTGACCTCCGACACCCGCGAGACCTTCCGCACCGCCCTCGCCCCGGACGACGCCACCTGGTCACGGGGCCGCGGCTGGGCCCTCTCGATCGCCCTGCTGGAACTCGCGCACTACCGCGAGTCGAACCCGGTGATGGCCCGCACCGCCGCACACGTGATCGACGAGATCCTGGGAGCCCCGCTCATGGGCGGGGCGGGTTGAGCGGTCGGCGGGCGCTCCGTCCGGCGACGTACCCCCCGATGCCCAGGCCCGTCCCGACCAGTGTCAGCAGTACCCCGAGGGCTCCGAGCCCTCCCGACACCACCGGAGCGGCGACACCCTCGTGCACTCGCCCGATCACACCGGAGGCTGCAGCGCTTCCCGACTGCTCGCCGAGGAAGAACCGCGAGTCGCGTGAGTTCCACCGGTGATCGCCCAGCAGGAAGAGCCGCCCTTCCGGTACCCGCACGTCGTACGGGCCCGTTGCAGGAGCAACGTCGCCGCGCATCAGATACGGCTCGTCGAGGTGCGTGCCGTTCACCGTGATCCGGAGTCCGTCGGAGACCACGTGATCGCCGCCCATCCCGATGACCCGCTGCAGGACGGGGCGGCCCTCATAGCGACTGGGCACGGTGACGAGGACGACATCGCTCCTGCGGATCTCGTCCGTGTCGATGACCTCGATGACCAGCCGCTCGCCCTGGCGGTACGTGGGCTCCATCGACTCGCTCATGACGATGGCCCCTTGGTAATGCGTGAAGAAGTACCCGAAGCCCCCCACCGCCAGGAGCAGTCCGAGTGGTATCAGTACCCGCGCCGCGATCCTCAGCCCGCTGCCGGCTCCCCGCTGCCGCATGAACGCCCTCCCCTTGAAGCACCCGAGTCCGGGCGGATCAGCAGAGGTTAAGCGGTCACCCGGACCGTGATCACTCCGGGGGCCACGCCCTTGAAGCCGGGTCCGGCGGGAGGGGGACAGGTCGGTTTCCGGCCGCTCCGCCCGGCCGACCGACGCGAAGAGACACCGGCGCGACCTGCGCAGTGACACATTCCCACCGCTCAGCGCTCTTGTACCGGGGGCCGAAAGCGGCCATCCCGTGATGAGGAGGCTTGTTCACGTGCGCATCCACAAACGTGCCGCCGTCGCGCTGGCAGCGGCACTGATCGGCTCGCTGTCCCTGGCGGGGACGGGGGCGGGAACGGCCGCGGCCGAGGAGACGAGCGTGGCGCTGCCCGGCGCCTCGTTCCGGGACATCGTCGTCGACGGAGTGCACGACCGGGTGTTCGTCAGCGATCCGGAGGGTGGCAGCGTCGTCGTCACCGACTACTCGGGTGCGGTCGTCCGGCAGATCACCGGCGAGGAGGGCGCTGCGGGCCTCGTGCTCTCGGCGGATTCCACCAAGCTGTACGTCGCCCTGTCCACGGCCGACGCGATCGCCGAGATCGACACCGCCACGCTCACCGAGACCCGCCGCTATCCGACCGGGACGGACACCTCGCCCCAGACCCTGGCGATGGCCGGCGGCAAGCTGTGGTTCGGCTACACGGTCGCCAGTGCCGGCGGCATCGGTTCGCTGGACGTGGCCTCCGCGGCCCCGCAAGCGACGCTCGTGCCCAGCGGGCGCTTCTGGCACTACGCCCCCGCCCTGGCGGCGTCCCCCGCCGACCCGAACGTCCTGGTGGCGGGCGAGGAGGGGGTCAGCCCGGCTTCCCTGGCGGTCTACGACACGGCGGCGGGGGAGCTGCACAAGCGCACCGAGCGCTCCTTCATCTCGGCCCCGTCGATCTCGTACCTCAACGACTTCGCGGTGACGGCGGACGGCCAGAACATCGTCATCGCGGCGAACAACCCCTCCGAGCACCAGATCGTCCGGCTGTCGGACCTGTCGTCGAACGGCTTCCACTCGAGCTGGCAGTTCCCGAACGCGGTGGCCGTGGCGGCCGACGGAACGGTCGCGACGGGCGCCGAGGGCGACTTCGTCAAGACCTACCGCCCGGGTACCACCTGGCCGGCGTTCCGCGAGTACGTCGTGAACGACCTCCAGCGCGACGGCCTCGCCTGGGCGCCGGACGAGAACCGTCTCTTCGCCGTCACCGGCTTCTCCTACGGCAGTGCCCCCACGCTCCACGTCCTCCCGGACGCCGGCAAGCTGGACACCACCCTCGGCCTCCAGGCACCCGCGATGTCCCCCAGGGGCAAGGAGCTGACCGTCACCGGACAGCTGTCGGCGGCGGAGCCCTTCCCGGCCGGTACGACGGTGGACGTGACGCGCACCGACGCGGCACACCCGGCCGGAACTCCGGTCGGCGCCTTCCCCGTCTCCGCGTCGACGGGCGGGTTCACGATCACGGAACGCCTGCGCGAGACGGGTGACGTGACCTACACCGCCACCTACGAGGGCGACGGCCTGCACAGGTCCGCAACGGCTCAGGCGACGGTCACGATCACCAAGTAGCCGCCTACAAGCACCCGCCCCAGCCCCCGGACCCGCCAGGACGCCTCGGCCGGCCGGCGCGGGGGCGTCGTCGGCCTTCGAGACCCGCGTGGTCCGAAGGCCGACGTCGTCTTCTTCCGGTGAGGGCGCGCGGCAGGGCGGCACGCCCGACAGACCACGTGCGGACAAGGCGCCGCCGCCAGTGACGTTTCCACGCCTCCGAGCGCAGAGACGAGGGGCGGGCCTGACCAGGCTTTTGTACGGAGAGTGAAGTGTGGGGGCGTACGACGCGGAGCTCGGTGCTGCTGTCGAGCGGGCGCAGCAGGGCGACGACGAAGGGTTCGCGGTCGCCTACCGGCTGGTGCAGCCGGGCTTGGTCGGCTATGTCCGAGGGCTGGTCGGTGACGAGGCCGAGGATGTGGCTTCCGACGCCTGGCTGGACATCGCGCGCGACCTGGGCCGTTTCCGCGGTGACGGCGCCGGCTTCCGGGGCTGGACGGCGACCATCGCCCGCCACCGCGCTCTGGACCACCTGCGCAGGCAGAAGCGAAGACCGCGTACCTCAGCGCTGGAGGCGGGCATGCTGGAACTGCCGGGCGGAAACGACACGGCCACCGCGGTCCTGGAGAAGCTCTCCACGGAGCAGGCGCTGGAGTTGATCGGCAGCCTGCCGCGCGAGCAGGCCGAGGCCGTCCTGCTGCGCGTGGTCGTCGGGCTCGACGGACCGGCGAGCGCGCGGGTACTGGGCAAGCGCCCCGGAGCGGTTCGCACGGCGGTATACCGGGGTTTGAAGGGGCTGGCGGGGAAGCTCGGCCGGACCGGAGTGAACGGTGCCCTGCCTGAGGCACAGCACACGCCGAAGGATGAGGCATGAAACCCGAAGGGGAAGCCCCCCGCCCTCCCGAAGTGGAGGCGCTGCTCGACGCGGCGAGTCGCCCCGGTCCCGTCGACAGGGCGGCCGAGGAAAGAGCGCTCCATGCTTTCCGCACGGCGCGTGAGGAAAGCGCGCACGCGGCGCCGCTGTGGTGGCGGCGCGGACGGGACGACTGGCGGCCCGGCGGCGAGCGTCGCCGGGCACGGTCCCTCAAGGTGCTGGTGGCGGGTGTCGTCGCGGCGGCGGCGCTCGGCGGGGTCGCGGTGGCAGCCGGGGACGGTGCCCTGCCGTCGCCGTTCGGCGGTGGTGCGGAGCCGAACCCCGGACGGAACGCGCCTGCCCCGCCCGGCGCGGGCGAGGAGCCGGTTCGTGACGGTCAAGGCGGCCGGGCACCGCAGAGCCCGTCGAAGTCGTCCCCCTCGGCACCGCCCGAGCCACCCCCGCAACGCCCGTCCACGGCGCGGGACACCGCCGCGCACTGCCGGGCCCACCCGTCGCCGGGGAAGAGCCGGGCCAAGGCGCCCGGAGAAGAAGCGGCGCACCGGCTCGGGGAAGCGACGGGCAGCCGAGAGGCCGCACCGGGCCGCTGTGGGGAACTGCCGCCGGGCAAGCGACAGAAGACCGGAACGAACCCGGCGGAGAAGGTCCCGAAGCGCCCTGAAACCCGGCCGAAGAGGAACGCACCGACCCCGGCTCCCCCCGGCACGGCACGAGCCCCCGGCCCACGCTGACCGGGCGCGGGCCGCAACCGCGCTGACATGGCACGGCGACCGTGCCCGTGCCGAGCCGCGGCAGGACTGTGGGCCTCGGGTTCGGGGGGTGGCTCGCGCCGCGCGAGCTCCAACGGAGGAGAGCCAGGCTGGGCGTGTGCCCTGGCCTGGCCCTTCTCCACGTTCGTGCTGATGGAAAGTGTGCCCCCGGCAGGATTCGAACCTGCGACACCCGCTTTAGGAGATTTCTCTGGGCAGGGCTGTGACCTGCGGAAACGGCGAGGGCAATGTGCCCGGCCTGGGAAAATTCCCCTCCGTGGTTCTCAGCTGTTCACGGGGTTTCCCGCCCTCATGTGTGCCGTATGTGTTCCACTGGGATGCCTTCCTGGCGAGGCGTCAATTGCTCATGTGATCGGGCTGGTGCGCGTCTGCCTCTCGGTACGCTGCTGAAGCCCCGCACGTAGGTGATCATCGGCGCCGTGCACACGAAGACGGCATGCTCCTCTATACTGCCTGCTCCCGCAGGCAGTGCGCAGCAGCGGCGACGGCTTCCGGTGCGAGGAGCGGAAGCGCGTCGCAGGAGACCAGCCAGGGGCTCGTCTGCAGTACTTCCGCCAACATGCTGCGTCCCTCGGCGGAGCGACCGTTAACGCTCGCAATCCCGGCCAGCGTCCGGATTCGCGTGGCGGCGTTGGGGATGGCATGGGCGATCTCAAGGGCCTTCTGATGGTGACCTGCCTGCGCCATCGCGCGGGCGATATCAATCAATGGGCCCGGCCGCGATCCGCGCTTAACAATAGTGCGGGTGATTCGAACGGCCTCATCGACCAGAGCCAGTGCCTCCTCGGCCTGGCCTCCACGCGCCATGGCGGTGGCGGTGTCGATCAACAGATGGGTCCGCAGCACAAGGTCGTTGTGAGGGGACGTACTCAAAACCTCGGCGTAGATGGCCAAGGCATCTTCGTGCCAGCCCAGCTCCGCTGCGACATGACCGATGGCGCTCAAGGCCGCGATCTGCATATCAGTCTGCGGAATGGAGAGGGCAATCTCAAGGGCCTGTTCGACCTGACCCACCTCCGCGATGGCGCAGGCCACACCACTCACGGCCTCGGCCGACACCTTGGCGAGGCCCCAACTGACGCGTGCCTTTTGAGCTAGCTGTTTCTTCCGGCTGATGGAGCGGCAGATCTCAAGGGCCCGTTCGACCTGACCCGCTTGCGCGACAGCGCGGGCGATACCGCCCAGAGCTCTGCCGTGTTCTGTGCCGTCGCCAATGGAGCGGCAGATCTCAAGGGCCTGTTCGACCTGACCCGCTTGCGCGACAGCGCGGGCGATACCGCCCAGAGCTCTGCCGTGTTCTGTGCCGTCACCGATGGAGCGAGCGATCTCCAACGCCTCCTCGTGGCGGCCCGTCTCCACAATGGCGAGGGCGACGTCGGCAAGCGGCCCAGCCTCGATGTGCGGCCAGCTGTAGACGCGTGGCCCGATGAATGAGGACTCTTCACGCTCCGCCTGCGCCAAAAGGTGCCTGTCCTCAGTCAACGTCCCGCTGCGCGAGCCGATCGTACTCATGCGACGGGCTATTTCGATGGCTTGGTCGCCCTGTCCACAACTAGCCAAGGCGCAAGCGATGTGTCCCAACGCTTCGACTTGTGAGCGTGGGGCCGTTATGGACTCGGTAATAATCAAGGCTTCCTCGTGCCACCCCACCTTCGCCATAGCGTGTGCCACCCCAGCCAGCGCCCGGCTGCGCGTTGTTGAGCTGTAGATCGCGCGGGCAATCTCCCGGGCCTGTTCGCACCGACCCGCCGCGATCACGGTCTGCACAACGTCGCTCAGCGACTGGTCACGCCAGGCAGCTTCGGAGATGGCGCAGGCCACCTCGACGGCTTGTTCGTACGCCCCCACTCGGGCCATCGCCTCGGCCACGGCGGATTGCGCCCGGGCCCGCCAGAGAGGAGCGACGATGGCATGGGCCGTGGCAGCCGCTGTCTCCGCGAGTTCTGCAGCTGGCTTGTATACGCCTGCCGTCGCCATGGCGCAGGCCGCCTCCGCCAGCATGTCCGCGCGCGTGCTGGGATCGCCGATAGACCGGGCGATATCGAGAATCTGCTTGGACTCCTGCGGTGCGGCCGAGGTAGCAGGCTCTACTATTGCCCGGACTGGATTGTCGGGGTGGCCGACCCTTGGAATCCCGGGGACCGGTTCGTGCCAACCACGTTGCACTGCTGCGCGGGTGACGCTGGCTCTCGCCTCGGACCGCCGTGCGTGATCGGCGAGGGAATTGGCGATGTCGAGGGCTTGTTGGAGCCGGCCCGTCTCGGCCAGGACTATCGCGGTTTCTTGCAGGGTCCGGTCCTGCCACCGTTTTGCGGTGATGGAGCGTGCGACACGGGCGGCCTCCGTCGCCGCCCGGGCTGCCTCGTCTTGCTGGCCTGTTTCTGACATGGCGCGAGCGATGCCAATAAGCGCCCCGGTGCCCCAGTCCGGGTTCCTTATGTCACGAGCAGTTTGGAGTGCTCGGTCGTACTGGCCTGTGAGCGCCTGGGCGGTGGCGGCCTCACCTAGCGCCCGGTCCCGCGAGCCCGGGTCCGTGATGGCCAGGGAAGCATCGACGGCCGTGTTCGCCAGCGCGGCTGCGCTGCTTCCCTTGTCGCTTCTTGCCAGCGTGCATGCGGCGCTGGTCAAGGCTCGTGCCTGCTTGTGCACATCGTGATAGGCAAGAGCGATGTTGATGGCACGGTCGGTCTGCCCGAGAAGCGCCCATGCCGTCACAAGATGAACGGGGATGTTGCTGCTGTTGTGGTGCAGTAGGTCACGCCGGATTGCGAGGATGAGAGCCTTGCTGACGTCGGGACCGCCCGGACCCGCGTGGGCGCGGAGAGCCTCGAATGCAGCGCTGATCTCGGTGAGGGCGTCCAGGTTGGAGCCGGAAGTGTGCCACAGGCGGTGATGACGAGCTGGATCGCTCGCGAGCACCACAAGCCTGTCACCGTTCGAGGTAGCACGGAGGAGCTGTGGGTAGCCGCGTAGCAGATACTCAGGCGTACCAGCTGGCCAGCCACTTGACCGATAACGATCGGCCCAAGCGTGAATGCGTTCGCGATAGGCAGCAAGTTCGGTCTCCGCCAGCAGTTCCAAGGCGGCGTTCTGGATTTCTTCATGGGCCAGGACGTAGGACTCCTGGGCCCGGTCCCAGACTCCTGAACTGGTGCGAAAAAGGCGTCCGGTCACCCCGGCCAGGGTCCGACGGACACGCAACGGACGGGTATCCGTGAGGTGTGCAAGGTCGTCATTGCTCAGGCCACCGCCCGCTGCAGCGACTAGACCGAGCAATTCACAGGCCGTTCCACCTCTTGTTAGAAGAGCATCGAGGGCGTTCTCGGCCTCTACGCGCACCGCAGTTGCAAAGGATGACCTCTCCAAAGGGCGGTTGATTGCGTCAGTGCGCAGTGGATGGCCGTCAGCAACGTCGCTGGGAATCGGCGGGTGAGGGCGTCCAGCGACCAAGATACGAGCGCCGTGCGGGGGCGTGGCGGGAAGGAGAGCCGCGATGCTATGGCCTCCGCCTTCTGCGTCGACGCCGCGGTCTTCGTCGAGGCCGTCGACCACCAAGACGAGGCGTTGCCCGTGGGAAGCACAGCGTTCTGCCGTTCGTTCCAGTGCATGGAGGAGGACCTCATCGCGTGTGTACTCGGTGACCGCGGGTTCCTCCTCGCCAAGGAGGGCGTACAACTGGCGCTGAACGACCTCACAGAAAGCGGCACGATTGTTTTGACCGGCCAGGCGGGCCGTGATGAAGAACGAGATGACTACAGTGCTGGCTGGCGGGTTGAGAACAAACTGAGCCATGAGCGCGGTCTTGCCCGCCCATGCTGGTGCCAACCAGCGCCACCACAGCCCCTGAGTGCTGATGCCCTCGTCCGGGGCGGTACAGAAGGCGGCCATGGCCGCAAGCTCCTTCTCCCTGCCCTCGAAGCGATCCGCGGCGAGGCGTCTGACCTGGTGCAGGTAGCCGGAAACGGTCAGCCGTACCGGAGCCAGCACAACATCGCCATTGACGAGACCGGTGTTGATGAGCCCTACGGGCCCTTGCGCCCGAGCATCGCCGGTAGCCTTCACCGACATTCGGTCTGACATGTGCTGACTCCACTACCACCGTTCGAAGGGGCTTCTTGGGACAATTAGCCTGAACGGCTAATTACGGAGTGGAAAAGCCCGAGTTGGCTTGTCCACCCTCGGATTCCGCATCTCCGGTTCTGTCCACTCGAATCGTGTCCGCCGCAGCACCACTGGAGGGCGTGATGGCGCCGCTATTGGCCGAACCACCGGCACGCGCGGTGGCACTGCCCGTCCGGGACACGTACACGCGTCTACCTGACACCGTCGCCAAGGATGCCCACAGTGCAGCCCCCAGTGAACCGATGCTCACCAGGGCTGAGACGATCCCGGCCACTTGGTTCGCGCGTTCCCAGCTGAGGAAACAGAACACCCCCGCCAGGGCCGCGACCACCACGCTGAAGATCACCACCACGAACCGCTGCTGACCCGTCATCTCCCCATCATCGCTGTTTTCTCGCCGCCCTGGGCCCGTTAGCCTCGATCTCGGGCTGGAGCGCCTCTCGGCCCCCAGAGCAGACGGCTGTGGCGCAGAACTTCTCCGGGACGACTGGTTCCACACGGTGGCCACCTGGGCGGGCTAAGCGGAACGGGCGCCCCACAAGGTGGCAGCCCTTACCGTGGGACGGTCACTGCCATAAGTTTGCCGTCCCCAAGGTGGAGCCAGCCCCGGCCAAGAGTGAGAGGGCGGCCGACAACGGAGTCTCCTGTCTTGAGGCCGATCCAATCACCAGCGTGCCGCTCCTGAGGAGACAGCAGGAGTCCGCGGTGGGCTCTCTTCGCTTTGCTCAACCAGGGGTAGCTCGGCCCGAGCTTGTCTTCATCGCCGGCCAAGACCAGCAGGGGCTGACCTGCGGGTTCTTCGAGGGCTCTTAGGAGGTTTTTAGGAGGTGGACCGCCGTATGGACCCTGTATCCAGCGCATACCGAGGTGGTAGTCAGTGTGTATCGGAGGGCAGTGAAAAGGGCCCCGCACCCGGCCTGACCTGGCCGGACACGGGGCCCGATGCTGGTGAAGAGTGTGCCCCCGGCAGGATTCGAACCTGCGACACCCGCTTTAGGAGAGCGGTGCTCTATCCCCTGAGCTACGAAGGCCGGTACTCGTGGCGGCCCCAGCCGTGCGGGCCGGGGTGCCGCCGTCAGTGTAGCGGGTGGGGCGGCGGCCGTTCTGCGGGTTGGTGATCACATAGGCGGGGGTGCGTCAGGGCGTCGGGGCGGGGACGGGTGTCCAGGGGGTCGGCGGGAGGGGTGAGCGATCCAGGCGGGCGGAGGGGGCTCGCCTTCGGCCTTGTTTCGTCAGGTACTGTGTATCGCATGGAAGCAGGTGATGCGAGCAAGCAGGCGCGGGCAGCCGCCCAGCTGCGCAAGGGTGTGCTGGAGTACTGCGTGCTCGCTCTGATGCGGGACCGTCCTCGTTACGGCGTCGAGCTTCTGCGCGAGCTGGAGGGGTCCGGGGCCCTGGCCACCAGCCAGGGCACGGTCTACCCGCTGCTGTCCCGGCTCCGCCGTGACGACCTGGTCACCACCGCCTGGCAGGAGTCCCCCTCCGGCCCGCCCCGCCGCTACTACGCGCTCACCGACGGCGGCCGGGCCGCACTCGACGAGTTCACCCGCGTCTGGCCGGACTTCCGCAACGCCGTCGACGCCTTCCTGACCGCCCCCCATACCTCTGCCGGAGACCTCGCATGAAGACGACCGCCGACCCCGTACGCGACTACCTCGCCGCTGTGGAGCGGGAAGCCTCCGCCCTGCCCGCCGACCGTCGGCAGGAGTTGCTCGCGGACCTCGCCGAGCACATCGAGGTGTCGCGTGCGGAGCAGCCCGCGGTCGCGGTGGGTGACATCCTGGCGGGCCTCGGGGATCCGCGGACGATCGCGGCCACGGCGCTGGCGGAGGCGGGCGTACAGGGTGCCGCCGCGCCGGTGCGGCGCGGCAAGGTGCACCCGCTGGTCCCGCTCCTGATGCTCACCGTCCCCTACTTCGTCGCGATGCTCCTCCCCGACGTGCCCGCCGCGCAGTTCTGCAGCGGTCTGTTCCGCATCGTCGCCGCGGTCCTGCTGTGCACCTCGGTGCACTGGGCCCCGGTCCAGAAGATCGTCGGCGTTCTGCTCACCGCCGTCCTCCCCAGCGTCGCCATCGTCGTCTGGGACGAGACCACCATCGCTCCGGCGGGCGACACCCCGGCTCTCGTCGCCAACCTGATCGCCCTCGCCGTGATCGCCGGTACGTCGGCCTGGCTCTGGCGGACCCGCAGGGCCTGACCCGTATCCGTACCGCCACGGCGGTCCGCGGGGCCCCCGGGGCGTGGGCCTCGCGGGGCGCCACCCGCGCGTGCCCCTGCGGATCGGACCGGTCCGGCGCCGGCGGCCTTGGCGTCGCGCCTCGGCCCGCATAGCGTCTCGCGCGTCAGTAGGTTCCGGCGTCAGCGCGAGAAGAGGCCGTCCGTGCCGCATGTCCCCCTGTCTCCGTCCCCGTCCGACCGCACCCGGCGGGCCGAGCGCGTCGAGGCGTCCCTCACCGCCCCGGGCGCGCCGTTCGCCGTCGTCCCCGGTGAGCGGGGCGTTCCGGAGTACGCCCACGGACCCCGTACGCTCCGGGAGTTCGTGGAGGCCACCTGGGCCCACGGGGACGCCCCGTTCCTGACCGCGGGGGAGCGGACGTCCTCCTACGGGGAGTTCTTCGCTGCCGCCTCCGCCCTCGCCGTACGCCTGCGGGAGCGCTACGGGCTGCGCTCGGGGGAGCGGGCCGTGATCGCGATGGGGAACCGTCCCGAGTGGCAGGTCGCCTTCTGGGCCGCCCAGTTGGCGGGGCTCGTCGCCGTCCCCCTCGACGCCCGGTGGGCCGAGAGCGAGTTCGCCCCCGTCCTCGACGACTGCGAACCCGCCGTGCTCCTCGTGGACGGGGAGCGGCTGGGGCGGGTCGCGGAGTGGGCCCGGCGGGCCGGGGCGCGCGTCGTCCTCTTCCACGGCTCCGAGGGTGCGGGGGACGGGGCCCCGGGGCTGCGGATCGAGCGGTACGAGGAGTTCCCCGCCCCTGACCCGCTGGCCGCGCCGCCCGACGTGGAGCCCCGGCCCGAGGACGACGCCACGATCCTTTACACCTCGCGCGTCCCGGGCCGCCCCAAGGGCGCGGTCGCCACCCACCTCGCCCAGGCCGCCTCCGCCCTCAACCCCCGCTACCACGCGGCGGCTTCCGCCCTGGCGCGCGGTGTCATCCCGGGGCAGGGCCCCGCCCCGGAGACCCGGATGGCGTTGCCGTTCTCCCACCCCGCCGCGTTCACCGGGTTCTACGGTGCGATGGCGGTCGGCGCCGCACTCGTCCTGACCGATGAACCGGCCGGTGAACCCACCGGGGCGTCGGCCGGTGAACCCACCGGGACGCTGACCGATGAACCCGCCGGGGCGCCGGCCGCCAGGCTGACGGACGGGCCGGGCGGGGGTGAGCTGCCGGGCGGGGCGCGGGGCGCCGGCCCGTTCCTCCCCGGCGGGTACGGCCTCGCCGAGACCGGCGGCACGGTCCTCGCCCCCTTCGGCGACGGCCCGGGCGCCGACTCCGGTGGTGGGGGCCGCCCCACTCCGGTGACCGAGGTGCGGATCGCCGGTCCGTCCGGGGAGGAGCTGCCCGAGGGGGAGGCGGGGGAGTTGTGGCTGCGCGGCCAGTCGCTGTTCCGCGGCTACTGGCGCGACGCGGCGGCGACCGAGGCCGTCTTCGGTGACGGCGGCTGGTTCCGTACGGGGGACCGCGCCGTGCTCCGCGAGGGGTGGGTCTCGGTCGTCGGCCGGGCCGCGGGCGCCTGAGCCGCAGTCCGGGCCGTGCGCCCGTGAGCCGTCACCCGGCCCTCGGACGCGTGAGCCGTCACCCGGGCCGCGGGTGCGTCACTCCTCCGCCGGTCTCCGGCCGGGCCCCGCCCCGCCCCGTGGGCGCGGCCCCCCGCTCACGGGCGCGTGACCCGTATCCGGTAGGTGCCGTCGTCCTCGTCCAGCACGGCTATCCGTACGCCGTTGGCCCGGTCGGTGAAGGTCTGGCCGGGGCGGAACGGGGCGTCGGACAGTTCCGCGTGCACGTTGGGGCGGCGGGTGCACCCGCCGCTGTCCTCCGTGGCGTCGGCGACGGAGACCGGGCCCTGGCCGGTGTCCACGTCCGAGCTGACCTTGTAGATCAGCACCCCGGGCCGGCAGACCGCCTCGTCGTTGCCCGCCGCCGTACGGACCTCCACGGCGTAGCCGGACTCCGCGCTGAGCGGGACGAACGCGAGCTTGGGGCCGCCCTCGGCGGCCAGCGGGCCGAGCGTGTGGTCGCTGACGCCGGGCCGGGACGCGCAGCTGATCTGGTCGTTGTCGAGCCAGCCGAGCTTCCACTTGTGCCAGGCCAGGAAGTCGTTGTTGGCCCCCCAGTCCTCCGACATGATGTCCCAGTGCCCCACCGAGCCGCCGCCCTCCATCGTGTAGAGGTCGGGCAGCCCGAAGACATGGCCGTTCTCGTGCGGCAGGACGCGGTAGCCGGTCTCGGCGTACGACCCCGAGCCGTCGTCCTGGCGGCTGTAGACGAAGGACGTGTTGGAGAGCGGCACGCCGTCCGCCTCCGGGGCCTCGTCGTTGCCGGAGAAGGTCACCGAGAGCACGGTGTCCAGCGCGGAGGGGCCGGCGTTCGGGGTGACGAGGACGTTGACCAGGTCGTACGCCGAGAAGTCGACCCGGGGGTCGGCCGCCGCGACGATGTCCTCCACCAGCCGGCGGTAGCCCGGCTCGAACGGGGAGCCGCGCTCTATCCCGTACTCCGCGAACGGCGCCGGCATCCGCAGCCACTCCTCGACGGGGGCCTCGGGCCGGTAGTCGAGCCGCCCGTAGGAGCTGGTCCTGAACCACTCGGAGGTCTGCGGGAAGAACTCCGCGTACCGGTCCGCAGCGGGTTCCGTGCCCTCCGCGTCCGGGAAGTCGATCATCAGGTTGAGCGCCTTGATCTCGCCGGTCGACCGGGCGTAACCGGGCGGCGTCGGCAGGCCCTCGGACATCTGGACGCCCATGGCGGCGGAGATCCGGCACGGCGCGAGTGCGGCGTCCTGGGAGGTGGCCGCCGGTCCCGCCGAGGCGCGGCCGCCGGCCGGGAGGGTGGTGCTGGCCGAGGCCATGGCCGCTATGACCAGCGCGGTCGCTCCGACCAGGGCGATCGGGCGGCGGTGTCTGCGTATCCGGTGGCGGGGCTGCTGCATAGAGGCGCCTTCGGGGTCCGCGGCAGCCGGCCGTCCCCTGACTGCGCTCTGGCGATCAGCCTGTGCCGGGCGGTCCGCGGGCGCTCGCTGGGTGCGCCGATCGGAGGGTTTTCCTCCCCAGAGGGTGTGGTCCAGGTCACAGGGAGAGGTGGAAATAAGTGGGGAGCTTTTCCCCGTTTACCCAGGTGCCCCGCTGAGCGGGGAGGCGGTCCCCGGCAGGGGGACGGCCGGTCCGGCAGAGGGCGGGAGGAGAAGCACCGTGGTGAAGACCGAGAGCGCCGTCGAGCCCGGCACCGGGAACGGGGGCGGCACCCGGGGCGCGGGCGAGGAGTCCGCACCGGCGGCGCCCTGCCGCTCCGCCCGCCCGCGCGCCGACGCGCTGCGCAACCGTGAGCGCGTCATCGCGGCGGCGCGCGAGCTGTTCGTCGAGTTCGGGCCGGACGTGGCGCTGGACGACGTCGCCCGCCGGGCGGGGGTCGGCAACGCCACGCTCTACCGCAACTTCCCCGACCGCGCCGCCCTCACCCACGAGGTCGTCCTCGCGGTCACCTCCCGCACCACCCTCCGGGCCGAAGAGGCCGCCGCCGCGGAGTCCGACCCGTTCGCCGCGCTCAGCCGCTTCGTCCACGCGGCCGCCGACGAACGGATCGGGGCCCTGTGCCCGATGATCTCCGGCGTCTTCGACCGGGACCACCCCGACCTGCTCGCCGAGCGCCGACGCCTCGAAGAGGCCGTCGAAGGGCTCGTGGCGCGCGCCATGTCCGCGGGGCGGCTGCGCACCGACATCGCCGTCGGTGACGTACTCGTCGCCCTCTCCCAACTCACCCGGCCGCTGCCCGGCATCGCCTGCCAGGGCATCGACCGGTTCACCCACCGCCATCTGCAGCTGTTCCTGGACGGGCTGGAGACCCCGGCCCGCTCGGAACTGCCCGGCACGGCGGCGACCCTGGAGGAGCTGCGGCGCTCCTGAACCCCGTGCCGACCCGCACCTTCCCGGCCCCGCCGCCCCTCACCGCCTGACCCGAACACCGGCCCGTACGCCCCTGTCGCGCACGGGCGGCCCACGTCACCGTCGCGCGTACGCCGCAGTGCGTACCGCCGACGCTCACCTTGCGGCGCCCCGGCGCCCCCGCACCTCCTTAGGCGGCTCCACCCATGCCGAAAACAGCCGGTACACCGCGTATCGCCGACACCGATCTTCCCGATCCGAGCCGCTGGAAAGCCCTGGCCTTCATCGCGCTCGCCCAGCTGATGGTCGTCCTCGACGCCACCATCGTGAACATCGCGCTGCCCTCGGCCCAGACCGACCTCGACATATCCGACGGCAACAAGCAGTGGGTCATCACCGCCTACGCCCTCGCCTTCGGCGGTCTCCTCCTCTTCGGCGGCCGGATCGCCGACCTCTGGGGGCGCAAGCGCACCTTCGTGGTCGGTCTGATCGGCTTCGCGCTGGCCTCCGCGCTCGGCGGGGCGGCCCAGAACGAGGCGATGATGTTCGGCTCCCGGGCCCTCCAGGGGGTCTTCGGCGCCCTGCTCGCCCCTGCGGCCCTCTCGCTGCTCGCCGTGATGTTCACCGACGCCAAGGAGCGCGCCAAGGCGTTCGGCATCTACGGGGCCATCGCCGGCGGCGGTGGCGCTGTCGGGCTGATCCTCGGCGGTTTCCTCACCGAGTACCTGAACTGGCGCTGGACGTTCTTCGTCAACATCCCGTTCGCCGTCGTCGCCGCCGCGGGCGCGTACTTCGTCATCCGCGAGCCCTCCGGCGCCCGTAACCGCGCACCGCTGGACATCCCCGGCGTCGTGCTCTCCACGCTCGGCCTGGTCACCCTGGTCTACGGCTTCACCCGCGCCGAGTCGGCCGGCTGGTCGGACGGGCTGACGATCGCCATGTTCGTCGCCTCGGCCGTGCTGCTGCTGGCCTTCGTCATGACCGAGGCGCGCGTGAAGTCGCCGCTGCTGCCGCTGCGCGTCCTCACCGAGCGCAACCGCGGCGGGGTCTACCTCTCGCTGGGGCTCGCCATCATCGCGATGTTCGGGCTGTTCCTCTTCCTGACCTACTACCTCCAGGTCGTGAAGGGCTACTCCCCCGTCAAGACCGGCTTCGCGTTCCTCCCGATGATCGCGGGCATGATCACCGGCTCCACCCAGATCGGCACCCGGCTGATGACCCGGGTTCCGCCGCGCCTGCTGATGGGCCCCGGCTTCCTGGTCGCCGCGGTCGGCATGCTGCTGCTGACCCAGCTGGACCTGGACACCAGCTACACGGCCGTCATCCTGCCCGGCATGCTGCTGCTCGGCCTCGGCATGGGCACGGCGTTCATGCCGGCGATGTCCCTGGCCACGCACGGCATCGAGCCGCGCGACGCGGGGGTGGCCTCCGCGATGGTCAACACTTCGCAGCAGGTCGGCGGCGCGATCGGCACCGCTCTGCTGAACACCATCGCCGCGAGCGCCACCACCGCGTATGTCGCCGACCACGCGGCCCGTGCCGCGGACCCGAAGCTCCTGGAGCTCCAGGCCATGGTCAGCGGCTTCGCCGCGGCGATCTGGTGGGCGGTCGGCATCCTCGTCGCCGCCGCGGCCATCGCGTTCGCCCTCATCAACACCGGCCGCCCCGGGGTGGGGACGGGCGGGGGAGCGACGTCCGACGCGGGCGCCGAGGAGGAGTTCAAGATCCCGGTCGTCGCCCACTGACGACGGCGGGTCCTTCCCGCCCCGCCCGGCCCCTGCCCTGGCCCCGCTCAGCGGAGCCAGGGCAGGTCCGCGTCCGCGCCCTCCGGCTCCAGGCCGGTGGCGAGGACCCTCATGATCTCCCCGAGGCTGCTCACCTGCTCGGGCGTGAGCCGGTCGAACATCGCCTGCCGGACGGCCTCGACATGGCCCGGCGCCGACCGGCGGAGCATCGCGTAGCCGTCGTCGGTGAGCACCGCGTTCTGGCCGCGCTTGTCGGAGGGGCAGTCCTCGCGGCGCACCCAGCCGTTCTTCTCCAGCCGGGCGATGGCGTGGGAGAGCCGGGACCGGGTGATCTTCGCGTTCCGGGCCAGCTCCGTCATCCGCATCCGGCGGCGCGGGGCCTGCGAGAGCTGGACGAGCAGTCCGTAGTACGTGTGCGGCATCCCGGCATCACGCTGCAACTGGCGGTCGAGATGGTCCTCCAGCAGCGTGGTGGCATGCAGGTAGGCGCGCCAGGTGTGCTGCTCCTCGTCGGTGAGCCAGCGCGGCGCGCCGGGGGGTGCCGTGGTCATGGACTCCACTGTACGACCTTTTCTTGAAAGTTTAACTAGATAAGGCTAAGGTCTCCTGAGGTTGGAACTTGAAGTTTCAATAAACCTGCCCCAGGAGGACCCCGCAGAGGGACCGAAGGAACTCCCCCGAGGATTCCGCAGGACCCCTGAACAACGATCCCCCGGATGACCTCGGGGAACTCCTGCTCTGACGAACTCGTGACCGGATCCGGATCTCCCGGCGCCCCCGCGGCGCCGGGGGGCCGTGCTCCGCGTCCCGTGGATGGGAGTGCCATGACCACCGCCGCGGAGCGCATGCCCGCCCTCTACCTCTCGCACGGCGCCCCGCCGCTGGCCGACGACCCCCTGTGGCCCGGCCAGCTCGCCGCCTGGTCCGCGGAGCTGCCGCGCCCGCGCGCGATCCTGGTGGTCTCCGCCCACTGGGAGGAGGCCCCGCTCGCCCTGGGCGCCACCGGGACCGTGCCGCTCGTGTACGACTTCTGGGGCTTCCCCGAGCGCTACTACCGGGTGCGGTACGGGGCCCCCGGAGCCCCGCAGCTCGCCGACAGCGTGCGCAAACTGCTGCGCGGGGCCGGCACCCCGGTCCAGGACATCCCCGACCGCGGGCTCGACCACGGGGCGTACGTCCCGCTGGTCGAGATGTTCCCGGACGCCGGTGTCCCCGTCCTCCAGATCTCCCTGCCGACCCTCGACCCGCGGAAGCTGATGGACGTCGGGCGCAAGCTCGCCCCGCTGCGCGACGAGGGCGTGCTCATCGTCGGCAGCGGCTTCTTCACCCACAACCTGGCGGCCCTGCGCCACCGGGGCGGCGGGGTCCCCGGCTGGTCGGCGGAGTTCGACGACTGGGGCGACCGCGCGCTGCGGGCCCAGGACATCGACGCGCTGCTCGACTTCGAGCACAGGTCCCCGGCCGGGGCGCTGGCCCACCCGCGCACCGAGCACTTCGCGCCCCTGTTCGTGACGCTGGGCGCGGCCGAGGACGAGCTGGACCGGGGGAAGAGCGTCATCGACGGCTTCTGGATGGGGCTGGCGAAGCGCTCGGTGCAGTTCGGCTGAGAGCGCCGGGGACGCGAGCCGGTGCGGAGTGGCGGTGACGGTGGCGGTGGTGGCGACGGAGTGATCAATACCCCTGGAAGGCCGGTGGATTCAGCTCGATCGCGCGCCGGGCGGCGGCGAACGCGAGCGCGTCGCCCACGTCCAGCGCGGTGTCGGTGAACTTGATGGTGTGGTCGTCCCCGTGGGCCGCCGCACGCGCGAACAGTTCCTCCGCGTCCGCCGGCCCGGCCGGCGACGGGACCGGGACGGCCGCCCGGGGCGTGTAGGCGGCGGTGACCGCAGCGGCGGCCGCCCAGGCGGCCCGCAGGCTCGGTTCCCACAGCCGAGCGGGGAGGGCGGGCAGGGTGCGCAGGACGGCGTTGGGGGCGGTTGCCGCGTGGACCAGCATGATCGGATCGCCGTGCCCGTGGGTCGCGTACCGGTGGGTCGACGCCCGTACCAGCTCCTGGAGCGCGGACCGGGCGGCCTCCGCGCCGAGGGGCTCCTGCCCCGGCCAGTCCGGGAAGCCGGTGAGCTGGACGAACCGGTCCCGGATGCCGCCGCTCCGCTCGGGCACCGGAGGGACCCGGTCCAGGGCCGCCATGGCGCTCGAAGCGGGGGCGAGCGGCGTCAGGACGGGCAGCGGCTGGTGCCGGGCGGCCCAGTAGCCGAGGGCGTGGGCCAGTTCCCGGACGCGCGGCGCGTTCGCCCGGCCGGCCAGCAGGGTCCGTACGGCATGGCCTGCCCGGATCACCGGATGCGTGGCCCCCGCCGCGATCCCCGGCAGCAGCCGGGGCCACCACTCGACCAGCACGTCCCGCCACGGTCGCCCGGCCGTCTCACGCTCGAAGTACGCCGTCCAGTCGGCGACGCGGCGGGGGTCGCCCAGCGCCTCGCGCCAGTTCCGCGCGGTCACCGGGGTGCCGGCCCCCGGCATCTCCTCCAGCTTGGGACCGTAACGGTCCAGCCAGCGGTGCACGGCCGACGCCTGGCCGTGCCGTACGAGCGCCTCCACGGCCATCGGCGCGTGATTGCTGAGCCAGCCGTCGCGCTCCGGCCCCGAGAGGTGGATACGCTCCAGCGCTTCGTCCAGGGTGCCCGTGGTGTCGTCCATGCCGTCAGGCTAGGCAGGCGCGGGGAGCGGGGGATCGGGCCGCGGTCCCGGCGTCGCTCGGTCCGGGGTCCCGGCGGTCCTCGGTCCGGGGCCCTGGTCCGGATGTCCTGGGTCGGAGGCCGTGGGCCGGATGTCCTGGGCCGGTTGTTCTGGTCCGAGACCGCGATCGTCGTCCTGAGCAACCCGCCCGCCGCCCCCGTCGTCCTTCGGGGTGGGTGAGCCGAAGCGGGCACGCGAGTGAGCGCGGTCTCATGGACGCGCCGATCGCGGGTATCCGGCCGAGGAGCCGGGAAGGGCCGCATCGCCTGCGATACCGGCTCTGACCTGCGTTTCCGGGGGAATCCGGGAGCGGCATCCAGCGGCCGGCGGCGGACAGGGTACTGCATGATCACGAAAATGAATGAGTGGCATGGGAATTCTGTCCGGATTCCAGTCGTTGTTTCCATCGGATGCAGGGCACCCGGAAGGGTGTCGCGACCTACTCAGCAAGGGAGCACGCATGGCAACCCGTGCCGTCGCCCGTCGTACGTCCACCGCCTCCGGTGGGACCGACCGGGCCAGCAGTGTTCGCGCCGTGGGCGGGGAAATCGCCGATCGCGACCTGGTCGGCATGTACCTGGACGAGATCGCCCGCACACCGCTGCTCGACGCCGCCAAGGAAGTCGACCTCTCCCAGACCATCGAGGCGGGCGTCTACGCCCAGCAGATCCTCGACGGCGA
The DNA here is from genome assembly GCF_044330565.1 of Streptomyces sp. NPDC017448. Taxonomy (NCBI): domain Bacteria; kingdom Bacillati; phylum Actinomycetota; class Actinomycetes; order Kitasatosporales; family Streptomycetaceae; genus Streptomyces; species Streptomyces sp. NPDC017448. Next base: position 236,770 of record NZ_JBIRLM010000005.1, on the reverse strand, counting down.
GGTGGAGAGCGCCGGCGGCGGTGCGAAGCGCGAGGAGCTGGAGGCGCTGGTCGCCGAGGGCGAGCGCGCCAAGGACATATTCATCCGTTCCAACCTCCGACTCGTCGTCGCCGTGGCCCGCCGCTACCCGCGCGCGGGGCTCCCTCTCCTCGACCTCATCCAGGAGGGGAACGCGGGCCTGGTGCGCGCGGTCGAGAAGTTCGACTACGCCAAGGGCTTCAAGTTCTCCACGTATGCGACCTGGTGGATCCGGCAGGCCATCACCCGGTCCATCGCCGACCAGTCCCGCACGATCCGGCTCCCCGTCCACCTGGTGGAGGAGCTCGGCCGGATCCGCAGGGTCCAGCGCGAGTTCAACCGGGAGCACGGGCGCGATCCGGAGCACGCGGAGATCGCCGCCGAGCTCGACTCCAACGCCGAGCGCGTGGGCAACGTGCTCGACTGGGCCCGCGATCCGGTCAGCCTCAACATGCCCGTGGACGACGACGGCGACACCCAGTTCGGCGACCTGCTGGAGGACACCTCCGCCGTCTCGCCCGAGCAGTCCGTGCTGACCCTGCTCCGCAGCGAGGAGCTGGAGGACCTGATCGGCAAGCTCGACAACCGGACCGCCTCCATCATCAAGATGCGGTACGGCATCGAGGACGGACGCGAGCGGACCCTGACCGAAGTGGGGAAGCAGCACGGCCTCACGAGGGAGCGGATCCGCCAGATCGAGAAGCACGCGCTGCTCGAATTGAAGCGAATGGCTCACGACACGGGCTTTGACGCTGTGGCATGAGCCAATAACCCCGTAATCTCCCCATCAAGCCGGTTCGCACCGGCCGGCCGACCGGGTCGTCCCGGTCGACCGACCGGTTTTCCGGTCCCTGAGCTGAGCCCCGGCGCCCACCCCCCCCGGCGCCGGGGCTCATCCCTGTTCCGGGCCTGTACCCGGGCCTGAGCCCGCTCCGGCGGGCCGGGGCCCGGGCCCCCGGGCTCCCCGGGCGGGGCGGCGCGGCTCAGGCGGGTCGTTCTCCGGGCCGGGCGGCGCGAGCCAGCCGGGAACCCAGGTCCGCGAGGTACTCGACCAGTCGCGGCGGCCCGTACGCGGAGAACTCGCAGTCCACCAGCGCCAGCCGCAGCGCCACCCACTCCAGCGAATCGGTGCACGAGGACCGCAGGCGGCAGCCGCCCTCCCCGTCCGGCTCCGGCGCGCCGAGGTGCGCGGGCAGCCGGGCCGCCACGAACTCCGCCGGTGCGCCGAACCACACGTCGAGCCGCAGCTCCGGCTGCATCCGCCGCATCGACCGGGTCAGGAACGCCGCCGCGTCCCCGTCCCCGCCGCTGTCTCCTCGTACGCCGGCTCCACCGCTTCCCCGCGTCCCGCCGCTCTCGTTCCCCACCGGGCCGTCGACCGGCAGCGGTCTCGGGGCGAACCGGGCCCCCGTCGCGTACGGCTCGCCGACCCGGTCCACCCGGAACGTACGCCAGTCCTCCCGGTCGAGGTCGTACGCCACCAGGTACCAGCGCTGGCCGGCGCTCACCAGGCGGTAGGGCTCGACCTGGCGCTTCGTCCGGGCGCCGTCGCCGCTGCGGTACGCGAACCTCAGCCGCTCCCGCCCGGTGACCGCCGAAGCCAGCGTCGTCAGGGTTCCCGGGTCGATGGTGGCGCCGTCCCCCCTGGTCAGCGCCACCGTGGCGTTCTGGAGGGCGGAGACCCGGTGCCGTAGCCGCGAGGGGAGCACCTGCTCCAGCTTCGCCAACGCCCGTACGGACGCCTCGTCGACGCCCTCGATCGCGTGCCCCGCCCCGGCGCGCAGCCCCACCGCGATGGCCACCGCCTCCTCGTCGTCCAGCACGAGGGGCGGCATGGCGGTACCCGCGACCAGGCGGTAGCCGCCCACCGCGCCGCGCGAGGCTTCGACCGGATAACCCAGCTCGCGCAGCCGGTCGATGTCGCGGCGGATCGTGCGGGGGCTGACGTCGAGCCGGTCGGCCAGTTCACCGCCCGGCCACTCGCGCGGGGTCTGGAGGAGCGACAGCAGTTTCAGCAGGCGTGCCGGGGTGTCGGTCATGGCATCCAGGGTGCCGAACCATCAGGTCACGTTCTGACCTATTGGCTCTTTAGGTTCCTCCCATGCCTTCTTCCGCACCTTCGCCGCTCGCGGCGCCCCAGCTCGATCCGCCCTCCCCGGCCGCGTCGCTCGCCCCGGCTGTACCGGCAGCCCCGGCAGCCCCTGTCGTGCCTGCCGCCCCGGCCACATCGGCCGACCGGCGGCGCTGGTTCGCGCTCGCCATCGTGATGACCGCGGCCTTCATGGACCTGGTCGACGTCACGATCGTCAACATCGCGATCCCCACCATCCGGCAGGAGACCAAGGCGTCGGTCTCCGCGATCCAGTGGATCACCGCCGGTTACGCCCTCGCGTTCGCGGCCGGACTGATCACGGGCGGCCGGCTCGGCGACATCTACGGGCGCAAGCGCCTCTTCCTCATCGGCATCGGCGGGTTCACGCTGGCCTCGGCGCTCTGCGGCTTCGCGACCGGCCCCGAGATGCTGGTCGTGGCGCGCATCCTCCAGGGGGCGACGGCCGCGCTGATGGTGCCCCAGGTCCTGGCGATCGTGCACGCCACCTTCCCCGCGCACGAACGCGGCAAGGTCTTCGGCCTCTTCGGCGCGATCGTCGGGCTCGGCGCGGTCTCCGGCCCCCTGCTCGGCGCGCTGCTCACCCAGTGGGACCTCTTCGGGCTCGGCTGGCGGCCGATCTTCCTGATCAACCTGCCCGTCGGCATCGCGGGGCTGATCCTCGGGGCGAAGTTCATCGGCGAGTCGAAGGCCCCCAAGGCGGCCCGACTCGACCTGCCGGGCGTCGCCCTGATCACCCTGGCCATGCTGATGCTCATCTACCCGCTCACCCGGGGACACGAGCTGGGCTGGCCGCTGTGGGGCCATCTGTCCATGGTGGGAAGCCTGTTCGTCTTCGGTGTGCTGGTCCGCTACCAGCGTCACAAGGCGCTGACCGACGGCTCGCCGTTGATCGAGCTGTCCCTGTTCCGGGTCAAGAGCTTCGCCGCCGGTATCGCCGTGCAGCTGGCCTTCGGCGTCGGCCTCGGCATCTTCTTCCTGGTCTGGACCCTCTACATGCAGACCGGACTCGGCTGGAGCGTGCTGCGCGCCGGTACGACGGGCGTCCCGTTCTCGGTGGCCGTCTCGGTGGCCGCCGGGCTCTCCGTGCAGAAGCTGGTACCCCGCTTCGGCCGCAAGGTCCTCCAGGCCGGCGCGCTCCTCATGATCGCCGGTCTGCTGGTCCACCTGTGGGAGAGCGAGCGGTACGGCATGGGCATCACCTCCCTGCAGATGGCCGTTCCCCTGGTGGTCATGGGCGTGGGGATGGGGCTGATCGTGGCTCCGCTGGCCGACGCGGTCCTCTCCGAGGTGCCCAAGGAGCACGCCGGTTCGGCGTCCGGCCTCTTCAACACGGTGCAGCAGATGGGGACGGCGCTCGGCCTCGGCCTGGTCTCCGTCGTCTTCTTCGGAGCGATCGGCGACCGGTTGGCGCCCGCCGAGGTCGGTCCCGCGTTCGTGGAAGCGTTCCAGCAGACGCTGTGGTGGGTGGCCGGAGTGCTCGCGGTGATCTTCCTGGTGATGTTCGCCCTCCCCGCCCGGCCACGCGCCCACACCGAGGGCGACGGTCCTGCGGAGGACGTGCCGGGACACCACGCCGCATGACCCCGGCGTGCGACGGAGCCACCCGGCACCGCGGTTCTCTCCCCGCCGTTCCGGCGCGGCGGGCCCGGTAGGCGGTCCGCTCTCTCCGGCGCGGTGGCCGGTCCTCGGCGGCGATCTGCCGAGGACCGGCCGTCCGCTTCGACGCCCCGGAGCGGACGGAACACCCGTGCCGAGGCCCAGAGTCCGCCGCCCGCGCCCCGGGGGTCAGCAGATGCGTGCGCGGCTTTCCATCGCCGCGCGGGCGGTCTGCTCGTCCTCGTAGACCTCGCACATGTGGCGGCCGTCGGGCGTCGCCGTGTGCTCGACCTCCCACAGACTCGTCTCGCTGCCGTCGAGGAGCAGGAACGCGTGCTCGTAGAGCGTGAACCCGGCGGGCCGGCCGTCGACATCGCACTGGCGGCCGAAGATCTGGGTGATGTGGTGGGCGAAGGCGGCCCGGAGCAGCCGTGCCGTCGGTTCGCCCGGGCGGTCGGCGTTCTCCGCACGGCGCAGCACCCGGCGGGCGTGGTCCGCCGAATTGTCCGGGGAGTACGTGCGGGGGAGCACGGACGGGGGCGCGGACATCAGGACCGTCAGCATCTCCAGCTCCCCCTGCGTCTCCTGTACGCCCTCGTCGGTGAAGAGGGGGGAGTCGGAGAAGCTGCCGGCCAGCCGGGACGCGGCGATACGGGCGTCGCCCTCCTCGTCGTACACCTCGTGCCGCGGCGGGGTCCGTACGTCGCGGTCCTCGCTGTACACCAGCTCCCACAGCGTCAGGGCGGAGCCGTCGGCCAGTAGATACGTGTGCCGGTAGGTCTCGCGGTGCAGCACGGCGCTGTGGTGCGACGAGTGCAGCGAGCTGCTGTGGGCGAGCGCGGTGCCGAGGCGGTCGACCGTGCTGTCGGGCAGGTCGAAGGAGTTGAGGGCGCGTCGCAGGAGTCGGTCGAGGTGATGCTCGGTTGTCTCGTACGGATCGCTCAAGGTGGTGTCTCCAGGCCGTCGCCGCGTGTGACATGGTGCGTGCTCAACGTAGTCCCTGGGTCCGACATCGTGACCGGGGTTGATAAAAACGTAGGGCGCACGCAGAAAGTTCCCCGCGTGTTCCCGGCGCATTTCGGGCGGTGGGGGGCGAACTCCCGTGCAGGGAAGGTGAATCGGCTGTCCCCGCGCGCCCCTCGCCCACCTCGCGCGCCCCTGCCCGGACCGCGTTTCCCGGCCCCCGGTTTCCGGTGCTCGGCCCGGCCTACCCGTAAAGCTCCGTGTACGAGAGGATGCTGCCGCCCGGCCCCCGCGTGCTCCGGGCCGTGCGCACCGCTTTCACGATGGCCCGCGCGAGGACGTCGGCGCCCGCCGCCAGGATCTCGTTGACCGCGCCGGGGTCCCCCGCCGGTACCGGCCTCTGCCCGGTGGCCAGGGTGAAAACGGTGTCCCCGTCGGTCAGCAGATGGACCGGGCGCACCGCGCGCGCCAGGCCGTCGTGTGCGGTGCCCGCCAGCTTCTGGGCCTGCGCCCGGGTCAGGTCGGCGTCCGTGGCGACGACCGCGATCGTCGTGTTGAACGGCGGTGCCCCGCCCCCGGCCGCCTCCGCCTCCTCCCGTAGGCGCGCGAGACGCCGCACCGCCGCCGCGTGGACCTCTGCCGGAGGATGCGCCGGAGGCTCCCCGGCCCCGTACTCCCCGAACAGCACGCCGGTCCGCGGGTCCACCACCGCACCCGCCGCGTTCACCGCGACGAGGGCGGCCACCGTGACCCCGGAGGCGAGGCGGACGCTCGCCGTGCCGATGCCGCCCTTGATCTGCCCGGCCACCGCTCCGGTGCCCGCCCCCACACCGCCCTCGGCCACCGGCTCCCCGAACCCCGTGGCGGCCGCCGCCTCCACCGCGGCGCGACCGGTCGAGGCGTCCGGGCGGGCCCGCCAGTCGCCTCCCCGGCCGAGGTCGAAGAGGGCGGCGGCCGGGACGACCGGCACCACCTGGGTGGGCCCGGACCCGACCCGGACGCCCCGGCCCTGCTCCTCCAGCCAGGCCATCACGCCGGACGCGGAGTCGAGCCCGTACGCGCTGCCGCCCGTCAGTACGACGGCGTCGACGCGCTGCACCAGATTGCGCGGGTCCAGCGCATCCGTCTCCCGCGTGCCCGGCCCACCGCCCCGTACGTCCACGGCGGCCACGGCCCCGCCCTCGGGGGCCAGGACGACGGTCGTGCCGCTCAACGCCCCCGCCCCGGCGACCTCGGCGTGCCCGACCCGGATGCCGGTCACGTCGGTCAACGCGTCCACCGGCCCCGCGCCCACCCCCTCGGGCGCCCCGCCCGCGATGCGCTCAGCCCCGGCGCCACCGCCGGTCCCGGTCGCGGCGGTGCCGGGACCTCCGGGCGCGGCTCCGGGGCCTCCGGCCGGGGCCGCGTCCTTCGGTTCCACGGGGCTTCCGGGGGCCACAGGGCCCAGGGAGTCGGCGGGGCCCAAGGGGTTCATGGAATTCACGGGGTTCACAGGGCCCAGGGGGTTCGCGGGATCCATCGGGTCCAGGGGGTTCACGGGGTCCATCGGGTCCACGGATGTCATCGTGCGGCTCCTCAGCTCAGGGGCGAGGCCCGCTGGGGCGCGAGCCGATGCCGTGCGAACGTATCGGTCCGAAGGACCACTGACCTCCACCGCCCGGTTCTGCGGCGGCTCCCCCCGCGCGGCGTGCCGCCGTACCCTGGAGACATGAGTGCCGCCCCCGCCCCCCGACCGCGCGATGCGAAGCAGCAGGAGCAGCAGCCGCAGGAGCGGCCGCCCGGGGAACCGAAACCCCGGCCTGTTCTGATCTTCGACGATCCGCTGGACCGACAGTCGGCGGACGATACGGACCAGGGGTGGGGCGAGCGGCCTCCGGCCGGCGGCAGTGCCGCGGACCTCGCGCGCTTCCTGGACGAGAAGCCGCCCCACCACATCTGAGCGGCGGCCCGGCGGGCTGCCCGCCCTCGCGCGGGCCCGCGGCAACAGTCCTGTCGGCGCCGCCCGGGCCTTCCTCCACGGCCGAGCGGCGCGGGTCGGCAGTGCCGCCGCCCGCGGGCGCACGGGGCCGGGCGGTCGTGCCCCCGCCCGAGACCGGCCCGGGCCGACAGGCCGTCATCCCCCGCCACGGTGAGCCGCCCCTCCTCAGTGCGCATCGGACACCGCCACGGCCAGCCGCCCCGAAACGCCCGCGCCCAGCAGCGCCGTGGCCGCCGACCGCTTCACGGACAACACCACCAGCGCCCCCGGGCCCGCCCCGGCCCCCGGGCCTGAAGTGGCGAAGCCGTCCGCCGCGTGCTCGCCGGGCCCCGTCCCGGACCCCGGCACCTCTGCCACCCGTGCTCCCCGGGCCACCACCCGCGCCTCGCCGCTCCCGTCACCGACCGCGATCACATCGACCCGGTCGCCCGGGCGCAGCAGCCGTACCGTCTCCGGGTCCGCGATCCGCACCGGGGCGGACACCAGCCGTACGGATGCCCGGCCCGCCCCCGGCGGAGCCTCCGAAGGGCGGGCCACCCCGTCGGCGCTGCTCAGGCCCGTGGTCGCCAGCGCCGCTCCCGCCAGCGCGAGTCCCGCCGCGGCCGCACGCCGCTGACGGCGCAGCATCCGGCGGAGCCGGTCCGCGCCGCCGCCCCGCACCCGCAGCGGAGCGAACGGCCCCACCCCGCACGGTGCGGGCACCGGGGAGGGAGCCCGGGGCGGCGGTTCTCCGCGCCCCCCGGAAGCGGAGACGGGAGGGGAACCGGAAGGACGCGCGGCAGCGGGGGAGCGGGGTGCGTTGTGCCGGCACGAGGAAGGGGCGGAGGCGAAGGAGGAGGCGAAGGAGGAGGCGGAGGAGGAGGCGAAGGAGGAGGCGGAGGAGAAGGACGGAACGGGAGCGGGCGCGGGGGGAGACGAGGACCGGGACATGGCACCACCTGGGATCGGGCCGACGCGCGCCAGGAGAGGCGCACGGAGAAGGGGGGTCCGGACCGGCCGACCCGGCCGAACCCCCCTCACTCTCCTCGGTCCGAGCAGGTCCCGCTGGGGCCTGTGGACGGCCTCGGGATTGGGGAAAACTCCGCCACTCGATCCGGTGACGATCCACCCCGCCCGGTGGGCCCCTCCCGTACGGGGAACCCCCCGGTGGCGGCCCCGTACGGCGAAACCCGCCCCCCGGTAAGGCCCCTGTACAGGGAAACTCGCCCACCCCGTGAGGCCCCCGGTACGGGGAAACCCGCCCTGCCCCGGGAGGCTCCACGGCGACCCCGCCCCGCCGAAGCGGCCGAGTGCCGGTGGCGGCGGGCCGGGTCCGCGGCTCGCGACCCCCGCTACGGCAGCGTGATACCCGTGTCGATCCCGTCCAGAGCGCGGGCGCAGGCGCAGTCGCGACCCCCGGTCTGCGGCAGTCCGGCCACCGCGTCGAACAGCACCGAGCGCAACCGGTCCACGTTGGCCGCGAACACCTGGAGCACTTCCTCGTGGGAGACGCCTTCGCCCGCCTCGGCCCCCGCGTCCAGGTCGGTCACCAGGGTCATCGTGGTGTAGCAGAGGCCCAGCTCCCGGGCGAGGACCGCCTCGGGATGCCCCGTCATGCCCACCACCGACCAGCCCATCGCCGCGTGCCAGCGCGACTCCGCGCGGGTCGAGAACCGGGGGCCCTCGACCACCACCAGGGTGCCGCCGTCCACCGGCTCCCAGCCCCGACCGCGAGCAGCCGCGAGCGCCGCCTTGCGACCTGCGGGGCAGTAGGGGTCGGCGAAGCCGAGGTGGACGACGTTCGGCACGGTTCCGTCGGGCCGGGGCTCACCGTCGTAATAGGTCTGCACGCGGGTCTTGGTGCGGTCCACCAGCTGGTCGGGGACGAGCAGGGTGCCCGGTCCGAACTCCGGCCGCAGCCCGCCCACCGCGCACGGCCCGAGCACCTGGCGGACCCCTACGGAGCGCAGCGCCCACAGGTTGGCCCGGTAGTTGATGCGGTGGGGCGGCAGGTGGTGGCCCCGTCCGTGGCGGGGCAGGAAGGCGACCCTGCGGCCGCCGAGTTCACCGAGGAAGACCGAGTCGCTCGGCTTGCCGTAGGGGGTGTCCACGGTGACCTCGGTGACGTCCTCCAAGAAGGAGTAGAAGCCCGAACCGCCGATGACACCGATCTCCGCCGTGCCCCCGGCGTCCGCTGCGCCCGTGCTCGTCAGGGCCGTGTCCGTGCTCGCCGTACCCGTGCCGGAGCCCGTTTCCGTATGTGCGTTCGCCATGCGGTCACCGTATCCGCAAGGAGCGCGCCCCGGACGGACGCCCGCGCACGCCCCCGGATGGACACCCGGGCACGGACACCCGCGCACGCCCCCGCACGGATACCCGTGTGCAGGCCCCCACGGGGACCTCCCGGCGGGCGCCCGCGCAGGGCTCCCTACAAGGGCGCCCGCACAACGCCCGGACCCCGCCGAGGGGCTCGGCGGGGTCCGGGGAAAAGCCGGTGGGGCGTACGCGGGCTCAGGCGGCCGACGTACCGCTCGACGAGGCCGGCGTGGAGGCCGACGACGAGGAGGAGGCGGACGACGACGCGCTCGCCTTCGTGTCCGAACCCGACGACGAGGACGACGTGGAGTCGGACGACTTCGAGGACGTCGACGCCGGCGTGCTGCTCGACGAGGAGCCGCGGCTGTCGTTCCGGTAGAAACCGGAACCCTTGAAGACGATGCCGACCGCGGAGAACACCTTCTTGAGGCGTCCGTCGCAGTTCGGGCACACGGTCAGGGCATCATCGGTGAACTTCTGCACCGCCTCGAGGCCCTCGCCGCACTCGGTGCACTGGTACTGGTAGGTCGGCACTTGCTCCTCCTGGCACTCTCACTCAATGAGTGCTAACGACGCTCCATACTGACGTATTCCGGCGGTTCAGTCCACCGTGACCGGCTCGCGGTGACCGATCCCACGTGCCACGGTGCGCTCCGAGGGCGGGGGAGCCAGCCGGGAACGCAGGGCCAGCAGGGTCACCAGCGCCAGCGCGGTTCCGGCCAGCGGCACCAGGAAGCCGGTGCTCGCACCGTGGGCGTCGGCGAGCTGCCCCGCGGCGGTCACGGCCGCCGCCTGGCCCAGCGCCACCGCGCCCGTCAGCCAGGTGAACGCCTCGGTACGGGCGGTGGCGGGCACCAGCGCCTCGACCAGCGTGTAGCCGCTGATCAGGGCCGGGGCGATGCAGAGGCCGACCAGCAGGCCGAGCCCGGCCAGCAGCGGCACCGAGTGCACGGCCCACAGCCCGGACGCGGTCAGGGTCAGCGCCACGTACCCGACGATCAGCCGGCGGCGCGGGCTGCTCTTCCAGGCGATGGCGCCGCAGGCGATTCCGGCCAGCATGTTGCCCGCCGCGAAGATCCCGTAGAGCACGCCGTTCACCCCGGGGTGGCCGATCTCCTCGGAGAACGCGGTCAGGGAGACCTGCATCCCGCCGAAGACCGCGCCGATGCCCAGGAAGGTGACGATCAGGACGCGGACGCCGGGCACGGAGAGCGCCGAGGCGTGCGGTTGGTCCGCGGTGGCCGCGGGGCGGGGGGCCGGCTGGGTGGCCCGCTGCGCGGCGAAGAGCAGGCCGCCGAGCAGGGTCAGGGCGGCCTCGGTGACCAGTCCGGCCGCCGGGTGCACGCCGGTGCACAGCGCGGTGGCGATCACCGGGCCGAGCACGAAGGTGAACTCGTCCGTCACCGACTCGAACGCGGCCGCGGTGGACATCAGCGGGGAGGCGGGCCGGTCGCCGGAGGCCCCCAGCATCGCCGCCCAGCGGGCCCGCACCATGGGGCCGATCTGCGGGATCGACGCCCCGGTCGGCACGGCGGCGGCGAACAGCGCCCACAGGGGCGCGTCCGCCAACGCCAAGGCGGTCAGGACGCTCACCGAGGCGGTGTGGAGGAGGACCCCGGGCAGCAGGACGGCGCGCTGGCCGAAGCGGTCGGCGAGCTTGCCGCTCTGCGGGGCGAACAGCGCCATGGAGACGCCGGAGACGGCCGCGACGGCGCCCGCGCTGCCGTACGAGCCGGTCGTGTGCTGTACGAGGAGGACGATGCTGATGGTGAGCATCGCGAAGGGCTGCCGTGCGGCGAAGCCCGGGAGGAGGAAGGTCCACGCACCGGGGGTGCGCAGCAGTTGCCCGTATCCGGGGCGGTCGGAGACCGTGGTCGCCACGGTCCTTGCCTTTCTGCCGCCTGGTAGCCCTGCTTCCCGGCGCCCTCGTGGGGCGGGCCGGACGGAAGCGGCCGAGAGCTGTCCTCTTCGCGCGGAACTGCGGTAGATGCCGGGTGACTCGCTGCCATCGGCGGGAGAGCCGCCGGGCGAAGAGGCACCACGACCGCCATACGGTCGCGCCAGCTCTGCTTCAGACAGAGTTGGTCGATCAGGTTTCCTTCATGCTACAGGCAGGAAAGGCTGTGCGCCTGTGAATGCGCACAGCGCTTCCCCGCCCGCCTGTGATCGGGGACGCGTTCTGCCCCGCCCGCCTGTGTTGTCCCCCGGTGATGATTCAGGAGCGTCGGGAGGATTCAGGAGCGCGTCCGGCCCTGCTGCCGTCGGCGCCCGTGCCCGTCCGTGAGGCGGCCCCGGCCCCGCCGAGCTTCTTCGCCAGCTTCATGGCCTGCGGTATGGCGGACCCGGCGTGCGGGCCCGCCGCGCCGGGCGAACCGGACGCGGGGGACCCGCCGGGGCCCAGCCAGCCGGCCAGCTTGCCGCCCTCGGCGACCGCCCGCAGCCGCTCCTCCGTCCGGTCGCGCACCGGGTCGGTGGCCACCACCAGCAGTTCGTCCCCGCGCCGCAGGACCGTCGCCGGGGACGGCACGAAGCTCTTGTTCTCCCGGACCACCAGCGTGACCCCCGCGCCGGCCGGGAGCCGCAGCTCACCGACCTCGACGCCGTGCATCTTCGACTTGGCGGGGACGGCGACCGAGAGCAGGTGTCCGCGCAGCCGCTCCAGCGGCGCCGACTCGATGCCGAGGTCGTCGGCCTCGGCCGGGTCCTCGGCGATGTTCAGCTTGTTCGCGACCCAGGGCAGCGTCGGGCCCTGGATCAGGGTGTAGACGATGACCAGGACGAAGACGATGTTGAAGATGCGGGTGCTGCCCTCCACCCCGGACACCATCGGGATGGTCGCCAGGACGATGGGCACCGCCCCGCGCAGTCCGGCCCAGGACATGAGGGCCTTCTCGCGGGCCGGCAGCCGGAACGGGGCGAGGCTCAGGAAGACCGACAGCGGCCGCGCCACCATCGTCAGCACCAGGCCCACCACCACGGCCGGCCAGAAGTCGTCGATCAGGTCGTGCGGGGTGACCAGCAGGCCGAGCAGGACGAACATGCCGATCTGGGCCAGCCAGCCGAGCCCGTCGGCGAATCCGCGGGTGGCGGGCCAGTGGGGCAGCTTGGAGTTGCCGAGGATCATGGCCGCGAGGTAGACGGCGAGGAACCCGCTGCCGTGGGCCATGGCGCCCGCCGCGTACGCCGAGACGGCGATGGCCATCACGGCGATCGGGTAGAGACCGGAGGCGGGCAGGGCCACGTGCCGCAGCCCCAGGGAGCCCAGCCAGCCCACCGCGATGCCGATGGCGGCGCCGATGGCCAGCTCCATGGCGATCTCCGCGACCAGGACGTACCAGTGCTCGACCGGGCCGACCGCGGAGAACGCGACGACCAGGATGACGACCGGGGCGTCGTTGAAACCGGACTCGGCCTCCAGGACCCCGGTGATCCGGGGCGGCAGGGGCACCCGGCGCAGGACGGAGAAGACGGCCGCCGCGTCGGTCGAGGAGACGACCGCGCCGATGATGAGGGCCTGGCGCCAGTCCAGGCCGACGAGGTAGTGCGCCGCGGCGGCGGTGACGCCCACGCTGATGCCGACGCCGACGGTGGAGACGACGGCCGCCGCCGGCAGGACCGGTCTGACCTCTTTCCACTTCGCTCCGAGCCCGCCCTCGGCCAGGATGACGACCAGGGCGGCGTAGCCGAACACCTGGGTCAGCTCGGCGTTGTCGAACTTGACGTCGAAGATGCCGTCCTGCCCCAGGGCGATCCCGATGCCGAGATACAGGAGCAGGCTGGGGAGTCCGCTGCGCGAGGAGATCCGTACCGCCGCCACGGCGACGAGCAGGACGAGCGAGCAGACGAGCAGGAGTTCGTTGAGCGCGTGGACAGTCAGGGTCCGTTTCCTTCCCTGCGTGCGCCTGCCGGATCGTCCTCCGGCAGCCAGGTACTTCGTTACCTTACCTAATCTTTAACGATTCCTTGACGGGTTCGAGCGTTCGTGCGAGGAAGACGCAAATGGATGCATCCCCATACCGCGTCCGAGTGGCTTCTCCGCTGCGCCTATGGTTGCTCCTGCACTCCCAGGACCACCCTGCCCCTCGAAGGACAGCGATGCCCGCCAACACAACCGCCTCTTCCGGCCCTTCCGACGCGAAGAAGCCCGGCAGGAAGAAGGGGCGACGCGCCCGCCTGTTCGTGCTCGTCCTGGTGCTGGCGCTCGTCGCGGGTGTCGGCTACGGGACGTACTGGTCCGTGTCCACCGTGCGGGCCTCGTACCCGCAGACCACCGGATCGATGACCCTCGACGGCCTTTCCGGGGAGGTCGAGGTCAAACGCGACGCGTACGGGATTCCGCAGATCTACGCGGACACCGACGCCGACCTCTTCCGCGCCCAGGGCTTCGTCCACGCCCAGGACCGCTTCTGGGAGATGGACGTCCGGCGGCACATGACGTCGGGCCGGCTCTCCGAGATGTTCGGCTCCGGCCAGGTGGAGACCGACTCCTTCCTGCGCACGCTCGGCTGGCGGCAGGTGGCGCAGAAGGAGTACGACGAGGTCCTGGACGAGGGCACCAAGAAGAACCTCCGGTCGTACGCGGATGGCGTCAACGCCTACCTCAAGGGCAAGGAAGGCCGGGACATCTCGGTCGAGTACGCGGCGCTGGGGCTGACCAACGACTACCGGCCCGGCGAGTGGACCCCCGTCGACTCGGTGGCCTGGCTCAAGGCGATGGCCTGGGACCTGCGCGGCAACATGCAGGACGAGATCGACCGTTCGCTGCTGACCAGCCGCCTCGACAAGGACCAGATCGAGGACCTGTACCCCGGCTACCCGTACAAGCAGCACAAGCCGATCGTCGAGAGGGGCGCGGTCTCGCCGGTCACCGGGAAGTTCGACCCCGAGGCGACGCCGTCGGACAACGTCGGCTCCGCGACGCCCGAGGGGGCCGCGGAGGGCCTGAACACGCAGCTCGCCGCCCTCTCCGACACCCTCGACGCGATTCCGGCGCTGCTCGGCCCGAACGGCAACGGCATCGGCTCGAACTCCTGGGTCGTCGACGGGAAGCACACGACGTCCGGCAAGGCGCTGCTCGCCAACGACCCCCACCTCGCGCCGATGCTGCCCTCCCTCTGGTACCAGATGGGGCTGCATTGCCGTGAGCTCTCCGAGAGCTGCCAGTACGACACGGCCGGCTACACCTTCTCCGGGATGCCCGGTGTGATCATCGGTCACAACCAGGACGTCTCCTGGGGGCTGACCAACCTGGGCGCCGACGTCACCGACCTCTTCCTGGAGAAGGTCTCCGACGACGGCTACCTGTACGACGGGAAGACCCGCTCCTTCAAGACCCGTGAGGAGACCATCAAGGTCGCCGGCGGGAAGGACCGGAAGATCACCGTCCGCGCGACGAACAACGGGCCCCTGGTCTCCGACCGCAGCAAGGAGCTGGACAAGGTCGGCCGGAAGGCGCCCGTCAGCAACGCCGCCCCCGACCGGGCCGACGGCTACGCGGTGGCGCTGAAGTGGACCGCGCTGGAGCCCGGCAGGTCGATGGACGCCGTCTTCGAGCTCAACCGGGCCAAGGACTTCACCACCTTCCGGGCGGCCGCCGAGAAGTTCGAGGTCCCCTCCCAGAACCTCATCTACGCCGACACCGAGGGCAACATCGGCTACCAGGCCCCCGGCAGGATCCCGGTGCGCTCCGAGGGCTACGACGGAACGCGTCCGGCGCCGGGCTGGGATCCGGATTACGCGTGGAAGGGCTACATCCCCTTCGACGAGCTGCCCTACGAGTACAACCCGGACCGCGGCTTCATCGTCACCGCCAACCAGGCCGTCATCGACGAGAAGAAGTACCCCTACCTGCTGACCGAGGACTGGGGGTACGGCGCCCGCAGCCAGCGGATCAACGACCTGCTGACCCAGAAGATCAAGGGCGGCGAGAAGGTCTCGACCGATGACATGCAGAAGATCCAGATGGACGACTTCAGCGAGATCGCCGCGCTGCTGACGCCCGAGCTGAAGAAGATCAACATCTCTGACCCGAGCGTCCGCGAGGCCCAGAAGCTGCTGGAGGGCTGGGACTACTCCCAGGCGTCCGACTCCGCCGCCGCGGCGTACTTCAACGGCGTCTGGCGCAACATCCTCAAGCTCGCCTTCGGCAACAAGCTGCCCAAGGAGATGCGCGTCAAGGGCGACTGCATCAACGTCCCGCCGGCCAAGAACAGCGGCCCGGCCGACCAGCAGAGGAAGCTCGTCCGCGAGTGCGGTCAGCGCGACGGGGACACCGCGCAGCCGGACGGCGGCGACCGCTGGTTCCAGGTGGTCCGCGAGATCGTGGACGACCAGGACAACGCGTGGTGGAAGGCGCCCGCCCGGGGCCGCGAGGAGGCCCTGGAGAGCCGGGACGACCTGTTCGCCCGCGCGATGGAGGACGCCCGCTGGGAGCTGACCGCCAAGCTCGGCAAGAACATCGACACCTGGAGCTGGGGCCGGCTGCACCGGCTGACCCTGACGAACCAGACCCTCGGCACCGAGGGCCCCGGCCTGCTCCAGCGGGCGCTCAACCGCGGCCCCTGGAACCTCGGCGGCGGCGAGGCGGCGGTCAACGCCACCGGCTGGAACGCGGCGAGCGGCTACGAGGTCGTCTGGGTGCCGTCGATGCGCATGGTCGTCAACGTGGGCGACTGGGACAAGTCCCGCTGGATCAACCTCAGCGGGGCCTCCGGGCACGCGTTCCACGCCCACTACACCGACCAGACCGACAAGTGGGTCGACGGCGAACTGCTCGACTGGTCCTACGGGAAGGAAGCGGTCGACGCGGCCACGGTCGACACGCTGACGCTGAAACCGTAGGGGCCGGGCCGCCGCCCGGGAGGCTCACGAAGCGAAGCGGCGCGTTCCGGCCGGGGTGACCACGGCGTCCACGGGGTGGTCGTGCGGTTCCGAGGGAACCCGCGCGACCACCTCGTTCCCGTACAGGAGCACGACGAGCGGAGGGTGCGCCCCGGCCGCCGCCAGCCGGGCCAGCACCCGGTCGTAGCTGCCGCCGCCGCGCCCCAGCCGCATCCCGCTCCCGTCCACCGCCAGCCCCGGCAGCAGCACGGCGTCGGCCTCCAGGACGGCGGCCGGGCCGAGGCGCGGCCCGGCCGGTTCGAGGAGGCCCCGTCCGGCGGGCAGCAGCCGCTCCGCCCCCTCGTACGCGGCCCAGTCCAGGTCGTTGTCGGGCAGGAGGACCGGCAGCAGCACACGCGCCCCCCGCTCGCGCAGCGCTTCCAGGAGGTCGCGGGTGCCCGGTTCGCGGCCCACGGAGACGTACGCGGCGACCGTCCGGGCCCCGGCCAGCTCGGGCAGCAGCAGCGCCGACCCGGCGAGGAGCGCGGCGGTCCGGGCCACGTCCTCCTCTGTCAGGAGGGCCCGCGCGGCGAGCAGTTCGCGGCGGAGGAGGCCCTTCGCGGAGGCCCTCGGGGAGGGACCGGCGAGGAAACCGGACCTGTCCGTGCTCATGTGTGACTCACGCGACTCTCTTATAGGCATATGTCAGGATGAAGTTAACCGGAATATCGACCTTCGGCCGTGTGCAGCCGGTAAGGTCTGCCCATGACTCAGTCGCGCCCCAGGATCAGCAAGGCCGTCATTCCGGCAGCAGGTCTCGGCACCCGGTTCCTGCCCGCCACGAAGGCCACTCCCAAGGAGATGCTGCCTGTCGTCGACAAGCCGGCCATCCAGTATGTCGTCGAGGAGGCCGTCGCGGCGGGCCTCTCCGACGTGCTGATGATCACCGGTCGCAACAAGCGTCCTCTTGAGGACCACTTCGACCGCAACTACGAGCTGGAGTCCGCCCTCACCCGCAAGGGCGACGCCGAACGCCTCGCCAAGGTCCAGGAGTCCAGCGACCTGGCCACCATGCACTACGTCCGCCAGGGCGACCCCCGCGGCCTCGGCCACGCCGTGCTGTGCGCCGCTCCGCACGTGGGCGACCAGCCCTTCGCGGTGCTCCTCGGCGACGACCTGATCGACCCGCGCGACCCGCTGCTGGCCCGGATGGTCGAGGTCCAGGAGCGCGAGGGCGGCAGCGTCGTCGCGCTGATGGAGGTCGAGCCCTCCCAGATCCACCTGTACGGCTGCGCGGCGGCGGAGGCCACCGTCGACGGCGACGTCGTCCGTGTGACCGACCTGGTCGAGAAGCCGGACCCGGCCGACGCCCCCAGCAACCTCGCCATCATCGGCCGGTACGTCCTGGACCCCGCGGTCTTCGACATACTGCGACACACCGAGCCGGGCCGCGGCGGCGAGATCCAGCTCACCGACGCGCTCCAGCTGCTCGCCGCGGACGAGACGATCGGCGGCCCCGTGCACGGCGTCGTCTTCAAGGGCCGCCGCTACGACACCGGCGACCGCAGCGACTACCTGCGCGCCATCGTCAGACTGGCGTGCGAACGTGAGGACCTGGGGCCGGACTTCCGGACCTGGCTGCGCAAGTACGTCGCCGAGGAGATGTGACCCCGTGAGCAGCACGATCTGGTCGGTCGACGAGCACCTGGACGACATCCTCGCCTCCGTGCGTCCGCTGGAGCCCATCGAGCTGCAACTGCCCGACGCCCAGGGCTGCGTCCTCGTCAAGGACGTCGTCGTGGAGGTGGCCCTGCCGCCCTTCGACAACAGCTCCATGGACGGTTACGCGGTCCGGGTCGCCGATGTCGAGGGCGCGAGCGAGGAGTTCCCCGCGGTCCTCACCGTCATCGGCGACGTGGCCGCGGGCAGCGCGGGGCTCGCCGACGACCAGGTCGTGGGACCGGGACAGGCCGCCCGCATCATGACGGGCGCCCCGCTGCCCCCCGGCGCCGAGGCCGTGGTCCCGGTCGAGTGGACCGACGGCGGTACGGGCGAGGGCCCGGCCGCCGCCATGCGGGCCCACAGCGACGCCCCCGAAGGCGCCACCGGGGAGGTCCGGGTGCACCGGCCCGTCGCGGCGGGCGCCCATGTGCGCGAGGCCGGCGGCGACGTCAAGCCGGGCGACCTGGCCCTGGCCGCCGGATCGGTCGTCGGCCCGGCGCAGATCGGGCTGCTCGCGGCGATCGGCTGCTCCACCGTGGTCGTCCGGCCCCGCCCCCGGGTGGTCGTCCTGTCCACCGGCAGCGAACTGGTCCAGCCCGGCGAGAAGCTGACCGCCGGCCAGATCTACGACTCCAACAGCTTCGCGCTGACGGCCGCCGCCCGGGACGCCGGGGCCATCGCCTACCGGGTCGGCGCGGTGACCGACGACGCCGAGACGCTGCGCGCCGCCATCGAGGACCAGCTGATCCGCGCGGACATCGTCGTCACCACGGGCGGCGTCAGCGTCGGCGCGTACGACGTCGTCAGGGAGGCGCTCTCCTCCGTGGGCGACGAGGACGAGCCGGGCAGCGGCGTCGAGTTCCGCAAGCTCGCCATGCAGCCCGGAAAACCCCAGGGCTTCGGCTCGATCGGCCCGGACCACACCCCGCTGCTGGCCCTGCCGGGCAACCCGGTCTCGTCGTACGTCTCCTTCGAGCTGTTCGTCCGCCCCGCCATCCGCGCCCTGATGGGCCTCGACGACGTGCACCGCCCCACGGCCCGCGCCCGGCTCGACGTGGACGAGGCGCTCACCTCGCCGCCGGGCCGACGCCAGTTCCTGCGCGGCCGTTACGACGCGGAGGAGGGCACGGTGAAGCCGGTCGGCGGCTCCGGCTCGCATCTGATCGCCGCGCTGGCGCAGGCGGACGCGCTGATCGTGGTGGACGAGGACGTCGTCTCGGTCGAGCCCGGCACGGAGACGGACGTGATCCTGCTCCGCTGACCGCCGCCCCGTGGCGGTACGGTATCTGCCGCCGTGCCTTCCGGAGGTCCCCCTCCGGGCCCGAGGCCCACCGGCGCCCCTACCGCTAGGCGGAGTGAGTTGAGTACGCAGAACAGGCTGACGCACATCGACGAGGCGGGCGCGGCCCGGATGGTCGACGTGTCGGCGAAGGACGTCACCACCCGCGTCGCCCGCGCGTCGGGCCGGGTGCTCGTCGCGCCGCGCGTGATCGAGCTGCTGCGCGGCGAGGGGGTGCCCAAGGGCGACGCCCTCGCCACCGCCCGGATCGCCGGGATCATGGGGGCCAAGCGCACCCCGGACCTGATCCCGCTCTGCCACCCGCTGGCCGTCTCCGGGGTGAAGGTCGAGCTGGCCGTGGCCGACGACGCGGTGGAGATCACGGCGACGGTGAAGACGACGGACCGCACGGGCGTCGAGATGGAGGCGCTGACCGCGGTGTCGGTGGCGGCGCTCACGGTCGTCGACATGGTCAAGGCGGTCGACAAGGGCGCGGTCATCACCGACGTCCGGGTCGACGCGAAGTCGGGCGGCACCTCCGGCGACTACCGGCGCCCCGCGCCCGAGGGAACCGACGCGTGACCCCGCCCGAGCACGAGACCCCCGCCCCCGGGCCGCACGCGCCGCAGACCTCCGCCGCGCCGCGCACCCCGTACCGCGCCCTCGTCGTCACCGCCTCCAACCGGGCCTCCGCCGGGGTGTACGCGGACAAGGGCGGCCCGCTCATCGCCGAAGGGCTGGCGGGACTCGGCTTCACGGTCGACGGCCCGCAGGTCGTGCCGGACGGCGACCCGGTCGAGGCGGCCCTGCGCGCGGGCGTCGCCGCCGGGTACGACGTCATCGTCACCACCGGCGGTACGGGTATCTCGCCCACCGACGCCACCCCCGAGGCCACCCGCCGCGTCCTCGACCACGAGGTCCCCGGGATCCCGGAGGCGATCCGGGCCGAGGGCCTGGCCGAGGTGCCGACCGCCGCGCTCTCCCGGGGGCTGGCGGGCGTGGCCTCCCGCACCCTGATCGTCAACCTCCCCGGCTCCACGGGCGGGGTGAAGGACGGGCTCGCGGTCCTCGGCCGCCTCCTGGTGCACGCCGTCGACCAGCTCCGCGGCGGCGACCACCCCCGGCCGGGGAGCCCCAACTGAACATCGCGACCTGGCCGGTGACGCTGAGGGACGGCGAGATCGTCCTGCGCCCGATAAGGATGCGCGACCAGCGTGCCTGGCGCGAGGTCAACCGGCGCAACCGCGACTGGCTGCGCCCCTGGGAGGCCACGATTCCGCCGCCCGCCCCCGGCGGCCCGGTCGCGCAGCGCCCCACGTACCGGCAGATGGTCCGCCACCTGCGCGCCGAGGCGAACGCGGGGCGGATGCTGCCGTTCGCCATCGAGTACGAGGGCCGGCTGGTCGGCCAGCTCACGGTCGCGGGGATCACCTGGGGCTCGATGTGCTCCGGGCACATCGGCTACTGGATCGACCGGGGCGTCGCCGGGCGCGGGGTCATGCCGACGGCCGTGGCCCTCGCCGTGGACCACTGCTTCCGCACGGTGGGCCTGCACCGTATCGAGGTCTGCATCCGCCCGGAGAACGCACCGAGCCGCCGGGTGGTGGAGAAACTCGGATTCCGTTCGGAGGGCGTGCGCCCGCGCTATCTGCACATCGACGGGGCCTGGCGGGACCATCTGATCTTCGCCCTCACCGCCGAGGAGGTTCCCGACGGGATGCTCCGGCGGTGGCGCAGGTCGAGGCCCGGGACACCGCGCGATCCGGGACCGCCGGAAGAAATGAAATAGGTGTTCGAATATGATCGCCGGCCGACCGTAAGAGGACGGACGAACGACGGTTGTCGAATCGAACCATCACAAAAAAAGTCGTTGATATCAGCCAGTTCGTGCGACACACCGGGCCAATTGGCGGATCCTTCCGTGCAAACCCCTCTACGGTGTGAGCGTGAGCAGCAGCGGCCTCATCTACGCAGTCATCGTCGGGGCCTGGGCCGCCTACTTGGTGCCGATGTGGCTCCGCAGGCAGGACGAGCTGAACGAGGCCCGTCCGACAGAGCGCTTCAGCACCGCCATCCGGCTGCTGTCCGGCCGGGCGGCGATGGAGCGCCGGTACGCCAAGGAGCTGCGGGAGCGCACCGCCGAGGAGGCGGGGCCCGACGCCGACCCGGACCGGGAAACGGACCGTATGGAGTCCGTGGACGTCCGGGCCTTCGCCGCGCCTCCGGCGCACACGGAAGCCAGACTGGGCGACCCGGCGCACGCGCCCGAACGCGCCCACGGGGGCCCGGCGTCCGACCGGCCGGCGCACGAGCGCAGGGCCGGACACCACGCCCCGGAGCGCCAGGCGCACGACCGCCGGTCCGGCGAGCGCCCCGCCGAGCAGGCGCCGTTCGCCCGGCAGCGCCCGCACACCGACGCCGAACGGGCCCGGCGCGCCCAGCGCTCCCAGGTCCTGGCGCGGCGCAGGCGCACCACCGTCGTCCTCTTCCTCGCCTTCACCCTCGGCGCGATCGTCGCGGCGGTGGGCGGTCTCGCCTTCCTCTGGGCGCCCGCCGTGCCGGCCGTGCTGCTGAGCACGTACATCGTGCACCTGCGCGCCCAGGAGCGACGGCGGTTCGCCTTCACCATGGACCGCCGCCGGGCCGAGGACGCGGCGCAGCGGCTGCGCGAGAACCGCCCGCGCAGGCACCAGCCCGCCGCCCCCGACGCCGTCGAGCCCGACGACGACCAGGAGGCCCACGCCGCCGAGCCGGAGCCCACCCCCACGGTCTCCCCGCAGGAGGCCGGCCGCCGGGCCCTCGTCGAGCAGACGGACCACGCGGAGTGGGTGGACCAGCAGCGTGAGCGCGGCCGCGTCCAGGGCGACAGCTGGGAGCCCGTCCCCGTGCCCCTGCCCACCTATGTCACCGCGCCTGTCGCCCCTCGGGCCACGGGCGGCGTGGAGGTCGGCGACCCGGAGACCTGGAGCGCGGCCCGCTCCAGCACCGCCGAGCCGCAGACGGGCACCTCGCACCCGACGCCCCCCTCGGTCGACCCGGCGCCGCGCCAGCGCACCCCCCAGTCCCGCCGCAACCGCGACCGGGGCCGCACCCCCCTCTTCGACCAGTACGACGACGAGGACCGGCCGCGCGCGGCCAACGAGTGACACGTGTGGGGCCCGGAAACCCCGACACCGCTGACCAGCGGAGGAACGGATTTCCAAGCACCCCCTGGAGGGTGCTAGAGTTTCACACGTCGCAAGGGCCTGTGGCGCAGTCTGGTAGCGCACCTCGTTCGCATCGAGGGGGTCTGGGGTTCAAATCCCCACAGGTCCACCAGCGGCCCGTTTCACGAGGTCACTCGTGAAGGGTTCACG
The DNA here is from genome assembly GCF_044330565.1 of Streptomyces sp. NPDC017448. Taxonomy (NCBI): domain Bacteria; kingdom Bacillati; phylum Actinomycetota; class Actinomycetes; order Kitasatosporales; family Streptomycetaceae; genus Streptomyces; species Streptomyces sp. NPDC017448. The sequence continues at coordinate 214,631 of NZ_JBIRLM010000005.1, read as the reverse complement.
AAATCCCGTCCGGTTGTTTCAACTGGGCGGGATTTCGTGGTTTTCGGGCTGAGTGCGACGCGCATGCCGTCCGGACGCGTACCGGCGGCCGCTCCCCGTCGCGCGGCCCGGGCGGCGGGAATTCCCCCGCGGCGGTCCCGGGCGCCGTGCGGAGGAAACCGGTCCCGCCTGCTCCGCCTCGGCGGACCGCCCCTCAGGTCCGCTGCGTTCCGGGCGGGTTGGCGCCGGCGGGGAGGGGCTCTGCGGGGCTTCTCCGGTGCGTGGTGATGCGGCGCCGAGAGTCCGATAAACGTGCCTCGCGCTTCGGATAGCGATGCCCCCCTCATCCGGCCGATTCGCCATCGCTTCCCCCGAGCGTGACCTGCGTCACTAAAGTGTCGGCAAAGGGCGTGGTACAAATACCCGACTTCGCAGGCGGGACCGCCGAGGCGGAGTGCCGGAGCCGATCCGGCGTCGTACCTCCGCCCCGCGTGACGCACCAGGTCGCCGCACCGGACCAACGACGTTCGCCTGCCCCCCCCCACCGCACACCGAACGGCGAAGACGCCCCCGGTCGCCGTTCCCGCGTCATCGAGGAAGCCAACGTGTCACTCGAATCCATAACCGAGAACGTCGACGAAGCCGTCAGCGGGTTCTTCGAGCCCATAGCCACCTGGCTCGGCGAAGTCGTCTTCTACGCCGTCCCCGTCGGGGGGACGGACCTCCCGCTCATCGTCGCCTGGCTGGTGGTGGCGGGCCTCGTCTTCACCTTCTGGTTCGGGGGCGTCCAACTGCGAAAGTTCCGCCTCGCCGTGAACGTGGTGCGCGGCAAGTACGACGACAAGGACTCCGCCGGCGAGGTCAACCACTTCCAGGCGCTGACCGCCGCCGTCTCCGGCACGGTCGGCCTCGGCAACATCGCCGGTGTCGCCGTCGCCGTCTCCATCGGCGGCGCCGGAGCCACGTTCTGGATGATCCTCTGCGGTCTCCTCGGGATGGCCACCAAGTTCGTCGAGGTCACCCTCGGGGTGAAGTACCGCGAGGTCCACGCCGACGGCACCGTCTCCGGCGGACCGATGCACTACCTGCCCAAGGGGCTCGCCGAGCGCTTCGGGAAGAACGGCAAGACCTTCGGCAAGGTCCTCGCCGTCCTCGCCTCGATCATGATCCTGTTCTTCGGCCTCTTCGGCGGCAACCTCTTCCAGGTCAACCAGTCCTACGCGCAGCTCGTCTCCGTCACCGGCGGCGAGGACGGTGTGGTGGGCTCCTCCGCCGGCGCCCTCTTCTTCGGCATCCTCGTCGCCGCCCTCGTCGGCGTCGTCCTGCTCGGCGGCATCCGTTCCATCGCCCAGGTCACCAGCCGGCTCATCCCCGCCATGGCCGGGATCTACATCGCCGCCTGCCTCGTCGTCATCCTCGTCAACGTCACCGCCGTGCCCGCGGCGATCGGCGAGATCATCGAGGGCGCGTTCAACCCCGAAGGCGTCGCGGGCGGTGTGCTCGGCGCGCTGATCATCGGGTTCAAGCGTGCCGCGTTCTCCAACGAGGCCGGCCTCGGCTCCGCGCCGATCGCCCACTCCGCGGTCAAGACCAAGCACCCCGCCAGCGAGGGCCTGGTCGCCCTGCTGGAGCCGTTCATCGACACCGTCGTCATCTGCACCATGACCGCGCTGACCATCGTCATCGCCAACCCCGCCAGCTGGGGCGAGGCCCGCACCGACGAGTCCATCGGCGGCGTGACGATCACCTCGGACGCCTTCGAGACCGTGCTGCCCTGGTTCCCGTACGTCCTGACCGTCGCGGTGCTGCTCTTCGCCATCTCCACGGTGCTCACCTGGGGCTACTACGGACTCAAGGCCTGGACGTACCTCTTCGGCCGCAGCCGCACCAGCGAGATCGTCTACAAGTCCCTCTACACGCTCTTCGCCGTCGCCGGGTCGCTGCTCACCCTGCAGACCCTCATCGACCTGGCCGACGCGGTGCTCTTCTCCCTCGCCGTCATCAACATCATCGGCCTCTACCTCCTCGCCCCCGTCGTCAAGCGCGAACTGGGCACGTTCCTGACGTACGTCCGCAGCCGCGATGCGGGCGGGGACGCTCGCGACGAGGACGAGCCGGTGAAGACGGACGCCTGACCGCCCTCCGCCCCCACGACCGCGGGGCCGTGACCCGTCCTGGGCCACGGCCCCGCGGCCGTCGCCGGGGACGCGCGCGCCCGGGGGCGAGCGCCTGGCCGCGGTCAGCAGCCGCCGGAGGAGGCGGGGGTCTCGCCGCCGATGGTCACCGGGGTGGGAGCCGTGCAGCAGCCGCTGCCGCCGGCCCGGTCCGCCTCGGGCTCGTCGAAGAGGCCGGCCCCACCGCAGACACCGGTCTCGGGCAGGGTGAGTTCGACCCGCTCGGCGGCTTCCCGGTCGCCGGCGAGGGCGGCGGCGACCGAGCGGACCTGCTCGTAGCCGGTCATGGCCAGGAAGGTGGGTGCTCGGCCGTAGGACTTCATGCCGACGAGGTGGACGTCCTTCTCCGGGTGGGAGAGCTCCTTGGCCCCGTGCGGGTGGACGGTGCCGCAGGAGTGCTGGTTCGGATCGATGAGAGGGGCGAGCCCGACGGGGGCCTGGAGGCGCTCGTCGAGGCCGAGGCGGAGTTCGGAGACGAAGGACAGGTCCGGGCGCAGGCCGGTGAGCACGATGACCTCGTCCACGGGGTCGAGGCGGCGGCCGTCCTCGGCGACCAGGACCACCTGGTCGCCCGCCCTCTCGACCGACCCGGTGCGGAAGCCGGTGACCGCGTCGGCGTGCCCCTCGTCGACGGCGGCCTTCGCGGCGAGGCCGAGGGCCCCGCGGGCGGGCAGCTGGTCGGCGGCCCCGCCTCCGAAGGTCGAGCCGGAGATGCCCCGGCGCACCACCCACACCGCGTGGGTGCCCTTCTCCTGCCGTGCGAGGCCGGCCAGCGAGGCCAGGGCGGTGAAGGCGGAGGCCCCGGAGCCGATGACCGCGGTGCGCCTGCCGGCGTAGCGGGAGCGGACGGCCGGGTTCCCGAAGTCGGGGATCCGGTAGGAGATCCGGTCGGCCGACGCCTTCTCGCCGATCGCGGGGAGACCGTCGCCGCCGAGGGGTCCGGGGGAGGACCAGGTGCCGGACGCGTCGATGACCGCGCGGGCGGTGAGGCGCTCCTCGGAGCCGTCGGAGCGGCGCACGTGGACGGTGAAGGGCTGCCGCTCGCGGTCGGCGTCCACGGTGCGGTCCCGGCCGCGACGGGAGACGCCGGTCACGGTGGCGCCGTAGCGGACCTTGTCGCCCAGGACGTCGGCGAGCGGCTGGAGGTACTTCTCGGCCCAGTCCGCCCCGGTGGGACAGATCGTGGCGTCGGGGGAGGACCAGCCGGTGGGCGCCAGGAGCTCGGCCGCGGCGGGGTCGACCACTTCGGGCCAGGGGGAGAACAGGCGTACGTGGCCCCACGCGCGCACCGCGGCCCCCGCCTCGGCCCCGGCCTCCAGGACCAGGGGGTCGAGACCGCGGCCGGTGAGGTGGGCGGCGGCGGCGAGGCCGACCGGGCCGGCGCCGATGACGACGACGGGAAGCTGGTGTTCGTTCATGGCGGGTGGCCTCCTGGGACGGGCCGGCGGGCGACCGGGGGACGGGGGTGGGGGCGTCCCGCCCTCCGGCGGTGTGCGGTCGCCGGGGGACGGAGGCGGACGCCAGTGATTCGATGGTTGTCGATGTCTCCTGATATGCGGAGCTTGCCACTCGCATCTACGGGTGTCAATATAGACACATGTCGAATTCACGAACGGGGAAGCCGCCGGTGGTGCTCGTGGGGCAGGTGGAGCCGTGCTGTCCGCCGCTCACCTCGGCCGAGCTCTCGCAGGCGGACGCGGAGAGGATGGCCGCGATGTTCAAGGCCCTGGCCGACCCGGTGCGGCTGCGCCTCTTCTCCAAGGTCGCCTCGCACCCGGACGGGGAGGCGTGCGTGTGCGACATCGCCGACGTCGGCGTCTCCCAGCCGACCGTCTCCCACCACCTGAAGAAGCTGCGCGAGGCCGGTCTGCTCGCCTCCGAGCGGCGCGGTACCTGGGTGTACTACCGGGTCGAGCCGTCGGTGGTCGCCGGAATGGCGGCTCTTCTCGGCGGCCCCGGATGATCGGGCGGGACTGCTGGGCGGCGGTCGGCCCCTACCGCCGGGCGGGGGAGCCGGACGCCGGGGGGAGAGAGGCGGCGGCCGGTACCGGTCGTGCCGCTGCTCCTCGGGGCGGTCGGGGCCGACGCGCGGAGTTCTCGGCGACGAAAGGCCGTGAGGTGGTCTCGGCCCGGGCCGACGCAGGGAGCGCTCACGGCTCCCGGCGGCCGGCGACGAGGCGCCGGATGCCGTAGGCGGCTGCGCCCAGGGCGAGTACCGCGGTCCCGGTGAGGACCGAGGAGGCGGGCAGGGCGAAGGCCAGGACCAGGCAGCCCGCCAGCCCGACCGCCGGGACGGCGCGGGGCGGGCGGCCCTCGGCCCGGGAAAGCGTCCAGGCCGAGGCGTTGGCGACGGCGTAGTAGGCGAGCACGCCGAAGGAGGAGAACCCGATCGCCCCGCGTACGTCCACCGTCGCGGCGAGGACCGCCACCACCGCGCCCACCGCCAACTCGGCCCGGTGCGGCACCTGGTGGCGGGGGTGGACAGCCGCCAGGACGTGCGGCAGATGCCGGTCGCGGGCCATCGCCAGGGTCGTACGGGAGACGCCGAGGATCAGGGCCAGGAGGGAGCCGAGCGCCGCGACGGCCGCGCCGACGCGGACGACCGGGGCCAGCCAGGGGGCGCCTGCGGCCCGCGCGGTGTCCGAGAGCGGCGCGGTGGCCTCCGCCAGCCCCCGCGGGCCCAGCACCAGGAGGGCGCAGACGGCGACGAGGGCGTAGACGGCCAGGGTGATGCCCAGCGCGATCGGGATGGCGCGGGGGATGGTGCGCGCCGGGTCGCGGACCTCCTCGCCCAGGGTGGCGATGCGGGCGTACCCGGCGAACGCGAAGAACAGCAGCCCCGCCGCTTGGAGCACACCGCCCGGATCGGCATCCGGACCGAGGGTCAGGCGGGCCGCGTCCGCCTCGCCGGAGGCGAAGGAGGCGACCACCACCGCGGCGAGCACGGCCAGCACCGCGGCGACGACGGCCCGGGTCAGCCAGGCGGACTTCTGCACCCCGGCGTAGTTGACCGCGGTCAGCGCCACCACGGCGGCGACCGCCACCGCGTGGGCCTGTCCCGGCCAGACGTACGAGCCCACGGCGAGCGCCATGGCCGCGCAGGAGGCGGTCTTGCCGACCACGAACCCCCAGCCCGCCAGGTACCCCCAGAAGTCGCCGAGGCGTTCGCGGCCGTAGACGTACGTGCCGCCCGAAGCCGGGTAGCGGGCGGCGAGCCGGGCGGAGGAGGTGGCGTTGCAGTACGCCACCGCCCCGGCGAGCGCGAGGCCGATCAGCAGCCCGGAGCCGGCGGCGTGCGCGGCGGGCGCCAGGGCGACGAAGATCCCCGCGCCGATCATCGACCCCAGGCCGATCATCACGGCGTCGGCCACGCCGAGCCGCCTCCGCAACTCGTCCGGCACGCCGTCGGGGACGGACCGCTTGGTCATGGCTGACTCCTCGGTGGCTCGGGCACAGCCGTGCCGGAAGACGATATCGGTAGGCGGTAGAAGGGTGCGGGCCGGGCCGAGCGGTCCCCCACCGGTGCGAGCCGCCCCTCCCGGCCGGTGGCGGGGCGGCCGGACCCCGCGGCCGGTTACGCGACCTGGGCGGCGGTGAACTTCTTGCGCCAGGCGAGCGAGACGTACACCAGGGCCACCAGCACCGGGACCTCGATCAGCGGGCCGACGACCCCCGACAGGGCCTGGCCGGACGTGACGCCGAAGGTGGCGATGGCGACGGCGATGGCGAGCTCGAAGTTGTTGCCCGCGGCCGTGAAGGCGAGGGTGGCGGTGCGGTCGTAGGTCAGGCCGATGGCCTTGCCGAGGAGGAACGTGCCGAACCACATCACCGCGAAGTAGACGAGCAGGGGGAGCGCGATGCGGACGACGTCCAGCGGCTGCGAGGTGATGGTCCTCCCCTGGAGGGCGAAGAGGACGACGATCGTGAAGAGCAGGCCGTAGAGGGCCCAGGGCCCGATCCTCGGCAGGAACTTCTGCTCGTAGGAGTCGCGGCCCATCCTCTTCTCGCCCAGGCGGCGGGTGAGGAAACCGGCGAGCAGGGGCACGCCGAGGAAGATGAGGACGTTCAGCGCGATCTTCCCCATGGAGATGTCGAGCGCCTCCCCGTCGCCGAGGCCGAGCCACCCCGGCAGCAGGTCCAGGTAGAACCAGCCCAGGACGCCGAAGGCGATGACCTGGAAGACGGAGTTCAGGGCGACGAGGACGGCGGCGGCTTCGCGGTCGCCGCAGGCGAGGTCGTTCCAGATGACGACCATGGCGATGCAGCGGGCCAGGCCGACGATGATCAGGCCGGTGCGGTACTCGGGCAGGTCCGGCAGGAAGATCCAGGCCAGCGCGAACATGAGCGCCGGTCCCAGGACCCAGTTGACGACCAGTGAGGAGACCATCAGCCTGCGGTCGCCGGTGACGGCGTCGAGCCTGTCGTAGCGGACCTTGGCCAGGACCGGGTACATCATGATCAGCAGGCCCGCGGCGATGGGCAGGGAGATCCCGCCGATCTCGACCTCGGCCAGCGCGTCGTTCAGCCCGGGAACCAGCCTGCCGAGCCCCAGCCCGAGGGCCATGGCCAGGAGGATCCAGACGGCGAGGAAGCGGTCGAGCGTCGAAAGCTTCGCGACGACCGAGGGCTCCTCGGCGGTCGCGGTCGCGGGCGCGGGGTTCACGGACAGGCCCTCTTGTTCTCGGAGGCGGTACGGGCGGACTCGGCCAGGTCGGCGAACCGGCCGGCGAGGTGGGCGATGACGTCCGGACGGAGCTTGTAGTAGGTGAAGCGGCCGCAGGGCTCGGTCTCCACGACTCCGGCCTCGCGCAGCACTCTCAGGTGGTTGGAGAGGTTGGTCTGCCGTGCGCCGGTCTCCTCGACGAGGTGGGTGGTGCAGAGGGTCTCGCGGGCGAGCAGGGTCACGATCCGCAGACGCAGGGGGTCGCCCAGCACCCGCATCAGCTCAGTGTCGACCGACGTCATCATGGGCTGATACTTTCACATCAGTGGCGGCTGACGTCATCGGGCGCTGAAGTCGTTCGTGCCCGACTTCTTCGTGAGAAAGAGAGACCGCCGTGCCGGAGAAGCCCTCCGTCCTGTTCGTCTGCGTCCACAACGCCGGCCGCTCCCAGATGGCCGCCGCCTGGCTCACGCACCTGGCCGGGGACCGCGTCGAGGTCCGCTCCGCCGGCTCCGCCCCCGCCGACCGGGTCAACCCCGCCGCCGTCGAGGCCATGCGCGAGGTCGGCATCGACATCGCCGCCGAGACCCCCAAGATCCTCACCGTCGCGGCGGTCGAGGCGTCCGACGTCTGCATCACCATGGGCTGCGGCGACACCTGCCCCGTCTTCCCCGGCAAGCGCTACCTCGACTGGGCGCTGGAGGACCCGGCGGGCCAGGGCGTCGAGGCCGTCCGCCCGATCCGCGACGCGATCAAGGAGCTCGTCGAGAACCTGATCGAGGAGATCGCCCCGGCCGGGCCGGAGCGGGCCGTCTGAGCGGGATCCGCGAAGCCGTCCGGGGGCCGGTCGGCGTGCGGAGAGACGTCTTCTCACAGGTCGGCGGCCGGATTCCTTCGTCCGCGCGTTTCCCGTCCTTGCTCTCTTCCGCGCTCTCCGGGGCCGTGGAGGACGGCGCCGGGCGGTGAACGGCCGGTGTCTTCTCTACAGTTCTCGGCCAGTTCTGTAGAAAAGAGCCCCATCTCCGCTCCTTGTGGCGGCAGTTCCCGCTGGGCCAGAGTTCGGGGCGCGGCGACAGGAACATGTCATCGCCGCCGGGCAGTGTCCATGGAACACGTCGCGCCTCCCCAAGCGCGGTGTGGCCACCCCCCCATTGTCTGGACGCTCGCCCGCGGAGCGGAAGGAACCGCGTGAACCACGGAAAGAAGAACGCGCGCAGATACCTCGTGGCCGCCTCCATCGGCGCCCTTCTGTCGGCCGGAGTCGCCACAGGGGCCCACGCCGGTACGGCGGCCGAGGCCGCGGCCCCCGCCTCGGCTCCGGCGTACCAGCCGGAGATGGTCGAGGCGCTCGCCACGACCCTCGGCGTCGGCGAGAAGGCCGCCGTGGAGCGGCTGGACCGCGAGGCCGAGCAGCAGGACCGGTTCGCGGAGCTGCGGAAGGACCGGGTCGACACGCTCGGGGCCTTCTTCGCCGAGGACGGCGCGCTGGTCGTCAACGCCGCCGACGCCGCGGCGGCGAAGGAGGTACGGGCCGCCGGCCTGCGGGCCCGGATACCCGAGCGCGGGGAGAGCGAACTCGGACGCATCAAGGCCCGGCTCGACGCCGAGGCGCTCAGGAGCGCCCCGGCCGGAGTGTCCGCCTGGTCGGTCGACCTCGCGTCGGACACCGTGACCGTCGAGGTCAACGGGGACTCGGACGCGGCCACCCGCGGCTTCCTCAAGGCCGCGAAGAGCCACGGCGACGCCGTGCGCGTCGTGAAGGGCCGGGAGAAGCTGGAGACCCAGGCCGTCGTTCCGCCCGGCAGCCGGATGACCTTCAACGGCTACCTCTGTTCCGTCGGTTACGGCGCCAAGGACCGCAACGGCAGGCAGGTGCTCGTGACGGCCGGGCACTGCATCGAGGACCTGCCGGTGCTGGCGTACAACGGCACCCGGTTCGCGCGGGGCGCCCACACCCGGTTCGCGCTGGGCACCCGCAGCGTGGACATGGGCATCGCGACCGTCGACGCCGGCAACGCGATCGGCCTCGACGTCACCACGTACGGCAAGGCCGGAACCGTCCCGGTCCGGGGCGGCAAGCGGGCCCCCTCCGGCGCGGCGCTCTGCAAGTCCGGCCAGACCACCGGCTGGACCTGCGGCAAGGTCGGTTCGTACAACGTCAGCGTCACCTACACCGACCAGAACGGCGGTCCGGACACCGTCGTGACCGGTCTGGCCAGCTCCAGCGTCTGCACCCAGGGCGGGGACAGCGGCGGCGCGTACGTCTCCGGCGACCAGGCCCAGGGCATGACGTCAGGCGGCCCTTCCGGCCAGCGCTGCAGCGGACAGGTCAACTCGCCCGGCTCGTCCTACTTCCAGCCGCTGGACGACGCCCTCGCGTACTACGGGCTGACGCTCAACACCAAGTAACCCGCGCCGGGAGCGGAACGGAGCAGCCCGGCCACGGAGCAGCCCGGCCACGGAGCAGCCCGGCCACGGACCGGCCGAAGGCCGGCCCTTGAACGCGGGAGGCCGTCCACTCATCCTGGGCGGCCTCCCGTCCCGTCCGTTCCGGCCCCGTACCCCCACGCCACCCCGTGCACGCCCGGCTTGCACCGGGAGGTGAGCACGTGGACGTCGTGCGCGGCGCCCAGCGGGACACGCCGCTGGGCGCGGGGCGGGGCGCCGACCTTCTCCCGGACGTAGCGGTGGCAGTCCACCGGCAGGGCGCCGGGGTGGAAGAAGACCTGCTGGAGGTATGCGTGGAGGTTCGTCCGCGACCAGCGCTCGTAGTGCGTGGCCGGGGTCCGGGACGGGCTCACCTCGACCGAGTAACTCACCACCGTGGTGTCCAGCTTGGCCAGCTCCCGGCCGAAGTGGATCTCCAGCACCAGGGAGTTGAGCCGCTTGAGGTACGTCGCCTCGGCCAGGCGCCCGCAGGTGACCCTGATGTCGACCGGCTCGGCCGCCTCGTCGTCGAAGCTGAGCACGAAGACCGCCCGGTCGGCCCCGGCCCGGCCGGCCCGCAGCACGGTGGTGGTGGAGATCCCGCTCAGCGTGCCGCTCTCGCCGACCCGCACGATGTCGTGGACCATCAGCGAACCGGTCTCCTGGTTGAAGTGGCGGAAGCGCGCGCCGAGCGCCTTCTCCACCACCGAGTCCTCCCCGAGGATCTGGAGCGCCGCGCCCTCCGTGCCCGGCGGGGCGGTCCGGCCGCGCGGGCGGCGCGGGCCGAGCAGCGAGCGCAGGGTTCCGGCGGGCAGTTCCAGGATCTCCTCCAGCACCTCCACCGCCCGCAGGGAACGGGCCCGCTCCGGCTGGCTGCGTCCGCGCTGCCAACTGCTGAGGGTGGCCCGGCTGATGGTGATGCCGCGCGCCTTGAGCCGTTCGCTCACCCGCTCCAGGGACAGCCCGCGCCGGCTCAGCGCCTCCCGCAGGACCGCCGGGAAGGTGCCGGCGCCGGTCGCCGCCGCGTGAAGGGCCGAGGAGGTGAGGGCCCGGCCCGTGCGCGCCGCGGTGATGTGCGCCTCCTCCGTCCCCGCCCGTGCGGTGGGCGCCTCCTCCGTCCGCGCCGCGGGGGCCCGGCCCCCGGGGGCGCGCGCCTCGTCGGTCTCCGCTCTGCTCGCCATGTCTCTCCCGTTTCCCGGCACTCTCCCGGCGGGCGGCCTGCGGGCCCCCGCATACTGGTGGACCACCGGGCGGGGGTCGGATAACAGAACCCCCGGGTGTGACCTGTCCCACGCCCGGAGGCGAACCGGAACGGGTGGACCGCGGGACGGGGCGCACGTGGGCGACCGAACGCACGTGGTGAACGGAACGAAGGGCGTGATGGGCGTGGAGGGCACCGCTCTGGTCGTCGCGGCGAGGGAGGGCGACCGGGCCGCCGGGGAGCGGCTGGCCGCCCAGTACCTCCCCCTCGTCTACAACGTCGTCGGGCGCGCCCTCAACGGCCACCCCGACGTCGACGACGTGGTGCAGGAGACCATGCTCCGCGCCCTGTCCGGGCTGCACGCGCTGCGCGACCCGGCCCGCTTCCGCTCCTGGCTCGTCGCCATCGCCATGAACCAGGTCCGCAGCCGCTGGACCGGTCTCGGCCACCGGCCCGCCCCGCTGGAGGCGGCCGAGGAGCCCGCCGACCCGGCCGCCGACTTCGTCGACCTGACGATCCTGCGCCTGGAACTCTCCGGCCAGCGGCGCGAGACGGCCGAGGCGACCCGCTGGCTGGACGACGCCGAACGCGATGTGCTGGCGCTGTGGTGGCTGGAGGCGACCGGCGAACTCGCCCGGCCCGAGCTGGCCGAGGCGCTCGGCCTCTCCCCGCAGCACGCCGCCGTACGGGTCCAGCGGGTGAAGAACCAGCTCGACGTCGGTCGCACCGTCGTCCGGGCGCTGGCGTCCGACCCCCGATGCCCGGCCCTGGCGGAGCTGCTGGGCGACTGGGACGGTACGCCGACGCCCCTGTGGCGCAAGCGGATCGCCCGCCATGTGCGGGGCTGCGCCGCCTGCTCCGACGGCGCCACGGGGCTGGTTCCGGCGGAGGGGCTGCTCTCCGGGCTCGCCCTGGTGGTGCCGCTCCACGACACCGGGCAGACGGCGACGGCCGCGGCCTCCTCGGCCGCGGCGACCGCACCCGCCGCACCGTCCGTGCCCGCCGCGCCGCCCGCCCCGGCCGCGTTCCCGGCGGGGAAGGCGGCGGGGCTCCTGGCCGGGGCGGCCGCCGTGACCGCTCTCGCCGTCCTGATCTGGCCCTCCGCTCCGGCCCCGCCCGAACCCCGGGGCGGCGGCGTCGCCTCCACCCCCGCACAGCCGCCCGCCAACGCCCCCGCCCGGCCGCGCCCCACCCCGTCCACGGCGCCGCCGACGCCGACGCCCGCACCGGCCCCGAGCCGGGCGCCCACCGCGTCACGGCCGCCCGCCGCGGCCCCCACACCCGCCGCGGCCTCCACCCCCGCGCCGCCCGCGCCCGCCGGGCCGGACGCCCGCGTGGTCGCCCGGGTCAACACCCTGCGCGCCGCCACCGGCTGCCCTCGGTTGGCGACCGACCCCCGGCTGACCCGGGTCGCTCGGCAGCACTCCGCCGACATGGCCGCGCGGAACTACTTCGGCCACACCGACTCCTCGGGCCGGGGCATGGGCGAGCGGGTCGAGGCCGCGGGGTACGACTGGTCGGCGGTCGGGGAGACCATCGCCACCGGTACGAGCGATCCGGCGGCGGTCGTCGAGGAGTGGCGCGCCAGTCCGGACCGCGATCGCGCCCTGTTCAACTGTGCTTTCACCCACGTCGGCGTGGGCCTCGCCGACTCCCCGCGCGGCCCCTACTGGACCCAGGTGCTGGCCGCCCCGAGGTGATCGGAGGGGCGCCCCGGGGAAGGCGCTCCTCGGCGCGGGCCCGACCGCGCGGGCCGGGTCGTACGAGCGGTGACCGGCATCCACCGCCGGACGGGCGGAGCGACCCGGGCGCGGGGGCGCGTTTCCGGCGGGCGGGGTCAGGTCTCCGCGCGCCGGCTCACGCTCCGGGCTGCCGGAGCGGCTTGGCCATGCAGATACTGCTCTCGTACTCCCGGTAGTGGCCGAACTTCTTGCACACGGAGTAGCCGCTCGACGTGTACAGCGCGACGGCTTCCGGCTGCTGGTCGCCGGTCTCCAGGACCATGCGGACACGGCCGGCGGCGCGGGCGTCCTCCTCCAGGGCGGCCAGCATCCGCCGGGCCAGACCCCTGCCACGCCCCTCGGGTATCACGAACATCCGCTTGATCTCGGCGTCGCCGTCCTCGTAGCCCTCGGCGTTGCGGTTCTGGGTGCGCCAGCCGCCGGTGGCCACCGGGCGCTCGCGCTCGTCGTAGGCGATCAGATACAGGCCGTGCGGGGGGAGGAACATGGAGGGGTCGAGCGGTGTGACATCGCCCTCGTCGCCGTAACGCTCGGCGTATTCGAGCTGCACCTGGTCATTGAGTTTGACGGCGTCGGGGTGGTCGAACGTCCGGCGGTGAATAAGCATGCTGAATATCGTATATCTGTGCGGAGGGGGTGAGTAGGTACTGTTTCCGGATGCTTCTCACAGTTACCTCCGTGAATGTTAACGGCCTGCGCGCCGCCGCCAAGAAGGGCTTCGTCGCGTGGCTGGCGGAGACCGACGCCGATGTGATCTGCCTCCAGGAGGTGCGGGCCGAGCTCGCCCAGCTGCCCGCGGAGGTCGGCGACCCCGAGGGGTGGCACACCGTCCACGCGCCCGCCGCCGCCAAGGGCCGGGCAGGCGTCTCGCTCTACTCGCGGCAGACCCCCGAGCGGGTCCAGATCGGCTTCGGCGGCTTCGGGGCCCCCGGGGCGGAGGAGTTCGACGCGAGCGGCCGGTACGTGGAGATCGACCTTCCCGGCGTCACCGTCGCCAGCCTGTACCTGCCCTCCGGGGAGGTCGGCACCGAGCGCCAGGACGAGAAGGAGCGCTTCATGGCGGCCTTCCTGCCCTACCTCCGGGGGCTCAGGGAGCGGGCCGCGGCGGACGGCCGCGAGGTCGTGGTCTGCGGTGACTGGAACATCGCCCACCAGGAGGCCGACCTGAAGAACTGGAAGGCCAACCGCAAGAGCTCCGGCTTCCTCCCCGAGGAGCGCGCCTGGCTGACCCGGGTGCTGGAGGAGGCCGAATACGTCGACGTCGTACGGGCGCTGCACCCGGGCGTGGAAGGGCCGTACAGCTGGTGGTCCTACCGCGGGCGCGCCTTCGACAACGACACCGGCTGGCGCATCGACTACCAGATGGCCACCCCCGGGCTGGCCGGGCGTGCGGTGAAGGCATGGGTCGAGCGGGCGGCCACGCACGGCGAGCGCTGGAGCGACCACGCGCCCGTCACGGTCGTCTACGAGCGGTAGGCCCCGCTGCAGCGGTAGGCCCGGCCACGAGCTGTGGGCCCGACCACGAGCTGTGGGCCCGGCTGCGAGCGGTGGGCGCGGCTGCGAGCCGTGGGCCCGGCGCGCGGGGGCTCGCAGGGCATGCGCGGGCGCTCCCGGGGGGTTCCCGTGCGCGGGTGCTCGCGAGTCGGGCGCGCGCGGGTGCTCACGCCTTCGGGGGCTGTGTGCCGTCCTCGCGCCGGAGCCTGCGGTCCAGGGCCATGGAGAGCTCGGCGTCCACCACCGCGCGGGCCAGCGGGCGCAGTTGGGCTGGTTCGGTCTCCTTCGTGTGGGCATGCAGTACGCGTACGAAGATTTCCGCGAGCGCGTCCGCGTGCTCGCGAACGCGGCGGCCCGAGGAGAGCACCGTGGACAGCGGCACCCCTTCCCGTACCAGCTCGGCCGACACCTCCAGCAGGCGGCGGCTGATGTGCACGATCTCGTCGCCGTCGGTGGCGAGGTATCCCAGGTCCAGGGCGGTGGCGAGGTTCTCGGGGGTGACCTCGCCCTCGAAGTAGTCCGCGAGCTGCTCCGGGGTGAGGCGGACCGGCGTCTCCTCGGTCGGTTCGCCCAGGCCCAGCACCTCGGCGACGTCGCGCCCGCTCTCGAAGGTGGCGGCCAGGTCGGCGATGCCGTTGAGGGTGTGGCCGCGCTCCAGCAGGCCGGTGATGGTGCGCAGGCGGGCCAGGTGGTGGTCGTCGTACCAGGCGATACGGCCCTGGCGGCGGGGCGGCGGGATCAGTCCGCGCTCGCGGTAGAAGCGCAGGGTCCGCACGGTGATGCCCGCCGCCTCGGCCAGCTCCTCCATGCGGTATTCGCGGTGCTCGCGTCCTTCAGCCACAGGGGCACCCTATGTTGTACCGCCGGTAACTTTCCCCGGTCCGCCCCCTACCCATCAGTACGGTCCTGCTCTACTCTCCGAACCATGCCAGTGATTGCTGGCAGAGTGGTGTGACGTACCGCGGGGAGGCGGCAGCATGGCCCAGCAGGAACACGTACGTGTGGCGGTGATCGGAACCGGATTCGGGGGCCTGGGGGCCGCCGTCCGGCTGCGCCGCGAAGGCATCACCGATTTCGTCGTCCTGGAGAGGGCCGGTTCGGTGGGCGGCACCTGGCGCGACAACAGCTACCCCGGCTGCGCCTGCGACGTACCGTCCCACCTCTACTCCTTCTCCTTCGCGCCCAACCCCGACTGGCCGCGCACCTTCTCCGGCCAGGAGCACATCCGGGCCTACCTGGAGGGCGTCGCCGACAACTTCGGGCTCCGTCCGCACATCCGGCTGAACCACGAGGTGAAGCTGATGACGTGGGACAAGGAGAACCTGTACTGGGTGATCGAGGGTGCTGACGGATCGATCCTGCGCGCCGACGTCGTCGTCTCCGCGACCGGGCCGCTCTCCGACCCCAAGATGCCCGACATACCCGGGCTGGACTCCTTCCCCGGCAAGGTCTTCCACTCCGCGCGCTGGGACCACGACTACGACCTGGCCGGCAAGCGCGTCGCGATGGTCGGCACGGGCGCCTCCGCGATCCAGATCGTCCCGGCCATCCAGCCGAAGACCGCCAAGCTCACCCTCTTCCAGCGCACCCCGCCCTGGGTCATGCCCCGTATGGACCGCGCCATCGGCAAGGCCGAGCGCGCGCTCCACCGCGCTATCCCCGTCACCGGCACCGCGCGCCGCGGACTGCTGTGGGGCATCCGGGAGTTGCAGGTGAGCGCCTTCACCAAGCACCCCCAGCAGCTGGGGCTGGTGGAGAAGCTGGCCAAGTCCAACATGGCGCGGGCCATCAAGGACCCGGTGCTGCGGGCCAAGCTGACGCCGGACTACCGCATCGGCTGCAAGCGCATCCTGCTCTCCAACGCCTACTACCCGGCGCTGGCCCAGCCCAACGTGGACGTGGTCGCCGCCGGGCTCAGCGAGGTGCGCGGCTCCACGGTGGTCGGCGCCGACGGGAGCGAGGCGGAGGTCGACGCGATCATCTTCGGCACCGGCTTCCACGTGACGGACATGCCCATCGCGGAACGGGTCGTCGGCACGGAGGGCATCACCCTCGCCGAGACCTGGAAGGACGGGATGAACTCGCTGCGCGGCGCGACCGCCGCCGGGTTCCCCAACTGGATGACGATCATCGGCCCGAACACCGGGCTCGGCAACTCCTCCATGATCCTGATGATCGAGTCCCAGCTGAACTACATGGCCGACTACCTGCGGCAGTTGAACGTGCTGGGCGGACGCGCCGCACTCGACGCCCGGGACGCCTCCGTCACCGCGTGGAACGACAAGGTCCAGCAGCGGATGAAGCGCACCGTGTGGAACACCGGCGGCTGCACCAGCTGGTACCTGGACGCGGAGGGCCGCAACACGACGGTCTGGCCGGGCACCACGGCCGAGTTCCGGCGGCAGACCCGGTCGGTGGACCTCGCGGAGTACGACGTCGTCCGGGCCGGCGGCACGGGTGGCGCACGGCGGGGCGTCGGCAGCGGGCGCGTACCCGAACAGCCCGGCCGCACCGACCGCGAGGCCGTGACCGCCGCGACGGACGCGGGACCGGTCGCCGAGGAGGCCGCGCGATGAGCCGCCTCCTGCACCGCGACACCGTACCGCCGGTACCCGCCGCCGAGTTGGCCGTACGGTCCGCCGACGGCGCCCGCGTCCACGTCGAACTGCACGGCCCCGAGGACGCCCCCGCGGTGGTGCTGGCCCACGGCTGGACCTGCAGCACCCGCTTCTGGGACGCCCAGATCCGCGACCTGTCCGCCGACCACCGGGTCATCGCCTACGACCAGCGCGGCCACGGACTCAGCCCCGAACCGGGCCCCGGCGGCTACAGCACGAACGCCCTGGCCGACGACCTCGAGGCGGTCCTCACCGCCACGCTCGAACCGGGCCGCAGGGCGGTGATCGCCGGGCACTCCATGGGCGGGATGACGGTGATGGCCGCCGCCGCCCGGCCCGCCCTGCGCGAGCACGCCGCCGCCGTCCTGCTCTGCTCCACCGGCAGTACGCGGCTGGCCGCCGAGGCGCTGGTCGTGCCGATCCGGGCGGGCGCGCTGCGGACCCGGATCACCACGGCCGTACTGGGCGCCAAGGCCCCGCTCGGGCCGGTCAACCCGGTCTCCAGGAAGATCCTCAAGTACGCGACGATGGGGGCGGGTTCGGCCCCGGACCGGGTGGACGCCTGCGCCCGGATCGTGCACGCCTGCCCGCGCCGCGCCCGGGTGGCGTGGGGCCATGTGCTCGCGGAACTGGATCTCGCGTCGGGCGTACGGGAGTTGAGGGCGCCGACCGCGGTGATCACCGGGACGGACGACCGGCTGACGCCGCCGGTCCACGCGCGGGCCCTCGCGGGCGCCCTGCCGGTCGGCCTCGGCCTGACCGAGCTGACGGGCATGGGGCACATGACGCCGGTGGAGGCCCCGGAGGCCGTCACCGCGAAGATCAGGGAGCTGGTCGCCCGGTACCTCGCCACGGGGACGGGTGCGAAGGGAGCGGCCGCCGCGAGCGGGGCCGTGCAGGGGAAGGCCACCACGGGCAAGGCCGCCACGGCCGAGAAGGAGGATGTCGCATGAGCGGCAAGCGGAGTCTGGAGGGCCAGGTCGTCGTCGTCACCGGCGCGGCCCGGGGCGTGGGCGAACTGCTGGCCCGCAAGTTGTCGGCGCGCGGGGCGACGCTGGCGCTCGTCGGCCTGGAGCCGGACGAGCTGAAGCAGGTCTCCGAGCGGCTGCACGGCGAGAGCGACCACTGGTTCGCGGACGTCACCGACCACGAGGCGATGGCCCGGGTGGCCGGCGAGGTCAAGCAGCGCTTCGGCAAGGTGGACGTGGTCGTCGCCAACGCGGGCGTCGCGGTCGGCGGCCCGTTCGCCGAATCCGACCCGGACGCCTGGCGGCGGGTCATCGAGGTCAACCTCATCGGCGGCGCGGTCACCGGGCGGGCCTTCCTGCCGGTGCTGATGGAGAGCCGCGGCTACTTCCTCCAGATAGCCTCGCTGGCCGCGATCACCCCGGCCCCGATGATGACCGCGTACTGCGCGTCCAAGTCGGGCGTCGAGGCGTTCGCGCACAGCCTGCGCGCCGAGGTCGGATACAAGGGCGTGAAGGTCGGCGTCGGCTACCTCTCCTGGACCGACACCGACATGGTGCGCGGCGCGGACCAGGACGACGTGATGCGCGAGCTGCGGCAGCGGCTGCCCTGGCCGATGAACCGCACGTACCCGCTCGGCCCGGCCGTCGACCGGATCGTGGAGGGGATCGCCCGCCGCTCCCCGCACGTGTACGCCCAGGGGTGGCTGCGCGGGATGCAGGCGGTCCGCGGCTACCTGCCCTCCGTCCTCGCGATCGGCGGTCGGCGCGAGATGCGGCGCTTCGAACCGCGCCTGCACACCGTGCCCAAGGGGCTGGTGGGGGCCGGGGGAGCGGCGGACCAGGACGCGCGTGCGGAGCGTGCGGCCCGGTAGGCGGCGGGGCGGCCGGGCCGTGCGTCACGGTGGGTAGCGGTCCGACATGCGCGGGGTGCCGGTGCGTGCGAGGCTGATCACGGCCCCTCCGGGGGCCGCCCCCCACGTACCCCCACGCATCCCACAGGAGTGAACAGCATGGGTATCGCAGACCAGTTCAAGGACAAGGCGCAGGAGCTCGCCGACCAGGCCAAGCAGAAGGGCGGCCAGGGCAAGGACGAGGCCAAGGACCGGTCCTCCGAGTCCCGCGACCGGAAGCCGGACACCTCGGGCATGAAGGACCGTGCCCAGGACGCGACGGACCGGGCGCGCGAGCGTTTTGACCGTTGACGGTCGCTGAAGTGTGACGCGTGCGCGCTGCGGTCCGCGCGTGCGCGCGCGTCGCGCCAGGAGGCGCACCCGGGTTTCCGGGTGCGCCTCCGTCATGTGCGGGGGCGCGGACCGGCGCCCTCCACCACCGGTCCCCCGATCAGCGCGGCGGCAGCGGGGGCCTGCTCAGGTTCGGGGCCGTGTCGTACGACGGAGGGGTCGCCGCCGGGTGGGCCGCGAGCAGTTCCAGGGCCAGGCGGACCGCGTCGTCCAGGACCGCGTACCGGCCCTCGGCCCAGTCCAGCGGTGTGCGCAGGGCCTCGACGTCCGGCTCCACGCCGTGGTTCTCCACCGACCAGCCGTACGTGTCGAACCAGGCCGCGTTCATCGGCACCGTGATCGACGTGCCGTCGCCCAGCCGGTGGCGGCCGGTCATGCCGACCACGCCGCCCCAGGTGCGCTGGCCCACCACGGGCCCCAGCTTCAGCAGCCGGAACGCTGCGGTGATCATGTCGCCGTCCGAGGAGGTCGCCTCGTCGGCCAGCGCGACCACCGGTCCGCGCGGCGCGTTCGAGGCGTAACTCACCGCCTGCGCGTTACGGGTCAGGTCCCAGCCGAGGATCGTGCGGGTCAGCTTCTCCACGACCAGTTCGCTGATGTGGCCGCCCGCGTTGCCCCGGACGTCCACGATCAGCGCGGGCCGCGCCACCTCCAGGCGCAGGTCCCGGTTGAACTGGGCCCAGCCGGAGCCGCCCAGGTCCGGGATGTGCAGGTAGCCGCACTTGCCGCCGCTCAACTCCCGCACCACTTCACGGCGTTTGGCCACCCAGTCCTGGTAGCGCAGGGGCCGCTCGTCCACCAGCGGCATGATCGCCACCCGGCGTGAGGGGCCCCCGCCCGCCGGGGAGAAGGTCAGTTCCACCGTGGTCCCGCCCGCCGCCGTCAGCAGCGGGAACGGGCCGGCCACCGGGTCCACCGGGCGGCCGTCGACGTGGGTGAGGACCGCGCCCTCCCTGATCCCGGTGCCCGCCAGCGGCGAACGCGCCTTGGAGTCCGAGGAGTCGCCGGGCAGGATGCGCTGGACGATCCAGGAGCCGTCCCGGCAGACCAGGTTGGCGCCGAGCAGGCCGATCGCGCGCTGGTAGTGCGGCGGGCCCTCGTTGCGGCGGGCCGGGGAGACGTACGCGTGCGAGGTGCCCAGCTCGCCCAGCACCTCGCGCAGCAGATCCGCGAACTCGTCGGGGGACGCGACCCGTTCGACCAGCGGGCGGTACTGGTCCAGCACCCCGTCCCAGTCGATGCCGCACATGTCCGGCTCCCAGAAGTAGGCGCGGATGATCCGCCCCGCCTCCCCGTACGCCTGGCGCCACTCCGCTCCCGGATCGACCTCGTGCAGGATGCGGCGCAGGTCCAGGTAGACCGTGGAGTCGCCGTCGCCCGGCTCGGTCGCGGGGACCGCCCGCAGTTCACCGTCGTCCATCACGACCAGCCGGGAGGAGTCGCCGCTGACGGCGAACCAGTCGAGGTGGTCGACCAGTTCGGTCCTGCGGGCCTTGGCGATGTTGAAGTGCTCCAGGGTGGGCCGCCCCGACATGTCGGCCGGGTTGGCGAAGGTCTCGCCCAGCGCCCCCGAGATCGGCCAGCGCAGCCACACCAGCCCGCCGCCGCTCACCGGAGCGAGCGCCGAGTACTTGGAGGCCGAGACCGGGAACGGCGTCACCCGGCTCTCCAGCCCCTCGAACTCCACCAGCACCGTCGAACCCTCCGAACCGCCCCCGTCCGGTACGTCCACGGGGTCCAGGCCGCCCGCCGCCGGACGTCCGTCCGGGGAGAGCGCGAAGGGGGAGGGGGTCGCCGAGGAGAGCGGGACCAGGTAGGGGCGGCAGCCGAGGGGGAACGACAGGTCGCCGGTGTGGACGTCGTACACCGGGTCGAAGCCGCGCCAGGAGAGGAACGCCAGGTAGCGGCCGTCCTCGGTGAAGACCGGGTTCTCGTCCTCGAAGCGGCCGTTGGTGACGTCCACGATCACCGGGGCCCCCGGCCCGGAGATCCGGGCCAGCTTGATCTGCCGCAGCGAGCGGCCCACGCCCGGGTGCGACCAGGTCAGCCAGTCGCCGTCGGGGGAGAAGGCGAGGTCCCGGACCGGGCCGTTGACCGAGCGGATCAGCTCGGTGAGGCCGGGGTGCTCGTCGATCGGGGCGGCGCTCTGCGGGACCGGTGCGCCGGTGGCCGCGTGGAGGTCGGCGCGGGTCGAGCCGGTGGGGGACCGCTCGGCCCCCGTGGCTCCGCCGGCCGCCCCGGGCTCCTCGGCCGCCCTCGGGCCCCCGGCCGCCCCGAGCGGTTCCGCCTCCGGTTCGCCCGTGTCCAGGAGCAGCAGCCGGCCGTCGTCGGAGGCGATGGCGAGGCGCTCCCCGTCCGGGTCGGCGACCATCTCCTGGACCCGGCCCAGCAGCCCGGTGGCCAGCCTGCGCGGCGGGCGGTCGCCGCTGGCGCGCGGCAGGTAGGCGATCTCGACCGTGTCCGGGCCCTCCGCGTCGGTGACGTACGCGACCCGCCCGCCGCTGCCGAGCATCTCCGGCAGCCGCACCCGTACGCCCGGGGTGTCGGCGATGGTGCGGGCGGGGCCGTCGCGGTGGGTGAGCCAGTAGAGGCTGCCTCGCACGGTGACGGCGCTGGCCCGGCCCGTCTCGTCCACGGAGAGCGAGTCGACGTTGCTGGCGGCGGGCACCTGGTGGACGCGCCGCCCGGTGCGCGGCCCCCCGAGGCGTACCTCCAGCTTGCGCGGGACGGCGTCGGGCGACTCCAGGTCCTCCACCAGCCACAGCTCGCCCGCGCACTGGTAGATCACCCGGTGGCCGTCGCTGGAGGCGTTGCGGGCGTAGAAGGCGTCGTGGTCGGTGTGGCGGCGCAGGTCGGCGCCGTCGGTCCGGCAGGAGTAGAGGTTGCCGACGCCCTCGTGGTCGGAGAGGAACGCGATGCGGCGGCCGACGAACATCGGGTTGGCGAGGTGGCCGCCGATCTCCGGGAGCAGCCGCTCGCCGTGCAGCCACAGCCGGCCCATGGCCCCGCCCCGGTAGCGCTTCCAGGCGGCCGGCTCGTGCGGGGGCGTGCCGGTGAGCAGCAGGGTGCGGCGCTCGCCGTCGAGGTCGGCGACCGCGATGTCGGAGACCGGGCCCCAGGGGAGCCTGCCGCCGGGGCTGCCGTCGGTGGGGACGCTGTAGGCCCAGGAGAAGTACGAGAACGGCTGGTTGTGCGAGGAGACGGCGAGGATCTGGGACGCCTCGCCGGGATCGGGGGTCCAGCCGCAGACGCGGGCGTCCGTCGACCCCCAGTAGGTGAGTCTGCGGGCCGGGCCGCCGTCCACCGGGGCGAGGTGGATCTCGGGGTCCAGGGTGCGCCAGCTCGTGTACGCGATGGAGGCCCCGTCCGGCGAGAAGCGGGGATGGCTGACCCGGGTCCGGTCGACCGTCAACCGCCAGGCCCGTCCGGGGCGGTGCCCCGCGGCGGCGAGGGGGGCGACCCAGAGGTCGTCCTCCGCCGCGAAGCACAGCACGTCCTGGTGGAGGTGCGGGAAACGGAGATACGCGACGTCGTCACTCACCCCCCAATGTTTTCGGTGCGCGGGGCCGGGGGCAACTTGTGGTGCACGACACAAGCGAAACGATTTCGTTTCGCTGAGGGGTGGCGGTACCGTCAAGGTGTACGAAACAGTTTCGTTCAATCTTGAGCGAGGTCAGTGTGCGAAACTGCCGAGCGGAAAACGGTGATCAAGCGCGAAGGAGGTCGGCCCATGGCACGCACCAGGCTGACCCCCGAGCGCGAGGGCGAGCTGTACGAGGCCGTCCTCGACCTCCTGCGCGAGGTCGGTTACGACGCCCTCACCATGGACGCCGTCGCCGCCCGCACCCGGTCGAGCAAGGCCACCCTCTACCGCCAGTGGGGCTCCAAGCCCGAGCTGGTCGCCCGAGCGCTCCGGCACAACAAGCCGGGGGACCTCGCGGACATCGACACCGGAACGCTGCGCGGCGACTTCCACGCCGTGCTCAGCCGGTCCGACGACTGCCAGATGGAGAAGGACGCCGCGCTGATGCGGGGTCTGAGCCATGCCGTCCACGAGTACCCCGAGCTGCTCCAGGCCCTGCGCGAGCTGCTGATCGAACCGGAGATGACCGGTTTCGACCAGATGCTGCAACGGGCGGTGGACCGGGGTGAGCTGCGCGCGGACAATCCGGCGCTGAAGTACCTCCCGCACATGGTGATCGGCGCGCTGGCCGCCCGGCAGCTGATCGAGGACCGCCCGGTCGACCAGGCGTTCCTCATGGATTACGTGGACGCCGTGGTCCTCCCCGCCCTCGGCGTCTGACGTCCCCGTACCCGCCCCACCCGTACAGCCCTCTCCCCGACACCCCACCTGACACGCCGCTCTCGTCGTCGGGCTGGTTCCCCATGCCCTGTTCCCCTCATACGACCTGACCGGGAGAACGCCCCCGTGGCCACTTTCCTCTACAAGCTCGGACGGCTGACCTTCCGCCGCCGCCGCTTCGTCGCCCTGATCTGGGTGGCGCTGCTGGCGGTCGCCGGAGTCGGTTTCGCCACCGCGTCCACCGACACCTCCAACTCCTTCTCGATCCCCGGCACGGAGGCGCAGCGCGCCTTCGACCTGCTGGAAGAGCGCAACCCCGGCATGAGTGCCGACGGCGCCACCGCCCGGATCGTCTTCAAGGCGCCCAATGGCGAAAAGGTGACCGATCCCGCCAACCAGCGCGAGATCACCGGCATCGTCAAGGAGCTGGAGTCCGGCTCGGAGCAGGTCGCCTCGGTCGCCGACCCGTTCCAGCGGAAGGCGGTGAGCCAGGACGGCTCGACCGCGTACATCTCGGTCAGCTACGAGGTCAGCTCCATGGAGCTGACCGAGAAGACCAAGGGCGCTCTGGAGGAGGTCGGGAAGGACGCCCGGAACAGCGGTATGAAGGTGGAGATCGGCGGTGACGCTCTCCAGGTCATGCCGCACACCGGGACCGCCGAGGCCATCGGTGTGGCCATAGCCGCCGTGGTGCTGGTTATCACCTTCGGTTCGCTGGTCGCCGCCGGGCTCTCGCTGCTGAGCGCGATCGTCGGCGTCGCGATCGGGGTCGGGACCATCACCGCGCTGGCCGATGTGCTGGACCTGGGCTCCACCACCGCGATCCTCGCCACGATGATCGGCCTCGCGGTCGGCATCGACTACGCCCTCTTCATCGTCTCCCGCTACCGAGCCGAACTGGCCGAGGGGCGCGAACACGAGGAGGCCGCCGGGCGGGCCGTGGGGACCGCCGGATCGGCTGTCGTCTTCGCGGGCCTGACCGTGGTCATCGCCCTGGTCGGCCTCTCCGTCGTCAACATCCCGATGCTGACGAAGATGGGTCTGGCCGCCGCCGGGGCCGTCGCCGTCGCCGTCCTCATCGCGCTCACCCTCGTCCCGGCCGCCCTCGGCTTCGCCGGCAAGCGGATCATGGGCCGCAGGGCGCGCAGGTCCGCCGAGGCGGAGAGCCGCCCCGCGGCCAAGCCGAACATGGGCACCCGCTGGGCGCGGTTCGTGCTGCGCAAGCCGGTCTGGGTCCTCCTCGTCGGCGTCCTCGGCCTCGGCGTCATCGCCGTACCGGCCGCCTCGCTGGAGATGGGCCTGCCCGACGACGGCGCCCAGCCGAAGTCGACCACGCAGCGTCAGGCGTACGACATGCTCTCGGACGGCTTCGGCCCCGGGTTCAACGGTCCGCTGATGGTCGTCGTCGACGCGAAGAACAGCTCCGACGGGAAGGCCGCCGCGGACCGGGTGGCCGAGGAGATCGAGTCGATCGGCGTCAGCGCCGTCGTCCCGCCCGTCTTCAACAAGGCCGGCGACACCGCGACGATCACGGTCATCCCGAAGGACCGGCCGTCCTCCCACGCCACCGAGGAGGTCGTCCACGCCATCCGCGACGCGGGCCAGGACATCAAGGCCGACACCGGGGCCGAGGTGCTGGTCACCGGGGCGACCGCGATGAACATCGACTTCTCGCAGAAGATGAACGACGCGCTGCTGCCCTACCTGGCGCTCGTGGTCGGCCTGGCGTTCCTGCTGCTGATGCTGGTCTTCCGTTCGGTCCTCGTCCCGCTGAAGGCGGCCCTGGGCTTCCTGCTCTCGGTGGTCGCGGCGCTCGGCGCGGTCGTCGCGGTCTTCCAGTGGGGTTGGCTCGGCTCGGTCTTCGGCGTCGAGCAGACCGGCCCGATCATGAGCATGATGCCGATCTTCATGGTGGGCGTGGTCTTCGGCCTCGCGATGGACTACGAGGTCTTCCTCGTGACCCGGATGCGGGAGGCGTACGTCCACGGCGAGAGCCCCGGCCAGGCCATCGTGACCGGCTTCCAGCACGGCGCCCGGGTGGTCACGGCGGCCGCGGTGATCATGATGGCGGTCTTCTCCGGCTTCATCGGCTCCAGCGAGCAGATGATCAAGATGATCGGCTTCTCGCTCGCCGTCGCCGTCCTCTTCGACGCCTTCGTGGTGCGCATGGCGATCGTGCCCGCGGTCCTGGCCCTGCTCGGGAAGAAGGCGTGGTGGCTGCCGCGCTGGCTGGACCGGGCGCTGCCCAATGTGGACGTGGAGGGGGAGAAGCTGCAGAAGCAGCTCACCGAGGAGCCCGGCTCCGAGGGCGGGGACGGCGGCGAGCGCGAACTCGCCCGCGTCTGAAGCCCGTTCGAACACCGGGGCCGCGCCCGAGCGGAGCGCGGCCCCGGAAGCGCCGGTCACCCGGGGGACGGGGGGCCGGGGCGCGGCGAAGGCCCCCGTGCGAGCGGCACGGGGGCCTTCGCCGCGCCCCGGAGGTTTCGGGTCTGCGTCCGGGGCTCGGGGGTTTCGGGTGCACGTCCGGGTTCCGGGCGGTCGGCCGGGGGCTTCGGGCGTACGTCTCGGGTTCGGACGGTCAGCGGTGGGCCGGCTGCGCGCCCCGCTCCGGGCGGACGGCCTCCGGGCGGGGGGCGTGGGACGACGGCTGCGGCTTCCGCCCGGCGTCCGCCGGCGCGGCCGCCGTCTGCGCACGGGTGCGGGCGAGGAAGCGGATCAGCGTCCGGATCTCGAACTGGAACACCTCGACCCCGTCCGTGGAGTGCAGCTCCACGATCAGCTGCGTACGGCCGCAGGGCCAGACGCGGACGTCGCCGCGTTCGATCGGGGCGAGCAGCCCCCGTTCCAGCAGGTCGCGCCCGAACGCCCAGTCGGTCCCGTCCGGCAGCCCTATGTGGACGGTGCGCCGTTCGTCGGCGGGGTCGTAGCGCAGCTCCACGGGGACCGGGCGGGTCAGCGGACCATCGGTGATGAGCCGGGCGCGTGCGTGTTCTTCGATCACAGGGGACATGGCCGGCTCCTCCTACGTGTATAGCTTTGTCATCTAATGTCCCATATTTCGCGGGATCGGCACGGTGAGCGTGTGCGTACCGTGACCGTGTGCGACCGGGTACGGAGGCCGTGCGGTCCCGGTGGAACGGCGCCCCCTTTCCGCGTACCCGTAGGAAGCTCCCCTTCCGTCTACCCGCCGGACGGCCCGGCTTACCTGTTGCCCCGCTCACGCGGCCCCGCCCGCTCCGCCGCACCCCGTCGTGCCCGCCCGCTCCGCCGCACCCGGCCGCGCGCCGCCGGGGACGGATCGTGACAGGTCGGCGGTCCCGGCGACCCGCCCCTCGAACGCCCCGCCGGGGCGTGCACCATGGGGGGATGAGCGGGAGCGCGGGAGTGAGCACGACGGCGGGCGCGGAAGCGGAAGACGGGGCCGGAGCCGCGGGGGCGGACGTGGACGTACGGGGCACGGTGGCCCCCGGGTACGAGCCGGTCGCGGACGCGTTCGTCCGCAACTTCGAGCAGCGCGGCGAGCGGGGCGCGGCCGTCGCCGTCTACCGCCACGGACGCAAGGTCGTCGACCTGTGGGCCGGTACGCGGGACGTCGACGGCGTCGAGCCGTGGGCCGTCGACACCGTGCAGATCGTCCGCTCGGCGGGCAAGGGCATCGCCGCAGCCGTCCCCCTGATGCTCCATCAGCGTGGACAGGTCGACCTGGACGCACCGGTCTCCACGTACTGGCCGGAGTTCACGGCGAACGGCAAGGAGCGCGTCCTGGTCCGCGACCTCCTCGCCCACCGGGCCGGGGTTCCCGCCCTGGACACCGCCCTCACCCCCGCCGAAGCGGCCGACGGGGTCTCGGGGCCGGCCGCCGTCGCCGCCCAACGCCCGTACTGGGAGCCGGGAACCGACCACGGGTACCACGCCCAGACCTACAGCTGGCTCGTCGGCGAACTGGTCCGGCGCGCCACCGGCCGCACCATCGGCCGCTGGGTCGCCGAGGAGAT
This sequence comes from Streptomyces sp. NPDC017448, assembly GCF_044330565.1. Classification (NCBI taxonomy): domain Bacteria; kingdom Bacillati; phylum Actinomycetota; class Actinomycetes; order Kitasatosporales; family Streptomycetaceae; genus Streptomyces; species Streptomyces sp. NPDC017448. The sequence goes on along the minus strand of NZ_JBIRLM010000005.1, from coordinate 187,826 downwards.
CGCCCGCCCGCTCGGCCTCGACTTCTGGTTCGGGCTCCCGGCGGACGAGGCCCACCGCGTCGGCCGCGTCGGCCCGGTGGAGCCCCCGGCCCCCACCGCCGCCCCCGGGGGCCTGCGGGTGCGCCCCAAGCGCTCCGTCGTCGAGGCGTACCGCGATCCGCACTCCCTCACCCGCCGGGCGTTCGGCGCGATCGACCCGTTCCCCGACGAGAACGACCCCGCCTACCGCGCGGCCGAACTCCCCGCCTCCGGTGGCATCGCGACCGCCCGGGGGCTCGCCCGCTGCTACGCCGCGATGATCGGGCCCGTCGACGGCCACCGCCGCCTGTTCGCCCCCGCCACGCTCACCCTGGCCCGTACCGAGGAGTCGGCGGGCCCCGACCGGGTGCTGGTCGTCAACACCCGTTTCGGCCTGGGCTACATGCTGCACGGACCGGCCTCCCCGCTGCTCGGCCCGGGCTCCTTCGGCCACCCCGGCCGCGGCGGTTCGCTCGGCTTCGCCGACCCCGAGTCCGGCATCGCGCTCGGCTACGTCACCAACGGCCTCCAGAAGGGCGTCACCGCCGACCCCCGTGCCCAGGCGCTGGTCAGGGCAGTACGGTCGGCGCTATGACACCTGAACCCTCCCCGAACTCCGCCCGCTTCGACGGGTACAGCGTCCTCATCACCGCCGCCGGCCAGGGCATCGGCGCGGCGACGGCCCGCCGCCTGGCGGCGGAAGGGGCCTCGGTCCTCGTCACCGACCTGGACGCGGAGCGCGCGTCCGACACGGCGGCGGCGATCCGCGCGGCGGGCGGCACGGCCTCCTCCCTCGCCTGCGACGTGGCCGACCGGACGGCGGTCGAGGCGGCGGTGGCGCACGCGGTCGAGACCTTCGGCCGCCTCGACGTCCTGGTCAACAACGCGTACGCGGCGGGCGAGGACGCCGAACTCTTCGAGGACGAGCCCGACGCGACCTGGGAACGCGATCTGGACATCACCCTGTCCGGCCCGTTCCGCTGCGCCCGCGCCGCCCTGCCGCACCTGGTCGCCTCCGGCCGGGGCGCGATCGTCACCATCGGCTCGGTCAACGGCGAACAGGACTTCGGCGGCCACGCGTACAGCGCCGCCAAGGCGGGCCTGACCAGCCTGACCCGGACGCTGGCGGGCCACGCCGGACCGCGCGGCGTCCGCGTCAACCTCGTCGCCCCCGGCACGATCCGCACCGACGCCTGGGCGGGCCGCGACGCCGAGCTGGAGCGGGCCGCCGCCCTCTACCCGCTCGGCCGCGTCGGCACCCCCGAGGACATCGCCTCCGCCGTCGCCTTCCTCGCCTCCACCGACGCGGCCTGGATCACCGGGACGACGCTGCGCGTGGACGGCGGCATCCTCGCGGTGAACACGGGCTTCCGGCAGGCGATGGCACGGCCGTAATCCCATGGTCGCGTGAGGCCGGCAGGGCCTACCCTGCGCGGATGATCGACCACGGACACATCGACAGAACCGGCCGTCCCGTCACCCTCCGGGCGGTGGACGCGGACAACTGGCGGGCGGTCGCCGACAGTGCGCCGCGCGACGACCAGCGCGACTGGGTTCCGGCCCTGGCCGCCCGCTACCTGGTGCTGAGCAGCCGAGAGGACGACTGGAACTCGCTGGCCGTGGTCGCGGGCGACGAGGTGGCCGGGCACGTCATGTGGGCCCGGGACGAGGACGGCGCGTACTGGATCGGCGGCATGCTGATCGACGCCGCCCACCAGGGCGCGGGCATCGGCCGCGCCGCCGTACGGACCCTGGCGGCCTGGCTCTCCGCCCGCGGCGACTGCACCGCCGTACGCCTCTCGTACGCCCCGGCCAACGAGGCCGCCGCCCACCTGTACGCCTCGCTCGGCTTCCGCCCGACCGGGGAGGACGAGGACGGGGAAGTGGTGGCGGAGCTCACTGTCTGATCCCCTCCTTCAGGACGAGCCGAGCAGAGCCGACCTGGGCAGGGCCGGCCCGGGCCCGGCCGAGGCTCGGGCGTGGAGCCCGCGGCGGCCGGTGGCGTCAGCTCTGGGCGGTGTCGTCGTCCGTCCGCTCGGTGCCCGCGTCCGCCGCGCTCCCGGCCCCGGCCGCCTTCTCGCGCATCTTGCGCACCAGCTCCGCCTTCTGGTCGGCCGCGCCCTTGCGGTCGAGGTTGCGGTGCGGACCGTTGTTCTGCCGCTCGGCGCGGGACAGCTTCTTGCGCTGGCCGCCGCCCTGGCCCACGGGGTTGTTGATGTTCTTGCTCACGGTCACGGGTTCTCCCGGTAAGGATGCGAAGTGCTCTGGTGAAGCGGTCTACGGATGCCAACGGATTCAACGGTGGGGGACAGGCGGCGACGCCGAAGGACGTCAGCAGTGGCCCATCACGATCCCACGCGTAGATCTACGTCTGGAATGACAAGGACGTTACCCGGTCCCGCCGGCCCCGGTCGACGAGCACGGTCGCCCGAGCGCAGTGCGGGCAGGTGGCCGCCGAGGGATCGGTCCCCCCCGCCGAAGAAGGCCGAACGCCCTATTTCGAGATGCAGCCCGTTGGTCGTCAGAGAGCACAGCCCCGGCTCCGGGTGGTCGGTGGCTTCGGCGTAGAGCGTTCCCGGCGGGTACCCCGGTCCCCACCCGAGCACGCAGTCGTCCTGACGTTCCGCGCCGATGATGCTCTCCGCGATCAGCCGGTCACGCACGTTCTCCCGAGCCGCGGCGCGTCCTCCGCGGTGGCCTCGGTGTCGACGCACGTCTGGAACCAGTCGCCCATGCTCTCCCCCTGGCGTGATCCGTGGGCGGGCACTGTACGTCCCGCCACGGACAGTGCGGCGGCCGGCCGGGAGCAGCTGGTGCGGGTGGTGAGAGGGGATCGGGTTCTCAGGCGGCGGCCTGTACGTATGCGGTTCGGGTGGTTGATGTCCCGGGACACCGCATCGCGGTGCCGCGCGGCCCGGCGACGGTGTGTCGGCGCGTATCGGCACGCGCCGGGCCCGTATCGGAGTCGACCCCGCGGTGTACCGAGACGCGGCGAACCGGGTCGCGCTGTCGCGCGTCCCGGCGGACTCCTCGCCGTAGGACGCTGTTTGCCGCCCTCACGGTCGTAGTGGGAGGACGGCTCATGTTGCGGCCGAAGGTGGGCGTCAACCCGTGTGCAGCATCAGGCCGATGCCCACGACCATCAGCCCCGCCGCCGCGATCCTCGGAGTCCCGAAGCGCTCCTTGAAGAACAGCGTGCCGATCGCCGCGCCCACGATGATCGACGACTCCCGCAGCGCCGCGACCGGCGCGAGCGGCGCCCTTGTCTGGGCCCAGAGGACCAGCCCGTACGCGACCACCGAGAGGGCCGCGCCGAGCAGGCCGCGCGCCGCGTACGGCTTCAGCTGCGGGAGCAGGCCGGCGCGGCGGCGGTAGTACGCGTACGCGGGGATCGCCAGGCCCTCCAGGACCATCAGCCAGGCGACGTAGCCCAGCGGGGCGCCCGACGCCCGTACGCCGACGCCGTCCACCGTCGTGTACCCGGCGATCGCCAGACCCGTGCCGAGCGCCGCCACGATCGCCGGCCGGTGCGGGCGCTTCCCGGACCCCCGGACGCCCCACAGCGCCAGCCCGACCAGCCCGGCCGAGGCCACCGCCACGCCCGCCGTCGCCCAGGCGTCCGGCCGTTCGCCGACGAACACCGCCGCCAGCACCGTCACCACCAGCGGAGCCGTACCCCTGGCGATCGGGTACATCTGGCCGAAGTCGCCCAGCGTGAACGAACGCATCAGCAACAGCATGTACGCCACGTGCAGCGCGGCGGAGACGAGGAGATACGGCCACGCGCCCGCCGCCGGGAACGGCACGAAGAGGGCCATCGCCACACCGATCAGCAGACCGCCGCCGGAGATCAGCGTGAAGGAGAGGAGCTGGTCCTTGATCGCGTGGGCGATGGCGTTCCAACTGGCGTGCGTTATCGCGGCCATGAGGACCGCGAGGGCGACCGCCGGGGTCACTCGGCCGACTCGCGCACATCCGCTACCGTCGCGCCCGCGTGGGCGATCAGCGTTTCCGGGTCGAGCGGGAACACCGTGTGCGGGGTGCCCGCCGCCGCCCACACCACCGCCTGGTCCAGCAACCGCCGGTCCGCCAGGACGCGGGTCCGGGTGGCGTGGCCGAAGGGCGGTACGCCGCCGATGGCGTACCCCGTGGACTCCCGGACCACGGCCGCGTCCGCCCGCTCGACCTTCCCCGCGCCCAGTTCACGCCGTACCAGCTCCACGTCCACCCGCGAGGAGCCGTCCATCAGGACCAGCACCGGAACGCCGTCCGCCGCGAAGACCAGGGACTTGACGATCGCGCTCAGCTCGCAGCCGACCGCCGCTGCCGCCTCCGCCGCCGTACGGGTCGCGTCCGGGAAGCGGCGTACCTCGACCTGGAGACCCAGTTCGGCCAGCGCCTCCGCGAACCGGGGGTGGGCGTGGGAGGCGGGGGAGACGGGGGCGGACGGTGCGGTGGGTTCGGGTGCGTTCATGACTGCACGCTAGCGGTAGGTGTGCGATGCATGGGACGGAGGCCGGGGGCGGGAAGAGCGGGTACGGGTCGGGCCGTCCGGCCAGGTGTCCCGTCCGGCCCCGGTCCGGTCCGGCTCCGGCCCCGGTCGGCCCCGCCCTCACCCTCCGGCCCTCACCCGCCCGCGCGCAGGACCTCCGCCACGACCGGGCCCGCCGCGTCGCCGCCGTGGCCGCCGGTCTGGACGACCGCCGCCGCGGCGAGGTCGTCGCTGAAGCCGGTGAACCAGCTGTTGGAGGTGTCCTGTCCGTCGACCTCGGCCGAACCGGTCTTTGCGCCCTTGTCACCGCCCACCGAGGCCATCGCCTTCGCACCGGTGCCCCAGGCGGCCGTGGCGCGCATCATTGTGTTGAGCTGCTGGACGACGGAGGGGGACAGCGAGCGTGAGGCAGTCGCCAGCTCCCGGTTGTCCAGGGACTGCGGGACGATGATCGGCTGGCGGAAGGTGCCGGTGCGGGCGGTTGCGGTGATGGACGCCATGTTGAGGACGTTCATCTGGACGGTGCCCTGCCCGATGTACTGGGCGGCGGCCTCACCTTCGACCTCCTCCGGCACGCTGCCGTCGGACGTCACCACACCGGTCTTCCAGTCCAGGCCGATCCCGAAGACCTCCCGGGCCTCCTTGGCGAGCGCCGAGTCGTCGTCGACGTCGTCGATCATCTTGATGAAGGCGGTGTTGCAGGACTTGGCGAAGCTCTGGGTGAAGGTGGAGCCATCCGGCAGCGAGAAGCGGCCCAGGTTCTCGATCGTACGGGTGTAGTACCGGACGTCCGGCGGGCACTCGGCTGCCCCGTTCGCCGTGACGAGCCCCTTCTCCAGCAGCATCGCCGCCGTCATGATCTTCAGCGTCGAACCGGGGGCCTGCTTGCCCTGGAGCGCCACGTTGAACTCGGTCACCGGGTTGTTGGCCACCGCGCGGATCGCCCCTGTGGACGGCTTCACCGCCACCACGGACGCCTGCGCGTACTTCTTCACCGCCCGCTCCGCCGCCGCCTGCGCGTTCGCGTCCAGCGTCGTCTGCACCTTGCCGGGCTTGCCCTTGGCCAGGGTCAGCAGGTTGACGTCCGGCTGGGACGCGTCGGCGGGCTCGATCCAGGTCTCGATGCCGGCCGAACCGCCCGAGGCCTCCCCGTACTTCTGGCGCAGCGTGTCCAGGGCCGGCCCGAGCGAGGGGTACTTCTCCTTGGTCAGCACCGTTCCGTTGCGGTCGACGGCCTCGATCGCCGGGGTCGAGGACTCGCCCGTCTTCAGCGTCGCCCCCTCCGTCAACTGCGGGTGCACGACGGCCGGTTCCCAGTCCACCAGGGCCTTGCCCGTCGTCAGTCCGCGTACGACGGTCAACTCCGAGGCGTACGACAGGGGCTTCGACTTCCCCTGGAACGTGACCGTGGCCTCGACCGTGTACGGCACCTTCGTGCCGACCGGCGGGGCGGGCGTGATCTTTACCTTGCCGATGCGCGCGTCCTCGCCGTACGAGGAGAGCACCGGCTCCGCGCCCGACTCGTTGTTGGTGAGCAGCGCCGCGCCCTTCGCGTCCCCGGCCGCCCACGCGTCGAAGAAGCCCTTCGACGTCTGCGCGATCTCCTCCGCGCTCGGCGGCCCCGTCTTCACCTCCGACGACTCGGACGCGCTCCGTGTACCGTCGCCGCCCCCGCCAGCCGTCTCCCCGAGCACGCTGTACGCCCCGTAGCCGATCCCTCCGGCCACCAGCACGAACGCTCCGCCGACCACGGCGACCCTCGCTCCACTGCGCATCGCGCAGCCCCCCTCCCCAGGAAAACCCCCTGAACACGTTCAGGGGGCAACTGTGAGGAACCCTAAGCGTGGGCGGCGGGGCGTGAGGGCGTTGTTACCGGACCGGAATGCTGGGCCGGAAAGCGCTCTCCCGCTCCGGACAGCCGTTGCGGACGGCCGCCGGGGCAGCCGGTTACAGGCGGCCCGGGCCGGGAAGACTGGCCGGGAATGTACGGGGGACCGAGCGTCGGGGGGCGTGCGGGCATGGGCATGCGCAGAGACATATGGAGGGGGCGCGGAGCCGGTTCGACGGTGGCCTACCCGGTCAAGCACCTGCCGTCCGGGACGCTGCCGCCGGGCGCCGGGAAGGGAACCGCACCCGCCGTCTGGTCCGTCACCGGGGACGGCGTCGTCACCTGGTCGCCGGCCGGGGGCGCGGTCTCCGCCTGGTCCTCGGCCGATGTGGAGCGCTGGCGGAGGGCGGGCGGCCCGGCGGTCCTGTCCCCGGCCCTCATCGGCTGGGTCCTCGCCGCGCTGGTGGCGACGGCGTACGTCCTGCTGTACGGGATTGCGTCCGCCTCCCCGGCCTGGCACGGCGGGCACGGGACGGGGACGGACTGGCTGCGGTACCCGGGTGCGGTGCTGCTGGCCGCCCTGCCGCTCTGGTACCGGTACGTGCCGGTCGCGGCCGTCCCGGCGGCGCTGTACGTGGCGGTGGAGGCGGGCCTCCGGACGTTCGGGAGCGGCGGGACGGACACCGCGGCCCGGTCCGGTCAGTCGGTCGTCCTCGCCGCCTGCGCCCTGGCGTTCACCGGAGGCTGCCTGCGGCTGTGGGCCCGGCGGCGGCAGCGGGCGCTGATGCGCGCCGTGGCCGGAAACAGACGGTTTCCGCTGCCCGAGGGCGTCCCGGCGTCGGACGGCCACCGCGGCCACCAGCGGGTCTTCCTCGGCCTCGCGCTCGCCCTGGCCGCCGCCGGCGTCCTCACCGAGGGTCTGGTCCAGGACCTGACGCGGACCGGTGAACCGTACGACGCGGTCGGGCAGCAGCGCGTCGCCCTGGTGCTCCTCGTGGCCGCCACGACGTTCTACGGCCGGGGCGGGCTCGCCCACCTGGCGGCGCGGCGGCTGTACGGACAGGAGCAGCCCGTCCTGGTCGTGGGCGTACGCGTGGGGAAGGACGGACGCCACTGGGTGTACCCGGACGCCCGCACGACCACTGCCGCCCCCCTCGTCGCGTACGTCCCCCAGCGGCGCGACACCCGCACCAGGACGAGGCTCCTGAGCAGCGGCTCCGCGTACGGAACGGGGAACGGACACTACGACGTCGACCCGGAACAGGAGCCCTTCGAAGCGGTCCTGTACGGGACGGTCACCGAAGGCGACGAGGTGGTCCTCGTCCACGCCCGCGCCGAGTACCACCGCCGCCAGGAGACGGGGCGGTTGTACGCGACCGTCACCACCGCCCCGCTCCGCCCCGACCGCCGGCACCGGCTCGGGCCCTGGGAGCCGGCGGACGCGGCCGAGCGGCTGCGGAAGGGCCGGGAGCGGATGGAACGCCACTGGCACGAGGAGCGCGAGGCGAAGTGGCGGAGGGAGGAGCGGCGCGAGAACCCGCCGCCCAGCGCCTCGACCCGGTCGAGCGGGCACCGCGCCCGGCGCAGCGCGAACAGCTGCGGCGGCGGCTGCGGATCGAGCTGCGGCGGCGGTGGCGGCGGCTGCGGGGGCTGCGGCGGCTGAGCGCGAGCCCGGCCCCCGTCAGGTCCTCAGCCTTGCCCCCGTCAGCCCCTCGGACAGGCGGCCGACGCCCGTCGGGGCGGGGTCGTCCGCCCTCGACGGCCGCCTGCCCGTCCGGCGCCGGTCACTGCGCCCAGTCGAAGAAGCCCGTCTCCAGGTCGAGCTGGGCCGTGCCGCCGCCGAGGTTGATCCCGCCGACCCCGTCCTCCAGCTCCAACACGTACGGGGTCAGCCCCTCCGGCATCGCCTGGCAGGGCATGACCGTTCCGCCGAGGTGCGAGGTCCCCTCGACGGTCGACCAGAACGCTTCGAGCTCCTTGTCGTCCGAGGACCAGGCCGGCACATAGCCGCCCTCGCCCGTCTCGGAGGGCGCGATGCCGGTGTTCGGGTCGCCGGTGCGTTCGCCGATCCAGACCGTGGTCTCGGGGGCGCTGTCGTCCCAGGCGTTCTGGCCGCGGCCGTACGGGTCGCCGAGGCCGGCGGGCCGGATGTCGGCCGGGGGGCCGATGCGGGGCGCGGCGAACTCCTCGGCGGTGAGCCGGACGAGCGCGTGCGCGCCCCCGATGAGGTCCTCCAGGTCCTCCTGCTCGGGGTGGCGGGCCGCCGCCGCTGCCGCCACCTCGGCCAGGAAGGGATCGGCGGCCTGCTCGGCGGTGGGCGCGACCCCCTCCAGCAGCTCGGCGACGCCCTCGATGTCGTCGGCGACGTGGTCGTCGGCCTGGAAGAGGGAGACGGCCACCAGGTGCTCGCCCTTGCGCCGGTAGTCCTCGGGCAGTTCGAGGGTGATGACGTGGATCATCGGCAGCCCGGTGACCGGGCTACGCGGCCACGCCGCCGGTTCGATGCCCGGTCCGCGTCCGCCGCACCACCCGGCGACGCGGGCGTCGGGCAGCTCCATCCCGACGGCCCCGCCCGGCCGGATCGCCAGCTCGTCCGCGCTTTCCCCGAACCCCAGGTCGTACGCCTTCACCGTGGTGCCTTCCGTTCGACTGCGACGGCGCTCAACCTACGCGAGGGCGGCAGATTGCCGACATCGGGCAACCGGCGGCGGCCCGCTGTGCCGGGACCGCCCCCTGAAATCGCCGCGGCGGCCCGTCTAGCCTGCTGGGAAACGAGGACACGCGGCCCGGCGACCACCGGGGGCGCGCACGACCGCGAGAGCAGCGGGCGCGGGGGCGCCGGTCGGCTGCCGGCGGTCGCACGGGAGGGGGATCGGTTTGGACGGCACGGTGAGCGGGGGCGGCTCCGAGGTGCGCACACCGCCGGACACGGGGGCGTTCGGCGGCGCAGGGGGCGGCGGGGGTGAGAGCCACCCGGGGCCGCGCGCCTCCTTGCTGATGTCGCTGGCCCTCGCCCTGCTGCTGGGCGCGCTGTCGGCGCTGGTGATGTTCCCGGCGGCCCGGCACCTGCGCTCGCTCCAGAGCGGTGAGCGGGCTCAGGCGACGCTGCACACCGCCGGGGCCTGCATGACCGGCCAGTGCGAGGTGAAGTTCGAAGCCGGCGGGCGGACCGTGGTGGCCGACCTCCCGGTGGGCAGCGGCGGCGGCAAGCAGTCCGTGGGCGCGGCCGTCCCCGTCCGGTACCAGGCGGACGATCCGCAGGTGGTGGCCCGGGAAGCGGACGTCGGGGGAGGCGGCGCGGCCCTGCTGGCCTGGCTGACGGCCGGGGCCGCCGTGCTCTTTCTGGTGCTGTCGGGGGTGGCCGCGGTCTTCGGCACAGGACAGCGGCGAACATGATTTCGATGATGTGTGTATGTGATGTGTGTAAGTGCCGAAGGGCCGGGCACTAGGACGAACGCAACGAGTTCCGGTGGTCTTCCACCGCCGGAACCGATCGATCGGGTGCACCGCGACCGTTGCGAACTGTGGGTGTTCACGCACCTACTCGGACTCGGCGATGGGATTTGGCATGATTCTCCTTGGACTTCTTCTCCTCATCATCGGACTGCTCGTCGGTATGTCGCTCCTGACGACGATCGGTGGAATTCTCATCGTCGTCGGCGCGATCCTCTGGATTCTCGGTGCGACCGGCCGCGCCGTCGGCGGTCGAAAGCATTATTTCTAGGCTCACCGAGCCTGCTCCGGCACCACATGCGGGTGGCCGCGACGAGATACCGTCGCGGCCACCCGCATGTGCGCGTTTTCCCTCCCGGAGGGTCTCCGGACGTCCGGCGCTAAACCCACGTGTCCAGCCACATCCGGTCCCGCCACAGGTCCTCCGGAATGGATGTCCCGGTGTACAGCGGCCAGAAGTAGATGAAGTTCCAGACGATCAGGAGCACCAGCACGCCCACCGCGATCGCTCCCAGCGTGCGGCGGCGTTCGCCCGTGGGGTCGTTCTCGGGGAGGCCCAGTTCGGCCTTGGCTCCCGTGCCCGCCGCCGGGCCGATGACCGCTCCCAGCATCATCGTGACCGCCAGGCAGAGGAACGGGACGAACACCACCGCGTAGAAGAGGAAGATCGTCCGCTCCTGGTAGAAGAACCAGGGCAGCCAGCCCGCCGCCACACCGCAGGCGATCGCGCCCGCCCGCCAGTCGCGGCGGAAGAACCAGCGCCACACCACGTACGCCAGCGCGAAGCACGCCAGCCACCACAGCAGCGGGGTGCCGATGGCCAGGACCTCGCTGGCGCACTTGCCGGTCGCGGACTCGGTGCAGCCCGTCTGCTCCTCGTAGAAGTACGAGACGGGGCGGCCGAGGACCAGCCAGCTCCACGGGTTCGACTCGTAGGTGTGGCCCGAGGTCAGGCCGACGTGGAAGTCGTACACCTGGTTCTCGTAGTGCCACAGGCTGCGCAGCCAGTCCGGGAAGAGCCAGGACCACGTGGAGCCCTTGCCCTCGGTGGCCGCCCAGTTCCGGTAGTAGCCCTTGTCCGTCACGATCCAGCCGGTCCACGAGACGGTGTACGTGACGATCGCGACCGGCACCGTGGAGAAGAACGCGGGGACCAGGTCCCGGCGCAGCACCGCCCGGTAGGGGTGGACCGCTCCCGCCGTGCGCCGCGCGCCCACGTCCCACAGGACCGTCATCAGACCGAACGCCGCCAGCACGTACAGGCCGTTCCACTTGGTGGCGAACGCCAGGCCCAGCAGCACGCCCGCCGCCGGCCGCCACGGCCGCCACCCCAGCCGCAGGGTCTCCGCGATCCGGGCGTCCGGCCGCAGCACCCCCTCCCCGTCCACCGGCAGCGCGGCGGCCAGCCGGCGGCGGACGTGGTCCCGGTCCGCCACCAGGCAGCCGAACGCGGCCAGCACGAAGAACATGACGATCAGGTCGAGCAGCGCGGTCCGGCTCATCACGAAGTGCAGACCGTCCACCGCGAGCAGCAGCCCGGCCAGACAGCCCAGGAACGTGGAGCGGAACAGCCGCCGCCCGATCCGGCAGAGCAGGAGCACGGAGATCGTGCCGAGCACCGCCACCATGAACCGCCAGCCGAACGGCGTGAAACCGAACAGCTGCTCACCGAAGCCGATGATCCACTTGCCGACCGGCGGGTGCACCACATAACCCGGGTCGGTCGGGATCGGGACCGAGGACGGGTCGTTCAGGATCTGCTTGTCGACGTCCTTGGGCCAGGCCCCCTCGTACCCCTGGTTGACCAGCGCCCACGCGTCCTTGGCGTAGTACGTCTCGTCGAATATCACCGCGTGCGGCTGGTCCAGCCTCCAGAACCGCAGCACCCCGGCGACCAGCGTCACCAGCAGCGGGCCGCCCCAGCCGGACCACCGCACCAGCCGGTCGGCCACGTGCGGAGGGATCGCGAGCACCGACCACACCTGGCGTCCGGGCCGCGTGTACGGCGGGTCCAGCCGGTCGCGGAGGGAGGCCTCCGGGCGGGGGACATAGCCGAAGCGGCGCAGCCGCCGTTGCCAGGAGGTCGGCTCCTCGCCGGGCGCGTCTCCGGCGTCGTGGCCCCGCTGGGTCTCGGGTGCGGTACTCGTCACCGCGCCATCGTAGGGAACGCATCTGTGCGAAGGGCGCTGCCCGTGCTGCGAGGATGGCTGATGTGACTGGAACGACTGGAACGCTCGTGCTCGCAGGAACCCCCATCGGCGACGTGGCGGACGCCCCGCCGCGCCTGGCCGCCGAACTGGAGCGGGCCGACGTCGTCGCCGCCGAGGACACCCGGCGGCTGCGCCGGCTCACCCAGGCGCTCGGCGTCCACACGACGGGGCGTGTCGTCTCCTACTTCGAGGGGAACGAGTCCGCCCGTACGCCGGAGCTGGTGGAGGCCCTGACCGGCGGGGCGCGCGTCCTGCTGGTGACGGACGCGGGCATGCCGTCCGTCTCCGACCCCGGCTACCGGCTCGTCGCCGCCGCCGTGGAGCAGGACATCCGCGTCACCGCCGTACCCGGGCCGAGCGCGGTGCTGACGGCGCTCGCCCTGTCCGGGCTGCCCGTGGACCGGTTCTGCTTCGAGGGGTTTCTGCCGCGCAAGGCCGGTGAACGGCTCTCCAAGCTCCGCGAGAACGCCGGTGAGCGGCGCACGATGGTCTTCTTCGAGGCCCCGCACCGGCTGGACGACACCCTCGCCGCGATGGCCGAGGTCTTCGGCGCGGACCGCCGTGCCGCCGTGTGCCGGGAGCTGACCAAGACGTACGAGGAGGTCAAGCGCGGCCCGCTCGGCGAGCTGGCGGTGTGGGCCGAGGACGGGGTGCGCGGCGAGATCACCGTGGTGGTGCAGGGCGCCGCCGAGACCGGGCCGCAGGAGCTGGACGCCGAGGAGCTGGTGCGGCGCGTGCGGGTGCGGGAGGAGGCGGGGGAGCGGCGCAAGGAGGCCATCGCCGCCGTCGCCGCCGACGCCGGGCTGCCGAAACGGGAGGTGTTCGACGCGGTGGTGGCCGCCAAGAACGCGGAGAAGACGGCCGGGAAGAAGGAGCAGGCGGTGGGGAAGACGGAGAAGACGGAGTAGGCGGCCGGGAAGGCGGAGCGGGCGCAGCGGTCCGGCGGGGCGGGGCGCCTACGGGGTTTCCGTCAGGAGGCCGTACGCCGTCGCCACGAAGGTGTCCGCCCGGTGCACCCGCCGCGTCGCCGTCGCCGCCACCGCCAGCCCCGTCCCCGGCCGGAACCCCAGGAACGCCTGCTGCCCGAGGGTCGCCCCGGCGTGGAAGAGGACCGGGCCGTACGGGGACGGGTGGTGGAACCACGTGAGCGTGTGGGTGTGCGTGTGCCGCAGCCCGCGCCGCAGCAGGGGCCGGCGGACCTCCGCCAGCGCCGCGGCCAGCGTGGGGTCGGTCAGCCCGGGCCCGCCCGCGTGCGCTTCCAGGAACGTGAGCATGTCCAGCGGGGTTGCCCGGACCGCGCCCGCCGCCGTGAAGCCCCCGGTGTCCAGTGCGGGGACCGGGGCCCCGTCCCGGCGGTGGCCCACCGCCTCCGTGCCCTCCGGCCCCGGGCGCACCCGGGTCGCGTCCAGGTGCAGCGGGGCCAGCACCTGCTGGTGCAGCAGCACCTCCCACGGGGTGCCGGTGGCCGCCGCCAGGGTGTGGCCCAGGACCGAGACGGCGAAGTTGGAGTAGCGCCAGCGGGTTCCGGGCCGGTGGCGCGGGCGGGCCCGCAGGAAGGCCCGCACCACCCGCTCGGCCGGGTAGCCGCCGTACGGGTCGGTCGACCAGCGGGGCACCGCCTGCGGGTAGAAGTCGGCCGGCAGCGCCGGCAGCCCCGAGGTGTGGGTGAGCAGGTGGCGCAGCGTGATCCGGCGCACCGCCGGGTGCACCGGGAACCCCGGGGCCAGCAGCTCCGCCGCCCGGTCCTCGTACCGCACCCGGCCCTGCGCCACCAGCCGGGCCAGCAGGAGCCCCGCGTACGGTTTCGACGCCGAGCCCAGTTCGTGGGCCAGCAGCTCGCGGGGGACCGGGCCCGGCTCCGCGCTGCCGCCGGTGTGGACGGTGCGCACCCCGTTCCGGCTGATCGCGAGCACCACGCCCGGGGCCTCGATCCGCCCGGCCGCCTCGGCGAGCAGCCGTGCGGCGGCCGGGTCCGCGGCCGTGGAGGCCGCCGGGAGCGCCGTCGTGCCGGTCATGCCGGGGCCGGGGCCGCGCTGAGGTCGGAGAGGGCGCGGGACAGCGCGAGCGCCGAGGCGAACGCGGCCACCAGCGTCGGGTGGTAGACCAGGTCGAACACCGACTCCTCGTCCCCCTCCGGCATCCCGCCGACCACCGGCATCGCCCCGTCCGCCTGCTGGGCCTGCGCGAACCCCTGCCAGGCCGCCGGGTCCAGGGTGGGCTCCGGCAGGCAGGCGTCCACGACCAGCAGCTCGCCCAGCAGGTCCCACCGCTTCAGGTCCAGCCAGTCGTCCAGCCAGGCCGGCAGCCACAGCGCCAGGTACTCGGCGACGTCGGCGGGCAGCCCGTCCGGCTTCTCGCCCCAGTCGGTGAGGTGGAAGACGGTGTGCGTGATGTCGTAGCCGATGTGGCCTTCGACCGTCCACGGTTCGGGCCGCCGCGCCAGCCAGGTGTGGGCCAGCGCCGCCGTCTCCGGAACGCTCGGCTCCACCCCGAACCGCCGCTCGATCGCGCTCAGCCCCAGCCGCCGCACCGGCAGCACCTCCAGCGCCGCCCAGCTCGCCAGCCGGTGGTTGAGCCGGATCGCGGACTCCAGCTCGGGCTGCCGGTAGCCCAGCTCCCGGAACGGTACGTAGACCTCCAGCGGCACCGGTGAGAGCGGTTCGCGCCGCTGGCCCTCCAGCAGCCGCGCCCCGGAGTCCAGCAGCTCGTGCCAGGCGTGGTCCAGCAGCTTGCGGGCGAGGGAGGACTGCTGCGAGCCGGCCACGCCCTCGCGGAAGATGACCTTTCCGATCAGCGCCAGCTCGCCCAGCGGCTTGAACCGGTCCAGCACGCCCGCCTCCGGGGACGGGTCGGCCTCCAGCCGGAACCCCTCCCGGTGCTCGTACAGCCAGCCCAGGGCCTTCGCGCCGACGTCGTGGATCTGCTGGATGCCGCTGCTCATGCGGGGCGCCTTTCCCGGCCGGGCGCGGACCCGTCCGTCTGCTCCGGCGACCGCAGCGACCTCAGGGACAGGGCCGCCGCGAAGGCCGTGACGAGCGTGGAGTGGTAGCAGTCGATGAAGGGGTACGGGTCCGGCGCGGGGTCCTCGGCCGGGGCGCCGGTCTCCGGGACGCAGCCGGTCGGGTGCTGGACTCCGGCGAGCACCGGCCAGACCGCGTCCAGCAGCCCGGCGGGGGCGGGGCCCGGGAGCGAGGCCGCCACCGCGAGCAGTTCGCCGGTCAGGTCCCACTGGCCGCTCTCCAGGCAGCCGTCGATCCAGGCGGGCAGCCAGGTCCGCAGATAGCCGTCGATCCTCTCCGGAACCCGGTCGGGCATCCGGCCCCAGTCGGTGAGGTGGAAGACGGTGTGGGTCAGCGCGTAGCCGGAGGGGCCCTCGAACGTCCACGGCTCCGCCAGGCCGCCCAGCCAGGTCCGGGAGAGCACCGCGCCCGCGTCGGTGTGGGGGACCGTGCCGACCCGCCGCTCCGAGTTGACCAGGCCCAGCTGGCGGTTGGCGTGCTGCTCGGTGTGGGCCCAGGCGCGGGTCGCGGTGAGCGGGCGGGCCAGCGCCTCGAACCCCTCGTGGCGCAGCCCGTACCCGGCGAAGGCGGCGTAGATCTCGTACGGGTACGCGGCGAACGGCTCGGCGCGCAGCAGTTCCAGCAGCAGCCCGCCCTCCCGCACCTGCTCCCAGGCGTACGCGACGAGCTCCCCGGCCGTCGTGTGCTCCGGGGTGCCGGGGTCGGTGGCGCGGCGGATGGTGGAGCCGAGCTGGGCCAGCTCGCCCAGCGGTTTGAGGGTGCCGTTGACCTGGGTGTGGGGCTCCAGGATGTCGTCGGGGAGGGCGAAGCGGGCGCGGTGCGCGTCGGTCCAGCCGAGGGCGGAGCGCAGGACGCCGGGGAGGACGGCGAGCGCGGCCCCGGACTCCGCGCCCGGCCCGGGGCGCCCGCGCGGCTCCCGGGTCGCGGTCGCCGTCACCGTGCGCCCGCCCCGTCCATCAGACGTGCGGCCCGTACGTGGAGGGCGACGCGGGGGTCGTGGCCGCCCATCAGCTCCACGAACTCCAGGCCGCCGTCCAGGCCCAGGGTGTCGGGTGCGCCGCCGGTCGCCGTGAGCCAGCGGCCCGCGCCCGCCGCCTGGAGCCAGTCGCGCCGCCGTACCGCGCGGACGAAGCCGCGCGCCAGGTCGACGGCCCGGTTGGCCGCGGCCCGCTGCACGGCCGACGGGGCGGCCGGGACGGCGAGCGGCGCGAGGACCGACAGCTGGTGGGTGAACGCCTGCCAGGGGGCCTCCTCCAGCCAGGCGGCGTCGGGCTCCGCGTACGCGCCGGGCGCGGGGGGTGCGCCGAGGGCCGGGGGAGCCATCCGCTGGAGGGTGGAGATCATGTGCCAGTGGCTCCAGGCCGTGGCGGCCGGGGCGTCCGGCTTCGGCGGGAACTCCCGTACCGCCCGGTCGAGTACGGCGACGTCCCCGGGGTGCGGATTCCCTCCGTACAGCACGCTCGGCAGCAGCAGGTCGGCCCCGATGACCCGTACCGCCGCGATTCCGGTCCGATCGTCCTCGTCGATTCCCGCAGCGCCGCACACCGTGGCGAGGTGGTCCCCGCTCCGAAGAGCGAGGACCACCTCTGATGCCAGGTCATGCACGGCGCCCGCGAGGGGCGACGACGCATGTGTCTGGTTCATGTTCCGGCGTTCAGCCCTTCTTCGGGCGGGGGGTCGGAGGCGAGAGCAGGAGAGCGCCGCCGCCCGCGAGGAGCGCGAGGGCCGCGCATTCACGGGAGTCGCGGTACAGGCCCTCGACCTCGCCCGGGTTCAGGGCCGCGTCCAGGTCGAGTTCGACGTCGGTGGCAGTGGTGTCCGTAGTGAACATGAGGTGTTCCCCGTTCTGTGGGAAATGGGGTGGACGTAACGAGTGAAAAGCAGGAAAGGCGGCTCCGCAAATCGGGGCGGGGCATCCGGGGAAATCGCGTATTCAATTGAACGATGAATTCTTGGGGCGCGGACGGGGGGAAAGCCCGTGCCCGCAAGGGAAAAGGGAGGGCGCATCGGGGGTGGTGCGCGGGCGCATTCACCTCGGGTGTGGGGCGCATTCGGGGGCGCTCGATGGATCGTCCGGGCGGCTCTCCCGCGGGGGAGGTCACGCGCCGCCCCGCCCCGGTCCTCACCCGCGCCATGCGGGGGCAAAGGGCGGCCCAAGGAGGGAAAGAACGCATCAACAACGGAACGGAGCCCGTGCGTCCGCCCGAGGACGGGTGTCCACTGGAAGGGACGGGCCGCCTGCCCGAACCCTCGGGCGGGGCGCCCGCCCCCGGAGTGTGTGACCGGCGGCCAGGAGGAGCGGGCATGAGCGAGATCGCAGCCACCACCGTCCACGAGGCGTACGCCTTCGCCTGCATGAAGTGCGGGTACGGCTGGGAGCAGTCCTACGAGATAGAGCACCGCGTCGACCACCACGGCCACGCGTTCGTCGTCTACACGGCCGACGGTGAGCGGGTGCCGTCCCCGCTCTCCACGCCCACCTGCGCCAACTGCGGCGGACACGTGGTGCGCATCATGCGGGCGGGGCGGGTCGCGGGCGTCCAGGAGCTGCTGCGCACCCAGCGGACGCCCCGCGCGGCGAAGGCCGCCGGGAAGGGCCGGGCGGGGCCGGCCGCCGGGAAGGACGGGGCGCGGACCCCCGGGAAGGAGGGGCCGGAGACCGCTGAGAAGGACCGGGCGGAGGCCCCCGGGAAGGACGCGGCGGCACCGGCCGCCGCCGCGGAGCGCCACGGGAAGCTGTCGGGCCTCCTCCACCCCTTCCACCGCCGCTGAACCCGCTCCTCCGCCGGGGCGGGCGGCCCTTCCGGCGGGGGTGACGCGGGGCGCCCCGCGACGGAGGACGTACCGGAGCGGCGCCCCGGCCGGCGGTCGTACGAGGGCGGCGGGGTCCTCGTACGATCGTCGGCATGAGCCGTACCGAACCCCCGCCGCTGCCCGAGCCCCTGAGGGTTCCGGTCGCCGACTCCCACACCCACCTGGACATGCAGGACGCCACGGTCGAGGAGGCCCTCGCCCGGGCCGCCGCGGTCAACGTGACGACGGTCGTCCAAGTGGGGTGCGACGTGGCCGGCTCCCGGTGGGCCGCAGAGACCGCCGCGGCCCATCCCGCCGTCCACGCCTCGGTCGCCCTGCACCCCAACGAGGCCCCGCGCATCGTCCACGGGGATCCGGACGGCACCGCGCGGCAGGGGGCCAGGGAGCCCGGCGGCCGGGCGGCGCTGGACGAGGCGCTGGCGGAGATCGACGCGCTGGCCGCCCTCGACCACGTGCGCGGGGTCGGTGAGACGGGCCTGGACTTCTTCCGCACCGGCCCCGAGGGCGTCGCCGCCCAGGAGGAGTCCTTCCGGGCCCACATCGAGATCGCCAAGCGGCACGGCAAGGCCCTGGTCATCCACGACCGCGACGCGCACGCGGACGTCCTGCGGGTCCTGCGCGACGCGGGCGCGCCCGAGCGGACGGTGTTCCACTGCTACTCCGGCGACGCCGAGATGGCCCGGATCTGCGCGGCGGCCGGCTACTTCATGTCCTTCGCGGGCAACGTGACCTTCAAGAACGCCCAGCCGCTGCGGGACGCGCTCGCCGTCGCCCCCACCGAGCTGGTCCTCGTCGAGACGGACGCCCCCTTCCTCACCCCCGCCCCGTACCGGGGCCGGCCCAACGCGCCCTACCTCATCCCGGTCACGCTCCGCGCGATGGCCGAGGTGAAGGGCGTGGACGAGGAGACGCTGGCGAGCGCGATCCAGGCCAACACGGCGAGGGCCTTCGACTTCTGAACGGCAAGGGCCTTCGGCTTCTGACCGGCGGGCCGGTGCGGGCGGCGGGGACGGGCCCCGCCCCCGCCGCCGTACGCTTACCGGGTGAGCAGCACTGAGCCCGACGCCCTCCTGGGCCCCGCAGACATCCGCGACCTGGCCGCGAAGCTGGGCGTACGCCCCACCAAGCAGCGCGGTCAGAACTTCGTCATCGACGCCAACACCGTCCGCCGCATCGTGCGCACGGCCGAGGTCCGCCCGGACGACACCGTCGTCGAGGTCGGCCCCGGGCTCGGCTCGCTGACCCTGGCGCTGCTGGAGGCGGCGGGCCGGGTGACGGCCGTCGAGATCGACGACGTGCTCGCCGACGCGCTGCCCGCCACCATCCGGGCCCGGATGCCGGAGCGCGCCGACCGCTTCGCCCTGGTCCACTCCGACGCGATGCTGGTCACGGAGCTGCCCGGCCCCGCGCCCACCGCGCTCGTCGCCAACCTCCCGTACAACGTGGCCGTGCCCGTCCTGCTCACCATGCTGGAGCGCTTCCCCAGCATCGAGCGGACCCTCGTCATGGTCCAGGCCGAGGTCGCCGACCGGCTCGCCGCCCGCCCCGGCAACAAGGTGTACGGCGTGCCCTCGGTGAAGGCCAACTGGTACGCGGACGTCAAGCGCGCCGGGTCCATCGGCCGCACCGTCTTCTGGCCCGCCCCCAACGTCGACTCCGGACTCGTCTCCCTGGTCCGGCGCACCGAGCCCATCGCCACCACCGCCTCCCGCGCCGAGGTCTTCGCGGTGGTGGACGCGGCCTTCGCCCAGCGCCGCAAGACGCTGCGCGCGGCCCTGTCCGGCTGGGCCGGCTCCGCCCCCGCCGCCGAGGCCGCGCTCACCGCCGCCGGGATCTCCCCGCAGGCGCGCGGCGAAGCGCTGACGGTGGAGGAGTTCGCGGCGATCGCGGAGAACAAGCCGCAGGCCGCCGACGTTCCCGGGGGTGACCGGTGAGCGTCACCGTCCGCGTCCCCGCCAAGGTCAACGTCCAGCTCGCCGTGGGCCCCGCCCGCCCCGACGGCTTCCACGACCTGGCCAACGTCTTCCTCGCCGTCGGCCTGTACGACGAGGTCACCGCCGCCCCCGCCGACGAGCTGCGCATCACCTGCTCCGGCCCGGACGCCGCCCAGGTCCCACTGGACGCCACCAACCTCGCCGCCCGCGCCGCGCTCGCGCTGGCCGAGCGGTACGGCATCGCCCCCGCCGTCCACCTGCACATCGCCAAGGACATCCCGGTCGCGGGCGGCATGGCCGGCGGCAGCGCGGACGGAGCCGCCGCCCTGGTCGCCTGCGACGCCCTGTGGGGGACCGGCGCGAGCCGCGACGAGCTCCTCGCGATCTGCGCGGAGCTGGGCAGCGACGTGCCGTTCAGCCTGGTCGGCGGGGCCGCTCTCGGCACCGGACGCGGCGAGAAGCTGACCCCGGTCGAGGTCGGCGGAGCCTTCCACTGGGTCTTCGCGGTGGCCGACGGCGGCCTCTCCACCCCTGCCGTCTACGGGGAGTTCGACCGCCTCACCGCCGCCACCGAGGTCCCCGAGCCGACCGCGTCCCCCGCCCTGCTCGCCGCCCTGCGCTCCGGCGACCCCGGCGCACTCGCGGCCGCCCTGGGCAACGACCTCCAGCCCGCCGCGCTCTCCCTGCGCCCCTCCCTCGCCGCCACCCTGGCGGCGGGCACGGCGGCGGGGGCCCTGGCCGCCCTGGTCTCCGGCTCCGGGCCGACGACGGCGTTCCTGGTCGCGGACGAGGAGGCGGCCGAGAAGGTCGCGGCCGCCCTGACGGCGTCCGGGACCTGCCGCAACGCCCGCGTGGCCGCCTCGCCCGCGCCGGGCGCCCACGTGGTCTGACCCCGGAACGCGTCCGTACTCACCGCGGATCTGAGTACGGACGCGCTGCCGGCCCCCGCCCGGCTCGCGCGACCGTACGTTCATGGGATCAAGTGTTCGTGACCTGGCCGGGGCGACGCCCGCCACCCGGGACCGCTACGTCGACCTCCTCCGGGTCGCCTCGCTCGCCGCGGTCGTGCTCGGCCACTGGCTGATGGCCGCCGTCACCCCGGACGGGGTCGGCAACCTGCTCGCCGTCGTCCCCGCCCTCCAACCGCTGACCTGGCTGCTCCAGGTCATGCCGGTGTTCTTCTTCGTCGGCGGCTTCTCCCACGCGCTGTCCTACCGCTCCCTGCTCCGCAAGCACGCCCGGCCCGCCTCGGGGGCCGCCGCGGACTCCGTCTACTCCGCCTTCCTCCGCGCGAGGCTCCAGCGGCTCCTGCGCCCCACCACGGTCTTCGTCCTCGTCTGGGGCGCGGCGGCGCTGATCGTCCAACTCCTCGGCGGGGGCGGCGGCCTGACCGGCGCGACCCTGCGCATGGTGACCCAGCCGCTCTGGTTCATCGGGATCTACCTGGCGATGGTCGCCCTCACCCCGCCCCTGCTGCGGCTGCACGAGCGGTACGGCTGGGTCGCCTTCGCCGGGCCGGCCGGCGCGGCGGCGGCGGTGGACATCCTGCGCTTCGCGGCCGGGGTTCCGTACGTCGAGTTCCTCAACTTCGCCTTCGTCTGGCTCGCCGTCCACCAGCTCGGCTTCCTGCGCGCCGACGGCCGCATCCGCCGCCCCGCGCTCCTCGCCGGGGCGGGCCTGGTCACCGCCTGCGCGCTGGTGGCGTTCGGGCCGTACCCGCTCTCCATGGTCGGCATGCCCGGCGAGAAGGTCAGCAACATGGCCCCGCCCACCCTCGCCCTGCTGGCCCACGGCCTCTGGCTGGTCGGCGCGGTCGAACTGCTCCGCGCCCCGGCGGCCCGCCTGCTGGAGCGCCCGCGCGTCTGGCGCACGGTGGTGGCGGCCAACGGCGTGGCGATGACCGCGTTCCTCTGGCACCTCACGGCGATGTTCGGGGTGTACGGGGCGCTGCTCGCCCTCGACGTGCCGCTGCCCGCGCCCGCGTCGGCCGCCTGGTGGGCCCAGGTCCCGCTGCGGATCGCCTGCGCGGCGGCCCTCACCGCCGCTCTCGTCGCCGTCTTCCGCACCTTCGAACGCCCGGCCCCCTCCGCGCCGGGGACGGACCGCGGCCCCCTCGCCGCACCCGGAGCCCCCGGGGCGGGCCCGCTCGCCGCCCTCGGCGCGACGCTCTGCCTACTCGGCGTGCTGGGTCTGTCCATGGTCGGCTTCAACGACCTGCTGGACGGCCGCACGGCCCTGCTGATCGCGATCCCGGTCAGCGCGCCGGCCGCCGTCGCGATGACCCTGGGCGGCTGGCTGCTGGTGGAGCGGGCGGGACGGGGAAGGGGTGCGCGGTAGGCGTCAGCGGCCGTAGGGGCAGCGGCACGGGGCCATACGGACCTACACCCTCTCCGGCCCCTCGCAGCCGTGCTTCTTCGCGGAGCGCTCCGCGAAGCGCTGGAGCGCCGCCCGCAGCCCCCGGTGGTCCACGACCGGCGCCGCCATCTCCGGGTCGTCCTCGTCGCGGAGGGTCTCCACCTGGAACAGGGCGGTCCCGCCCGCGCCGGGGCATCGCGCGGCCAGCTCGTAGGCGCCGGAACGGGTGGAGTGGCCGTCCGAGCGGTAGTCCAGCCGGCGGCGGGCCTCCCGGGCGGGCGGCCCGTAGGACGCGGTGAAGCCGTACAGGAGCGCGCCGCTCCGGCCGCCCAGGGCGCAGTTCTCCAACGGCGCCGGGCCCTCCGTGATCTCCCGAACCGTGTGCACGCCCCACCGGGCGGCGGTCTTCTCGTCCACCACGCCGGCGCAGCTCCCCGTGGCCGCGGCGACGGGTTTGCGGTCCGCGCGGGTCGTCGTGACGCCGACGTCCTTCACCCGCCCGCCGGTCCGGGCCGCACAGCCGGTCCGCCGGGCGTACGCCGTCGCCGTCTCCGTGAGGACGGCGACGAGCCGTTCCCGGGACACCGGGTCGTCGAAACCGCCCCGGCCGAGCTCGGCCTCCGCCGTCATCATCCGGCCGTGCCCCGAGCCCTTGCCGCAGCTCAACAGCAGAGCCGCCCGCGCCTCATGGGTGTCCTCGTCGTCCGGGTCGAAGTGGAAGGAGCCGGTCCAGCCGTGCCCCAGAGGTGCGTCGTACCCGTCGACCCCCTCCAGGAGCGACGGGCCGTCCGTGTCCCGGGCCCACAGCCGCAGGTCCGCCCCGGAGCCGTCACCGGCCGCGCTCACCGTGCAGATCCAGCGCCCCCGGTCGTCGCCGCCCGCCGAGGTCGGGGAGGCGCCGTCGAACAGCTCCCGCACCGCCCCGGCCGCCAGGTCGCCGTCGCAGGCCGAGTCCAGCGCCCGGTCGTCGCGCCAGGAGTCGTACCCGCCGGAAGCCCAGAAGAGCCCACCCGCCAGCACCGCCGCGGTCACGGTCCAGGCCGCCGTACGGCGTACCCCCCGCCTGCGCCGGAAAGGGACGTCGCTCACTTCCACACCTTTCCGAGGACCTTCACCGCACGGCATCCGGACGAGGCCAGATACGCGTCGAGGACCCGGTCGGCCCGGTCGGCCGCGAGGACGGAAGCGGCCGTCGTCACCTTCACCCGGCTCAGCGTCCGGGCCCCCGAGCACGAGGACTCGGCCCAGACGGCCAGCGTGTACGACTTCTCACCGCGCTCCGGTTCCGGGGCCCGGGTCAGGGCGGCCAGTTCGGCCCCGTACGCCGTGCGCGCTTCGGGCAGCAGCGGCCCCCGCCAGCTCACCGACGACACCGTGGCGGAGTGGTCCAGCCGGTTCGCCGGCTTCACCCGCGTGACGCTCACGGAGCAGGCGTCCACGCCGTCGCCCGTGCCGCCGTCGGGCTCCGGCTTCCTGCCGTCGAGCATCTCCGGCCGGAACCAGCGGCAGGACGGCGGGACCTCGTCGGTCTCGTCGTACGGATCCTCGACGGGCCTCGGCGGGGGCGGCCGTACGTCCGAGGGCTTCACCGCCGCCCCTCCGCAACCGCCCCGGTCCCGTACGTGGTTGGCGGCGGCCGCCACCACGCCGCCCAGATCCCTCGCCGCCCCGGCGGGCTCCGACCCGTCGGCGGACAGCGAGGCGTGAACGCGGAAGCGGGTCGTCGGCCGGGGGTACCCGGGCAGGCCGGCCGGGCAGTCGGCGGTGACCTGGGTGGTGGCGGTGCGGTACTCGGTGGCCCAGCGGGGTTCCTCCGCCCGGTCCGAGGCCAGGACGTCCCGGAGCCGTACCCCGGCCGGCGCGACGTCGAGCACCGGCACCGCCGCGAGCTCCAGCCCCCCGTACGCGCCACCCCGGTGGTCGCCCCACTCCAGCGAGCACCGCAGCAGGGTGCGCGGTCCGCGCCCGGACGGTCCGGTCAGGTCCAGGTCGCCGCGCAGCTCCCAGGTCTCGTCGCCGGGCAGCAGACCGCGCACCGTCCCGCGCGGCAGGACGCCCCCGCACGCGGTGGCCAGGACCTCGGCGTTGTGGGCGTCGCGCCGCTCGGACCGCACGAGGAGGAAGCCGCCCACCAGCGCCGCGGCGAGCACGACCGCCGCCGCCTTCGGCAGCCACCGGTCTCCGGTGAACCGTTCCCATGCCGCTGCCGCCATGCCGCCCCCCCCGGTGCCGTTGCCCCGGGGCGCACGCTATCGCAGGCCCCAGGGCTCCGGGCGGCCCCGGCCCGACCGGCGACTACCCTGGTACGGGAAGCGGTCCTTACCGCGAGGACCCCCGGGACAGGAGTGAAATGGCCGTCAATCTGGTCAATGTCGAGCAGGTCAGCAAGGTGTACGGCACCCGTGCCCTGCTCGACGGCGTATCCCTCGGGGTGTCCGAGGGGGACCGGATCGGCGTCGTGGGCCGCAACGGCGACGGCAAGACCACCCTCATCCGGATGCTCGCCAAGCTGGAGGAAGCCGACAGCGGCCGCGTCACCCACAACGGCGGACTGCGTCTCGGCGTCCTCACCCAGCACGACTCCCTCGACCCGGAGAAGACCATCCGGCAGGAGGTCATCGGGGACCTCGCCGACCACGAGTGGGCGGGCAGCGCCAAGATCCGCGACGTGCTCACCGGGCTCTTCGGCGGCCTCGCCCTCCCCGGCTTCGAGCACGGCCTCGACACCGTCATCGCCCCCCTCTCCGGCGGTGAGCGCCGCCGGATCGCGCTGGCGAAGCTCCTCATCGACGAGCAGGACCTGATCGTCCTGGACGAGCCCACCAACCACCTCGACGTCGAAGGCATCTCCTGGCTGGCCGGCCATCTGCGCGCCCGCCGCTCCGCCCTCGTCTGCGTCACCCACGACCGCTGGTTCCTCGACCAGGTCTGCACCCGCATGTGGGACGTCCAGCGCGGCACGGTCCACGAGTACGAGGGCGGCTACAGCGACTACGTCTTCGCCCGCGCCGAACGCGAGCGCATCGCCGCCACCGAGGAGACCAAGCGGCAGAACCTCATGCGCAAGGAGCTGGCCTGGCTGCGCCGGGGCGCCCCCGCCCGCACCTCCAAGCCGCGCTACCGCATCGAGGCCGCCAACGAGCTGATCGCGGACGTGCCGCCGCCGCGCGACACCAGCGAGCTGATGAAGTTCGCCAACGCCCGCCTCGGGAAGACCGTCTTCGACCTGGAGGACGTGACCGTCCAGGCCGGGCCCAAGACCCTCCTCACCCACCTCACCTGGCAGCTCGGGCCCGGCGACCGCATCGGCCTCGTCGGCGTCAACGGCGCGGGCAAGACCTCGCTGCTGCGCGCCCTGGCCGAGGCCTCCCGCACCCAGGGCGAGGAGCAGCCCGCCGCCGGGAAGATCGTCGTCGGCAAGACCGTCAGGCTCGCCTACCTCTCCCAGGAGGTCCACGAGCTGAACCCGAACCTGCGCGTCCTGGAGGCCGTCCAGCAGGTCCGCGACCGGGTCGACCTCGGCAAGGGCCGCGAGATGACGGCCGGCCAGCTCTGCGAGCAGTTCGGCTTCACCAAGGAGAAGCAGTGGACGCCCGTCGGCGACCTCTCCGGCGGTGAGCGCCGCCGCCTGCAGATCCTGCGGCTGCTGATGGACGAGCCCAACGTCCTCTTCCTCGACGAGCCCACCAACGACCTCGACATCGAGACCCTGACCCAGCTGGAGGACCTCCTCGACGGCTGGCCCGGATCGATGATCGTGATCTCCCACGACCGGTTCTTCATCGAGCGGACCACCGACCGGGTCATGGCGCTCCTGGGCGACCGCTCCCTGCGGATGCTGCCGCGCGGTATCGACGAGTACCTGGAGCGCCGGCAGAGGATGGAGGAGGAGACCACCCCCTCCGCCGCCGCACCCCGTACGTCCTCGGCCCCCTCCTCCTCGTCCTCCGCCGCCCCCGCGGTCTCGGCGCAGGCGTCCCGCGCCGCGAAGAAGGAGCTGCAGAAGGTCGAGCGGCAGCTCGACAAGCTCTCCACCCGTGAGACCACGCTGCACCAGCAGATCGCGGAGCACGCCACCGACTTCGAGAAGGTCGCCAAGCTCGACGCCGAACTGCGTGAACTCGTCACCGAGCGCGACGAGCTGGAGATGCGCTGGCTGGAGCTGGCCGAGGACGCCTGACGGGGCCGCCGCGCCGGGGTTCCGCCCCGGCGCCGGCCGGCGCGGGCGACGACGGCACGGTCCGGTCGGGACGCCGGACGGCGCCCGCCTCCGGTGACTGCCCGTCACCTCCCGCCAGGGCGTAACGAGGGCATCACGAGGCGGTTCTCCCTTGGGAACAGGGCTTGGCCCGAACCGGCTGCCGGTGGCCGGCGGGTGGTAGAAAGAAGCCCCGCCCGACTGTCGTAACACCGCGGAAGCCATGCCCGATTCGCTCCTTTCCGAGAGGGATTGACCCTCTTGGGAATGCGGGGGAGACCGGATCGCGCACCGGGCCGCACGAAGGGGGACGTGCTGATATGAGCCAGCCGCCCAGCCAGCAACCGCCGCAGGGAGGCTTCGGGGCTCCGCAGGAGCCGCCGTACGGAGCTCCTCAGCCGCCCCAGGGCCCGCCGCCCGCACAGCCGCCGGCCGGCCCGCCGCAGGCGCCCCCGTCCGGTGCGCCGGCTTACGGCTACCCGCAGCAGCCCCCGGCCCCGCCCGGCCAGGCCCCCGGCCCGTACGGTCAGGCCCCCGGCCCGTACGGCCAGCAGCCCGGCCCCTACGGTCAGCAGCCCGGTCCGTACGGTCAGCAGCCGGGTCCGTACGGCCAGCCGGCCCCCGGCCCGTACGGCCAGCAGCCCCAGGGCGGCTACGGCTACCCGGCGCAGCAGTACCCCGGCGCTCCCGCACCCGGCGGGCCGGGCTCCGGCGGCGGCGGGTTCCTCAAGGGCAGGACCGGCATCGTGGTCGCGGCGGCGCTCGCCGTGGTCCTGGCGGCCGGTGCGGGCACCTGGTTCCTCGTGAGCGACGGCGGCGACGAGGACAAGAAGCCCGTGGCCACCACCAGCAACGATCCCAAGGCCCCCAGCGCGTCGCCGACCGTCGACGAGGGCGACGGCAGCGGTGACGGCCGCGAGGGGAACGACGACCTCAACGCCGGGCGCAAGCCGGGCGAGGCGAAGGTCGCCTGGCTCCAGAAGAACGACGTGGACCTGCCGCGCAACGGCGCCTCCGTGTACGGCCCCTGGTTCGCCGGCGACGTGATCGCCAAGGCCGTCTACCGCGGGGTCTCCGGCTACTCGGTCGCCGACGGCAAGCAGAAGTGGACCCTTCCGCTCCCCGCCGACGTGTGCGCCGCGCCCGACTCCCCGACCGCCGACGGCAAGATCGTCATCGGCGTGAAGGACGGCACCACGGACAAGGCCAACTGCTCCGTCCTCCAGATGATCGACCTCAACACCGGCAAGCCCGGCTGGAAGAAGTCGGTCAAGAAGAACGGAACCTGGGACTTCCTGTCCGACATCGGTCTGGCCATCAGCGGCGACACCGTCACCGTCGGACGGACCAGCAACTCCAACGCCTACCGGGTCAGCGACGGCAAGGAGCTGTTCGGCAACCCCTCGGGCAACTGCAAGCCCTTCGCCTTCGCCGGGGGACCGAAGCTGATCGCCGCGGCCAGTTGCCGCACGGACGACGTCGAGAACCCGCAGCACCAGGTCCAGGAAGTGGACCCGGCCACCGGCAAGCCCAAGTGGACCTACCAGCCGCCGCGCGGCTGGGAGGTCAGCAAGGTCTACTCGGTCACCCCGCTCGTGGTCCGGCTCGACCACGAGGAGAAGAAGCAGTGGGCCATCGCCGCGCTCACCGACAGGGGCAAGCTCCGCTCCCAGCTCGCGCCCGCCAAGGGCGACACGCTCACCGCGGACTGCGGGAGCAGCTTTGCGATCTTCGGTGAGAAGCTCGAAGGGTGCAGCGGCGTCGCCGCCGACGCCGACACCTTCTACATGGCGACCCAGGACGACACCAGCGGCACCGCCCGGACGAACAAGGTCATCGCCTTCGACCTGAACACCGGGAAGCCCAAGTGGGAGGCGCCCGCCCCCGCCGAGCGCGTCCTGAAGCCGCTGGGCATGGAAGGCGGAAACCTGGTGCTCTACATGCGGCCCACGTACGACGCGGCCGGAGCCGTTGTGACGCTCCCGCCGACCGGCGGCGCCCCCAAGACGCTGCTCCAGCACCCCGCGTCGGCCGGCCGGATCGAGAACGGTTTCTTCTCCTCCAAGGTCGTCTACCGGGGAGAGCGATCCTTCGTCTTCAGCACGCGGGTGAGCGCGAGCAACGACAAGGAGGAGCTGGAGCAGTCGACGCTGCTGGTGTTCTCCAAGTGACCGCCCGGCACGGCAGCCGGACGGAGCCCCGGCCCCTCGGCCCCACGCGCCCCCACGCCCACTCGTCCCCAGAGGTACGCACGCCATGACCCAGCCACCGCAGCAGCCGCCCCACGAGCCGCCGAACACGCCCCCGGAGGCCCCGAACACGCCGCCGGGAGCCCCGAACACGCCCCCCGCGCCGCCCGCCGGCGGCTTCGGCGCACCGCAGGACCCTCCGCCGGGAGGGTTCGGCCGGCCGGCCCCGCCGTCCGCCGACCCCTTCGGCAAGCAGCCGCAGCAGCCTCCCGCCGGACAGCCGCAGCCCCCGGCCGGGCCGCCCCAGCAGCCCCCGACCGCGCCCGCGGGCGGCTACGGCGCTCCGCAGCCCCCGCCGTCCGGCGGCTACCCGACCCCGCCCGCGCCGCAGCCCAACGGCTACGGCTACCCGCAGGCCGCGCAGCCCGGATACGGCTACCCGCAGGGGCCCGCCGGACAGCCCGGACAGCCGGGGACGCCCCAGCAGGGGTACGGCTACCCGACCCAGCCGATGCAGCCGCAGTACGGGGCGCCGCAGCCGGCCGGCGGCGGCAAGAAGTTCTCCACCCAGATGCAGATCATCGTCGCCGCCGCCGTCGCGGTGGTGCTGATCATCGGCGCCGGAATCGTC
This sequence comes from Streptomyces sp. NPDC017448, assembly GCF_044330565.1. Classification (NCBI taxonomy): domain Bacteria; kingdom Bacillati; phylum Actinomycetota; class Actinomycetes; order Kitasatosporales; family Streptomycetaceae; genus Streptomyces; species Streptomyces sp. NPDC017448. Next base: position 158,684 of record NZ_JBIRLM010000005.1, on the reverse strand, counting down.
TACTCCGCCACCGGCGACGACGACAAGAGCGGCAAGGGCCAGGCGTCCTCCTCCGGCTCCACCGGCGGCAAGGGCGGCGAGGGCGGCGGTCTGGCCGGCGGCGACGAGAAGGCGCCCGCCAACACCAAGTCCAAGGTCGCCTTCCAGTTCCCGCAGCCGGTCGTCACCGACATCACCACGGTCGAGGGCTCCTGGCTCACGGACAAGGCGTACGTCAAGTCCGGCATCGCCGAGATCAACGGCTACGACCGCGACAAGGGCACCAAGCTCTGGTCCTTCCCGCTGGCCGGCGAGGTCTGCACCACCTCCCGGCACATGAGCGAGGACTACAAGACGGCCATCGTCTTCCAGGAGACGAAGGCCTCCAAGGAGAACAAGTACCCCTCGTGCAACCAGGTCGGCGTGGTCGACCTGGCCGCCGGCAAGCTCCTGTGGAGCAAGGGCGTCACCTCCGCCACCGGCGGCGACGAGCAGATCCGCTTCGACGAGGTCACCCTCAGCGGGACCACCGTCGCCGCGGCCGGCACCTCGGGCGGCGCCGCCTTCAAGCTGGACACCGGCGCCGAGCTGTGGAAGCCGAAGGTCGGCGCGGACGGCTGCTACGACGGCGGATACGCGGGCGGTGAGGCCCTCGCCGTGGTCCGCAGGTGCGGTACGAGCGACGCCCCCCAGCTCACCGTGCAGGCGCTGAACCCGACCACCGGCGCGCCGCTGTCCTCGTTCCAGATGCCCGCGGGCGTCGACTACGCCTCCATCGTCTCCACCAAGCCGCTGGTGGTCGCGGCCGACGTCGGCGACACCGCCGGCGACGGCAGCGGCATCTCCGACTTCTTCTCGATCGACGCGGCGACCGGCAAGCTGATCGTCCGCATCCCCGCCGACGCGGAGAAGTACGCGGCACGCTGCGCCTCCACCGAGGTCGAGCGGTGCCGGCACATGGTCGTCACCAACAACCGGCTCTACCTGCCGACCGAGCGCCACGACGGCACCAGCGAGTACGGCGACACCAACGAGATCGTCGCCTTCGACCTGGCCACCGGCAAGCTCCTCGGCGGCCGGGCGGACGCGGGCGACCGCCACACCCTGACCCCGCTCCGGAAGGACGGCACCAGCGTCATCGCCTACAAGGAGAGCCCGTACGACAAGGGCGGCCAGGTCGTCTCCATCGACGGCGAGACCTTCAAGCAGACCCAGCTGATGGAGAACCCGAGCGACGAGGCCGTACGGACGGCGGAGAAGCGGTTCTCCCTCGACTCGGCCGAACTGATCTACTCGGACGGGCGGTTCTACATGGCGAGCAAGTCGGTCCACAAGCCCAGCACCGTCAACCCCGACGAGAAGGTCTACCTCGTCGTCGCCTACCGCGCCGAGTGACCACCGCACGCGCCGGGCGCCCTTCCTGAGCGCTGGACCCAGCAGTACCCAGGCCCCGCCGGCCGCCCGTCCGACCGGCGGGGCCGATCGTTTCCGCCTCCGAACCGGTCACCGGCAGGCGGCCGGTCGGCCCCGAACCGCGCAGAATCCGGCACTTCGGGGGGCTTCTGCCCCGTTGGGGCCGCGCACCGTCGAACAAGCGTGTACCTTGCCGGGTCAGGAGTCCGGGGGCCGGGCGTACAGGGCTGTGGGGGAGAGAACCGATGGGCGTGCGGCTCATGGTGGTCGACGATCACCGTCTGCTCGCCGAGGCACTCGCCTCGGCGCTGAAACTGCGCGGGCACCGGGTGCTCGCGGCGGCCGCGCCGACCTCCGGAGCGGCGGAGCTCGTGGTCGGCAGGGCCCCGGAGGTCTGCCTGTTCGGTACGGCTTCGCCCGCCGACCCCGGGGTCTTCGACCCGATCGCCCGCATCGGCCGGGAGCGTCCGCAGGTGGCGGTGGTGGTCCTCGGACCGGTGCCCAGCCCGCGCGGGATCGCCGCCGCGTTCGCGGCCGGGGCCGTGGGGTACGTCCGGCACGACGAGCGGATCGAGGGCGTCGAGCGGGCCATGCTCAAGGCGCGGGCGGGGGAGAGCGCCGTCGCCCCGCAGCTGCTGCGGGGGGCCTTCGCCGAGCTGCTCAACCCGTCGGTCCAGCCCGACGACGAGGGGCGGCGGCTGCTGAGGATGCTCACCCCGCGCGAGGCGGAGGTCCTGGTGCGGGTCGCCGAGGGCGAGGGCACCCGGCTGATCGCGGCCGGCATGGACATCGCCCCGAGCACCGCCCGCACCCATGTCCAGCGGGTCCTGATGAAGCTCGGGGTCGGCTCCCGGTTGGAGGCGGCCGCCCTCGCCGCCCGTACGGGGCTGCTGGAGCGCGCCGCGGCGCACGCGGAAGCGGCGGCGGGCGGCGAGGCGCGGCCGGGCCCGTACGCTCCCCGCGGCGGCGGGTGACGCCGAGCCCCGGGCAAGCGCCGGTGCGCCGGCCAAGCGGCGGTGCGCCGGGGACGTAGGGGGTGCGCCGGGCAAGGGGCGATGCGCCGGGCAGACGGCGGTGCGCCGGGCAAGCGGCCGTGCGCCGGGCCCGCTCCGGGGTGGGCCGGTCCGTGCCGGGGCCCGGGTTCCGCTCCGGCGCCGTACCCCGGGCCGACCCGGCCCCGCGTCGGGATCCGGGGCGGTGAGGAGGGCGACGGCGGCCACGGCGACCGCCCCGGCGACCAGCCTGCCGAGCCCGGCGGCGAAGCCGGCGCCCAGGCCGGACGGGATGCCGGCGACCCCGCCCCGGCAGCTCCGGAAGTGCTCCACCACCGCGCCCCCGCCGATCGCCTCCGTGCGGCCGTCGAGCGCGCGTGATCGCCGGACCATTGACGCTGATGTTCGTTTATGGTTTGTTGTGCGCGATTGTGTTGGGAGATCCGGTGGAGGACTCTGGTGAAGAAGACGGTGACGACCCTCGCGGACGGCCGTGAGCTGATCTACTACGACGCGGCGGACGACGCCGTCCGCGAGGCCGTGGACCACCGCCCCCTGGACGCCGTCTCGACCTCGTCCGAGATCCGCCGCGACCCGCTGCTCGGCGACGCCGTCGCCATCGCCTCGCACCGCCAGGCCCGCACCTACCACCCGCCGGCCGACGCCTGCCCGCTCTGCCCCACCCGGGACGGGAGGCACAGCGAGATCCCCGACGACCACTACGACGTCGCGGTCTTCGAGAACCGCTTCCCCTCCCTCGCAGGCGACTCCGGCCGCTGCGAGGTCGTCTGCTTCACCTCCGACCACGAGGCGTCCTTCGCGGACCTCACCGAGGAGCAGGCCGCGCTCGTCCTCACCGCCTGGACCGACCGCACGGCCGCCCTCGCCGCGCTCGACCAGGTCACCCAGGTCTTCTGCTTCGAGAACCGGGGCGCCGAGATCGGCGTCACCCTCGGCCACCCGCACGGCCAGATCTACGGCTACCCCTTCGTCACGCCGCGCACCGAGTTGATGCTCCGCAACGCCGCCCGCCACCGCGAGGAGACCGGCGGCAACCTCTTCGACGACCTGGTGGCCCGCGAGGAGAAGGACGGATCACGCGTCGTCCTCGCCACCGACCACTGGATCGCCTTCGTCCCCTACGCGGCGCACTGGCCCTACGAGGTCCACCTCCACCCCCGCCGCCGCGTCCCCGACCTGCGGGAGCTGGACGAGGGCGCGCGGACGGAGTTCCCCCGGGTCTATCTGGAGCTCCTGAGGCGCTTCGACCGGATCTTCGGGCCCGACGAGCCGCCGACCCCCTACATCTCCGCCTGGCACCAGGCGCCGTTCGGGGTTCCCGGCCGGGACGGTTTCGCCCTGCACCTGGAGCTTTTCACCATCCGGCGTACCTCCGGCAAACTGAAGTTCCTCGCGGGGTCCGAGTCCGGCATGAACGTGTTCATCAACGACGTGCCGCCGGAGGCCGCGGCCGAGCGACTGCGAGAGGTAGCGAGCCAGTGAACGATCCTCGGAACACCCGCGACGCCCAGGGGGCCGGCGACCCCAAGAAGTACCTGGTCACCGGCGGCGCCGGATACGTCGGCAGCGTCGTCGCCCAGCACCTGCTGGAGGCGGGCCACGAGGTGACCGTCCTGGACGACCTCTCCACCGGGTTCCGCGAGGGCGTCCCGGCGGGGGCCGCGTTCGTCGAGGGCCGCATCCAGGACGCCGCCCGCCACCTGGACCCCTCCTACGACGGCGTCCTGCACTTCGCCGCCTTCTCCCAGGTCGGCGAGTCCGTCGTCAACCCCGAGAAGTACTGGGTCAACAACGTCGGCGGCACCACCGCCCTGCTCGCCGCCATGCGCCAGCACGGCGTACGCACCCTCGTCTTCTCCTCCACCGCCGCCACCTACGGCGAACCGGCCTCCAGCCCCGTCACCGAGACCGCCCCCACCGCCCCCACCAGCCCCTACGGCGCCTCCAAGCTCGCCGTCGACCACATGATCGGGGGCGAGGCCACCGCCCACGGACTGGCCGCCGTCTCGCTGCGCTACTTCAACGTGGCCGGGGCCTACGGCAGTTGCGGCGAGCGCCACGAACCCGAGTCCCACCTCATCCCGCTCGTCCTCCAAGTCGCCCTGGGCAAGCGCGAGTCGATCAACGTCTACGGCGACGACTACCCCACCCCGGACGGCACCTGCGTCCGCGACTACATCCACGTCGCCGACCTCGCCGAAGCCCACCTCCTGGCCCTCGCCGCCGCCGCCCCCGGCGAGCACCTGATCTGCAACCTCGGCAACGGCAACGGCTTCTCGGTCCGCGAGGTCATCGAGACCGTCCGCAAGGTCACCGGCCACCCCGTGCCCGAGACCCCCGCCCCCCGCCGAGGCGGCGACCCGGCCGTCCTCGTCGCCTCCGCCGCCACCGCCGTCGAACGCCTCGGCTGGCAGCCGTCCCGCGCCGACCTGGCCGGGATCGTCGCTGACGCCTGGCAGTTCGCCCGCCGAGAGGAGACCGCCACCCCATGACCGCGACCGCGACCGCCGCAGCGCCGTCCGACGCCGCCGGGGAACCGTCCGGGACCGACCCCGCGGCCGCCTTCGCCGAGCTGTACGGGCGCGAGCCCGAGGGCATCTGGGCCGCCCCCGGGCGGGTGAACCTCATCGGGGAGTACACCGACTTCAACGGCGGCTTCGTCATGCCGTTCGCCCTCCCGCACACCGCCCGCGCCGCCGTCTCCCGCCGCGACGACGGCGTCCTGCGGCTGTACTCCTCCGACGTCCCCGGCGGCGTCGTCTCGCTCCGCGTCGACGAGCTGGCGCCGCACTCCGGCCACGGCTGGGCCGCCTACCCCGCCGGGGTGCTCTGGGCGCTGCGCGCGGCCGGGCACCCGGTCACCGGGGCGGACATCGCAGTGACCTCCACCGTGCCCACCGGCGCCGGGCTCTCCTCGTCCGCCGCCCTGGAGACCGTCACCGCGCTGGCCCTGAACGACCTCTTCGAGCTGGGCCTGAGCCCGGCCGAGATCGCCGTGGCCGGCCGCCGCGCCGAGAACGACTTCGTCGGCGTGCCCTGCGGGATCATGGACCAGATGGCCTCGGCCTGCTGCGCCGAGGGCCACGCCCTCCACCTGGACACCCGCGACCTCTCGCTGCGCCAGGTCCCCTTCGACCCGGCCGCCCGGGGGCTGACGCTGCTGGTCGTCGACACCCGGGTCAAGCACGCGCTGGGCGACGGGGCGTACGCGGAGCGCCGGGCCGGCTGCGAGGAGGGCGCCCGGCTGCTCGGCCTGCCGATGCTGCGCGACCTGCCGTACGAGGAGCTCGCCACGGCGCTCACCACGCTGGCCGATGCCGGGGCGGACGAGTCCGTGATCCGCTGCGTACGCCATGTCGTCGGCGACAACCGCCGCGTCGAGCAGGTCGTCGCCCTGCTCGACGCGGGCGACCTCCGCGCGGTGGGCCCCCTCCTGAACGAGGGCCACGTCTCGCTCCGCGACGACCTCCGGGTCTCCTGCCCCGAGTTGGACCTGGTGGTCGAGGCGGCGAACGCGGCCGGGGCGCTGGGTGCGCGGATGACCGGGGGCGGCTTCGGCGGCTCGGCGGTCGTCCTGGTGGAGGAGGCGGTCGCCGGCACGGTGGCCGGGGCCGTCGCCGAGGCGTTCGCGGCGGCCGGACACGCCGCCCCAGGGATCTTCGACGCCGTCCCGTCGGCCGGGGCGCGCCGGCTGCGCTGAGAGGCGGAGCGCCCTCCGGGCCCCTCCCGGAACGCGCGGGCCGGGAGCGGACGTGCCGGACGGACCGCACCCGTCCGGCCCCGGCGAAGGGCCCGGCGCCCCGCCCCTCACAACTCCTTGGCCAGGATGAACTCGGTGACGCCCGGCGGGTAGTCGGCGACCCGGCCGATCTCCTCGTACCCCTGCTTGCGGTAGAAGCCGGGTGCCTGGAAGTCCCAGGTCTCCAGCCGCGACCGGGTGCAGCCGCGCTCGGTGCGGGCGGTCCGTTCGGCCTCGTCGAGCAGGCGCGCGCCGAGGCCCGAGCCCCGGTGCGGGGCGTCGACCCAGAGGAGGTCGACGTGCAGCCAGTACGCCCAGGTCCGCCCGGCCAGTCCTCCGGCCAGGGCTCCGCGTCCGTCCAACGCCCATACCTCCAGCGGCACTTCGTGCTCGGCGGAGGTGGACAACAGCGCACGCAGGCCGGCCGATGCCGCGACATTGTCCCCGTGCAGACGCCCGCTCAGCAGAATGCGACGTTCTTTGTCTACTTCTGTCACAAGACGGAACATGAAACACACCCTAAACACCTGAGGTAACCAGTTCGTCGAATCTCCTTCCCCCCATGGCCCCCGCCCGTACGCTGATCCTCAGCACCGGTGGGGGCCGGTGCCGATTCAGGGGAGCGAGAAAGCCGGGTGCGGCGTCCGGGGCAGGGTGGCAGGCGGTTCGGCGGCGGCGGCCGTCGGCGCGGCAGGCCGCAGTGAGGCCCCGGACGCCGTACCCGCGGTTTTCCGCCCCCTCCGATGGGGGTTCTGTGGCGCGTATCCGGGTTCTGGTGGTCGACGACCACCGCATCTTCGCCGAGTCGCTGGCGGCGGCCCTCGCCGCCGAGTCGGACGTCGACGTCTCCGCGGCGGGCAGCGGCCCGGCCGCCCTGCGCGCCCTGGAGCGCGCGTCCGCCGAGGGGCGCGGCTACGACGTGCTGCTGGTCGACGCCGAGCTGGGCGCCCGGACCGCTGACGGCGCGCCGCCCGTGCCCGGGCCCCGGCGGGAGGAGGCGACCGCCGTCGACGGCATCGCGCTGGTCGCCGGGGTCCGCGCCGGCCGGCCCGCGGTGCGGTCGGTGGTGCTCGCGGAGAAGGACGATCCGCGCACCGCCGCGCGGGCGCTCCAGGCGGGGGCCTCGGGCTGGGTGGCCAAGGACTGCTCGCTCCAGCGGCTGCTGGCGGTGATCCGGGGGGTGCTGCGGGACGAGACGCATCTGCCGCCGGCCCTGCTCACCGGCGTCCTGCGGGAGCTGACCGCCGCCCGCAAGCACCGCACCGAGAGCGAGCGGCTGGTGGGGTCGCTGACGCCCCGGGAGCGCGAGGTGCTGCGCTGCATGGTGGCGGGGCTGGGCCGCAAGGCGGTCGCGGAGCGGCTGTTCCTTTCCCCGCACACGGTGCGCACCCACATGCAGAACGTGCTGGGCAAGCTCGGGGTGCACTCGACGCTGGCGGCGGTGGCGCTGGCCCGCCGGGCGGGCGTCGGGCCCGTCGAGGAGGCGCCGGACCCGCTAGGTCGGGATGTTGTCGAACGGGGCGGTCAACTGGCGCAGTAGCCCGGCCAGTTCGCCACGCTGGGCACGGGACAGCTCGCCGAGGATGGCCCGTTCCTGGGCGAGGAGCCCGGCCAGCGACTGGTCGGCCTTGTCGCGCCCCTCGGCGGTGAGGCGGACGAGGACGCCGCGCCGGTCGCTGGGGTCGGGCAGCCGCTCGACGAGGTTCTTCTTGGTCAGCCGGTCGATGCGGTTGGTCATCGTGCCCGAGGTGACCAGCGTCTGGGTGAGGAGCTGCCCGGGGGAGAGCTGGTAGGGGGCGCCGGCCCGGCGCAGCGACGTCAGCACGTCGAACTCCCACGGCTCCAGGTTGTGCTCGGCGAAGGCGATGCGGCGGGCCCGGTCGAGGTGGCGTGCCAGGCGGGAGACGCGGCTGAGCACCTCGAGCGGTTCCACGTCGAGGTCGGGGCGCTCGCGGCGCCATGCAGCGACCAGACGGTCGACCTCGTCCTCCATGACGATCAGTGTAGTTGGTCCCTCGACATGAAGTCTCTTGAGGTCAAGTGTCTTGACATCGAGAGATAATGGGCGGGATCCTCCTCCCATGACCGCATCCGACCGCCCCGCCTGGGATCCGCAGCAGTACCTGCGCCACGCGGGCCACCGCACCCGCCCCTTCCACGACCTCCTCGCCCGCGTCGGGGACCTCCCCGGCCGCCCGGCGCCGCGCATCGCCGACCTCGGCTGCGGCGCGGGCAACGTCACCGCCCTCCTCGCCGACCGCTGGCCCCGGGCCCGGATCACCGGCTACGACACCTCGCGGGAGATGCTCGCCGAGGCCGCCGCCCGCGCCCGTCCCCCGCTCCTCGACTTCGCCGAGGCCGACGCCGTGACCTGGGAGCCCACCGAACCGTACGACCTGATCGTCTCGACCTCCGCCCTCCAGTGGATCCCCGGCCACGCCGACCGCTTCCCCCGCTGGATCGACGCCCTGGTCCCCGGCGGCGTCCTCGCCTTCCAGGTCCCCGGCAACTTCGCCGCCCCCAGCCACACCCTCCTGGCCGGCCTCCGCGCCTCCGACCGCTGGCGCCCCCTCCTCCACGGCGTGGGCGACCGCACCGCCGCCGTCCTGGAACCCGCCGACTACCTCGCCCGCCTGCGGGACCTGGGCTGTGCGGCCGACGTCTGGGAGACCACCTACCTCCAGACCCTGCACGGCGACGACGCGGTCCTCGACTGGGTCAAGGGCACCGCCCTGCGCCCCGTCCTCACCGCCCTCGCCGACGACCCCGAAGCGCGCGAGGCGTTCGTCGCCGCCTATCGCGACCTGCTGCGCGACGCCTACCCGCCCGGCCCGCACGGCACGGTCTTCCCGTTCCGCCGCATCTTCGCCGTCGCCCGGAAGGACCAGCCGTGACCGCCCCTGCCGCCCTCGTCGCCGTCGACCACGTCCAGCTCGCCGCCCCACCCGGCTCCGAGGACGCCCTGCGCGCCTTCTACACCGGCGCCCTGGGCATGACGGAGATCCCCAAGCCCCCGGTGCTCGCCGCCCGCGGCGGCTGCTGGTTCGCTGCGGGCCCCGTCCAGCTCCACCTCGGCGTCGAACAGGACTTCCGCCCCGCGAGGAAGGCCCACCCGGGCCTGCGCGTCACCGGCATCGAGGCGTACGCCGCCCGCCTGGAAGCCCACGGGGCCGAGACCACCTGGGACGACGACCTCCCCGGCCACCGCCGCTTCTACGCCCACGACCCGGTCGGCAACCGCCTGGAGTTCCTGGAGCCGGACGCGTGACCGCCCCGCCTACAGCTCGTTGAGCGCTTCCGCCGACACGTCGATGTCCACCGGGAACGGCACCCCCGTCTTCAACCGGTCGTGATGGATGCCGGTCAGCGCGTACGCCTTCGTCACCGGGTCCAGCTCGTAGACCCGCACGACGGGGTGCCGGTCGGTGCCGGTCATCTCCACCAGCCAGAAGTGCGGGATGCCGGCGGCCGCGTACTTGTGCGGCTTGGCCTCACGGTCACGGGCCTCGGAGTCGGGGGAGACGACCTCGACGGCGAGGAGGACGTCGGCGGCCTGGTACCGGGTCACGTCCGGCCCGGTGACCGCCTCGCTGCGGACGACGGAGACGTCGGGCTCCGGCCCGTTGCGCCGGTCCAGCACCACGGTCATCTCCCGGCGGACCTTCACCTCCGGCGGCGCCGTACTGCGCAGCCCCATCACCAGCAGGTCGATCATCGTGCTGTGAAAGTCTCGCTGCGGACTCACGAAAACCAGGCTCCCGTCGATCAGCTCGGTGTGCGGCGGGAGATCGGGCAGCGTGAACAGGTCGTCCACGGTGTATCCGTCCTGCGGGGGCACCGGCCAGCGGGAACTGTGCGCGGTGGTCGGCTCGGCGGTCATGGTTCCTCCCATGGACGAATCCTCTGCCCTCCCGACCACACTACGGCGGAAAATCCGCCCCCGTCATCACAACGGGTGACGACGGGGGCAGGACTGCGCGATCAGCCGCGCTCAGCTCTTCCGGTGCCCTATCAGCCGGGGCTTCGCCTCCAGGTTCTCCAGCCCGTGCCAGCACAGGTTCACCAGATGGGCGGCGACCTCGGCCTTCTTCGGCTTGCGCACGTCCAGCCACCACTGACCCGTCAGCGCCACCATCCCCACCAGCGCCTGGGCGTACAGCGGCGCCAGCTTCGGATCGAAGCCCCGCGCCTTGAACTCCAGGCCCAGGATGTCCTCCACCTGCGTGGCGATGTCGCTGATCAGCGACGCGAACGTGCCCGTCGACTGCGCCACCGGCGAATCCCGCACCAGGATCCGGAAACCGTCCGTGTACGACTCGATGTAGTCCAGCAGCGCGAACGCCGCCTGCTCCAGCAGCTCCCGCGGATGACCCGCCGTGAGCGCCCCCGTCACCATGTCCAGCAGCCGGCGCATCTCCCGGTCGACCACCACCGCGTACAGGCCCTCTTTGCCGCCGAAGTGCTCGTACACCACCGGCTTGGAGACCCCGGCACGCGCCGCGATCTCCTCCACCGACGTGCCCTCGAACCCCTTGTCGGCGAACAGGGCCCGCCCGATGTCCAGCAGCTGCTCGCGGCGCTCCTTCCCCGTCATCCGGACCCGTCGGGCCCGTCGGGAGGGGGAGGTCCTGCTCTGCCCGCTGTTCGTGCTGGAGTCGGTCGCCACGTCGTCAATCATGCCGCGTCGGCCGGTACGCGCGTGCGCCGGGAGTCGATACGCGCGGCGTCCGGCCACCGCACGTCATGGGCCCAGCCCAGCATCTCGAACCAGCGGATCAGCCGCGCGCTGGAGTCGATCTGGCCCCGCATCACCCCGTGCCGGGCGCTCGTCGGATCCGCGTGGTGCAGGTTGTGCCACGACTCCCCGCACGACAGGACCGCCAGCCACCACACGTTCCCCGAGCGGTCACGCGACTTGAAGGGCCGCTTGCCCACCGCGTGGCAGATCGAGTTGATCGACCACGTCACGTGGTGCAGCAGCGCGACCCGCACCAGCGAACCCCAGAAGAACGCGGTCGCCGCACCCCACCACGACATCGTCACCAGACCGCCCACCAGCGGCGGAATCGCCAGCGACACGATGGTGAACGTCATGAAGTGGCGCGAGACAGCCCGGATCGCCGGGTCCTTGATCAGATCGGGGGCGTACTTCTGCTGCGACGTCTGCTCCTCGTCGAACATCCACCCGATGTGCGCCCACCACAGCCCCTTCATCAGCGCCGGCAGGCTCTCCCCGAACCGCCACGGCGAATGCGGGTCGCCCTCCGCGTCCGAGAACCGGTGGTGCTTGCGGTGATCGGCCACCCACCGCACCACCGGCCCCTCCACCGCCAGCGAACCCATCACGGCCAGCGCGATCCGCAACGGCCGCTTCGCCTTGAACGACCCGTGCGTGAAGTACCGGTGGAAACCGATCGTGATCCCGTGGCAGCCGATGAAGTACATCGCCACCAGCAGACCCACGTCCAGCCAGCTCACCCCCCGCCCCCACGCCAACGGCACCGCCGCGACCAGGGCCACGAACGGCACCACGATGAACGCCAGCAGCGCGAACTGCTCGATCGACCGCTTCCTGTCACCGCCCAGCGTGGCGGGAGGCAGCGGGGCCGCCGCCACGCCGGGCGGCTCGGTCACGTCGATCGCGGGGGGAGTACTCGGCACAGGGATACCTCGGAGGGTGAGGGGAAAGGCACGGACGGCCGTGGCTACGGTTCCGTAACCTACGGCTTGGTAAGTATGGCAGTGACGGGCACCACAACACGAGAGGCCGGTCCCACCCGTCACCCGCGGTAGTCCAACCGCCACCTGGGTAGGGGACACCCGCCCGGGTTCGTCCCCGGCGGCCGCCGCGACCCCCTCGGGCCACCGGACACGCCGCCCGCGGCGACACCTATCCTGGGAGGGTCGGACAGCGCGGTCCGCACCCGCTCGTCGGGGCGTGGCGACAGCACCGCTGCCAGCCGCAGGGCCCCGGACCCCGCCACCCGCCCCACGGCCACTCCCCGGGGGCGGTGAAGCGAACGCACCTCCTCATTCACTGCAAGGAGCCGCACACTGTGAGCAGTGCCGACCAGACCCCTGCCGCCAGCCCCGCGCTGCGCGCCGACATCCGCCGCCTCGGCGACCTCCTCGGCGAAACCCTCGTACGCCAGGAGGGACAGGAACTCCTCGACCTCGTCGAACGGGTCCGCGCCCTGACCCGCACCGACGGCGAAGCCGCCGCCGAACTCCTCGGCGACACGGACCTGGAGACCGCCGCACAGCTCGTGCGCGCCTTCTCCACCTACTTCCACCTCGCCAACGTCACCGAGCAGGTCCACCGCGCCCACGAGATGCGCGACCGCCGCTCCGCCGAGGGCGGCCTCCTGGCCCGCACCGCCGACCGCCTCAAGGACGCCGACCCCGACCACCTGCGCGAGACGGTCAAGAACCTCAACGTCCGGCCCGTCTTCACCGCCCACCCCACCGAAGCCGCCCGCCGCTCCGTCCTCAACAAGCTGCGCCGCATCGCCGAACTGCTGGAGACCCCGGTCATCGAGGCCGACCGCCGCCGCCTCGACCTCCGCCTCGCCGAGAACATCGACCTCATCTGGCAGACCGACGAACTCCGCGTCGTCCGCCCGGAACCCGCCGACGAGGCCCGCAACGCCATCTACTACCTCGACGAGCTCCACGCCGGCGCCGTCGGAGACGTCCTGGAGGACCTCGCCGCCGAACTGGAGCGCGTCGGCGTCGAACTCCCCGCCGGCACCCGCCCCCTCACCTTCGGCACCTGGATCGGCGGCGACCGCGACGGCAACCCCAACGTCACCCCCGCCGTCACCTGGGACATCCTGATTCTCCAGCACGAACACGGCATCACCGACGCCCTGGAGATGATCGACCACCTCCGCGGCCTCCTCTCCAACTCCATCCGCTACGCCGGAGCCACCGAGGAACTCCTCGCCTCCCTCCAGGCCGACCTGGAACGCCTCCCCGGCATCAGCCCCCGCTACAAGCGGCTCAACGCCGAGGAGCCCTACCGCCTCAAGGCCACCTGCATCCGGCAGAAGCTCGTCAACACCCGCGAACGCCTCGCCGAAGGCACCCCCCACCGCCCCGGCTGCGACTACCTCGGCACCGCCGAACTCATCGCCGACCTCGAACTCATCCAGACCTCCCTGCGCGAGCACCGCGGCGGCCTCTTCGCCGACGGCCGGATGGACCGCACCATCCGCACCCTCGCCGCCTTCGGCCTCCAGCTCGCCACCATGGACGTACGCGAACACGCCGACGCCCACCACCACGCCCTCGGCCAGCTCTTCGACCGGCTCGGCGAGGAGTCCTGGCGCTACGCCGACATGCCCCGCGACTACCGGCAGAAGCTCCTCGCCAAGGAACTCCGCTCCCGCCGCCCCCTCGCCCCCACCCCCGCCCCCCTCGACGCGGCCGGCGAGAAGACCCTCGGCGTCTTCCACACCATCAAGGAAGCCTTCGAACGCTTCGGCCCCGAAGTCATCGAGTCCTACATCATCTCCATGTGCCAGGGCGCCGACGACGTCTTCGCCGCCGCCGTCCTCGCCCGCGAGGCCGGACTCCTCGACCTCCACGCCGGCTGGGCCAAGATCGGCATCGTCCCGCTCCTGGAGACCACCGACGAGCTCAAGGCCGCCGACGTCATCCTCGACGCCATGCTCGCCGACCCCTCCTACCGCCGCCTCGTCTCCCTGCGCGGCGACGTCCAGGAGGTCATGCTCGGCTACAGCGACTCCTCCAAGTTCGGCGGCATCACCACCTCCCAGTGGGAGATCCACCGCGCCCAGCGACGCCTCCGCGACGTCGCCCACCGCTACGGCGTACGCCTGCGCCTCTTCCACGGCCGCGGCGGCACCGTCGGCCGCGGCGGCGGCCCCTCCCACGACGCGATCCTCGCCCAGCCCTGGGGCACCCTGGAGGGCGAGATCAAGGTCACCGAACAGGGCGAGGTCATCTCCGACAAGTACCTCATCCCCGCCCTCGCCCGCGAGAACCTGGAACTGACCGTCGCGGCCACCCTCCAGGCATCCGCCCTGCACACCGCGCCCCGCCAGTCCGACGAAGCCCTCGCCCGCTGGGACGCGGCCATGGACACCGTCTCCGACGCCGCCCACAGCGCCTACCGCAAGCTCGTCGAGGACCCCGACCTGCCCGCGTACTTCCTCGCCTCCACCCCGGTGGACCAGCTCGCCGACCTGCACCTGGGCTCGCGGCCCTCCCGCCGCCCCGGCTCCGGCGTCTCACTCGACGGCCTCCGCGCCATCCCGTGGGTCTTCGGCTGGACCCAGTCCCGCCAGATCGTCCCCGGCTGGTACGGCGTCGGCTCCGGCCTCAAGGCCCTGCGCGAAGCCGGACTCGACACCGTCCTCGACGAGATGCACGAGCACTGGCACTTCTTCCGCAACTTCATCTCCAACGTCGAGATGACCCTCGCCAAGACCGACCTGCGCATCGCCCGCCACTACGTCGACACCCTCGTCCCCGACGAGCTCACCCACGTCTTCGACGCCATCGAGGTCGAACACGCCCTCACCGTGAGCGAAATCCTGCGCATCACCGGCGGCGAGAAGCTGCTCGACACCAACCCGGTGCTCCAGCAGACCTTCTCCATCCGCGACGCCTACCTGGACCCGATCTCCTACCTCCAGGTCTCCCTGCTCGCCCGCCAGCGCCAGGCCGCCGAGCGCGGCGAGGAGCCCGACCCGCTCCTCGCCCGCGCCCTGCTGCTCACCGTCAACGGCGTCGCGGCAGGGCTCCGCAACACCGGCTGACCACCGACGCCAGCCCCCGGGGCGGCCCCGCTACAGCGCGACGAACGTCGCCACCAGCAGGGCCGCCCCCGCCAGCCCCGCACCCCACGCCGTACGCGCCATCCGCAACCCCCCGCCGATCACGCACGCCGCCAGCAGCATCGCCCCGCCCAACGGCACCCAGGCATGCAGAAAGCCCGGCACCCCCGTGCGGACCACCGCATCGGAACCGGGCTTCACCACCACCGGGAAACGATCCCCCACCCGCGCCGCCACCGAACGGTCCACGGACACCCGCGCCCGCTCCCGCGACACCGCGTCCGGCTCGAACGAACCGGTGCACGCCTCCTCGCCGCACCCCGTCACCGTCACGACCCCGTGCTCCCGGCCCTTGGCCAGAACGATGTGGTGCGCGGTGTTCCACGACGACCACGCACCCGCCACCAGCAGCACCAGGACGACCAGGCCCATGGCCACCCGCCGCCCCGCGACCGCCGCCCGGCGGGAAGAGCTCCGTTTCATGGGGGCCGATCCTTGGCCAGACCCGCACCCCCGGTCAACCCGCGACCGGAAAACGCCCCACCACCACCAGGAATGTCAGGAGTTGCGCCCGACACCCGCCCCCTCGCCGGACCGGGGCGGGACCTCAGGAGTTGTACGCGCTCTGCGCCCGCTCCAGCCCCTCCGCCAGCAGGCACTCCACCGCGTCCGCCGACCGGTCCACCAGAAACGCCAACTCCTTGCGCTCCGTAGAGGAGAAGTCCTTCAGCACGAAGTCCGCCACCTGCATCCGCCCCGGCGGCCGCCCGATCCCGAACCGCACCCGGTGGTAGTCCGGACCCATTGCCTTCGTCATCGACTTCAGCCCGTTGTGCCCGTTGTCCCCGCCGCCCAGCTTCAACCGCAGCGACCCGTACTCCACGTCCAACTCGTCGTGGACCGCCACCACATGGTCCAGCGGCACCTTGTAGAAGTCCCGCAGCGCCGTCACCGGCCCGCCCGACAGGTTCATGTACGACATCGGCTTCACCAGCACCACCCGCCGGCTCGCCGGACCCGGCGGACCGATCCGCCCCTCCACCACCTGCGCCTGCGCCTTCTGCGCCCGCTTGAACTTCCCGCCGATCCGCCCGGCCAGCAGATCGACGGTCATGAACCCGACGTTGTGCCGGTTCGCCGCGTAATCGGGGCCGGGGTTGCCCAGGCCCACGATGAGCCAGGGGTCGGTGGCGTCGGACATCAGCGCTCGGTCTCCTCATACGCGTACAAGCGGGACGGCAGGCGAACGGGGCGGCGGCTCCCCGCAGGGAACCACCACCCCGTCAGTCAACCAGGTGGAACACGTCACGCGGCCGGAGCCGGCGCGACGGAGGGGGACGAGGCTCAGGCCTCGGTGCTCTCGCCCTCGGCGGCCTCGCCCGCGGCCGGCTCCTCGGCCTGCGCGGCGACGACCTGGATCACGATGGCGTCCTCGTCGCCGGCCAGCACCGAACCCTTGGGCAGCGCGATGTCCTTGGCGAGGATCGAGTCACCGGCGTCCAGGCCCGCGACGGAGACCGTGACGGACTCGGGGATGTGGGTGGCCTCGGCCTCGACCAGCAGCGTGTTCTGGACGAACTCCAGCAGGTTGGAGCCCGGAGCCAGGTCGCCCTCGGTGTGCACCGCGATCTCGACCTCGACCTTCTCGCCGCGCTTCACGGTCAGCAGGTCGACGTGCTCGATGGTGCCCTTGAGGGGGTGGCGCTGCACGGCCTTCGGGATGACCAGCGCGTCCTTGCCGTCGATCTCCAGACCGATCAGCACGTTGGCCGTACGCAGCGCGAGCAGCAGGTCGTGGCCGGGCAGCGTGACGTGGACCGGCTCGGCGCCGTGGCCGTAGACGACACCGGGAACCCGGTCGGCACGGCGGACGCGGCGGGCGGCGCCCTTGCCGAACTCGGTACGGACCTCGCTGGCGAGCTTGATCTCAGCCATGGTTGCACTCCTCGTCAGATGGGGTGGGCCGTCGGAAGACGGAACACGAACGGTCACCCGGCCCACGACAGGCCTGCTACGAAGAGCGCGTCGATAACGGACCGCCGTACACAGGTACGGCCTCCCTCGCCGAGCAACTCGCTGAGTCTACCCGGCGGGGAGGCCGCACCCCAAAGTGGATCACCAGAGGGCGATCACCACCCCTGTCAGCCCTGCTCCTCGAAGAGGCTCGTCACCGAACCGTCCTCGAACACCTCGCGCACCGCACGCGCGATCGTCGGCGCGATCGACAGCACCGTGATCTTGTCCAGCTCCAGCTCGCCCGGGGTCGGCAGCGTGTCCGTGAAGACGAACTCGCTCACCTTCGAGTTCTTCAGCCGGTCCGCCGCCGGACCCGACAGCACCCCGTGCGTCGCCGTCACGATGACGTCCGCCGCCCCGTGCGCGAACAGGGCGTCCGCCGCGGCGCAGATCGTGCCACCGGTGTCGATCATGTCGTCGACCAGCACGCAGACCCGGCCCTCGACGTTGCCGACGACCTCGTGGACGGAGACCTGGTTCGGCACGTCCTTGTCGCGGCGCTTGTGCACGATCGCCAGCGGCGCGTCCAGCCGGTCGCACCAGCGGTCGGCGACCCGCACCCGGCCCGCGTCCGGCGAGACGATCGTCAGCTTGGAACGGTCCACCTTCGCGCCCACGTAGTCCGCCAGGATCGGCAGCGCGAACAGGTGGTCCACCGGGCCGTCGAAGAAGCCCTGGATCTGGTCGGTGTGCAGATCGACGGTGAGGATCCGGTCCGCACCCGCCGTCTTCATCAGGTCCGCCACCAGACGGGCCGAGATCGGCTCACGGCCCCGGTGCTTCTTGTCCTGACGGGCGTACCCGTAGAACGGCACGATCACCGTGATCGAGCGGGCCGACGCGCGCTTCAGCGCGTCCAGCATGATCAGCTGCTCCATGATCCACTTGTTGATCGGAGCCGTGTGGCTCTGGATCAGGAAGCAGTCCGCGCCACGTGCCGACTCCTGGAACCGCACATAGATCTCACCGTTGGCGAAATCGAACGCCTTCGTCGGCACAAGACCGACTCCCAGCTGATGGGCGACCTCCTCGGCAAGCTCGGGGTGGGCGCGGCCGGAGAAGAGCATCAGTTTCTTCTCGCCGGTCGTCTTGATCCCGGTCACAGCACAGTCTCCTCAGACATGTATCTGGCGCCGCACGCATGGTCCCGATGTGCAACGAGCCAGCCGAAATGGGGTGAGCATCTATCACGGTACGCCGTCACCGGCGCACCTGTTTCCGGTCAGCTTTGCCCGTCGGTCTCCCGCACCGACGCCTGAGCGGCCTGCGCGGCGGCGCTGCCCGGCCGCTTCCGGGCCACCCAACCCTCGATATTCCGCTGCTGGCCCCGCGCCACGGCCAGCGAACCGGCGGGCACGTCCTTGGTGATGACCGACCCCGCGGCGGTGTAGACCCCGTCCCCGACCGTGACAGGTGCCACAAACATATTGTCCGAACCGGTACGGCAGTGGGAGCCGATCGTCGTGTGGTGCTTGGCCACCCCGTCGTAGTTCACGAAGACGCTCGCCGCACCGATGTTGGTGTGGTCGCCGATCGTCGCGTCCCCCACGTAGCTGAGGTGGGGGACCTTCGTCCCCTCGCCCACGGTCGCGTTCTTCATCTCCACGTACGTGCCGGCCTTGGCCTTCGTCCCCAGCCGCGTTCCCGGCCGCAGGTACGCGTACGGGCCCACCGACGCCCCCGGCCCGATCTCGGCCGAGTCGGTCACGGAGTTGTCCACCCGCGCCCCGGCCCCCACGGCGGTGTCCTTCAGCCGCGTGTTGGGCCCCACCTCGGCGTCCTCCGCGAGGTGGGTGGTCCCCAGCAGCTGCGTCCCCGGGTGCACGACCGCGTCCCGCTCGTACGTCACCGTCGCGTCGATCAGCGTGGACGCCGGGTCCACCACGGTCACGCCCGCCAGCATCGCCCGCTCCAGCAGCCGCTCGTTCAGCAGCCGGCGCGCCTCGGAGAGCTGGAGGCGGTTGTTGATCCCGAGGATCTCGCGGTGGTCGCCCGCCACGCACGCCCCGACCCGGTGCCCGGCCTCGCGCAGGATCGAGAGCACGTCGGTGAGGTACTCCTCGCCCTGGCTGTTGTCGGTGCGCACCTTGCCCAGCGCGTCGGCCAGCAGCCGCCCGTCGAACGCGAACACCCCGGAGTTGATCTCCCGGATCGCCCGCTGCTCGTCGGTGGCGTCCTTGTGCTCGACGATCTCGGTGACCGCGCCCGAGGCCGGGTCGCGCACGATGCGCCCGTAACCGGTGGAGTCGGGGACCTCGGCGCTCAGGACGGTGACCGCGTTGGCGTCGGCGGCGTGGGTGGCGGCGAGCGCGCCGAGCGTCTCGCCGGAGAGCAGCGGAGTGTCGCCGCAGACGACGATCACGGTGCCGTCGACGGCCCCCCCGAGCTCCTCCAGCCCCATGCGGACGGCGTGGCCGGTGCCGTTCTGCTCGGCCTGGAAGGCGGTGCGGACGGGGGCCTCGCCGGCGTTCAGGTGCGCGGTGACCTGCTCACTGGCGTGGCCGACGACCACGACGAGGTGCTGGGGGTCCAGCTCACGGGCGGCGGCGACGACATGGCCGACGAGCGAGCGCCCGGAGATCTCGTGCAGGACCTTGGGAGTCTTCGACTTCATGCGGGTGCCCTCACCCGCTGCGAGGACGACGACGGCTGCCGGGCTGGTTGCGCTCACGGATGTGCCCTTCGGCTTCGGGTGGTGGTCATCCGCAGGATACCGGGGGTGTTTCCACCGGAAACGGGGGCGGGCCCCGACCGGTGTGGTCGGGGCCCGCGCGTACTGCTCCCGGGGAAGGAATCGAACCCTCATTCAATGGACCAAAACCATTTGTCCTGCCATTAGACGACCCGGGATGGTATCGCCGTTTATGTCCGATTCTCTTGATCGGCGCGTTCCGCAGCCCCTACTATGCCGCACCAGGAGCCCTCGATGCGACGGTACAGCTCCGCGCTTTTCCGTACGCGTACCACCAGGCAGCCCCGGTAGTGCTCGCCGGCATTCTTCCGGTTCGTCTTCGGCGAGTGCTTCTTGAGCGACGTCTTGCCGAACGCCGAAGGTGCGGCCCCGGTGAGGGCGGCCCAGAACTGCTCGGCTGCCGTGACGTCCCCGGACTCGTGGATGTGCACGTGGAAGCGGAGGCGCTGGTCGTCCACTTCCAGGAGACGGAGCCAGGCGAGGAAGACCCTGACCATGCCGGGGTCGCTGTTGACGAAGGTGACCCGCTCCTGGGTGCGGTACGGCTTGGACTTGGAGCCCTCCGCCCAGTAGAGGCCGACGCCCACCAGGAAGAGTTCGCGGTCGGTCATGGCGCCGATCTCCTCTGCGGCCCTCTGTTTCGCCGCCCGGCGCTCGGCGTCCCGCCGCTGGAGTGTCGCTTCCCAGCCGCGCCGCCCGACCGCGGAGGACTCCTCCCGCGTCCGCCGGCGCTCCGGCTTCGGCAGATCCCGTACCCAGAGCGAGATCGAACTCTTCGAGCACCCCAGCTCCACCTGGATCCGGTCGTAGGTCATCCCCTGGAGCCGCAGCTCCCGGGCCTTGGCCCGCAGGTCGTCCTTGGCGTTGGGGCGCTTCGTCCACTCCGGCGCGGGCTCGCCCTGGAGGAGGCGGTGGAGCATGTCGTTGTTGAAGACCTTCAGCCGGTCCCTGATCTGCCGGACGCTCAACCCCTCCCGGCGCAGCGCCACCGCCCGGGCGCGTAAGCTCTCGAAGTCGGCGTACTTGCTGGTGGTTTCCGTCATACGGGGATCGTCGTCCGGAATGCGAACGTCCGGGTCGACAGCATGGGCGGTTCGCCATTTCGGGCGATCGGCAGGTGTTTCGTGCTTGTTCGAGTGCGGCACGTGCTGTTGCCGGTCCCCCGGAATCGAGGTGCGTCCGCCCGTAGGCTGGATGCCATGACCGCAACGGGGGAAGACCGGGAGGCGGCGGGATCGACCACCCGCGGCTACTGGTGGTGGGAGCGGCGGCGGAGTGTCGCCCTGGACGGGGGACTGGCGCTGGTTTCGGCGCTGGAGTGTGGCCTGGAGGGGGTGGAGTTCGCCGGGAACACCGGGCTGCCGGTGCCGGTGGGCGTGGTGATCGGACTGCTGGCGGGTTCGGTGCTGCTGGTCCGTCGGCGGTGGCCGATCGCCGTGGTGCTCGTGACGATCGCGATGACGCCCGCCGAGATGGGTTTCCTGATGGCCCTCGTGGGCCTGTACACGCTGGCGGCGTCGGAGGTGCCGCGCCGGATCACCGTCGTGCTGGCGGGGATGGCGCTGGTGGGGACGTTCATCGTCACCTACGTGCGGCTGCGGCAGAGCGTGGCGGAGCAGGCGGACTTCGGCCCCGGGGACTGGTACGTCCCGCTGATGTCGGTCTTCATGGCGGTGGGGCTGACGGCGCCCTCGGTGCTGTTCGGCCTCTACACGGGGGCCCGGCGCCGGCTGATGGAGAGCCTGCGGGAGCGGGCCGATTCGCTGGAGCGGGAGTTGTCGCTGCTCGCGGACCGGGCCGAGGAGCGGGCCGAGTGGGCGCGTACGGAGGAGCGGACCCGGATCGCCCGGGAGATGCACGACGTGGTCGCCCATCGGGTGAGCCTGATGGTGGTGCACGCCGCCGCCCTGCAGGCCGTGGCGCCGAAGGATCCGGCGAAGGCGGTGCGCAACGCGGCGCTGGTGGGGGACATGGGCCGGCAGGCGTTGGCGGAGTTGCGCGAGATGCTCGGGGTGCTGCGTACGGGGGAGGCGCTGAGGGCGCCCGCGGCGGCGGGCGGGGTTCCGCTGGCGTCGGTGGGGAAGGCCGCCGCCGCGGCCGCCGCGACCGTCGCCTCGGAGGAGGGGCCCCGGCTGCGGGAGCTGGAGGAGCTGGTGGCGCAGTCGCGGCAGGCGGGGATGGTGGTCGAGCTGTCGGTGGACGGGGAGGCGCGGCCGTATCCGCCGGAGGTCGAGCAGACGGCGTTCCGGGTGGTGCAGGAGGCGCTGACGAACGTGCACAAGCACGCGGCGGGTGCGAAGACGTGGGTGCGGCTCGCGCACCGGGGTGCGGAGGTCGCGATGCAGGTGGAGAACGGCCCCTCGGACGTCGCGGTGGCGGACGCGGGGCTGCCGAGCGGGGGGAACGGACTGGTGGGGATGCGGGAGCGGGTGCTCGGGCTGGGGGGCGTCTTCGTCTCCGGTCCGACCGAGGCGGGGGGCTTCCGGGTGTCGGCGGTGCTTCCCTGCGGTGCGGACGCCTGACGGTCGGCCCGGTCGGCCCGGCCTGCTCCGGCCCGTCCGCACGCGCTCGCGCGCACGGGCCGGGGCGGCAGCTCCGGCCGCGGACCCCGGGCGGGCCGTCCGCGCTTACGCCGACGTCAGGCGGGACGGTTGGACGCCGGTGACGAGGGTGGAGAGGGCCTCGTCGATGTCCTGGCCCAGGAACCAGTCGCCGGTGTGGTCGATGCTGTAGACCCGGCCCTCGGCGTCGATCGCCAGTACCGCCTGTTCCCCGCCCTCCGACCCGAGCGGACTGACCTCCGTCTCCAGGGCGCGGCCGAGGTCGCCGAGCGTACGGGCCAGGTGGAGGCCGCTCAGGGGGTCGATGTGGACGGTGGCGGGCGCGATGTGGCGGCCGGCGGCGGATGCGGTGATGTGGAGGCCGCCGAACTCGGCCCAGGCTTCGACCGCCGCCGGGAGGACGGCGTGCCGGTGGCCGGCCGGGGAGGCGTGGGAGCGCAGGGTGTCGGCCCACTCCTCCGCCTGGCGGATGTCCCAGCGGCCCGGCTGCCAGCCGGCGTCGCGCAGGGCGGCGTCGACGGCGACGGAGAAGCGGGTGGTGGAGGTGTGCTGCTGGCGGTCGTGCATCGGTGGGCGGTCAGCCCTTCTCGGCGGTGGTCGCGGCGCCGGTGGTGGTGAGGTCGACGGGGCGTACGCCGAAGTGGGCCAGGAGTGCGGAGCAGGACCGGCAGGGCGGTGCGTAGCTGCCGTGGAGCGGGTCGCCGTCCTCGCGGATGCGGCGGGCGGTGATCCGTGAGTGTTTGAGGGCGCGCCGTGCCTCCCCGTTGGTGAGGGGTTTTCGCTGGGCGCGTTTGGAGCGTCCGCTCTCGGCGGCGGTGAGCCGGCGGGAGAGCAGTATGGCTTCGGGGCAGCGGCCGGTGAAGCGTTCGCGCTGGCCGCTGGTGAGGGTGTCGAGGAAGTCCTGGACGAGCGGGTGCAGTACCGGTGGCCGGTCGCCCTTGCCGGCGGTGCAGGTCAGCGTCTCCCCGCGGACGGAGAGCGCGGCGGCCACGGCGGGGAGGATCCCGTCGCGGCGGTGGATCAGGCGGGGGGTGCGGCTGGTCTCGGTGCTGCTCCAGCTGAGGCGCGGATCCCCTGATGTGACGGTTTGTGCGGTTTGCATCGTGCTGACGTCCCTCCCTGCAATCCCCCGAGTTGCGGGGACAGCCTGCCAAATGTGCCGGGTGGTGGGGAAGCGGGGGCGGGGAAACGTGCCCGCGTGTCGCCCGGAGGCCCCGGTCCGTCGCCTCACCGTCACGTGGATGTGACCGTTGGTGACGGTACCGGCGGAGCCGGGGGGCCCTGTCGTCCCACCGCTTAGGCTGTGCGCAACACCGGACGCAGCAGGGGGCAACAGCCATGACGACAGGTCGGCTCGGGCAGCAAGCCGCGCCACCGAACGCCGCCTACGCCGGGCAGGTCGTGAACTTCCCGGACCCGGTCCGGGCGTCCCGCCACCCGGGAGGGGTGCGGATGGACGGGGGCGGCCGCCCGGTGTTCTCGCCGTACGCGCGCGCCGCGGCGGAGATCGCCGATCCGCCCCCGGGCTTCGGTGTCGATGAGCTGCGCCTGACCGATTACGTGTCGGCGAACGCGGCGATGGCGGCGGCCGGGCACGAGCTGTGGGACACGATTCCCGCGGTGGCGACCCCGCACGGCTGGACGTGGCACCACGTGCCGGGTGGCCGGCGGATGGAGCTGGTGCCGGTGGAGGTGAAGGCGCTGCTGCGTCATCACGGCGGGCTGGCGGGTACGGACGTGGACCAGGACCGGCGCGGTACGCGCCCGTTGCAGGAGACCCGTCCGGCGCACTTCCGGCTGCCGAAGGGGGCGGTGGCGGTGAGCGAGCAGCAGGTGCAGGGGGTCGAGGAGGACCTCGGGTACCGGCTGCCCGGCGCGTACCGCTCGTTCCTGAAGGCGGCGGGCGGTTCGGCCCCGGTGGGCGCGGCGTTGGACGCGGAGCTGGGGCTGCTGGTGGACCAGCCGTTCTTCACGGTGCGCGACGAGGCCGCGATGAACGATCTGGTGTACGTGAACAAGTGCCTGCGGGACCACTTCACCAAGGACTACCTGGGTGTGGCGTTCGTCCAGGGCGGGATCGTGGCGGTGAAGGTGCGCGGTCAGCGTCCGGGTTCGGTGTGGTTCTGCCCGTACGACGATGCCCGGGACCGGGACGGTTGGAGTGTCCAGGAGCGCGTGGAGCGGCTGCTGCTGCCCTGCGGTGAGGACTTCGACGCGTTCCTGCAGCGGCTGGCGGGCAACCCGCCGGAGCTGGAGACCGTGGCGAACCTGATGGTGGACGGCGGCTTCGCGCGCGTCGTCCCGGTGGAGGGGTGAGCGCGGTGGTGACTTTCGCGCAGGCGCAGGAGCGGGCGGACGAGTGGGTCAACGGGGAGGTGCCCGCGTACCAGCACCGTGAGGTACGGGTCCGCGAGTTCGAACTGGGTTTCGTGGTGTGGGCCGAGGACCGGCCGGAGGGACCTGTCTCGGACGGGGGCCGTCAGCGGCTGGTGATCGCCCGGGACAGCGGTGAGGCGACGTTGTGGCCGGGGCTGCCGGTGGGCGAGGTGATCCGGCGGTACGAGGAGGAGTACGGGGTCGCGGCCGGTGCGCCGGAGGCCGCGCCGGAGCCGCCGCAGCGGGTGGATCTGAACCAGACGTCGTTCCTGTTGACGCCGCCGGAGTGGCTCCAGGAGGCGGCTGACAAGCTGGGGATTCCGGATCACCGTGCGGAGCGGGGCGGGGCGGAGTCCGCGGAGCCGTCCCCGTCCCCGGAGCCGTCCCCGTCCTCGTCCCCGTCCCCGGCCCCGGCTTCGACCGGGTCCTCGTCGGCGCCGGGCGGGGCGCCCGGGGCGGGGGGAACGCCTCCTCCTTCCTCCGCCGGCGGCTCCGCGGCGTCGTGGCCCGCCGCCGGCGGGGCCGAGGGCTACGAGCCCACGGCCTCGGACGGGGTGCCCGCCGGGGCGACCCCCTGGGCGGGTACGGACACCAATTCCGACTCCGACGACGGGGCGGTCCCCCTGCCCGCGACGGTGTTCGCACCGCCGCTGTCGGGGTCGGACGACGAGGAGGCCCCGCCGCCGGTGGTCCCGGCGGAGGCGCCCACCGCGCTGATGGCGGGGGGCAGCCGGCTGCCGCGTACGCAGGTCGCGCCGGCGCTCCGGCCGGACGAGGGGCCCCCGGCGGCGGACGACATCGCCGACGCGGCCACGAGCAAGGCCGCGGTGCCGCCGCGCGGGGCGCGCGGGGGCGGCCCGTCCACCCCGCCGCCGCCCGGCGCGCCGGGGGTTCCCGGCATGCCGCCTGGCGCGACGCCGCCGCCGTCGGGCCCGGGCGCGCCCGGTGCTCCGGCGGGCGGATACGTACCGACGCAGCTGGTCTCCCAGCTCGGGCCGCCCGGGGCCGCCCCCCCGGCCCCGCCCGGTCCGCCGGGCGCCACGCCGCCCCCCGGCCCGCCGGCTCCGCCCGGGCCTCCCGGCGCCACGCCGCCTCCGGGCGGCGGGGTGCACCATGCCGCGACGATGCTCGCGGACGGGAGCAGCATCGGCGCGGGCGTTCCGGGCCCGCCCCGGCCGCCGGGCGCTCCGGGGGCCCCGCAGCCGCCCGGCCCGCCCGGAGCCCCGGGCGCGCCGCAGCCTCCCGGCCCGCCGGGCCCGCCCGGTCCGCCGCCGGGCGCCACGCCGCCTCCGGGCGGCGGGGTGCACCAGGCGGAGACGATGTTCGCGGCCCCGGGGCAGGTCGGTCCGCCGGGAGGTTCGCCGGGCGGGGCCCCCGGTTCCGTACCGCGGCCGCCGGGTCCGCCCGGTCCGCCGCCGGGCGGGCCCCTGCCGCCGCCCGGTGCGCACACCCCGCCGCCCCCGGCGTACGGCTATCCGCAGCAGCCGACCGGTCAGCCGACCGTGGGCCCCGGCTACCAGGCCGTGCTGCGGTTCCGGGCGCCGGACGGCAGCGAGCAGCAGCTGATCCGCCGCTCGGCGCCGGGAACCCCGCACCCCGAGTGGCAGATGCTGCACGAGCTGCGGGCGATGAACGTGCCGCCGCAGCAGGTCATCGAGCTCCACACGGAGCTGGAGTCCTGTGAGCTGCCGGGGGGGTACTGCGCGCGGATGATCAGGGAGACCTGGCCGCAGGTGCGGATCACCAGCGTCGCCCCGTACGGCACGGACCACGCCAGTCGGCAGCAGGGGATGCAGCACCTGCTGACGCACCAGGGCGAGCTGCACCAGGTCGCGGACGGCCCGGCCCGGCCCGCCCCGGTGCGGGCGCCGCTGCCGCAGATGCCGCCCGCGCCCGCGCTGCCGCCGGAGGCGGTGGCCGAGGAGCTGGTGCAGGCGTTCGGGCCGCAGGGCGTCCTCCGGTTCGACCAGCGGGCGGTGTCCCGTCAGGGGGTGCCGGAGGTCGTGGCGCGGACCCTGGTGTGGGCGGGGCTGCCCGCCGATTTCGGGCCGTTCTTCTGGGCGCAGCCGGGGCAGCCGGTGGTGCCGACCCTGGCCGAGCTGGCGGCGCAGCGGCAGGTGCAGGCCGCGCCGGACGCGGGGTCGTACCTGGTGATGGGTACGGACTTCGGCAAGGCGGTCTGCGTGCAGTACGGGACGGCGAACATCGTGGCCGTGCCGGTGGAGGCGGGGCCGGGCGGACAGTCGGCGCCGCCGCAGTTCGTGAACACCGGCCTGCCGGAGTTCGTGCGGTCGATGGCGCTGCTGGGCCGGATGTGGCGGCTGCGGTTCGGGTTGAATCCGGAGCAGGCGGGGCGCTGGACCGTCGATTTTCAGGCACAGCTGGTGGCGTTGGACCCGGCGGCGCTGGCGTCGCCGGAGAGCTGGTGGTCGGTGCTGCTGGAGCAGATGTGGGACGGCCTGATCTGACGGTCCGGCGGTCCGTTCCGGCGGCTCGATTCCGTCGGTCTGTTCGAGGCGCCCGGTCCCGGAAGGGGCCGGGCGCCTCGCCGTGTGCGGGGCCGGTGCACCGGTGATGCCGGTTCGCCCGGATCTGTGATGCCGATCGCTTCCGGCCTGAATGGCGCTGATCGATTCCGACTTCCGACACGAATTGCCGCATCCTTGACGTATCGCGGGGTGTCGTGATCGTGATCCGGCGGTGCGCGCCGGTGGGTCTGTGGATGTGCGGGTCGGTGGGTCGGTTGCTCGGAGAGAGGCTTCAGGGATGAGTGCTGGACCGGTGTCCGCGTACGACGTCGTCGGGTTGCGGGGGCGGGGTTACCGTCCCGACCAGGTGGACCGGGCGACGGCCGAGCTGACGGCCGAACGGGACCGGGCGCTCGCCGAGGTCGCCCGGCTGACGGACCGGGTGGAGGAGCTGGGGGCGGAGGCGGCCCGGCTGGCGGAGGCCGTGGCGGCTCTGCCCGTGCAGGACTACGCGGAGCTGGGGGAGCGGGCGCAGCGGATTCTGGCTCTGGCCGAGGAGGAGGCGCGGGCGCTGGAGGCCGAGGCGCTGGAGGCCGGCCAGGCGTTGCGGGACGAGGCCGAGGCGGCGGGCCGGGCGGCCGGGGAGGCGGCGCGTGCGGCGGCGGCCGAGGTGCGCGCGGCGGCCGGGCTGGCGGCCGAGGAGCGGGTGGCGGCGGCGGTCCGGGAGGCGGAGGGCCTGCTGGCTGCGGCCCGGCAGGACGCCGAGGAGGTGCGGTCGGCGGCGGCCGCGGCGATGGCGGAGACCCGTGAGCGTACGGCGAGCGTGCTGGCCCACCAGGAGCAGGAGCACGCCGAGCGCCGCAAGGCGGTCGAGGCGGAGCTGGCGGCCGAGGAGGCGGCGCTGGAGGCCCGGCACGCGGAGCTGACCGGGCGGGCGGAGGCGCTGCTGGCGGAGGCGGGCCGGAAGCTCGCCGCCGCGCAGGAGGCCGCCCGGCACGGCCAGGAGGACGCGGAGGCGCGGGCGGCGGAGCTGCTGGCCGAGGCCCGGGTCCGGGAGGAGCGGGTGGTCCGGGAGACGGAGCGGATTCTGCGGGAGCACGAGGAGGGCCGCGAGGAGGTCCAGGCCCACATGGCGCATGTGCGCAGCTCCCTGGCGGCGCTGACGGGGCGGGTGACGTCGTCGGGCGAGGGGGCGGAGGACTGAGCGGCTCGCGCCCGGGCGGCGCGCCCCCGGAGGGGTGGCCGCCCTTCCGCATCGGGTGCTCCGATGCCGGAGCCGGGCCGGTCGCAACGGGCGGCAACCCTTGACGAACACGTGTTCCGGGGAACAGATGGAAGCGTTCAGTTCACACGTATCCATTTCCCTGTTCAGCTGGGAGGGTTCATGTCGGTCACCGTGCCGGACATTCTGTCGCCCGAGTTCGAGAGCGACCCGTATCGGGCATATCGCAGCATGCGGCAGGACACGCCGCTCCTGTGGCACGAGGCCACCAGGAGTTACATCGTCTCCCGTTACGAGGACGTCGAGCGCGTCTTCAAGGACAAAGCCGGTGAATTCACCACCGAGAACTACGACTGGCAGATCGAACCGGTGCACGGGCGGACGATTCTCCAGCTCAGCGGGCGCGAACACGCCGTGCGCCGGGCCCTGGTCGCGCCCGCTTTCCGGGGGAGCGACCTGCGGGACAAGTTCTTGCCGGTCATCGAGCGCAATTCGCGCGAATTGATCGACGGGTTCCGGCACTCCGGCTCCGTGGATCTGGTCGCCGACTACGCCACCCGCTTTCCGGTGAACGTCATTGCGGACATGCTGGGGCTGGACAAGTCCGACTACGAACGTTTTCACGGGTGGTACACGGCCGTCATCGCCTTTCTCGGAAACCTCTCCGGAGATCAGGACGTGGCACGGGCGGGCGAACGCACCCGCGTCGAGTTCGCCGCCTACATGCTGCCGATCATCCGCAAGCGGCGCGAGGAGCCGGGTGACGACCTCCTGTCGACGCTCTGCACCGCGGAGGTCGACGGCGTCCGGATGAGCGACGAGGACGTCAAGGCGTTCTGCAGTCTGCTGCTGGCGGCCGGCGGGGAGACCACCGACAAGGCCATCGCCGGGATCTTCGCCAACCTGCTGACCCACCCCGAGCAGTTGGAGGCGGTCCGCGCCGACCGGAGCCTGATAGCCCGTGCCTTCGCCGAGACCCTGCGCTACACGCCCCCGGTGCACATGATCATGCGGCAGGCGGCGTCGGACGTGGAGCTGAGCGGCGGCACCGTACCGGCGGGCTCCACGGTGACCTGCCTGATCGGGTCCGCCAACCGGGACGAGGAGCGCTACCGGAACCCCGACACCTTCGACATCTTCCGCGAGGACCTGTCCGCCACGAACGCCTTCTCGGCGGCGGCCGACCACCTCGCCTTCGCCCTGGGCCGGCACTTCTGCGTGGGCGCCCTGCTGGCCAGGTCCGAGGTGGAGATCGGGGTGGGCCAGCTGCTGGACGCCATGCCGGACCTGCGGCCGGCGGACGGCTTCGACCCGGTCGAGCACGGCGTCTTCACCCGGGGACCGCAGAGCCTGCCGGTCCGGTTCACGCCGGTCTCCGGCTGACCGGCCCTCCCCTCATCACGCCCCTTCGCCCGGGGACGAAGGGGCGTGGTCTGCCGCACCCGCGGGCGAAGAGGTGTGGTCCGCCGCCCCGGCCGAAGGGGCGCGCGTCCTACTGCGCCACCGGGCTGAACTGCACCGGAAGCTCCGAGAGCCCGCGCATCCAGATCGACGGCCGCCAGACCAGCTCCTCGGGTTCGACCGCCAGCATCAGGTCCGGCAGGTGCTCCAGCAGCGTCTCCACCGCCGTACGGGCCATCACGTCGGCCAGCAGCGGGGCGGGGTAGGGGCAGCGGTGCTCGCCGCTGCTGAACGACAGGTGCGCGGAGTTCTCCGCCCCGACGTACGACTCCGGCCAGATCTCCGGGTCGGTGTTGGCCGCCGCGAGACCCAGGACCAGGCAGTCGCCGGCCCGGATGTGCCGGCCGCCGAGCTGGGTGTCCCGCACGGCCCACCGGCCGATGAAGTTCTGCGTCGGGGTGTCCAGCCACAGCACCTCGTTGAGCGCCTCGCCGACGCTGAGCCGGCCGCCGGAGACGTTCACCGCGAAGCGCTCGTCGGTCAGGAGCAGCCGCAGCGTGTTGCAGATCCAGTTGGCGGTGGGCTGCTGGGCCGCCGCGATCACCGAGATCAGGTCCTGGACGATCTCCTCGTCCGTGAGGCCCGCCTCGTGCGTCACCATGCGGGAGGTGACGTCGGGCCCGGGGGCCGCCCGCTTGTCCGTGACCAGTTGGCGCAGCCGGTCCCCGACCCGCCCGTACGCGGCCACCGGGTCGTCCCCCTCGTCGGCGTCCAGCGAGATCCGCAGATCGTCCACCAGCCGCTGGGTGTCCTCGCCCGACACCGGCATACCGCACATCTGCACCACCGCCCGCATCGGCAGGGCGTGGACGTAGCTGTGCATCAACTCCGTCCGGCCGCTGCCGGAGAAGCCCGCGATCAGCCGGTCCGCGATCCGCCGGCAGTCCCGCGCCAGCTCGAACTGGTCCACGCCCTCCAGGGCTTCGGTGATGACCCCGGCCCTGCGCCGGTGCTCGTCGCCCTCGGTGAACAGGACCGACGGCTGGTACCCGACGAACGGCAGCAGCGGCCAGTCCGGCGGAATGCTGTCCCACTGGTTCCAGCGGCGCGAGTCCCGCGCGAACAGCTCGTCGTGCGTGGTGACGTAGGACAGCTCGGAGTAGCCGAGCACCAGCCAGGCCGGGACGTCCCCGTCCAGCAGGACCGGCGCCACCGGCCCGTGCTCCCGCCGCAGCGACCGGTAGAGCTCGGTGGGCGTCTGCTGGTACGAGGCGCCGGCGAGGCGCACGGCACCGGAGCCGACCGGGCAGCCGGGGGCGGGAGCGGGGTCGGCGGGGGCTGTGGGGCCGGGGCCCGGGTCGAAGGACGAGCCGAGGGCGAAGTCGTAGGAGGGATCGGAGGTGGTCATGGTGTCGTCTCCCGGGCGATGGCCATCGTGCGCAGATGGTCGACGAGCGTGATCAGTACGTTCTTGCTGGACTTCCGGACCCGGGCGTCGCAGTCGACCATGGGGACGTGCTCGGGCAGCGCCAGGGCTTGACGGATCTCGTCGAGGGAGTGGGCGACGTCGTCGTCGAAGCGGTTGACCGCCACCACGAACGGGGTGCCGTGGTGCTCCAGCCGGTCGATCGCGTACCAGGAGTCGTCCATCCGGCGGGTGTCCACCAGGACGACCGCGCCGAGCGTGCCGGAGAACAGGCGGTCCCACAGGAACCAGAACCGTTCCTGCCCCGGCGCGCCGAACAGGTACAGCACGATCCGCTCGTTGAGGCTGATGCGGCCGAAGTCGAAGGCGACCGTGGTGGTCGTCTTGCCGTCGACGCCGCTCGTCTCGTCGACGCCGACGCCCGCCTGCGTCATGACCTCTTCGGTGTTCAGCGGCCGGATCTCGCTCACCGAGCGGACGAGCGTGGTCTTGCCGACGCCGAACCCTCCGACGACGACTATCTTCAGGCCGGTCTCGGCCGCGTCGGCCAGCGGTGTGCGCTGGGCCGGCAGTTCACAGCTTCCGGAGACCATGGAGCACCTCCATCAGCAGTTCGGAGTCGGGCAGTGCGGCGGCCGAGGTGGCCGCGCGGGGGTGGCGGGCGGTGATCCGGCCCATGACGTGGAGGTCGTCGAGGAGGATGCGCACCACGGTGACGGGCAGGCCGAGTTCGGCGGCGATCTCCACGACGGCGGTCGGGTGCGTGCACAGGTCGAGGATGCGCGCGTGCTCCGACTGCATGCCGGTGGTGGGCCGGCACTCGCTGACCACCAGGGTCACCAGGTCGAAGGAGTCCGCGGCCCGGCTGCGGCCCCCGGTGACCGTGTAGAGCCGGTCGGGGGCGCCGGTGTCGACGGGCCGACGGGTCACGACTCCCTCCCCGGGGACGTGCCGCTCCCGGGTGACGTGCCTCCCGGGGCGGCGCCCCGGGGCACGGGGCCGGTGCCGCGGTGCCGGGGGGAGTGAGGCGCGGCGGCCCGGGGCGCGGCGCGCAGGTGTTCGCCGATCTGCTCGACCATCTGCGTCATCTGGTTCCCCACGATGCTGGGGTCGGCCTCTTCCGTGGCGACGACGGCCAGATGCGCCCCCTCACCGGCCTCGACGATGAAGAGCAGGCCGCCGTGGAACTCGGTCATCGAGTGCCGTACGCCGCCGGAGCCGTCGCCGAACTCGATGGAGGCCCCCTGCGCCAGCGCCTGCATGCCCGAGCAGATGGCCGCCAGTTGGTCGGCCTGGTCGAGCGTCAGGTGCTCGCTCCAGCAGAGCTTGAGCCCGTCGCGGGAGAGGGCCAGGGCGTGCCGCGTACCGGGGGTCTGGTCGAGCAGCCTCTGCAGGAGCCAGGTGAGGCTGTTGTCTGTGGTCTGCATGATGAGTGACGGGACCGTGACGCCGGCGGGCGGCCGACGGCCCGTACCTCCAATCTCGGATGATCGAGCGAGCGCGTCCGGCGGACCGGACACCGTGCGGATGGGCGTTCCGGGCTACGGCGCGGACGGCGGCGGTACGGTCCCGGCGTCCGGCTCGTCGGCGCCCCCGGCCCCTGTGCTTTCGGCGTTCCGGGCGTTCCGGGCGTCCGGCTCCTCGGCGGCACGGGGACCGGGCCGCCTGCCCCGGTGGAAGGCCCCGAACTGTTCGCCCGCGCTGCGGGGAGGGACGGCCCGGGGGGTGTCGCCCCGGGGGCCCGCGGAAGCGGTGGGGTCGGGCGCTCCACGGTGGCGGCCGCGCTCGGCCTCGCTCATGGTGCGGCCGGGCGTGCGGACGGGCAGTCCGCCGGGGGTGGAGGCCGCCGCGGGACGGAGGGCCGCCGGCGGCTCGGCCGCACGCGGACGGAAGACGAGCCGGTCGTCGGCCGGTGCGGGCGACGCCGGGGCGGCGTGGGCCGGACCCCGGGTCGGCGCCGGGGCCGGACGCTGGGGAATCCCCTGGCCCGGCGCCCGGGCCGGTCCCAGGTCGAGTCCGTGGGCGGGCGTTCGCGAGGCGTACGGGGCCGACGGGGGCGCGAAGGGGGCGTCGCCGGGCGCGGCGGGAGCGTCCGGCGGCGTGGGAGCCGCGGGGGCCGGGACGGTGTGGACGTCCGGCGGCGCGGGTGCGGCGGGCGGCGTCGCGGGGGCCCTGTCGGCCACGGGCGACGGCTCGGAGGCCGGCGGGAGTTCGGGCGAGGGCGCTGCGGGGGCCGCGGGCGCGGGAGCGGGCGTGGCCGCGCGGGACGGCGACGCGCCCGCGGAGACGGCGGCGGGGGCCGGGTGGCTGTCGCGTGCCTCCTGCGCGATCAGGTGCCTCGGCAGCAGGACGACCACACCGGTGCCGCCCCGCGAGGACGGACGGTAGTTGACGCTGATGCGGTGCTTGAGCGCGAGCCGTCCCACCACGGCGAGGCCGAGGCGCGTGCCCTGGAGCGTCGCCAGGTCGGTCAGCCGTCCGGCGACCGAGTCCGCCGCGCGCCGCATCGCCGCATCGGCCATCTTGAGGCCGCTGTCCTCGATGGTGACGACGACTCCGGTGCCGCGCTCCTCGACGTAGACGTGCACCTCGTCGATGGGCGGCGAGAAGTTCGCGGCGTTGTCCATGAGTTCGGCCAGGAGGTGCATGACGCCCTCGGCCGCGAAACCGGCGATGGAGACGTTGGACGAGCAGTGCAGCCGCACCCGCTGGTAGGCGGCGATACGGCCGACCGCGCCGCGCAGGATGCTCTCCATCACGATCGGCCGGTTCCAGGCGCGGCTGGGACGGCCGCCCATCAGCAGCGCCAGCCGGTCGGTCATCAGACCGAGCTGCGAGGTGCTGTGGTCCAGCTTCAGCAGATCCCCGAACACCTCTTCGCCGTGACGTTCCTGCATGGTGCGCAGATCGGCGAGCATGCTGACGGACTTCGCCTGGACGCGGCTGAGCGCCTTGGCCGACGCGGTCTGCGCGGCGAGAGCACGGCGTTCGCTGAGCGCGAGCTCCCGGATCACGGCCTCGACGGAGGCGCGCAGCAGCCGCTGCTCGGGCAGGTACACCTCGGCCTGCACCGTGGCACCGGACTCGCCCTCGCGGAGCCGGGCGACCGCGGTCGGCAGCGTGTCGCGGGTGAAGCGTTCCACCTCGGAGGTCAGCGCGTGCAGTTCCTCGCGGAGCCGCGCGTTCTCCGCGCCCATCTCGTCGTGGACCCGCGTGCTGTCGGCGCGCAGCGCGGCCGTCTGCCGCTCCTGCCCCTCGACGGTGGTGGCGAGGAGGTGCAGCAGCTTGCGCTGGCGGGGGCTGCGCGGCAGCGGGATCTGGGCGAGCGCGTCGGCGGCCTCCGCTCCGCCGCGTACCAGCTGGATCAGGGCGGGCAGCGCCACGTCGGCCGTGTGCGCGGTGTCCGTTTCGAGCGCGGCCAGCGCGGCCTTGAGCTGTTCGGCCTCGTCGGCGCGGGCGGAGGCGGCGCGCTGGGCGCGGCGGGTGCCGCTGTGGGCGGTGGCGAGCGCGACCGCCAGGACCACCCAGGCGGTGAGCACCACCGCTCCCACCCAGCCGCGCGCCCCGGACGGGGCCAGGACCACGGCCACGGCTCCGGCGACGGCGGTCACGGACAGCGTGGCCACCAGGGGCGCCGGCGTCGCCTTCGGCGCGTTCATCGGCCGCCGCCGCTGACTGGCTGGTACGGGTTTCGGCATGGATGCGGTCCCTCAGATCTACCGAGCGGAAGGTATGCGAAAGATGTGCGGCCGCCCCGAAAAGGCGCAGATCGCCTGGGCACAACGGAATCGGAGCAAGCGGAAGCAATCTTTCCTGTCAGGGGTTGACCACATCGTAGACATGCTCCTGCGGCGGATGATCCGGTCGACGGCATAGTCCGTAGGCAGAGTGATTTTGACGGGAAGTGGTCAGCAGGATGCGGCTGTTGTGGTATTCGCGAGGCGGCGTGCGGCGATGGCGGGCCCCGGGCGGGAAGAGGCCGCCGGGAAATGGCCCGGGCAGGGGCGATAGTCGGCCGTGCGGCCTCGGCAGGGAAGTGGTGACGCGTGAGCGGGCCGCGCCAGGGATTCCTTTTCGGCCAATCTGAAAAACCTTGCCGGATCATATCGGTCAGCGCTGTGGACCGGTACCTCCGCAATGGCACCGGTACATGCGTGGTGACACCAGTAAACGGAACGGCGCCCCCGCTTCCGGGAGAGCGCCGGAAACGCGTCGGCGGAGCCGGCCGTCGAGGTGGTGGGGGCGGGAGTCCGGGAATCCGCTCGGGCGGACGGCGGACGGCGGACGGCGGACGGCGGACGGCGGTCGGTGGGGGCGGAGGCGGAGGCCGTCCGGCCGGCCGGGCCCTGCGGTGTGGGCCCCGGGCCTGCGGTGCGGTCCCGGACTTGCGGTGCGGTCCCGGATTTACGGTGTGGGCCCCGGCCGGTGGAGCCGGGTGCGGCCTGTGAGGATGGCTCCATGCTCCAGGTCTGTCTGAACGGCGCCCGAAACCGTGCCGAGTGCGCCCACCTGCCGGTGTCGCCCGGTCAGTTGGCCGAGGCGGCCCGCGAGGCCGTCGCCGCCGGCGCCGAGGACGTCCACCTGCACCCCAAGGATCGCGACGGCCGGGACACGCTGGAGCCCGAGGCCGTCGCCGCCGCTGTGGAGGCGGTCCGGGCGGCGGTCCCGGGCGTCCCGGTCGGGGTCACCACCGGGGCGTGGGCCGCGGCGGACCCCGGGGGCCGTGCCGCGCAGGTGCGGGCCTGGACGGTGCTCCCGGACCACGCCTCCGTCAACTGGCACGAGGACGGCGCCGTCGAGGTGGCCGAGGCCCTCCTGGGCCGGGGGGTCGGCGTCGAGGCGGGCGTCTACTCCGGTACGCCCGCCGCGCGGCGGTTCCTGGAGTGGCCCGGGGCCGACCGGGTCCTGCGCGTCCTGGCCGAGATCACCGAGACCGACCCGCGGGAAGCGGTCCGCGCGGCCGCCCGCCTGCTGGACGACCTCGCGCCGGCCGCCGCGCCGGTCCTCCTGCACGGCGAGGACGCTGCCGCCTGGCCCGTACTCCGCCTCGCGGCCTCCCGTCGGCTGGCCACCCGGATCGGGCTGGAGGACGTGCTCCACCTGCCCGACGGCTCCCCCGCGCCGGACAACGCCGCTCTGGTCGGCGCGGCCCGCGCGATCGTCAGGAGGCGGTCTGCATGATCTGGATCAGGTTGCCGCAGGTGTCGTCGAGGACCGCGATGGTGACGGGGCCCGCCTCCAGCGGCTCCTGGGTGAACCGCACCCCGAGCTTGCTCAACCGTTCGAACTCCGCCCGTACGTCGTCCACGGCGAAGGCGGTGGCCGGAATGCCGTCCTCGGCCAGGGCCGTCGTGTACGGCTTCACCGCGGGGTGCTTGTCCGGCTCCAGGAGGAGTTCGACGCCCTCGGGGTCCTCGGGCGAGACCACGGTCAGCCAGCGGTCCTCGCCGCCGACCGCGACGTCGTGCTTCTTCCGGAAGCCGAGGACCTCCGTGTAGAAGCGCAGGGCCCTCTCCTGGTCGTCGACGAAGACGCTGGTCAGGTTGATTCTCATGGAGTGCTCTCCGGTGCCTTCGGCCCGAGCCATCGGGCGGCGATGTGCTCAAGGGGTTCGGTGTTCAGGTCGTGGAACTTGTAGCGGCCCTCGCGGCGTGTGATGACCAGGCCCGCCGTCTCCAGGACGGCCAGGTGCTGGCTCACCGCCTGCCGGGACAGGCCCGGGCCGTGTCCGGACGCCAGTCGCGCGCATATCTCGAACAGGGTCTGGCTGTTCCGCTCCGCCAGGCCGTCGAGGATGCGGCGTCGCGTGGGGTCGGCCAGGGCCTTGAAGACATCGTCCGCCATACCTCCACCATAGGCAAGTAGAGACTTGCCTATCAAGGCGGGGCGCCGCCGAGGGGCGATGCCGCTTCCGCACGGCGGCTAGGAGGAGGTGTCCTGTCGGCCGGTCGCCCCGGACGGTTCGGGGGCGGCCGCCGTCGCGGGAGTCCCGGGCGACTCCGTGATGACCGGGAAGCGGCGCGGGGCGAGGGTGATCAGGGCGAGCAGGGCCAGGGCCGCGGCTCCGGCGGCCCCGACGTAGACGTGGTCCACCGCCGCGTCCACCGCCCGGCGCAGGTACTCCGCCGCCGCCGACGAGACGGCGTCCGGCTCCTCCAGCGCGCGGGCCACCGCGTCCAGGTCGCCCGGCAGGCCGTCCACCGGGGCGTCGAGGAGGCGGGCGGCCAGGACGCCGTTGGCGATGGCCCCGAAGAGCGCCGCGCCGACGCTCTGGCCGACCTGGCGGCAGAAGAGGACCGACGCCGTCGTCGTGCCGCGTTCCGCCCAGCCGACCGTCGACTGGACGCCCACGATCAGCGGGAGCTGGAAGAGGCCGAGGGCGGCGCCGAGCAGGAGCATCAGCAGCGCGGGGTGCCACGGCTCACCGGGATAGGGGAGGAGCGGGAAGGCCAGCAGGATCAGCAGGGCCGCGCCCATGCCGACGATGGCGGTCCGGCGGAAGCCGATCCGGTTGTAGACCCGGTCGGAGAAGGCGGCCGAGACGGGCCAGCTCAACGTCATCACGGAGAGCACGAACCCGGCGGCTATCGGCCCGAGACCGAGCACCGACTGGGCGTACGTCGGCAGGAAGACGGTCGGCGCGACCATCAGCAGCCCCATCGCACCGAGCGCCAGGTTGACCGAGGCGATGGTGCGCCGCCGCCATACCCAGCCCGGGATGATCGGCTCCGCCGCCCGCCGCTCGATGACGACCGTGAGCGCGGCCAGCGCCGCGCTCGCCCCGAACAGGCCGAGCGAGGGCGCCGAGAACCACGGCCAGGCGACGCCGCCCTGGACGAGCGCCGTGAGCAGCAGCGCGCCGGTCGCGAAGACGGCGAGCGCGCCCGCCCAGTCCACCCGGGGCCGCGTGGCGGGGCGCGGGCGCGAAGGCTCCTGGAGGTGGCGGACGACCAGCCAGAGGGCGACCGCTCCGACCGGGAGGTTGATCAGGAAGATCCACCGCCAGTCGGCGTATCCGGCGAGCAGCCCGCCGGCCACCGGTCCCGCGACCGAGGACGTCGCCCACACCGTGGACAACTTCGCCTGGATGCGCGGCCGTTCCTTGAGCGGGTAGAGGTCGGCCGCGATGGTCTGGATCGTTCCCTGGAGCGCGCCTCCGCCCAGGCCCTGGACGATACGGAAGGCGATGAGCGCGGCCATGTTCCAGGCGGCCGCGCAGAGGAGGGAGCCGACCAGGAAGAGGATGATCCCGGCGATCAGGACCGGTTTGCGGCCGAAGGTGTCGGAGAGCTTCCCGTACAGGGGGAGGGTGACGGTGACGGCGAGCAGGTAGCCGGAGAAGAGCCAGGAGAAGACGGTGAAGCCGCCCAGGTCGCCGACGATCTGGGGGACGGCGGTGGAGACGATGGTGCCGTCGATGGCCGCCAGCGCCATGCCGAGCATGAGCGCCGCCACGACGGGGCGGCGGCCCCGGGGCGTGGTGGTGGCGCGGACGGTGGGCGGGGCGGTGGACGCGGCACGCTCCGGGGCGGGGGCGGGGGCGGGGGCGGGGGTGGGGGCGGGGCCGGTGGGCGTGCTGGGCCCGGGGCGGGTGTGTGTGCCGGAAGCGGGGTTGGGGCCAGGGCCAGGGCCGGGGTCGGGGTCGGGGTTCGTGCCGGTCTCCGCCCTGGGGCCCGGGCCGGGGCTGATGGCCGTGCCCGGGCCGGGGCTGATGGCTGTGCCCGGGCCGGTGCGCCCCTTCGTGCGTGCGCCCGATCCCTTGGCCGTCTCCGATCCCGTGCGCGTGCCCGTGCCCGTTTCCGTGCCCGTTTCCGTGCGCGTGCCCGGGTCCGTGGCTGGTGCCCCCTCCGCGACTGCTTCCGGACCCGCGCTCGGGCCCGGGGCGGCCCCGGCGGCGTCCGGGCCCGCCTCCGCGCCGTCCGTCTCGGCCCCGCCCCTGCTGTCCGTGCCGTCCACCGAGTTTCCTTCCCTATGCACCTATCTCCCGGAGGCACTGTCTCATCCGCGCGCGCGGGAGGGGAGGGGCCGAAGAGGACGGGGCGGTGGCGAGAGGGCGGGGGAGGAGTTCCGGGCCGGGGCGCCGACGCATTCTCGGCGGGCTTTCGGCGTGTCCTGGGTGGAGTGTGGGGAGCCTTCGACAGGTCTTCAGGGGCTCTCCTCGGCGGACGCTTCCACTCCGGTTCGGCCGGCCGCCCCTCCGGGGGCGCCGCGCTCCGCCGGACCTGAGCCGAAGCACGATAGTCGCCACTGGGGCAGGCTTTCTGTCACCGTCTGGTCGGCCTGCCCAGTCGGTGCGGCCTTCTCGCGACCGGTGACACCTGGTCTTGGCGGTTGAGACCACGTGCGTCTCGCACGGCGCTAGCGTTGGTTCCATGATCGTATGGCTCAACGGCACCCACGGCGCAGGCAAGACGACGACCAGTGCCCTTGTGCAGCAGCTGCTCCCGGATTCACGGGTGTTCGATGCCGAAAAGGTCGGCGAGACGCTCATGGACATCAAGCCGGAGCTGCCCTGGACGGGCAACTTCCAGGACTGGCCGCCGTGGCGCCCGCTCGTGGTCGAGACCGCCCGCCACGTACTCGACTTCACCGGCGGCACTCTGGTGATGCCCATGACTGTCCTGGTCGAGCAGTACTGGCGCGAGATCAGCTCGGGCCTCGCCCAGCACGCGATTCCGGTACGGCACTTCGTTCTCCATGCCGACCAGGACACCCTCCGCGGGCGCATCGAGGGGGATACGGACCTCGGTCCTTCCTCATTCCGTCTCGCATACCTCGAGCCGTACGCCGAGGCGGCCCGCACGTGGCTGCACGGTGAGGCCGAGGTCGTCGACACCACGCACCTCACGCCCGCCCAGGCCGCCCTGCAGATCGTGGAGGCCCTCAAGAGTTGAGGCCCGCCCGTCGATCTTCACTCCTGGTGGAACACGGGTTGCTCAAGCATGGGGGACAAGCCGTGTGCCCCACTGGTGACAACGAGGGTGCTTCGGCAGGCCCCATTCGCCCTGTCATCCGGCTCTGCCGGTGACCACTGCTGAGCTTCGGCTCAGAACCGTGCCCCTGACCCGGTGTCCGCCCGGAGGGCGAGTCCCCTAGGGGGCGTCCCCTCATTGCGGCCAGGGCTGGTTCCTCCCGGCGGAGGACGTGGCGGCGGGGGGCGTCTCCTTAACCTCTTCTTACGTCGCCGCTACGGCTCGCCGCAGGGGGGCGGGTGGGGAAAACCCCACCCGAAGACTGCGCTGAACACCATCGCGCCGCGTACGGTCCCGAACCCATAATCGAGCCGTACTGATTGACGTCTCGTCACCGACCGACATAGGAGAAAACCGTGACAACGGCTGTGACCATTCCCAGGCACGGGGGCGCTGGAGGGCGTACGGCCGTCGCGGCGCGAGCGCGGCAGGTCCTCAAGGCGTACGGCACCGGTGAGACCCGGGTCGTCGCGCTCGACCATGTCGATGTGGACATAGCCCGAGGGCAGTTCACGGCCATCATGGGCCCGTC
Organism: Streptomyces sp. NPDC017448; assembly: GCF_044330565.1. NCBI lineage: Bacteria > Bacillati > Actinomycetota > Actinomycetes > Kitasatosporales > Streptomycetaceae > Streptomyces > Streptomyces sp. NPDC017448. The sequence goes on along the minus strand of NZ_JBIRLM010000005.1, from coordinate 118,070 downwards.
CGGCTCCGGCAAGTCGACCCTGATGCACTGCCTGGCCGGGCTGGACACGGTGACGTCGGGCGAGATCTTCCTCGACGAGACCGAGATCACCAAGCTGAAGGACAAGAAGCTCACCCAACTCCGGCGTGATCGGATCGGGTTCATCTTCCAGGCGTTCAACCTGCTCCCCACGCTCAACGCGCTCGAGAACATCACGCTGCCGATGGACATCGCGGGCCGCAAGCCCGACGCCGCCTGGCTCCAGCAGGTCGTGGAGACGGTCGGCCTCTCCGAGCGCCTCAAGCACCGGCCCACCCAGCTCTCCGGCGGTCAGCAGCAGCGCGTCGCCGTCGCCCGGGCGCTCGCCGCCCGTCCGGAGATCATCTTCGGTGACGAGCCCACCGGGAACCTGGACTCCCGCGCCGGGGCCGAAGTCCTCTCCTTCCTCCGCAAGTCGGTCGACGAGCTGGGCCAGACCATCGTGATGGTCACCCATGACCCCGTCGCCGCCTCCTACGCGGACCGGGTGCTGTACCTCGCCGACGGTTCCATCGTCGACGAGATGCACAACCCGACCGCCGAGCAGGTCCTCGACCGCATGAAGCACTTCGACGCGCGCGGGCGGACGTCATGACCGTCTGGAAGACCTCGGTGCGCAACTTCCTCGCGCACAAGGGCCGGATGGCCCTCTCCGCCGTGGCGGTGCTGCTCTCCGTCGCGTTCGTCTGCGGCACCCTCGTGTTCACCGACACGATGAACGCGACCTTCGACAAGCTCTTCACGGTCTCCTCGCCCGACCTCACCGTCCTCCCCAAGGCCGCCGACGACAACGAGGGGCAGCCCGCCGCCGGCAAGCCCGCCTCCCTGCCGGCCTCCACGGTCCAGCAGGTCGCGAAGACCGAGGGGGTGGAGAGGGCCGAGGGCTCCGTGTACTCCATGGCGGTCACCGTCGTCGACAGCGAGAACAAGAACATGGGCTCGCAGACCGGCGCCCCCACCATCGCGAGCAACTGGACCAAGAACGACCTGCGTTCGATGAAGATCACCTCCGGCCACGCCCCCCGCGGCCCCACCGAGGTGATGATCGACGCCGACACCGCGAAGAAGCACAAGCTGAAGATGGGCGACGAGCTGCGCACCATCGCCGCCACCGGTGACCTCAGGGCGAAGATCAGCGGCATCGCGACCTTCACCGTCACCAACCCGGGTGCGGCCGTCGTCTACCTCGACACCGCCACCGCGCAGAAGCACCTGCTGGGTGCCCCCGACGTCTTCTCGCAGATCCTGGTGTCCGCGAAGAGCGGCGTCAGCGACACCCAGCTCAAGAAGAACGTGGCCGCCGCCCTCGACGGTTCCGGCGCGTACGCCCTCCGGACCCAGAAGGAGGCCGCCGACGCCAACAAGGACGACATGGGGGCCTTCCTGGGCGTGATGAAGTACGCGATGCTCGGCTTCGCCGGGATCGCCTTCCTCGTCGGCATCTTCCTCATCGTCAACACCTTCTCGATGCTGGTCGCCCAGCGGACCCGCGAGATCGGGCTGATGCGGGCCATCGGCTCCAGCCGCAAACAGGTCAACCGTTCCGTCCTGGTGGAGGCGGTCCTCCTCGGCATCGTCGGCTCCGTGCTGGGCGTCGTCGCCGGTGTCGGTCTCGCCGTCGGCCTGATGCAGCTCATGACCGCGGTCGGCCTGGAGCTGTCCACCGGCGACCTCACCATCGTCTGGACGACCCCGGTCCTCGGCCTCCTGCTCGGCATCGTCGTCACCGTCCTCGCCGCGTACATCCCGGCGCGCCGGGCCGGCAAGGTCTCCCCGATGGCCGCGCTGCGCGATGCCGGAACCCCCGCGGACGGCCGCTCCGGTCGGGTCAGGGCCGGGATCGGCCTGGTCCTGACGGCCGCCGGAGGAGCAGCCCTGTGGGTGACCACCCAGGCGGGCAAGGCCACCGAAGGCTCGGTGTACCTCGCCCTCGGTGTGGTGCTGACGCTGATCGGCTTCATCGTGATCGGTCCGCTCCTGGCCGGTGTGGTGGTCCGCGCCCTGAGCGTCGTCGTCCTGCGCTTCTTCGGACCGGTCGGCCGGCTGGCCGAGCGCAACGCCCTGCGCAACCCCCGCCGCACCGGCGCGACCGGCGCCGCCCTGATGATCGGGCTCGCCCTGGTGGCCTGCCTGTCCGTCGTCGGGTCCTCCATGGTGGCCTCGGCCACCGAGGAGCTCGACAAGTCGGTCGGCGCGGACTTCATCGTCCAGGACAGCGGCGCGGGCCGGCCGATCGTGCCCCAGGCCGCCGAAGCCGTGCACGCCGTGTCCGGCCTGGAGCACGTGACGGACTACGCCTTCCTCGGCGCGAAGATCACCGCTCCGAACGGGAAGACGGAGGACAAGGGGATCGTCGCCGCGGACCCGACGTACCGGCAGGACGTCCGCCGCACGGCGCTCTCCGGCGACCTGGCGAAGGCGTACGGGAAGAACGCCATGTCCGTCGGGGAGGACTACGCCAAGAAGCACGGGGTCAAGGTCGGCGACACGATCACCGTCGCCTTCAAGGAGGGCAAGACCGCGAAGCTCACGGTCGCCGCCGTCACCTCCGACGACTCCAATATCGACCGCGGTGCGATGTACACCAACCTCACCACGGCGGCCTCCTACGTCCCGGCCGACCGGATGCCGCAGAACGCGGCCATGTTCGCCAAGGCCGAGGAGGGCAAGGAGAAGGAGGCGTACGCGGAGCTCAAGAGCGCCCTCGCGGAGTACCCGGTCTACGGAGTGCAGAACCAGGCCGACTTCAAGGAGATGCTCAAGGACCAGATCGGCCAGTTGCTGAACATCGTGTACGGCCTGCTCGCCCTGGCGATCATCGTCGCGATCCTCGGTGTGGTGAACACCCTCGCCCTCTCCGTGGTGGAGCGGACCCGTGAGATCGGCCTGATGCGCGCCATCGGCCTCTCCCGCCGCCAGCTGCGCCGCATGATCCGGCTGGAGTCCGTGGTCATCGCCCTCTTCGGAGCCCTGCTCGGCCTCGGACTCGGGATGGGCTGGGGCACCGCCGCCCAGAAGCTGCTGGCTCTGGAGGGGCTGGTGGTCCTGGAGATCCCGTGGCCCACCATCCTCACGGTGTTCGCCTGCTCGGCGCTCGTCGGACTGTTCGCCGCCCTCGTCCCGGCTTTCCGGGCGGGTCGGATGAACGTCCTGAACGCCATCGCGACGGACGGGTGAGCCGGGGGCCCTCCCGGCAGGGGTGACCCTTCGGGCGTCACCGTAGGATGACGGCAGGCTCCGGGACGTTCCTCCAAACGTCCCGGAGCCGAACCCGTTCCAGGCCGCGAGCGGGTTCCTGCCCGGGGCCGGGCGCGTTCCCGGTCCGGGCCGCAGCCGCTCCCGTTCCGGGTCGCACCCACTCCCGTCCCGGGACCGGCCTGTGGGCCGTGGCGGCCCTCAGATCCAGCCGCGCTCGCGGGCCAGCAGGGCGGCCTGGGCCCGGCTGGCCGCACCCAGGGTCTGCATCAGGTCGGCGACATGCCGCCGGTAGGTCCGTACCGACACCCCCAGCCTCCGGGCGCCCGCTTCGTCCTTGCCCACCGTGCACATCGTCATGAGCACCCGGCGCCCGATCCCGGACGGGCGGAGTTCGGGGGCCTTCCCACCGCTCGCACCGGCGTCGCCCGCAGGGAAGCGGTCCGCACCGGTACGGGTGGTACCGGTACCGCCCGTACTGGTACCGCCCGTACTGGTACCGCCCGTACCGGCCGGGTCGCCCGCGGGCTCCCCGGCCCCGGCGAACAGGTCGACCCGTTCACGGATCCCGGCCGGCGCTTCCCACGGCCCGACATCCCGCGACCGGGGGGCACGGTCCCCCTGCTCCGCGCGTAGACCATCAATGACGTGCCACGATCGGGTGACGCGCTGCAGCTCCTGGTGGAGGGCGTGGAGCCGGATGCCCACCAGCCGGGCGAGGGCCGCCCCGGGCTCCGCCGGGAAGATCCGCCCCTCCGCGTCCTCGGCGTGCAGCAGCCCCAGCTCCTGGAGCCGGGCGATCCGGTCGCGGGCCTCCTGGGACCGGGAGTGCGGCAGGAGACGGAGGTCGTCGGCGCGTGTGCCGGGATGGCGCAGGAAGTGCCGGTAGATCTCTTCCTCGGCCTTCGGGATCCCGAAGACAGACATCTCGTTCTCGTCCACGTACGCCCCCGCTGCCTGGTGCCGTGGACCGTGCGCCGAGGGGGGTCGCCCCGCGCCGCCCGCCCCGGCCGCTGCCCGTTCCGCCCGTGCCGTTACCGCTGGTGGGACGCGTCGGCCGACGCACCGGTCCGGGTGTCCGGACGGTGTCCGTGTGCGCGTGCCCGTGCCATGGTCGGGCAAAGACTAGAGGCTGAGCCCCTTTCTGGGAGGGGCCCGGACGCAACTGTGTGCGATACGGAGGTGAACGGTGTGCGACGGCCGACGAGCGGCACGGTCCGCACGACGGACGGCGGGCACGGTCCGCACGACGGACGGCGGGCCCGATCCGCCCGGCCCGATCCGCCCGGCCCGTTCCGCCCGGCCCGGGGCTCCGCCGCACCCGTTGCGGACGCGGCTGTCACCCCCTGGCCGTACCCTGGAATTCACCCGGCCCGTCTCACGTGTCGGGCCCTTCGCGTTGCTCGCCCGCCGGCAGCAGCCTGCTGCCGGTACCCCTTGATCACCCGGACGGAAACTTCATGAGTCTGCACGGTCTGCTGGACGTCGTCGTCACCGACCCGGCGCTCGCCGAGGCGGTGAAGGCCGCCGGGGACGGGCACCGGCCCCATGTCGACCTGGTGGGCCCGCCCGGCGCACGGCCGTTCGCCGTGGCCGCGCTGGCCCGGCAGACCGGCCGTACCGTGCTGGCCGTCACCGCGACGGGGCGGGAGGCCGAGGACCTGGCCGCCGCCCTGCGCACCCTCCTGCCGCCGGACACGGTCGCGGAGTACCCCTCCTGGGAGACCCTGCCGCACGAACGGCTCTCGCCGCGCTCGGACACCGTGGGCCGGCGCCTCGCCGTGCTGCGGCGCCTGGCCCACCCGCGTGAGGACGACCCGGAGACCGGCCCGGTCTCGGTCGTCGTCGCGCCGATCCGTTCCGTGCTCCAGCCGCAGGTCAAGGGGCTCGGCGAGCTGGAACCGGTGTCGCTGGTCGGCGGGCAGAGCGCAGACCTGGGCGAGGTGGTGGAAGCGCTGGCCGCCGCCGCCTACTCCCGGGTGGAACTGGTCGAGAAGCGGGGCGAGTTCGCCGTGCGCGGCGGCATCCTGGACGTCTTCCCGCCGACCGAGGAACACCCCCTCCGGGTGGAGTTCTGGGGCGACGACGTGGAGGAGATCCGCTACTTCAAGATCGCTGACCAGCGCTCCCTGGAGGTCGCCGCGCACGGGCTGTGGGCGCCGCCCTGCCGTGAGCTGCTGCTGACCGACGAGGTGCGGGAGCGGGCGGCGGCCCTGGCCGAGGCCCATCCGGAGCTGGGCGAGCTGCTCGGCAAGATCGCGGAGGGCATCGCGGTCGAGGGCATGGAGTCCCTGGCCCCGGTCCTGGTCGACGAGATGGAGCTGCTGCTCGACGTCCTGCCGGAGAACGCGATGGCGATCGTCTGCGACCCGGAACGGGTCCGGACGCGGGCGGCCGACCTGGTCGCCACGAGCCAGGAGTTCCTCCAGGCGTCGTGGGCGGCGAGCGCGGGCGGCGGGGAGGCGCCGATCGACGTGGGCGCGGCCTCGCTGTGGGGCATCGCGGACGTCCGGGACCGGGCCCGTGAGCTGGGCATGATGTGGTGGACGGTCTCCCCGTTCGCGTCGGACGCCGCCGACCACGACGACGACACCCTCCGGCTCTCCATGCACGCCCCGGAGGCGTACCGGGGCGACACGGCCCGGGCGCTGGCCGACACCAAGGGCTGGCTGGCCGACGGGTGGCGCACGGTGTACGTCACGGAGGGCCAGGGGCTCGCCTCCCGTACGGTCGAGGTGCTGAGCGGCGAGGGCATCGCGGCCCGCCTCGACGCGGACCTGACCGAGATCACCCCGTCGCTGGTGCACGTCTCCTGCGGGGCGATCGACCAGGGTTTCGTGGACCCGGCGCTGAAGCTCGCCGTGCTCACCGAGACCGATCTGACCGGCCAGCGCACCGCCACCAAGGACCTGGGCCGGATGCCGGCCCGCCGCCGCAAGACGATCGACCCCCTGACGCTGGAGGTCGGCGACTACATCGTCCACGAGCAGCACGGCGTCGGCCGGTACGTGGAGATGGTGCAGCGCACGGTCCAGGGCGCGACCCGCGAGTACCTGCTGGTCGAGTACGCCCCGGCCAAGCGCGGCCAGCCCGGCGACCGCCTCTACATCCCGACCGACCAGCTGGAACAGGTGACCAAGTACGTCGGCGGCGAGGCCCCGACGCTGCACCGGCTCGGCGGGGCGGACTGGACCAAGACGAAGCAGCGGGCGAAGAAGGCGGTCAAGGAGATCGCCGCCGACCTGATCAAGCTGTACAGCGCGCGGATGGCGGCCCCCGGCCACGCCTTCGGGGCGGACACCCCGTGGCAGCGGGAGCTGGAGGACGCCTTCCCGTACGCGGAGACGCCCGACCAGCTGTCCACGATCGCCGAGGTCAAGGAGGACATGGAGAAGACGGTCCCGATGGACCGGCTGATCTGCGGCGACGTCGGCTACGGCAAGACGGAGATCGCGGTCCGGGCCGCGTTCAAGGCGGTGCAGGACGGCAAGCAGGTGGCGGTCCTCGTGCCCACCACGCTCCTGGTCCAGCAGCACTACGGCACGTTCACCGAGCGCTACTCCCAATTCCCGGTCAACGTGCGGGCGTTGAGCCGCTTCCAGTCCGAGTCGGAGTCCAGGGCGACGCTCGAAGGGCTCAAGGACGGCTCGGTCGACCTGGTCATCGGCACGCACCGCCTGTTCTCCTCCGAGACGAAGTTCAAGGACCTCGGCCTGGTCATCGTGGACGAGGAGCAGCGGTTCGGCGTCGAGCACAAGGAGCAGCTGAAGAAGCTCCGCGCCAACGTGGACGTGCTCACCATGTCCGCCACCCCCATCCCCCGTACGCTCGAAATGGCGGTCACCGGCATCCGCGAGATGTCCACGATCACCACCCCGCCGGAGGAGCGCCACCCGGTGCTCACGTTCGTCGGCCCGTACGAGGAGAAGCAGATCGGCGCGGCGATCCGCCGTGAACTGCTGCGCGAGGGGCAGGTGTTCTACATCCACAACCGGGTCGAGTCCATCGACCGGGCCGCCGCCCGCCTGCGCGAGATCGTCCCCGAGGCGCGCATCGCCACCGCCCACGGCCAGATGTCCGAACAGGCGCTGGAGCAGGTGGTGGTGGACTTCTGGGAGAAGAAGTTCGACGTGCTGGTCTCCACGACGATCGTCGAGTCGGGCATCGACATCTCCAACGCCAACACCCTGATCGTGGAGCGCGGCGACAACTTCGGCCTCTCCCAGCTGCACCAGCTGCGCGGCCGGGTGGGCCGTGGCCGCGACCGGGGCTACGCCTACTTCCTCTACCCGCCGGAGAAGCCGCTCACCGAGACCGCCCACGAGCGCCTGGCGACCATCGCCCAGCACACGGAGATGGGGGCGGGCATGTACGTGGCGATGAAGGACCTGGAGATCCGCGGCGCGGGCAACCTGCTCGGCGGCGAGCAGTCCGGCCACATCGCGGGCGTCGGCTTCGACCTGTACGTCCGCATGGTCGGCGAGGCGGTCGCGGACTACCGGGCCCAGATGGAGGGCGGCGTCGAGGAGGAGCCGCCGCTGGAGGTCAAGATCGAACTCCCGGTCGACGCGCACGTCCCGCACGACTACGCCCCCGGCGAGCGGCTGCGCCTCCAGGCGTACCGCGCGATCGCCTCGGCCACCTCGGAGGACGACATCCGCGCGGTCCGCGAGGAGCTGACCGACCGCTACGGCCCCCTGCCCGAGCCGGTCGAGAACCTCCTCCTGGTCGCCGGCCTGCGCATGCTGGCCCGCGCCTGCGGCGTCGGTGAGATCGTCCTCCAGGGCTCCAACATCCGCTTCGCCCCGGTGGAGCTGCGCGAGTCCCAGGAACTGCGCCTGAAGCGCCTGCACCCCAAGACGGTCATCAAGCCGACCGCCCACCAGATCCTGGTCCCGCGCCCGACGACGGGCAGGATCGGCGGCAAGCCGGTGATCGGCCGCGAACTGCTGGCGTGGACGGGCGAGTTCCTGACGACGATCCTGGGGTCGTAGCCCGGCCGGGGCGTGAACGACCGGGCCCCGCGGGACGTACATGTCCGGCGGGGCCCGCGGTGTTGCGCCGGGCCGGTGCTGCGGCACCGGAGACCGCTTGAATACCGCCCGCACCGTCTTGCCCACGACGTGGTGGTCGATGCCGAAGGCCGCTGCGAGTTCAGCGACGAGGAACAGGCCGCGCCCCGAGCAACTGCCTTCGTCCGGGTGCTGAACCTCCGGCCGTCCGTCGCCGCTGTCCCGGACCGCCCGTCGTGCGAGGTCATCCGTCAGGTCGAGCCGAACGGCGAATTCCCGTCCCGGCGGGTGTTCGACGGAGTCGCCTACCGTGTGCACCGGCAAGGTCCGTCGTCGGCGAAAGAGAAGCCATGGGCAAAGGTGAAGTGATCAGCGCGTCCACTCACTACCTGACGCCGGTGGACGGCGGGGGCGACGTCTGGAGCACCGAGGCGGCGGCTGCGGGGCGCCGGGGCACGCAGAAGATCATGAGCGCTGGTGAAGTCGCTGCTCCGGAGCGCGTGGCTGACCTGCTCGGGGTGAAGCGGGGCGGCCAGGTCGTCGCGCGGCGGCGGATCATGTACCTCGACGGCGAACCGTGCGAGTTGACCGACACCTACTACCCCTTGGAGATCGCACGAGGCACAGGGCTGGCCGGCACGGCGAAGATCCGAGGAGGGGCCGCCCGGCTGCTCGCCGAACTCGGTTATGTCGGCACCCGGGCGCAGGAGGATGTGGCAGCCCGTATGCCGTCCGAGAGTGAGCGGGCGTCACTGTCGCTCACGGCAGACGAGCCGGTCCTCGAACTGACCCGGCTCACGCTCGACGCGCAAGGCCGACCGCTCCAGGTAGATGTGATGGTCATGCCATCACGGGGTCAGAAGCTGCGGTACGAGATCAGGATCGGATGACGGCGCGCGGACCGGAGACGGAAGGGGCGGACGGCCGCCCCCTGGACGAGCGGATCGCCGCCGATCTACGGGACGACATCATGTCCGGGGACCTGGCTCCGGGTGACAGCCTGCCCTCCACAGCACAGTTGAAGGAGCGGTTCGGCGCCGCGAACGCCACGGTTCAGAAGGCCCTGCAACTCCTCAAGAACGAGCACCTCGTGGTCGGCCGGGCGGGCGCGGCGGTGACCGTACGCGAGCATCGGCAGCGCACGATACGGCCCGCCGCGTACATGACGCCGTCCACGACGGGGGAGCCGTATCGCCGACTGACGGAGGCGAAGAAGGCGGGCACCCGTGCCCGCAGCTCTCTCCTGGACGTTACGGAGTCCGAACCGCCGGCGGATGTCGCGGAGGCGCTCGCACTTCCCTCGGGCGGCACGGCCGTCCTCCGCCTCGGGCGGCACGGCCGTCCTCCACCACCGCCTCCCATCGAGGCCACGGTGATGGTCAAGGCGGGGCACTTGTGCGAGGTGCAGTACGCGTTCACGCCTCAGTCCGGCTGAGGCCGCCCTGTCCCCGGCAGCATCTGCGCGATCTCCTCGTGCAGCCCCAGCGGCAGCCGGGCTCCCCACCGGGCCGCGGCCTCGGCCGCCAGGTCACGGCTCCATCGCCAGCTGTTCGCCGCCGCCGTGCGCAGGTCATCGGGGGCCAGGGCGGCGGTGGTCGTGGCATACCGCTCGACGTCCGCCGCCGGCAGGTCCGCCTCCAGGGCGCGGCTCGGGGTGAGCCAGTGGGCGGACGAGCCGCGCAGCAGGCGGCAGAGCTTGAGCTGGAGCGGGGCGATGACGGCGTGCAGCAGGTTGTGGGCGCGGGCGTGCTCGCCCCGGGCCTGGACGTGGGCCAGCATCAGGGTCCAGTTGGCCAGTTCGTCGGTGAGCTGCTGAGCGGTGGCCACCGGCTCGGGCGGCCTGAAGGCGGCCAGTTCCCGGGCGGCGGCGGTCAGATGCCCGGTGCGGTCCAGGAGCACGGCCGCTTCGGGGCGGGGGAAGTGGATCTGGTCGCGCCAGGTGGCGATCTCCGCGATGCCGGGGCCGGCGGGCTCGATGTGGAACTCGCCGCGCATCAGGTCGTCGAAGACCACGGCGAGGATGCCGTACATGTTGGTGTACGCCAGCTTGAGCGGGGCCAGCCGCTCCACGAACTCCCGCCCGTCGAAGGGGTCGGCGTCCCCCTCCCGTACGTAGAGGTACGCGTCCAGGTCCGAGTGGGCGTCCGCCTCACCGAGCGACCAGGAGCCGTACAGCAGGACGCCCTCCACGCGGGGATCGGCATCGGCTGTGGTGCGCAGCAGCTCGATACGGCGGGCCAGGGCGTCGGCGGGCAGGGGGGCGTGGATGGGCCGGGTGTGCGGCATGGCCGGGTCTCCTGAGTGGGGTACGTGGGCAGACGAACGGTGCCCGACGCTCGACGCCGGGCTGCTTCCGGTCCCGGTGCGGGACCTCGCTCGTCGCTCAGGAAAAGACGCCCATCAGGGCAAGCCTACGGGTCGTCCCGGTGCGGCGTCGTGCCCGGGTTCCGACCACCGGTGCGATGTCCGGGCAGCGGAGTCGGCTGCCGCGTCGCCAGGCCTGCCCGCCCGTACGCGGCGAGCCGGAGCACCCCGCCCTCCGGCGGCGGTTCCGGGGACCGCCGGTGGCGGGTCGGCCGGCGGACGGACCCCGGCCGTTGTGGTGCGGCGGGCCGGTACGGTGCGGACATGACGCGACCTGACAGCGAATCAGCTGGACGTGGGCCGGCGGAGGAGGCCGTCACCTATCGCATGGCCGAGAGCGAGAGGGACAGGACGGCCGTCATCAAAGGGGAGTTCACCTCGGACACCGTCTTCGAGGTGGTCGACTCCGGCGGGGACGGGTTCTCCATCCGGCCTGCCCGGCTGGACCGGCCGATTCACAAGGTCTTCCCCGACGACGAACCCGAGGGCGATGAACCGTCGGAGGGCGCGTGCCGGTTCGTCGCGCTGGACGGCGACCGCCTGTGCGGCTATGTCGACACGCGGTATGAGTCCTGGAACCGGCGGCTGGTCATGGCCGACATCGAGGTGGCCGGGCCGTACCGGGGCCGGGGAATCGGACGCACGCTCATGAGCCACGCCATCGACTGGGCCCGGACATGCGGTGCCGGCCACGTCTGGCTGGAGGTGACCAACATCAACGCTCCGGCCATCCGCGCCTATCAGCGGATGGGGTTCGCTCTCTGCGGCCTGGACACCTCCCTCTACAGCGGCACCGAGTCCGAGGGGGAGACGGCGCTGTTCATGAGCCGCTCTCTCGACGGCCCCGCCGGTCGATAGCCCCGTGCCCGGGCTCGGCCATGGAGACGCGGAGGCTCTCCGGCCCCGGACGGCAGGACTTCCTACGATCCCCGTGCACCGGGCATGCGGGCGGCCGCCAGACCCGTGCCCTGGCCCGGCCCGTCACCTTCGGGGACGTCATGAGCGCAGTCATGGAAGCCGCCCCGGCGGGGAAGACGCTCGTAGGATGCTCCGCGTTCGGTTTTCTTCCCGTCAGGACGGCTTCACGTGATAGCTCCCCGTACGCACCGGGCGGCGGCCCTGCCCGCCGTCGGCGTCCTCGTCGTGCTCGCCCTGGCGGGCTGCGACCCCGACGACCTCACCGCCGAAGGGGGCGCCACGAGCGGGGGGACCAAGGACGGCGCGCGGTCCGCCGAGGGCTTCGGCGCGAGTCCGCTGGACAATCCGGACGGTACGAAGCCGGGGCTGGCCCCGCTCACCGGCGACGCGGACCGGGCCGCCGCCCGGAAGATCATCGAGAAGGTGGCCACGAAGGGGCGCGGCCCCAGGACCGGTTACGAGCGGAAGAAGTTCGGCTACGCCTGGAAGGACGGGATCGACGGCATCCCGCTCGCCCGCAACGGCTGCGACACCCGCAACGACCTGCTCGCCCGGGACGGCAAGGACGTCGAGCACAAGGCGGGGTCCGACTGCATCGTCATGGCGATGACGCTCCAGGACCCCTACACGGGCGCGACCATCGACTGGCGCAAGCAGCAGGCCACCGAGGTCCAGATCGACCATGTGATGCCGCTGTCCTACGACTGGCAGATGGGCGCCGCCCGTTGGAACGAGTCCAAGCGCGAACAGATCGCCAACGACCCGCTCAACCTCCTCCCGGTGGACGGCCCGGCCAACAACGCCAAGCGGGACTCCGGCCCCGCCTCCTGGCTGCCGCCGTACAAGCCGATCCGCTGCTCCTACGCGGTGCGGTTCGCCCAGGTGTCCCTGAAGTACGAGCTTCCGGTCACGACGGCCGACAAGCGGGCCATGCTCGCCCAGTGCGGCGGCTGACCCGCCTCCGCCCCCAAACACCGGTCGGGGCCGCCCCGAAGGAGCGGCCCCGAAGGAGGCGCGGTGTGCGCGGGCAGGGGCCGGTCAGACCTTGCCGCCGCAGATGACGTTGTACGGGCGGCCGAGCGCCATCATCAGCTGCATCGGTTCCGTGGTCGCCGCCGGGCACTCGGTCTTCTTGTCGACGAGCCCGAGCACCTTGAAGTCGCTCGCCCCGGCCGAGGCGCAGACGATCTCCTTGGCCGTCGCCGACACGCAGTCGCCCTCGACGAGCTGGCCGCCGCCGGCGCCCGCGTCGCCGGGGTGGTCCCCGATCAGGTTGCGGCCGCAGACCGTGTTGGTGGGGATGCCGCCGCCCTTCTTGCCGTCGCCGGAGCCGAAGACCCGGGAGACCTGGATGATCAGGTCCGTGCCGGCCGGGCACTGGATCGCGTTGGGCATGATGCTCGCGCTCTTGACCTCCAGCGCCTTGAAGGTCGCGCCCGACTCGTCGCAGTCGAAGGCCCGGTAGCCGTCCGGCTTGTTCTCCGGGTCCGGGCCTCCGCAGTCGCCGATCTCCCAGGAGCCGCCCTTGCCGTCCGAGGCGGACGAAGCGGACGAGGAAGCCTTCGACGCCGACGACTCGTCACCGAAGATCTTGGACGCCCCGTAGCCCAGGCCGAGGATCACCGCGAGCACCAGCAGGCTCTGCAGGCATCCGGCGCCTCTCCGGGGGCGGTTCGGCGTACTGCCGGGCTGGGGCTGGGCCATGGTTCTGCTCCTCAGGGGTGACGCACGACGACACGGGGGAAAGTCACGGGTGGGGACGCGGCATGCACACTTCACGGTTCCGGCGGTGGAACCGGTCCCGGCCCGGTCCCGGCCCGGTCCCGGCCCGGTCCCGGCCCGGTCCCGGAGCGGGCAGTCCGCGTACCGGAGGGCCGTTGCTCGGCAAGGAGCCGATATTCGCTGGTCGCAGCGGTGCGGACTGCCTAGGGTCGCGCGTATGGAACTGCACATCACCACTCTTGCCGAGCGTCCGGAGCTGGCCGACGCCCTGAACGGGATGCCGGACACCTGGCCGGAGTTCGTGCTGGAGGACATCGTCGGGTGGGCGAACTTCCCCCGGATCGCGGTCGATTTCCCGCAGTACGTGCTCGTCGCCACCGACTCCGACGGGGTGGTGGTCGCCCGCGCCTACAGCGTGCCCTTCCTGCTGGACGCCCCCGGGCGCGGGGAGCTGCCGGTCGGCGGCTGGGACCGGATGCTGCTGTGGGCCTTCTCGGACCTGCGGCGCGGGCGTACGCCCGACACGGTCGGCGCGATCGAGATCACGGTGGCGACCGGCCATCAGGGCAAGGGCATATCGGGCCGGATGCTCGCCGCGATGCGGGACAACGCGCGGCGGCTCGGCTTCCGGGAGGTCGTCGCCCCGGTGCGGCCGAGCGGCAAGCACCTGCGGCCCGCACTGCCGATGGAGGAGTACGCCCGGCTGACCCGTCCCGACGACGGGCTTCCCGAGGACCCCTGGCTGCGGGTCCACGCCCGGGCGGGCGGGACGGTGGACTCGGTCGCCACCGTGTCGATGACCGTGAGCGGCTCGCTCGCGCAGTGGCGGGAGTGGACCGGGCTGCCGTTCGACACGGACGGCCCGGTGGAGGTGCCGGGGGCGCTGGTGCCGGTGCACTGCGCACTCGCCCATGGGTACGCGGTCTACGCCGAGCCCAACGTCTGGGTGCGGCACCGGCTGTGACGGCGGTCCCGGACACGGAGGAGGTCGCCGCGGCGGAGGCGGTCTCCGCGCTGCTCGTCATCGACATGCAGAACGCCCTGGTCGCGATCGCGCACCGGGCGTCCGCCACCGTCGCGGTCATCGCCGGTCTCCAGGAGCGGGCCAGGGCGGCCGGGGCCCCGGTGGTCCTGGTGCAGCAGGAGGACGAGGAGCTGGAGCCGGGGACCGAGGGGTGGCGGATCGCGCCCGAACTGGCCCCCGCCCCCGGTGACACGGTCCTCGCCAAGACCGCCCCGGACGGCTTCCTGGGCACCGGGCTGGACGCGCTGCTGCGGGGCCGGGGGGTCACCGAGGTCGTCGTCACCGGTTTCGCCACGGAGATCTGCGTCGAGTCCACCGCCCGGCAGGCGCTGAGCCGGGGGTACGACGTGGTGCTCGTCGCGGAGGGCCACACCACCTCGGTCCGGCCGGACGGCTCCGGCCCGTACGCCGCGCCGGAGGCGTCCGTCGCGCACCACAACGAGATCTACCGGAACCTCCGCTTCCCAGGCCGCCGGGTGCGCGTCCTGCCCGCGGCCGAGGTCGGCTTCGGCCGCGGCCCGCACCCGGGAGCACCGTAGGGCGGCCGGCGCCGCCCGCCTCCTACTGCTCCAGGTCGACGATGTCCTTCGCGGCGGGCTTCTTCGCCACGACCGGCGCGTCGAAGTCGGAGAAGTGCATCGTCATCGGCTCCTCGCCGCCCCGGGACGTGACGCGCAGGATGTAAGGGTCGCCCTTGGCGGCGACGTCGAAGGTGTACGTCTCCTTGCCGTCCTTCTCCGTGAGCCGCAGGGACGGCTTGCCCGCGACCGTCGAGGGGCCCTTCTTCTCGGCGGCGTTGTCGTTCGCCTCGAACTCCTTCAGAAGCGCCTTCAGGTCACAGAACTCGATGGCCTCCGCCGTGTCCGGGTCGGACGCCTTCGACTCCAGCCAGTTGCCCGCCAGCATCTCGACCGCCGCGTCCGCCTCCGCCTTCGGCTCACCCTTCATCTGCGCGCGCAGCATGGCCTCGTCGAACTTCGTGTAGACCGTCCCACCGGTCTTCACGATCTCCATGCTTCCCTGGCCGCCCACCGTCATGGTCCCGGTGCAGTCCCCGCCCAGGCTCGACGCGAAGTCGGCCTGGACCCGGCCGTCCGGAGTGGTCATGTCGACGCCTATCCGCAGGGACTTCACGCCGTTCGTGGCCTTGAGAGCCTTGTTGGCCACCTCCGGGCCCGACTGGCCGGCGAACGGCCCGGTCTCCTTCGGGGAGTCCGTGCCGCAGGCGGCGAGGCCGACGAGGGCCAGCGCGCAGAGGGTGTTGACGGAGATACGGGTGGCGAGGCGCATGGGTCAGGCTCCGGGAGGAGGGGCGCGAGGGCGCGCCGAAGAGAGGGGGGAAGAACAGCCCCGGTGGGGCGGGTCAATAAGAGCAAACCTTGTGAACCGAGTCAACACGGTTCATGGGTGAAGCGTCGGGCAACGGCCTCTGCGGGTGTGGTGCGAGGGAGTCGCTATGCTCGCGGCAGCCGGCGTCGACGGGGTGAGCGACGGGCGGGCGAACGGACCAAGGGGAGAGCCAAGTGCCGGAGAACGCGACCGAGGTCACCGCGGCGGGAATCGCCCGACTCGCGGGCGTGGGACGGGCCGCCGTCAGCAACTGGCGCCGTCGGCACGCCGACTTCCCGCAACCTGTGGGCGGCACCGGAACCAGCCCGTCCTTCGCCCTGGCCGAGGTCGAGCAGTGGCTGCGCGACCAGGGGAAACTCGTCGAGGTACCGCTCCGCGAACGCATCTGGCAGGCGGTCGCCGGGCATCCGGCGGGCGCCGTCCAGGCGCTGATCCACACCGGCTGCGCCCTGCTGGTCGTCCGCGACCGGCCCACCGCCTGGCTGGAGCTCACGGCCTCCCCCGACGAGCGGATGGCTGCTCTCCTGCCGCACACCGTGGAGCATGTCCTCACCGCCCGGTTCGGGCCCGGGGGCGCCCCTGCCGACGCGGACCGCCCAGCGGGTTCCCCGGCTGTTCCCCCCACGCGCCGCCCGGGGCCCGCTGATGTTCACACGGCGCCTTCGTCGGAGCCCGCCGATGTTCACACCGCGGGCAGGGCGGAGCCCGCCGGTGTTCACGGCCCGGCCCGGCCGGAGTCCGCCGGCCCCCGGGCGGCGGACTCGCCGGAGCCCCCCCGTGCCCCCGGGGCACGCGCTGTTCACACCCCCAGCGCGCAGGAGCTGCTGCCGTCCGTGCCGCTCCTGCGGGCCGCCGCCGAACTGGCCGCCGGGATCGGGGCCGGGCCGGCCTTCGAGTTCCTGCTCGGGCGGCAGTTGGACGCCAACCCGCGCCAGTACACGCTGACCCCGCCGCACCTCGCCGAGCTGATGGCGGACCTCGCCGAACCGCCGAAGGAAGCGGACCGGCCCGTCCGCCGCCGGCACGTCCGCAGCGTCCTCGACCCCGCCGCCGGCACCGGCGCCCTGCTCCGAGCGGTCCACGGCCCCGCCGCGCTGTACGGACAGGAGGCCGACCCCGCCCTCGCCGCACTCACCGCCCTGCGCCTGGCCCTCGGCGCCGAGGGCCCCCGCGGAGCCGCCCCGGGGCCGGTCGTCCGTACCGGCGACACCCTGCGGGCCGACGCCTTCCCTCAGGTGGCGGCCGACACCGTGCTCTGCCATCCGCCGTTCAACGAACGCAACTGGGGCCACGACGAACTGGCCTACGACCCGCGCTGGGAGTACGGGCTCCCGGCCCGCACCGAGTCCGAACTCGCCTGGGTCCAGCACGTCCTGGCCCGGCTGCGCGACGGCGGAACCGCCGTCCTGCTGATGCCGCCCGCCGCCGCCTCCCGCCGCTCCGGCCGCCGTGTCCGCGCCGGCCTCCTGCGCCGGGGAGCCCTCCGGGCCGTCATCGCCCTGCCGGCCGGGGCCGCCCCTCCGTACGGCATCCCGCTCCACCTCTGGGTGTTGCGCAGGCCGGAGCCCGGCGTGCGGCCCCCCGCCGACCTCCTCCTCGCCGACACCGCCGCCCTCCCGGACCCGGCCTCCCCGGCCCCGGAGGACGGCCCCGCCCCCGGCGGTCCGGCGGGAGCCGGCAGGGCGGGCGGCGGCAAGGCGCCCGGTGGCGGGCGTGAAGGGATCGACTGGCCCGCCGTGCGCGCCGCCGTGCTCGACGCCTGGCGCGACCGGGCCGACGTCGAGGGCGTCAGCCGCGTCGTGCCCGTGGTCGAACTCCTCGACGACGACGTGGACCTGGCCCCGGCCCGCCACCTCCCGCGCCCCGCGGCCGGAGGCGGCGCGTCCGGCCTCGGGGAGATCGGGGAGCGGCTGGCCGAGACCCTGCGCCTGACCTCCGGCCTCGTCCCGCCGGCCGTCGCCCCCGCCGGCTCCGCGCACCTGCCGCTCACCACGGTCGGCGAACTCGCCCGCGCCGGAGCCCTGCACCTGAACACCGGGACCGCCGCGCCCGGAAGCGCCGCGGTCCCCGTCCTCACCGAGCACGACGTCCTCACCGGCGCGGTTCCGGTCGCCCCCGCCCCGCCGTCCGGCCCGGAGGCCCCGGGCCGGACGGTCGACGAGACGGTCCTGCTCGAACCCGGCGACGTCGTCGTGCCCGTGCTGGGCGGCGGTACCGCGGCCCGGGTCGTGGACGAGGCGACGGCCGGGGCCGCGCTCGGCCGCAACCTCCAGCTCCTGCGGCCCGACCCGGCCGCCCTCGACCCCTGGTTCCTCGCCGGATTCCTGCGCGGTACCGCCAACCACCGGCAGGCCAGCAGCTACGCCTCCACCGCCGCCCGGCTGGACGTGCGCCGCCTCCAACTGCCCCGGATGCCGCTCGCCGAACAGCAGCGGTACGGGGATCGCTTCCGGGAACTGGCCGCCTTCGAGGACGCGCTGCGGACGGTGGGCCGGCTCGGCGGGCTGCTCGTCCAGGGGATGTACGACGGCCTGGCGGACGGCACGGTCGCACCCTGAGGGCCCGGAGGCCCTGACGCCCTGGGCCCTGTCGCCCCGACGCCGTGACGTCCTGACGCCCGGAGCTGCGGCCGCCCCCCACGCCCCGGGCCCCGGCCGCCCGGGGCTCCCGGGCGCCGTGTCCCGCAACGGTTCGGCACGACGTCGGGACAACGGGGACAGCCGGTCGGCGGAGGTGTATACGCTCACCCCACACGTCCGCCATCCGCCTCCAGGAGCAGCACATGCACGGCTACGGCCCGACGCCGCAGCAGCCGGTCGCACCCCGCCCGTCCCCGGCGACGCTCACCGCGGTGCGCGTGACCCTCGTGGTGATGACCGTGCTGAGCTGCGGCCTGCTGGGGTGGGCGCCGATGCTGCGACTCGCGATCGTCACCCGCAGGCCGCGCGACTGGGTCCTGCTGGCGGTCGTGACGGTCTCGAACATCGCGCTGTTCGCCTTCATCCTGGCGACGCCGGACGACCCCGACGACATGACGGACGCCCAGGCCCTGACCATGGCGGCGTGGATGCTCGGCGGTCTGACCGCGGTGATCACCTATTACCTGAGCGCGGAGATACGCCACTACACCTCCCTCGGCGCCCCGCCCCCGTACACCGCCGCCGCGCCTCCGCACACCGCGTACTCCGCACCGCCGCTTCCGTACCAGCCGCACCATCCGCCTCAGCCCCAGCCGCAACACCTCCCCGCCCAGCACCCGCCGCAGGGACAGCCCCGCACCCCGCACCCGCCCCAGGGGCAGCACCCCAACCCGTACACGGGGCCGGCCGCCCCGCCCACGCCCGTCCCCGCCCCCCGCCGCCTCGACCAGGTCCGCGCCGAACTGGACGAACTGAGCGACTACCTCCGCAAGGAGAGCGGGGAGAACAGGGAGGGCGAGGGCCGGTGAGCGGGCGGATCATCGCCGACCGGTACGAACTGGCCGCCCTCCTCGGCCAGGGCGGCATGGGACAGGTGTGGACGGCGTACGACCGGCGTCTCGACCGCCGCGTCGCGGTGAAGCTGCTGCGCCCCGACCGGGTCGCCGGGCCCACCGGCGGCGACGCGGCCGACGAACTGCGCCGCCGCTTCGTCCGCGAGTGCCGGGTCACCGCCCAGGTCGACCACCCGGGGCTGGTCACCGTCCACGACGCGGGCAACGACGGCGACGACCTCTACCTCGTCATGCAGTACGTCGAGGGCGCCGACCTCGCCGACCACCTGGCCGAGCACGACCCGTACCCCTGGCCGTGGGCCGTCGCGGTCGCCGCCCAGCTCTGCGCCGTCCTCTGCGCGGTCCACGCGGTGCCGATCGTCCACCGCGACCTCAAGCCCCGGAACGTCATGGTCCGCCCCGACGGCACCGTCACCGTCCTCGACCTCGGCGTCGCCTCCGTCCTCGACACCGACACCACCCGCCTCACCCACACCGGCTCACCGATCGGTTCCCCGGCCTACATGGCCCCCGAGCAGGCGATGGGCGGCGCGGTCGGCCCGTACACCGACCTGTACGCCCTCGGAGTCCTCCTGTACGAACTCCTCAGCGGCGAGGTCCCGTTCGCCGGGTCCACCGCGCTCGGCGTGCTGCACCGCCACCTGTACGAGCCCCCGGTCCCGGTCCGCCGGACCCGCCCCGAGGTCCCGGTCGCGCTGGAGGCGCTCGTCCTGCGGCTGCTCGCCAAGGACCCGCAGGCCCGGCCCGCCTCCGCGCAGGAGGTGTACGAGGAGCTGGCCCCGCTGCTGCCCCAGCACGGGACGCCCGCCGCCCCGCTCGACCCGACCCGCCCCTTCCTGCGGCCGCACGCCCCCTGGCCGGACCGGGCCGCGACCCCCGCCCCCGTGCCCGCGCCCGCCACCTTCGCGGCCCCGCCGCCCGCCCTCGGCGCGCCGCGGTCCTTCACCCCGCCCCCGGCCGGTCCGCCCCCCGCCCCGCCCTCCGTCCCCGTACGCCCCGGCACCCCGCCCCACGCCACCCCGCCGCCGCCCGCCAGGCCGGACGTCGCGCGCGCCGTGGACGAGGTGAAGAAGCTGCTCGGCGAGGGCCGGATCACCCAGGCCGTCGATGTCCTCGGGGCCACCCTCCCGGCCGCCGCCGCCGAACACGGCGAGCACTCCCCGGTCGTGCGCATCCTGCGCAAGCAGTACGCCGCGACGCTGATGGACGACGGGCAGTACCGCCGCGCCCTGCCCGAACTGCGCCGCCTCGCCGATGACCGCGCCGCCGAAGCGGGCCCGGCCGACGCCCAGGTCCTCCAGTTCCGCTACGAGGCGGCCCAGTGCCTCGAACAGCTCGGGGAGGCCGGGGCCGCGCTCGGCGAGTACCGCGCGGTCCTGCCGTACTACGAGAACGGCTACGGGCCGATCACCTCCGACCCCGGCCGCGCCCTCGACATCCGGCACCGCATCGGCCAACTGCTCCTGGCGGTGGGGGACCACACGGCGGGCCGGGCGCAGCTCCAGGCCCTGCTGTACGACGCCGAGCGCACCTACGGGCCGCACCACCCGCTACCGGCGGACCTGCGCCGCCTGCTCAGCCACCAGCGGGAGCTGCACGGCGGCTGACGGCCGCCCCGGAGCGCTCCGCGGCGCCGGCCCCGCGCCGGACCCCGCCGCGGGCCACATCCCCAACTCCTCCCGAATCGTTGGTCGAATCAGTGGCACGGGCCACATCCACTGCCTAACATCGATCACCGCAAGGCTTTGTGCACCCATGCACAAACTCTCCCCGGGAGGCTCCTTTGCACCGCCGTCGTCGCACCGCGCTCGCCGTCCTCGCCGCAACGCTCGTCGCCGCACCGCTCCTGTCGGCCTGCGGCGACCAGGCCCACCCCGGGGCGGCGGCCGTCGTCGGCGGTGAGCGGATCGAGGTGTCGGCGGTCCAGGCCCGCGCCGCGCAGGTCCGCAGCGCCCAGGAGAGCTCCCCGCAGGCCGCCCAACTGGTCGACAAGTCGGGCCAGCTCAGCCGCGCCAAGCTGCACGGGCTGATCTTCACCCGGATCCTCGACCGGGCCGCCGAGGACGCGGGGGTCACGGTCACCCGCAAGGAGATCCAGGAGATGCGGAAGGCCGGCCGTGCCCAGCAGGGCGGCGAGGAGCAGTTCGAGGCGATGATGCTCCAGCAGCGCTGGGTCGCCCCGGACCAGATCGACGCCGACATGCGGCAGGAGGTCCAGCTCCCCAAGCTGGCGCGGGCGCTCGGCGTGGACCTCGGCACGCCCGCCGGGCAGCAGGCGGTGGGGGAGGCGCTGACCAAGGCGTCCAAGGCGCTCGACATCGACGTCAATCCGCGCTTCGGCACCTGGGACGACCAGAAGATGCAGCTCGGCGACTACCGCGCGCCCTGGATCACCCAGCGCACCGAGCTCACCCCCGAGCAGCCGACGGGGGCCTGACCCGCCGGACGGCGGCCACCGCCGGGAGCCCGGACCGGCCGCCGGGAGCCCCGTCCGGCCGCCGGTCTGCCCGGCCGCCGGCCCGGTCCGGCCCCCTTTCCGGGGACGCCCGGGCGGAGCCGACCCGGCCGGAGGTAGGTTCGCACGGTGAACGCCGAAGCCCCCGACGCCTCCGTCGAGACCCCCGCCGGCCCCGGCCGCATCGTCCTGCTCACCGCCAGCCACCGGGTCGCGCCCGGCCTGCTGTCCTGGCCGGCCTGGCAGACGCTGCACGCCGCCGACCGGGTCCTGGTCACCGACCCCGACCACCCGCAGCTGCCCTACCTCCGCGAGGCGGGCGTACGCGCCGAGCACGCCGTACCCGCCGCCGACGACCTGGTCGCGGAGTGCGCGGGCGGCCGGACCGTCGTCGTCCTGGTCGGCGGCGAGGGCGACACCCGGCTGACGGACGGCCTGGCCCGGCTCGGCGGATCGGGCCGGGTGGCCATGCCGGACCTGGAGCTGCTGCCCGGCTCGTACGACCTGCCCGGAGCCCGCATGCTGGACCTGGTCCAGGTCATGGACCGCATCCGCCGCGAGTGCCCCTGGACCTCCCGCCAGACGCACCGCGGGCTGGCCAAGTACGCCATCGAGGAGGCGTACGAACTGGTCGAGGCGATCGAGGACGGCGACCGGGACGAGCTGCGGGAGGAGTTGGGGGACGTCCTGCTCCAGGTCGTCCTCCACGCGCGCATCGCGCAGGACGGCCGCCCGGAGGACGGATCGGAGCCGTTCGACGTGGACGACGTGGCGGGCGGCCTCGTCGAGAAGCTGATCCACCGCCACCCGCACGTCTTCGGCGACGCCACCGCCGAGACCCCGGAGGACGTCCACGCGCACTGGCTGCGCACCAAGGCGACCGAGAAGCAGCGCACCTCGGTCACCGAGGGCGTCCCCCTCGGCCAGCCGGGCCTGGCCCTCGCCGCGAAGCTCGGCAGCCGGGTCCGTACAGCCGGTCTCGACGTCCCCCTGCCCACCGGCGACACCATCGGCTACGAACTCCTCGCCCTCGCCGTACGCGCCGAGGCGAACGGCGCCGACCCGGAGGCCGCCCTGCGCGCCGCCGCCCGCGCCTACCGCGACGCGATCCTGGCGGCGGAGGGGCACACGGATTAGTACGGTGACGGCAGGGGCGTCATGAGGGGGGTACGGGCGTGGACGAGGGGATGACGTCGCTGGCTCGCACGTTGATGCGGGTCATCGAGAGCAACGACCGGGACGCGTACGGGCTGATGGCCGAAGCGGTCGGCGGCGCCGGCTCGCGGTCCCTGCGCGTACGGCTGGCCGAGGTGAGGGACGCCCGCGCCAACGGGGAGGTGGGACGCCCGGCGGAAGCCCTCAACGACCTCCTGGACGAGGTGAGGCGTTTCGCCCCCCATACCTACGGGGAACTGGAGGCGCTCGCCCAGACGTTCCGCGAGGACGAGGCCGCACGGGCCGCCTCCCGGGTGCGCGGGCCGGCCCCGGCCCGGTCCGATGCCGCAGCCCCCCGCAACAGCGTCTCGGGCGGCGTCTTCGAGGCCCCGGTCGTCCAGGCCGGGACCTTCAACGGCGGTGTGCACACCTACTTCGGAGCGCCGCAGCACACCGGCCCGCCCCCGGTCGCCGACTGGCCCCGGCTCGACACGGCCGACCCGATCGCCTTCGGCGTGCGGCGCACCCGGCAGGTCGGCGACGAACCGGCGCTGCCCCCGTACGTCGCCCGGGACGGCGACGCCCTGCTGGAGAAACGGATGGGCGCAGCCGCCGGGACCGGCGGGCTGGTGCTGGTGACCGGCGAGCCCCTGTCCGGGAAGAGCCGGACCGCCTGGGTGGGGATGCTCGCCAACCTGCCGGGGGCGACCCGCCTCTTCGCCCCCGCGGCCGGCACCGATCTGCGCGGCCTGCCCCCCGTGCTGCGCGCCCGAGGCGAGGAGCCGTGCGTGATCTGGCTGGACGAGCTGGAGGGCCACCTCGGCGAACACGGCCTGACCCCGGCGCTCCTCGCCGAACTGGTCCGCCTGCGCGTCCCGGTGATCGCCACGATGGGGGACGAGGCGTACGACGCCCACCGCTTCGGCGGCCAGGCCCGCGCCCGGGTCCTGGCCGGTGTCGATCCGGTGGAGCTGACCCGCGTGTGGACGGCGGACGAACTGCGGAGGCTGACCGGAGCGCGCGAGGACCACCGGCTGGCGGACGCGTCCCTCTGGTGCGAGGACGACGCCGTCGCCGCGTTTCTCGCCGTGGGCCCGGAGCTGTGGGACGAGTGGTGGCGTGCCCGCCGCCCCCACGCCCACCCGCACGGCCATCTGCTGGTGCGCGTCGCCATGGACCTGGCCCGGTGCGGGACGGACGACGCCCCCGTCCCGTCGCGTGTGCTGCGCGAGGCGTGCGCGCTGTACGAGCGGGAGGCCGCGCAGGCGGCCGGGGAGTCGTTCGAGGACGCACTCGCGTGGGCGTCCGGGGTGCGGCACGGCGTCACCGGGATGCTGGTCCCGGGCCCGGAGCCGGAGAGCTGGAGGTCCTTCCCGACCCTGCACCGGGACGCGGTGGCCCGTCCGGACGCCCCGCCCGTGCCGCTCGGCCTGTGGCTCCGCGCCATGGAAGTGGTGGGCGGGAATCCGGATCTCCAGGAACTGGTGGTGGAGAGCGCCCAGAGCGAGCTGGAGGGCGAGGCGGACGGGCGGCCGGAGGTCGGGCTGGTGCTCGGCCGCCTCTACGAGGCGACCGGGCAGGCCCGGTACGCCGAGGAGTGGTTCCGGCACTCCGCCGACGCGGGCGGCGTCGAGGCGGCGGGGGTCGTGGGCAAGGCCCTCGCGGAACGGGGGGACGTGGCCGAGGCCGTTCCGTACCTGGAGCGGGCGGCGGAGGCCGGGGACTCCTTCGCCCAGGGCTATCTGGTGACCGTGCTCGTCGACCGGGCGGTGTTCTGGCTGGATCGCGGCGCCGGGGGCGGGAGCCGGGTGGCGGCGTACTACGCCAGGAGAGTGCGGGCGTCCCTCGACGCCGTGCCCGATACCGTCGAGGAGTGAACGACAGCCCCGCACCGAGCACCCCCGAGCCCCCCGCCTGCCCGCACGCCGCCCCGCACGAGAAGGCCGCCGCCGCGCCGCACGGAGCGGCCCCGGCGGCCCCCGCCCCCGCACTCTTCACCTGGGAGTTCGCCACGGACCCCTACCCCGCCTACGCCTGGCTCCGCGAGCACCGCCCCGTGCACCGCACCGCCCTGCCCAGCGGGGTCGAGGCGTGGCTCGTGACCCGGTACGGGGACGCCCGGCAGGCCCTCGCCGACGCGCGGCTCTCCAAGAACCCGGCCCACCACGCCGAGTCGCCGCACGCCAAGGGCAAGACGGGCATTCCGGGGGAGCGCAAGGCGGAGCTGATGACGCACCTGCTCAACATCGACCCGCCGGACCACACCCGGTTGCGCCGGCTCGTCTCCAAGGCGTTCACCCCGCGCCGGGTCGCGGAGTTCGCCCCCCGCGTCCAGGAGCTGACGGACCGGCTCATCGACGGGTTCGTCGAGAAGGGGGAGGCCGACCTCATCCACGACCTCGCCTTCCCGCTCCCCATCTACGCCATCTGCGATCTGCTCGGCGTCCCCCGCGAGGACCAGGACGACTTCCGGGACTGGGCGGGCATGATGATCCGGCACGGCGGCGGGCCGCGCGGCGGGGTCGCCCGGTCGGTGAAGAAGATGCGCGGCTACCTCGCCGAACTCATCCACCGGAAGAGGGAGGCCCCCGGCGACGACCTGATCTCCGGACTCATCCGGGCCAGCGACCACGGCGAGCACCTCACGGAGAACGAAGCCGCCGCGATGGCGTTCATCCTGTTGTTCGCCGGTTTCGAGACGACGGTCAACCTGATCGGGAACGGGATGTACGCGCTCCTGCGCCACCCGGAGCAGCGGGCGCGGCTGCAGGCGTCCCTGGAGGCGGGGGAGAGCGCCCTGCTGGCCACCGGCATCGAGGAACTGCTGCGGTACGACGGACCGGTGGAGATGGCGACCTGGCGGTACGCGACCGAGCCGCTGACCCTGGGCGGCGAGGAGATCGCCGCCGGGGATCCCGTCCTGGTGGTGCTCGCCGCGGCCGACCGCGACCCGGAGCGGTTCGACGAACCGGACGTCCTGGACCTCGCGCGGCGTGACAACCAGCACCTCGGGTACGGACACGGCATCCACTACTGCCTGGGCGCGCCGCTGGCCCGGCTGGAGGGGCAGACCGCGCTCACCACGCTCCTGAGGCGCCTCCCCGACCTGCGACTCGCCGGTGATCCCGCCGATCTGCGCTGGCGCGGCGGGCTCATCATGCGGGGGTTGCGGACTCTTCCGGTCGGGTTCGAACCGGGTGTCCGGACCGGGAGAAGTGACAGCCTGTCACCTCTGTGACTTTCACGTGATCTGCGCTGCATCGACTTGTGACATACGTTCGCATCCCGCTAGGTTCACGGTTCGACGTGCGGGCCGCACCATGCCCACGCGTCACTCGGGCACCGGGGCGCGGGGCGTGTGAACCCGCCGTACGGCGCCCGGGCACCTCGCTCGTCAGTCGCACGGAAGGCATACCCATGGGCTCCGCGAACGGCAGACACCGCCGACCTCGCCAGGCACCCGCCATCGTCGTCGCCGCGGGGGTGACGGGATCGGCCATCGCCATCCCGCTGCTCGGCGCGAGCGGCGCGCACGCGGCCGACTCGGCCACCTGGGACCGGGTGGCGGAGTGCGAGAGCGGCGGAACGTGGAGCGCCGACCTCGGCAACGGCCACTACGGCGGGCTCCAGTTCTCGCAGGCGACCTGGTCGGCGTACGGCGGCACGGAGTTCGCGCCCCGCGCCGACCTCGCCAGCCGGTCCCAGCAGATCTCCATCGCCGAGAAGGTCCTGGACGACCAGGGCCCCAAGGCGTGGCCGAGCTGCGCGGTGATCTCCGGCCTCGCGGTGGACGGCAGCCTGCCCGGCGTCGACCCCGGCACCCCTCCGCCCGCCGATCCCGCCGCCGACCCCTCGGCCGCGCCGACCGGTGAAGCGGACACGGGCGACAAGGCCGATGAATCCGGCGCATCCGGCGAAACCGAGGAGAAGGGCGGGGGCGAGAAGGGCGGCACGCCGGAGAAGGGCGCTGCGGAAGAAGAGACCGGAGCCCCCGGCCCCTCCGCGACGCCCACCGACCCGCCGGCCTCCGACGCCCCTGAGGCGGGCCCCTCGGCCGGCACCGAGGCCCCGGCGGGCGAAAGCGGCGAGGACCGTCGGAGCGGCGGCAAGCACCGCGGCGCCCCCGCGCCCGAGAAGGCCGAACGGGAGGGCGACGGCCCGCGCGGTTCCGGCCGGCACGCCTCGCGCGGTGACGGCGACGCGAGGAACGGAGGCGCGAGGAACGGCGGCGCGCCGGGCGGATACACGGTGAGGGCCGGCGACAACCTCTGGTCGATCGCCGACGCGCAGGAGCTCCCCGGTGGCTGGACGGGCCTGTACGAGACCAACAAGGACGTCCTGGGCCCCGACCCGGACCTGATCCTGCCCGGCCAGAACCTGGACCTGGGCTTGGACCGGAAGGCCGAACCGGGCGTCGATCCGGCCGCGCCGGAGAGCGCCGAGAAGCCCGCCGCCGACTGACCCCCGGCAGGAAAACGCCCCGAAAATGTGGGCAGTTCAGAGACCTATGTCCACTTTTGCGTAAGTGAGACATGGGTCTCTTTGCTTCAACTCACGCATTTCACCCGGCCGATCCGGGCGGATCGCCCCCGACCTGCGGAAACGGGCGGGCCCTGGCGGCGAGTTCGGACTGATTGTCCCCTATGTCCGTCCTTGAATGTCGGGGTTGGCTGTGTTTACGGTCTAAGCCGCTCGCACCGCGGGCCCCGACGACCGTCACGCCGAATCCTGCCGGCGGCCGGAGGGAACAGACGCGCAAGCGCCGTAGGCAGGAGCGGGGGACCCAGGTAAGCCGCCGGGCCCGGACGCCTCGTCGAGAAGACGGGGCCGTACGGAGCCGGCTAGGGGTGAAGCGGTGCGCAAGGACGCACGGCCGGGCAACTCATCAGCCCGAACCCGACAGCTCACCTCGTAGGCGTCGGTGAGGAGATTCGTTCCATGCTGCTGAACAGCAAGGGCAAGCACCGCCGCCCGTCCAAGGCCACCCGTATCGCCACCCTGGTGGGCGTCACCGGCGCCGCCGTCGCCGTCCCGCTGATGGGTGCGACCAGCGCCTCCGCCGCCTCCGTCGAGACCTGGGACGCCGTCGCCCAGTGCGAGTCCGGCGGCAACTGGTCCATCAACACCGGCAACGGCTACTACGGCGGCCTGCAGTTCTCCCAGTCCAGCTGGGCCGCCGCCGGCGGTACGCAGTACGCCGCCCGCGCCGACCTGGCCTCCAAGGACCAGCAGATCGCCACCGCCGAGAAGCTTCTCGACATGCAGGGCCCGGGCGCCTGGGCCTGCGCCGGTGCGGGCGGCCTGACCAACGACGGCGTGGACCCGGGTGTCAACACCGGCTCCGGCCAGTCCCAGCAGGCGCAGCCCGAGCGCGAGGCCGAGCAGCCCACCACGCGCTCCGAGCAGCGCTCCGCTCCGCAGGCCGCGCCGAAGGCCGCTCCGCAGGCCGAGAGCAAGAAGACCGTCACCACCCCGACCGGCGAGAAGGTCCGCAAGGGCGACGGCGAGTACAAGGTCAAGACCGGCGACACCCTGAGCAAGATCGCTCAGAAGGAGGGCGTCAAGGGCGGCTGGAGCAAGCTCTTCCAGCTCAACGACGACATCGTCGAGGACGCGAACCTGATCTTCCCGGGCCAGCAGCTCCACCTGAAGTAACCGCCGTCTCTCCTCCCCGGGGGGAGGGCGTCCGGCGGCCCCCTCCCCCGCACGGCTTCCCGGCCCGGCGCGCTCCCCCCGGCGCGCCGGGCCGGGTTCTTCGTGACGGGAGGCGGGAAGCGCACCCGGCTGCGTTCACCTCTTGTGGTTACCGCTCAGTAGATTTCTGGAGTTTCGCCCCGATACGCACGCTCCCGGCCCCTTTTTCGTCCCAGGAGGCGGGCGGTCGGCCGGTCAACGGGGCCGAGCCGGATAGGCTCGGGTCGCAAGGCCACAGTGACCCTGCACAACCAGTGTCAGATCCCAGAAGGAGATGCCTCGTGCCGTCCATCGACGTCGTCGTAGCCAGGGAAATCCTCGACTCCCGGGGCAACCCCACGGTCGAGGTCGAGGTCGGCCTCGACGACGGCAGCACGGGCCGTGCTGCCGTTCCGTCCGGCGCCTCCACCGGCGCGTTCGAGGCCATCGAGCTTCGCGACGGCGACCCCAACCGCTACCAGGGCAAGGGCGTCGAGAAGGCCGTCCTCGCCGTCATCGAGCAGATCGGCCCGGAGCTCGTCGGGTACGACGCCACCGAGCAGCGCCTCATCGACCAGGCGATGTTCGACCTGGACGCCACCGAGAACAAGGCGTCGCTCGGCGCCAACGCCATCCTCGGCGTCTCGCTGGCCGTCGCGCACGCCGCCTCCGAGGCGTCGGACCTGCCGCTCTTCCGCTACCTCGGCGGCCCGAACGCCCACCTGCTGCCCGTTCCGATGATGAACATCCTGAACGGCGGCTCGCACGCCGACTCCAACGTGGACATCCAGGAGTTCATGATCGCGCCGATCGGCGCCGAGTCCTTCTCCGAGGCCCTGCGCTGGGGCGCGGAGATCTACCACACGCTGAAGAAGGTCCTGAAGACCAAGGGCCTCTCCACCGGTCTCGGCGACGAGGGCGGCTTCGCCCCGAACCTGGAGTCCAACCGCGCCGCCCTGGACCTCATCGTCGAGGCCATCAAGGAGGCCGGTTACGTGCCGGGCCGCGACATCGCGCTCGCGCTCGACGTCGCCGCGTCCGAGTTCTACAAGGACGGCGTCTACGAGTTCGAGGGCAAGTCCCGCTCGGCCGCCGAGATGACCGAGTACTACGAGGAGCTCGTCTCCGCGTACCCGCTCGTCTCCATCGAGGACCCGCTGTACGAGGACGACTGGGCCGGCTGGAAGGTCATCACCGACCGCATCGGCTCCCAGGTCCAGATCGTCGGCGACGACCTCTTCGTCACCAACCCCGAGCGGCTGGCCCGCGGCATCGAGGAGGGCTCCGCCAACGCCCTGCTCGTCAAGGTCAACCAGATCGGTTCGCTGACCGAGACCCTGGACGCCGTCGAGCTGGCCCAGCGCAACGGCTTCAAGTGCATGATGTCGCACCGCTCCGGCGAGACCGAGGACGTCACCATCGCCGACCTCGCCGTCGCCGTGAACTGCGGCCAGATCAAGACCGGCGCCCCGGCCCGCTCGGACCGCGTCGCCAAGTACAACCAGCTGCTGCGCATCGAGGAGATCCTCGACGACGCCGCGGTGTACGCGGGCCGCTCCGCCTTCCCGCGCTTCAAGGGCTGACCCGTCGCAGGACGGTAGCCTCCGTCCGTCCCCGCACCCGGTCCCGTACCGTGTGCGGGGACGGACGTGTGTGACGGGGAGGCGGGAGACATGGCCGGGAAGGACCGCGACCGGTTCTCCACCTCTACCAGGCTGCGGCTGCTGGGCGAGCAGACCGCCGCCCGCGTGTACCGGTCGCAGAACCGCCGCCAGGCCCGCCGCTCCCGGCTCACCGGCCGGGCCGCGTTCCTGGCGCTGGTCGTCTGCTCCCTGGTGGTGGCGCTCGCCTACCCGATGCGGCAGTACGTCTCCCAGCGCGACGAGATCGCCGAGCAGGAGCGGCTCTCGCAGGAGGCGGAGCGGCGCACCGAGGAGCTGCGGGACGAGAAGGCGCGGCTCCAGGACGACGCGTACATCATGCGGCTCGCCCGCCAGCACCTCCATTACGTACTCCCCGGGGAGATCGGCTACACCGTGGCCGACCCCGACGCGGCGGAGGACTCCCGCGGGGAGCCCGGCGCGAACGACCGCCCCTGGCACTCCAACCTGTGGGACGGCGTGGACGACGCCGACCGTGCCGACCGCGACTGACCGACCGACCCCGTACGTTCACTCCCGTACGTCCACCTCTAGAGCTTCCGAGCAGAACCAAGGCAGGCATGGAAACGCCCCCTCCGCAGACCGAGTCCACCCAGCCCACCGACGCGGACATCGCCGCGTTCGAGCAGCAGCTCGGCCGCCCGCCGCGCGGTCTGCGCGCCATCGCGCACCGCTGCCCGTGCGGCAACCCGGACGTGGTGGAGACCCAGCCGCGTCTGGAGGACGGCACGCCGTTCCCGACGACGTACTACCTGACCTGCCCCCGGGCGGCCTCGGCGATCGGCACGCTGGAGGCCAACGGGGTCATGAAGGAGATGACGGCCCGTCTGGGGTCCGACCCGGAGCTGGCCGAGGCCTACCGGGCCGCCCACGAGGACTACATCGCCCGCCGCGACGCCATCGAGGTCCTGGAGGGCTTCCCCAGCGCGGGCGGCATGCCGGACCGGGTGAAGTGCCTGCACGTCCTGGTCGGCCACTCGCTGGCCGCCGGACCCGGCGTGAACCCGCTGGGCGACGAGGCCATCGCGATGCTGCCGGAGTGGTGGGCGAAGGGCCCCTGCGTCACGCCGTGCACGCCGCCGAGCGAGGAGGACGGCTGGACGGTGGACGCGGACGGCGACGGCCACGCCGCCTTCCGTCCGCTCGACGGCCCGGGCGACGGGCGGGGCGCGTGACCCGGGTCGCCGCGGTCGACTGCGGCACCAACTCCATCCGGCTCCTCGTCGCCGACGTGGACCCCGCCACCGGCTCCTTCACCGAACTGGACCGGCGGATGACGATCGTCCGCCTCGGCCAGGGCGTCGACCGGACCGGCCGGCTCGCCCCCGAGGCGCTGGAGCGGACGTTCGCGGCCTGCCGCGAGTACGCCGCCGCGATCGGGGAACTGGGCGCGGAGCGCATCCGGTTCGTCGCCACCTCCGCCTCCCGCGACGCCGAGAACAGCGGCGAGTTCACCGCGGGGGTACGCGAGATCCTGGGCGTCGAGCCCGAGGTGATCACCGGCGACCAGGAGGCGCAGCTCTCCTTCGACGGGGCCACCAAGGAGCTGGCCGGCCGCGACGACCTGGCCAAGCCCTACCTGGTGGTGGACATCGGCGGCGGCTCGACCGAGTTCGTCCTCGGCGCGGACCGGGTGGAGGCGGCCCGGTCCGTGGACATCGGTTGCGTACGGATGACGGAGCGTCACCTCGTCGACGGCGGCGCCGTGGTGGACCCGCCCAGCCACGAGCGGGCCGCCGCGATCCGCGCCGACGTGGAGGCCGCACTCGACCTGGCCGAGCGGACCGTGCCGCTCACCGGGGCCGGCACCCTGGTCGGCCTGGCGGGCACCGTCACCACGATCGCCGGGATCGCGCTGGAGCTGGAGGCGTACGACTCCGGGGCCATCCACCACTCCCGGATCACCCGCGGCCAGGTCCGCGCGATCACCGAGCACCTGCTCCGCTCCACCCACGAGGAGCGCGCCGCGATCCCCGTGATGCACCCCGGCCGGGTCGACGTGATCGGCGCGGGAGCGCTGGTCCTGCTCGCGGTGATGGAGCGGACGGGCGCCCACGAGGTCGTCGTCAGCGAACACGACATCCTGGACGGGATCGCCTTTAAAGCGGCGGAAGGCGGACCGTTCGCCTGACACAGGAGATGCCCGACGGGATCGCCCGGAGCGCCGCTCGGGCGGAGGGAGGCGGGGCTGCTCCGAGGTCGCCCCGCCGCTCAGAGGGACCGGTGGACGTCGCGCCGGTCGCCGACCTTGACGACGAGGATGACCAGTTCGCCGTCCTCCACCCGATAGGCGACGCGGTAGCTGCCCACCCGGAGCCGGTAGAGCCCCGAGGGGCCGGTGAGCTTCTTGACGTCGGCGTCCTCGCGGTACGGATCGTCGCCGGGGGCGGTGAGAGCGGCGAGGATTCGCATGGCGGCGGGCCGGTCGATGGCGCGCAGTTGCCGTTGCGCTGCCGCGGTGAACCGGAACGCGTACTTCATGCCGCGCCTTCGGTTCGCTCGGTGAACAGGTCCGCCAGGAGTTCGGCCATGGTCACCGTGGGGCCGCCCTCGGCCAGGACGGCTTCTGCCTCACGGGCGAGTAGCACGTCGGCAGCCTCTTCCAGTGCGTCGAAATCCGCGATCGGCACGAGTGCGGCGACAGCCTCGCCGTTGCGGGTGATGACCGTGGGTGTTCCCTCTTCGGCCGCGTTGATGTGGTCCGCCAGGTGCGCGCGGGCTTCCCGTACCGACACCGTGTTGTCCATGGGGCAGGGTGTACGCGTCAGTGTGTACACGGGGCTCGGGTCGGCGGCCTGTGTCCGGAGCCGCCACGACCGCTCGATCGGGGTGTCATCTGCACCGTTGAGCTTCGATTCGCCCCCTGGAACCCCCTCCGGGGAGCGAATCGGTGGGGTGGGGCGGGAAAGTTCGTGAACTTCTTCACAAGGAATGGGGCCCGGTGGGGCCCCGTTCGTGTCGTTCGGGGCCTTCCGGGTGGCCCCGGGGGTCGCACGCGGGTGCGGCACGTGCGTCGCCAGGGCGTTGCGTACGCGGGGAAGAGGGCGGTGGTTCACCCTGCCGGGAGGGCCAAGGGCCAGCTCACAGGCGGTGCACAACGTTTCCCGAGGGGCTCTGGTTCCCTTCTGCAACCATGACCTGGGTCACGTGGGCGGCGAAGTGTAGCAGAGGGTAGGTCAATCCTTGTGAAGGGGCTCACGAGCACCCCCCGCGGGCGGGGTGGATACTCGATGGCATGAGCACCACGGAGCGTCCCAGGATCCTCGTTGTAGGCGGTGGGTACGTAGGCCTGTACGCAGCTCGTCGCATTCTGAAGAAGATGCGATACGGCGAGGCGACCGTCACGGTCGTCGACCCGCGGTCGTACATGACCTACCAGCCCTTCCTCCCCGAAGCTGCCGCCGGCAGCATCTCGCCTCGGCATGTCGTCGTCCCGCTGCGACGCGTGCTGCCCAAGGCTGAGGTTCTCACCGGTCGGGTCACGACCATCGACCAGGACCGCAAGGTCGCCACGGTCGCGCCGCTCGTCGGCGAGGCCTACGAGCTGCCCTTCGACTACCTGGTCATCGCGATGGGCGCCGTCTCCCGCACCTTCCCGATCCCCGGCCTCGCCGAGCAGGGCATCGGCATGAAGGGCATCGAGGAGGCCATCGGGCTGCGCAACCACGTCCTGGAGCAGCTGGACAAGGCCGACTCCACGACCGACGAGGACGTCCGCCGCAAGGCGCTGACGTTCGTCTTCGTGGGCGGCGGCTTCGCCGGCGCGGAGACCATCGGCGAGGTCGAGGACATGGCCCGCGACGCCGCGAAGTACTACACCAACGTGAAGCGCGAGGACATGCGCTTCATCCTGGTCGACGCCGCCGACAAGATCCTTCCCGAGGTGGGCCCGAAGCTGGGCGCCTACGGCAAGGAGCACCTGGAGAGCCGCGGCGTGGAGATCTACCTCTCCACCTCGATGGACTCCTGCGTCGACGGCCACGTGGTCCTGAAGAACGGCCTGGAGGTCGACTCCAGCACCATCGTGTGGACCGCCGGCGTGAAGCCGAACCCGGCCCTGGCCCGCTTCGGCCTGCCGCTCGGGCCGCGCGGCCACGTGGACACCTCCGAGAAGCTCCAGGTGCAGGGCACCGACTACATCTGGGCCGCGGGCGACAACGCCCAGGTGCCGGACATGGTCGGCCGCCGCGCCGGCAACCCGAACGCCTGGTGCCCGCCCAACGCCCAGCACGCGCTGCGCCAGGCGAAGGTCCTCGGCGACAACGTGATCTCCGGCATGCGGGGCTTCCCGCAGAAGGAGTACAGCCACGCCAACAAGGGTGCGGTCGCCGGACTCGGCCTGCACAAGGGCGTCGCGATGATCGTCATGGGCAAGGTGAAGATCAAGCTCAAGGGCCGTCTCGCCTGGTACATGCACCGCGGCTACCACGGCATGGCGATGCCCACCTGGAACCGCAAGATCCGGATCTTCGCCGACTGGACGCTGGCGATGTTCCTCAAGCGCGAGGTCGTCTCGCTCGGCGCCATGGAGACGCCGCGCGAGGAGTTCTACGAGGCCGCCAAGCCGGCCCCGGCTCCGGCCGCCGCCAAGTCCGAGGGCGAGAAGGCCAAGGCCTCCTGACCCTGCGGTGACCCGCTCCGCCGGGAGCGCTCCGTACGACGCCCGAAGGGGCCGTCCGCCATCCGTGGTGCGGACGGCCCCTTCGGCGTGTCGCCCTTCGTCGCGTCCGGCGGCCCCGGCGTGCCCGGGCGGCTCCTCCGGCGTGCCCGAGCCGCCCCTCCGGCGTGCCCCGGACGGGGAGGCGGCCGGGAGCGGACGGCGCGTCAACACCCGCCCCCGCCGCACGGAGGGCCGGGGAGCGCCCTTTGCCGGTTCGTTGCCCGGTAGCGGGATGACGGGGAGTACGGGAACAGTTGACGCAGGTGTACCTCGTGTCGGCACCGTGGTGGAGCGGCGGGGTCACGAGCATGTCCGTTCGCCTGTGCCTGTTGTGCTTGTCGGGAAACACCACGGAGGTGTGCGCCATGACAGACGCCGCGTCGCGGCTGACCGCTCTCGCCGAAGAGTTGCTCTCGCAGCCCCTGTCGATCCGGGTCCGGGCCTGGGACGGCAGCGAGTCGGGGCCGCCCGACGCCCCCGTCCTGGTGATCCGTCGCCGGCGCGCCCTGCGCCGGCTCCTGTGGAAACCGGGCGAACTGGGCCTGGCCCGCGCCTGGGTGGCCGGTGAGATCGACGTCGAGGGCGATCTGTACGAGGCGCTGAGCCGGCTGGCGGGGCTGCTCTGGGACCGCGAGGCCGAGGATTCCGTCCACCCGGTGCGCGACCCCCGGGCCCGCGCCTTCGCCCGCGGCCTCCTCGGCCTCGCGGGCCCCTGGCCGCCGCCCGCCCCGCCCGCCGAGGAGGTGCGCCGCCGTACCGGACCGCTGCACACCAGACGGCGCGACAGACAGGCCGTCAGCCACCACTACGACGTCGGCAACGACTTCTACGCCCTGGTCCTCGGCCCCTCCCTGGTCTACTCCTGTGCCTACTGGCAGGACGGCGGAACCCTGGAGGAGGCCCAGCGGGACAAGCTCGACCTCGTCTGCCGCAAACTCGCCCTCCGGGAAGGCGACCGGCTCCTGGACGTCGGCTGCGGCTGGGGCTCGATGGCCATCCACGCCGCCCGCCACTACGGCGCCCGGGTCACCGGCATCACCCTCTCGCGGGAGCAGGCCGCCCTCGCCCGCAAGCGCGTCGCCGACGCGGGGCTGACCGACCGCGTCGAGATCCGCGTCCAGGACTACCGGGACGTCCTTCCCCGCCCACCCGGCTCCGCCCGAACAGGGGACGCCCCACCCGGACCGTACGACGCGATCTCCTCGATCGGCATGGCCGAGCACGTCGGCTCCGTCCGCTACCGGGAGTACGCCGACGCCCTCTACGCCCTCCTGAAGCCCGGCGGCCGCCTCCTGAACCACCAGATCGCCCGCCGCCCCGAGAAGGACGAGGACGCCTACCGCATCGACGCGTTCATCGACGCCTACGTCTTCCCCGACGGCGAACTGGCCCCGCTCGGCCGCACCCTGGCCACCCTGGAGGAGGCCGGGTTCGAGGCCAGGGACGTCGAGGCGCTGCGCGAGCACTACGCGCTGACCCTGCGCCGGTGGGTGGCCAACCTGGAGCGGCACTGGCAGGAGGCGGTACGCGCCACCTCCCCGGGCCGGGCCCGGGTCTGGCGGCTGTACATGGCCGCCTCCGCGCTCTCCTTCGAGCACAACCGGATCGGCGTCAACCAGATCCTCGCCGTGCGCCCGCTGGACGGCGGAGGCTCCCGGATGCCGCTGCGCGCCCGCGCCTGGACGGAGCCCGCCGGGGGCGGGGACGCCTGACCCGTACGCGTACCCGCCGTCCCGGACGCGGGCGAGGGGCCGGTGCACGCTTCCGCGCGGTGCACCGGCCCCTCGTCGTCCCCTCGTCCCGGCCCTGCCGGGCCCGGACTACTCCGTCTTGATCGCCGTCAGCATGTTGAGCTTCGCGGCGCTGCGGGCGGGCCACAGCGAGGCGAGGACGCCCACCAGCGCGGCCAGCAGCAGGAAGACGCCGAGCCGGTCCCACGGGATGACCAGGGCGTAGCCGGGGATGTCCGCGGACAGGGTCCGGCCTATCGCCCACCCGAGGAAGACCCCGAGGCCGACCCCGATCACCGCGCCGAAGACCGAGATGACGACGGCCTCCAGCCGGATCATCCGCTTGACCCGGCCCCGGTCGAGACCGATCGCGCGGAGCATGCCGATCTCCTGCTGCCGCTCGAACACCGACATCGCGAGGGTGTTGACCACGCCGAGGACCGCGATCAGCAGGGCCATGGCGAGCAGCCCGTACATGATGTTCAGGGCGGTGTTGACGAAGCCGCCGAACATGTCGCGGATGTCCTGCCGGTCCATGACGCTCATCGCCGGGTTGTCGCCCAGGGCGTCCACGATGGACTGCTCGTGGGCCTTGCTCGCGCCGCCGTCCGTCTTGATCCAGATCTCGCGGATCTCCGGCCGGGTGGAGGTGCTGTGCTCGTCGGCCGTCTCCTTCGGGATCACGAAGGGCGAGAGGAACTCGTTCTCCTTGTAGGTCGCCCCGATCTTCAGCTCGCTCTTCTTCTCGTCGTCGAACTTCACCGGAAGGGTGTCGCCGGTCTTCCAGCCGTTCGACTTCGCGGTCTTGGCGCCGACCGCCACCTCGCCGTCCTTGAGCGAGGCCAGCGAACCGGACTCGACCGCCAGCGAGAAGACCTTCTCCACATCGCCCGGCGTGACGCCGGAGGCCGAGAAGTACTCGCCGTCGACCTCGAACCACGCCGCCTGCTGCGGGGAGAGCGCGGTGACGCCGTCCGCCTTCGACAGGGCGGTGAGGGCGGACTCGTCGAGCGAGTCGCCGCTGGCCATCGAGACCATGTAGTCGGCCTTGATGTTGTCCGTGGTCATCTTGTCGATGGCCTGGCCGAGCGTGACGCCGAGCACCGAGATGCCGGTGACCAGGGTCAGCCCGATGGCCAGGGCGGAGGCGGTGGCTCCGGTGCGCCGCGGGTTGCGCACCGCGTTCTGCGACGCGAGCTTCCCGGAGACGCCGAACACCTTCTTCAGCAGTGGCCGGACCAGTGCGACCACCGGGCGGGACAGCAGCGGGATCAGGATGATGACGCCGATCAGGGCGAAGAACGCGCCCCCCGCGACCAGCTGCCGGCCGGAGGTGCCGCCGCTCGCCGCACCGCCGACGATGCCCGCGGAGCCGAGCAGGGCGATGACGCCGCCGATCGAGTTCCGTACGACGAGGGACTTCACGGAGGCGGTGGCGTGGACGCTGCTCATCGCGGCGACCGGGGCGATCTTCGCGGCCCGGCGGGCGGGCAGCCAGGCGGCGAGCACGGTGATCAGGATGCCGACCGCGAAGGCGGAGAGGACGGCGGTCGGGGAGACGATCAGCGGGCCGGCGGGGATCTTGCCGCCCATGAGGCCCATGGCGGAGCGCAGACCGGTGGCGAGCCCCAGCCCGAGCAGGAAGCCGATCACCGAGGCGAGGGTGCCGACGACGCCGGCCTCCAGCAGCACCGAGCGCTTCACCTGGCGGCGGGTGGCGCCGATGGCGCGCATCAGGGCCAGCTCACGGGTGCGCTGGGCGATCAGCATGGTGAAGGTGTTGGCGATGAGGAAGACGCCGACGAAGAGGGCGATGCCCGCGAAGGCCAGCAGCATGGTGTTGAGGCTGCTCAGGCCGGACTCGATGTCCTTCGCCTGCTGGTCCGCCAGCTTCTTGCCGGTCTGCGCGGTGGCGTCCTTCGGCAGCAGTGGCACGATCTCGTCCAGCAGCTTCTGGTCGGAGACGCCGCCCGCCGCGGTGACCGTGGCGTTCTGGAAGACGCCGGGCTTCAGGTAGAGCTCCTGGGCGGTCGCGGTGTCGAACAGCACGAGGCTGCCGCCCGCGTTGACCGCGCCGTCCTCGGTGGTGAAGATCCCCGAGAGGGTGTACTCCTTCACCGGCCCGTTGGTGGCGACCCGCACCGGATCCCCGACGCGGTACTCGCCCTTGCTCGCGGTGTCCTTGTCGAGCGCGACCGAACCGTTCTTCACCGGGCCCGAGCCGTCGGTGAAGACGTACTGGAAGTCCTTGCCGTCCTCGCCGGGGGCGAAGTTCGCGCCGGTGTTGGACCAGCCGTTGCCGATCAGCTTGCCGTCCGGGTCGGCCACCCCGGCGAAGCCGGTGACCCGGCCGGTGGCCGAGGCCACGCCGTCCAGCCCCCGGATCTTCTCCAGGGTGGCCTCGTCGAGACCGGGGTTCTTCTCGTCGTCGCCGCTGTACGTCTCGACGGAGACGGCGACGTTGTCGTAGCTCTTGGCGGACTGGTTGCGGAAGGCGTTGCCGAGGGTGTCGGTGAAGACCAGCGTGCCGGAGACGAACGCTACGCCGAGCATGACGGCGAGCACGGTCATCAGCAGCCTGGCCTTGTGCGCGAGCACATTGCGCAGGGCGGTACGGAACATGTCTGTGTCCTGGGATGGGTTCCGGAAGTGCGGAAGGGGGAGGGCAGGGGGGCGCACGCGTACGGAAGGCCGTACGCGGCGGCCGGGCGGCGGCCGGTCGGTACGGGGCGACCGGCCGGGGCGTCAGCTGGTGCGGCCCTTCGCGTCGAACGCCTTCATCCGGTCGAGGACCCCGTCGGCGGTCGGGTGCATCATCTGGTCGACGACCGCGCCGTCCGCGAGGAAGACGACCCGGTCCGCGTAGGAGGCGGCCACCGGGTCGTGGGTCACCATCACGACGGTCTGGCCCAGGTCGCGCACCGAGTTGCGCAGGAAGCCGAGGACCTCGGCGCCGGAGCGGGAGTCCAGGTTCCCGGTCGGCTCGTCACCGAAGATGATCTCGGGCTGCGAGGCCAGGGCGCGGGCCACGGCGACGCGCTGCTGCTGACCGCCGGACAGCTCGGTCGGGCGGTGCTTCAGCCGATCCGAGAGCCCCACCATGTCGATCACCTTCTGCAACCACGCGGCGTCCGGCTTCCGGCCCGCGATGTCCATCGGCAGGGTGATGTTCTCCAGCGCGGTGAGCGTCGGCAGCAGGTTGAACGCCTGGAAGATGAAGCCGATCTTGTCCCGGCGCAACTGCGTGAGCTGCTTGTCCTTCAGCGTGGACAGCTCGGTCTCGCCGATGCGCACCGAACCGCTGCTGAAGCTGTCGAGGCCGGCGACGCAGTGCATCAGCGTCGACTTGCCCGAACCGGACGGGCCCATGATCGCGGTGAACTCGCCCTGCGGGAAGTCCACGGTGACCCGGTCCAGCGCGACGACCTGCGTCTCGCCCTCGCCGTAGACCTTCGACAGCTCCGTGGCGCGGGCGGCCACCGTGGTGGGGCGGGGAACGGTGGGGGTGGTGGTCACTGGGACGCTCCTGGTTCGGTGATGCGGATGGCCGGGCCGTGCTGATGCGGGCTTCGACGCCATGCCTCGGGGACTTACTCCATCCTTACGGCTCGATCGCGGCCGGGCGTCCCTCCCGATGCCCGTTCCCGGGGCCCTCTTGAGTCGCACCGCCGGTGCCCGTCCGTCCTCCTCGGGTATGACATCGACCCCGAGGCGCACCCCCGGCCCCGGCCGCGACCACCCCTCCGTGATCACCCAGCGTGAGCCCACGGAGGTACGGGGGACGGTCGCCGCGACGGTGCGCGGACGGCGTCGGAGCCGGGGTCCGCGGGGCGCCGGACCCGAGGGTGGCGCGCACCGTGGCGGACCCTGGCGCGGACCTGGCGCATTGGGCCGTACGAGTGCGGCGACTTTCCGTCAATCCCGGGCGGCGCGCGGGCCGCCCGGGATCGGTCGCCGGTGGGTGGTCAGCCCGCCCCCAAGTGCTGACGGTCTCTCAAACGGTCAATAAAATAAGACAACATCGCGCCAGTGTTCCGCTGATCGGGGGACGGCCCCGGATAGGGTCGGTAGCCATACGCGGAGCCGCGTGGCACGCCCGGATGGTGGAACGTAGACACGGCGAGCTTAAACCTCGCTGCCCCTCGGGGGCGTGCCGGTTCGAGTCCGGCTCCGGGCACCAGCTCCCCACCGAGCGTGACCCGACCGGCCCGCACCGTCACCGCTCTGCCGGCCCCGCCGCCCCCCGGTCCCGGCCGCGTGCGGCCCTCCTGCCCTGCCGTGTGCGACCCTCCCCCCCGGGCCGCCGCCCCGGCCCCGCGCGAGCCTTCCCCCGGGCCCCGCGGCAGGGCTCCGCCGCGTCCTGCCGGAAAGATCCTCCCCTGGCACTAGGGTGATTCTTTTGCCTACCCATTACTCTTGTGTCAAGGCCACGCAGTGTGGCCATGGAGGAGTGAAATGAGGAGCAGCAACCCGGTCTTCTCGCGACGGGGCTTCAGCCGCGACAACGGCCACGCGGGCTTCAACGCGGCGCCGCAGGCCGGGGCCCCCGCGACGGGCAACCCGTACGCACAGGGCACCGCCGCCAACCCGTACGCCACCAACCCGTACGCGCAGACGGACCTCCACGGAGCCCCGGCTCCCGCACGTCCGGACGCGATGACCATCGACGACGTGGTGACGCGTACGGCGATGACCCTCGGCACCGTGATCGTGGCCGCCGCCGCCGCGTGGTGGGCCATGCCGGTCGACCAGGCCAACCTGGGCAGCGCCTACGGCGTGGCCATCGGCGCCGCGCTCATCGGCTTCGTGCTGTCCCTGGTCAACTCGTTCAAGCGCCGGCCCTCGCCGCCGCTGATCCTGACGTACGCCGCGTTCGAGGGCGTCTTCCTCGGCATCGTCAGCAACATCGTCAGCATGTACGTCGCCCCCGGGGCGGCGATGCAGGCGGTGCTCGGCACCATGGCGGTCTTCGCCGGTGTGCTGATCGCCTACCGCACCGGGCTGATCCGGGTCACGCGCCGCTTCTACGGCTTCGTGATGGCGGCCGCCATCGGCTTCATGCTGCTGATGATGGTCAACCTCCTGTTCGCCGTCTTCGGCGGCGGCGACGGCCTCGGCTTCCGCAGCGGCGCGCTCGGCATCGTCTTCGGCATCGTGGCCATCGTCATCGGCGCGGCCATCCTCGCCCTGAACTTCAAGCAGGTCGAGGACGGCATCGCGTACGGCGCTCCGCGCGAGGAGGCGTGGCTGGCCGCCTTCGGCCTGACCGTCACCCTGGTGTGGAT
This sequence comes from Streptomyces sp. NPDC017448, assembly GCF_044330565.1. Lineage (NCBI taxonomy): Bacteria > Bacillati > Actinomycetota > Actinomycetes > Kitasatosporales > Streptomycetaceae > Streptomyces > Streptomyces sp. NPDC017448. The sequence goes on along the minus strand of NZ_JBIRLM010000005.1, from coordinate 76,355 downwards.
CTACGTCGAGATGCTGCGCCTGGTCGCGATCCTCAGCGGCGACGACTGACCCGTCCCGCAGCCCGGCGGCACCCGCTGGGACTGGAAGCACCGGAACGGCCCGCAGGCATGCGCCTGCGGGCCGTTCCGCGTGCGGAGGGGCGGCCGGGAGCGTCGCGGGGCGGAGTGCGCGCGCCGGGCCGTTGGCGGCCGTGCGGGAGGGACGCGTAGGGTCGGCCGGGTGCTCGATACGACGCCCCTGATCCAGGCCGTGGACCGATTCGCCGACCGGCTGCGCTCGGCCCCGCAGAGCCGCCTCCAGCGCGGTGCGGCCGCCGAGGCGCTGGCCGCCGCCCGGGAGCTCGCCGTACGGGCCCAGCGCCTGGAGAACCCGGACGCCGAACCGCGGGAGCTGCCGGACGCCGGGATGTTCGCGGTCGGCGACCAGGTCGCCGTCGCCGGGCGGGACCTGGCCGTGGCACTGGAAACGGCCTCGTCCCGGGAGCTGGACGAGGCCGTGCGGTACGTCGGGGAAGCGGCGGCGCGGACGTTCGCCTGAGCCGCGGCCCCGCGCGTGCGCGGGGGAGCGGGGCACGGGCGGCGAGGGTTCTCGCGCGTCCCTCCCGCGAGCCGCCCGCGTCCGGCGGACGAGGCGGTCAGAACGAGGCGATGACCCGGTCCGCGAGGATGTAGACGTTGTCCTCACCGCAGGAGAAGGTCAGCGCGTAGGCGCCCGAGACGCCCGAGCCCCCCAGCAGCACCGGCTGCCGGCCCGCCCGCAGCGCCTCCGCGAGCCGCTCGGCGGTCTCGCGGTGGCCGGGGGTCATGCAGAGCGTGGTGCCGTCGGCGAAGACGTACACGTCGAGCGTGCCCAGCGGGCCGGGGCGCACGTCGGTCAGCTCGGTCGCCGTGTCGGCCAGCTCCTCCAGCCGGTTCACGGTGCGCTCGTGATCGGTGACCACCGGCGTCTGCACGGGAACGAAGTCCGGGTGCGAGGGGTGGCGGCGGCGGGCGGCGGCCAGCTCGGGGGAGTCCTCGGTGAACTCCGTGGCCTCCGCGACGTCCGCCATCTCCGGAAGGTCGGTCAGCTCACTGATCTCGTGCTCCGCGAGAGTCCGCTCGCTCAGCTCCACGAGCTCCTCCATGGCCTCGGCCGCTTCGAGGTCCATCGACTCCAGGCCGGCGAAGTCGGCCTGCCGGGGCAGGTAGTACGGGGCGTCGTCGCCGAGGCCGGACAGGCCGCCCAGCAGGGACGGGGCGTCCGCGGCGTCGCGGGCCTCCTGCGCGGCCCAGAAGGCGCGCGCCTCGGCCAGCTCCCGCTCCCGCTCCTCGGCCAGCGCCTCGGCCACGGCCGCGCGTATCTCCTCGGCCGGAGTGGCCGTGCTGCGGCTCTGGGGCGGCACGGACGCGCCGAGAGCGTGGCCGGCGGCCAGCTCCGAGCGCAGCGCGACGACCTGCTTGCGCAGCCCGTGAGCGGCGTGCAGCGCGGCGGCGCCGACGGCCGTGGCAGCGGCGGTGGTCAGCAACAGGGCAAACGGCATGGCGCTCACTGACATACTCCCGGTTCCATCGATACCCCCGACTTCCTACATCAGCTTGGCCTGTACCGGTACGGGCTGTCAGTGCATTACGTCACGAAATGGACAGGTCTTTCGGTCCTCGGTCTCCCCGCACAACTGCGCTGACCTGGGGAAACGACACTCCCCCGGGACGCAGATCACATCCTGGGGGAGATTCGGTCACGGTCGGGGCTCGGCAGGGTTGGCCCAGCCGCTCTGCGCTGATGGTCGCGCTGGGCCTCGCCTGCGCTGCGGGCAGGTGCCGCGCTCGTACCTCGCGCGACCCCTACCCTCCGCTCCGGCTCAGCTCAGCCGCTCTGCGCTGATGGTCGCGCTGGGCCTCGCCTGCGCTGCGGGCAGGTGCCGCGCTCGTACCTCGCGCGACCCCTACCCTCCGCTCCGGCT
>NZ_JBIRLM010000005.1:38012-74314 GCF_044330565.1 Streptomyces sp. NPDC017448 | reverse complement strand
CTCAGCTCAGCCGCTCGATCACCATGGCCATGCCCTGGCCGCCGCCCACGCACATCGTCTCCAGGCCGAACTGCTTGTCGTGGAACTGGAGGCTGTTGATCAGCGTGCCGGTGATGCGGGCGCCGGTCATGCCGAACGGGTGGCCGACCGCGATCGCGCCGCCGTTGACGTTGACCTTGTCCAGCGGCAGGCCCAGGTCCCGGTAGGAGGGGATGACCTGCGCGGCGAACGCCTCGTTGATCTCGGCGAGGTCGATGTCGTCGATGGTCAGCCCCGCCCGCCTCAGCGCCTGCTTGCTGGCCTCGACCGGGCCGTACCCCATGATCTCGGGGGAGAGGCCGGAGACGCCCGTCGAGACGATCCGGGCCAGCGGGGTCAGGCCCAGCTCGCGCGCCTTGGTGTCGGACATGATCACCAGAGCGGCCGCGCCGTCGTTCAGCGGGCAGCAGTTGGCCGCGGTGACCAGGCCGTCGGGGCGGAAGACCGGCTTCAGCCCCTGCACGCCTTCCAGGGTGACGCCCGCGCGCGGGCCGTCGTCCTTGGCGACGACGGTGCCGTCGGGGGTGGTGACCGGGGTGATCTCCCGCTCCCAGAAGCCGTTCTTCAGGGCTTCCTCGGCCAGGTTCTGCGACCGTACGCCGAACTCGTCCATCTCCTGGCGGGTGACGCCCTTGAGGCGGGCCAGGTTCTCCGCCGTCTGCCCCATCGCGATGTAGGCGTCCGGGACGAGGCCGTCCTCGCGCGGGTCGTGCCAGCTCGCACCGGACTCCTCGGCGCGGGCGGCGGTGCGGGCCTCGGCCTCGGCGAACAGCGGGTTGTGCGTGTCCGGGAGGCTGTCGGAGTTGCCCTTGGTGAAGCGGGACACCATCTCGACGCCGGCCGAGATGAAGACGTCGCCCTCGCCCGCCTTGATCGCGTGCAGCGCCATCCGGCTGGTCTGCAGCGAGGAGGAGCAGTAGCGGGTGACCGTACAGCCGGGAAGGTGGTCCATCCCCATCTGCACGGCGATGATGCGGCCCAGGTTGTTGCCCTGCTCGCCGCCCGGCAGGCCGCAGCCCAGCATCAGGTCGTCGATGTCCTTCGGGTCCAGCTCGGGGACCTTGGCCAGCGCGGCCTGGATGATCGTGGCGGTCAGGTCGTCCGCGCGCAGGTCCTTCAGAGACCCCTTGAAGGCGCGGCCGATCGGCGAACGGGCGGCAGAGACGATCACGGCTTCGGGCATCACGCGGCTCCAAGAGGCTGGAAGGCTGTACGGCGGGCTGGAAAGGTCCGACGGCGGACTGGAGGGTTCTGCGGACAGGCGGAACTCCTCTGGAAGTTACCCGGACGTATCGCCGGGGTCACCCGGGAGACCATGTGATGCGGACCTCTTTTCTAAGCGCTTGCTCAGGTCGTGCGCCGGGTCTGCGGCCGGACCGGCCCGGGGCCGGGGCGTCGCCCGGCGTGCCCCGGCGCCCCCTACGCGCGGCCGGGGGCGGTGTCCGGGTGGACGTGCGGCGCGGGCTCCGTGGAGACGGGCAGCCGTCGCCGCCTGCGGTACTTGAGGAGGGCCCAGGGCGCGCGGGCCGCCGTGACCTCCGTACCGGCCTCCCGGGCCGCCTGGGAGGCGGCCTTCGCCACCGGGAGGATGTCCTCGCGCCGGGAGCCGTCCAGCCGGTCGCTCTCCGGCCACAGGCCCAGCACCGCGCACAGGGTCGGCAGCACCGCCATCGCCGCCGTGGCGTACCCCTCGGCGGAGGGGTGGTAGTTGTCCGGGCCGAACAGCTCCCGCGGGTTCGCCGCGAACTCGGGGCCCAGCAGGTCGCCCAGCGATACCGTGCGCCCGCCCTGCTCGACCACGCCGATCGTCTGCGCCGCCGCCAGCTGCCGGCTCACGCGGCGGGCCAGCCAGCGCAGCGGCTGGTAGACCGGTTCGATCGTGCCGAGGTCCGGACAGGTCCCGACGACCACCTCAGCCCCCGCCGTCCGCAGCCTGCGCACCGCCGTCGTCAGACAGCGCACCGACTGGGTCGCGGGCATCCGGTGGGTGACGTCGTTCGCCCCGATCATGATCACGCAGACGTCCGGGGTCCGGGCCGGGTCCGCGAGCAGCAGCGACACCTGCCGGTCCAGATCGTCCGACCGGGCCCCCGGCAGGGCCACGTTCCGCAGGTCCACCGGGCGCTCGGCCACCGCCGCCAGACCCGACGCCAGCAGGGCGCCGGGCGTCTGCCCCACCCGCCGCACCCCCTGGCCGGCGGCCGTCGAGTCCCCGAGCATCCCGAACCGCATCGCGTCGTTCGGCCCGGCGAACGCCACCCCGTACCGTCCGTCCGCGCTCGGCGGAACCGGAGCCGTGCCCCCGCCGACCTGCCTCTTCGCGAGCTGGACCTCCGCCAGGAACACGCCCACGGCGGCCGCACCGATCAATCCGATGCCGCCGCCGCCGTAAGCCGCGCCCGCCGCGATCCGCCGTGCCACCCTTGCTCTCGACACAGTCCGGTCCACCTCCTTCTCGCCGTACAGCCGTACACGTACCTACTTGCCCCGCGCGGGGCTCGGTGTACTCCTTCCCGCACGCACAGTGCGTCCCGTACGCATACTCTGGGCCGGACCATCTCGGAGATCCCGGAGTACACGGTGCAATTCCACGATTCGATGATCAGTCTTGTCGGCAACACCCCGTTGGTGAGGCTGCGCAACGTCACGGCAGGTATCCAGGCGACCGTCCTGGCCAAGGTCGAGTACTTCAACCCCGGCGGGTCGGTGAAGGACCGCATCGCGCTGCGCATGATCGAGGCGGCCGAGCAGAGCGGGGAGTTGAAGCCCGGCGGCACGATCGTCGAGCCGACCAGCGGGAACACGGGGGTCGGGCTCGCCATCGTCGCCCAGCAGAAGGGCTACAAGTGCATCTTCGTCTGCCCCGACAAGGTGTCCACGGACAAGATCAACGTGCTGCGCGCGTACGGGGCCGAGGTCGTCGTCTGCCCCACGGCCGTCGACCCCGAGCACCCCGACTCGTACTACAACGTCTCCGACCGGCTGGTCACCGAGACGCCGGGCGCCTGGAAGCCCGACCAGTACTCCAACCCGAACAACCCGCGCTCGCACTACGAGACCACCGGTCCCGAGCTGTGGGAGCAGACGGAGGGGAAGATCACCCACTTCGTCGCGGGCGTCGGCACCGGCGGCACGATCAGCGGCACCGGGCGCTACCTCAAGGAGGTCAGCGACGGCGCGGTCCAGGTCATCGGCGCGGACCCGGAGGGCTCGGTCTACTCCGGCGGCTCCGGCCGTCCCTACCTGGTCGAGGGCGTCGGTGAGGACTTCTGGCCGAGCGCCTACGACCGGAACGTGACCGACGAGATCGTCGCGGTGTCCGACAAGGACTCCTTCCAGATGACCCGGCGCCTCGCCAAGGAGGAGGGGTTGCTCGTCGGCGGCTCCTGCGGCATGGCGGTCGTCGGGGCCCTGGAGGTCGCCAAGCGGCTCGGGCCCGACGACGTCGTCGTGGTGCTGCTCCCCGACAGCGGTCGCGGCTACCTCAGTAAGATTTTCAACGACGAGTGGATGGCCGACTACGGCTTCCTGGAGGACTCCGGCACCTCCGCCCGGGTCGGCGCGGTCCTGGACTTCAAGGAGGGCCCGATGCCCTCCCTCGTCCACATGCACCCGGAGGAGACGGTCGGCGAGGCCATCGAGGTGCTCCGCGAGTACGGCGTCTCCCAGATGCCGATCGTGAAGCCCGGGGCCGGCCACCCGGACGTGATGGCCGCCGAGGTCATCGGCTCCGTCGTGGAGCGGCAGCTGCTGGACGCCCTGTTCACCCAGCGCGCCTCGCTGGGCGACCCGCTGGAGAAGCACATGTCGGCCCCGCTGCCGCAGGTCGGCTCGGGCGAGCCGGTCGAGGATCTGATGGCCGTGCTCAGCGGCGCGGACGGCGCGGACGCGGCGATCGTGCTCGTCGAGGGCAAGCCCCAGGGCGTCGTGAGCCGCCAGGACCTGCTGGCGTTCCTCGCGAAGGACGCGGGCGCGGCCAAGGCGTGACGCCCCGGCCGGACGCGTCGGGGCGGGGCGTCGCGAAAACGGAACGAGCACGTCACGTGTGCGCAGCACCCGCTTAACACGCATCCGGCACAGTGGCGGGTGCCGGTGGGGAAACCTGTCGGCGCCAGAACGGCGACACCGGACTACGGAGCGGCTCCCGGACCTCCACCGTCGCCCGGACGCGGGACACCGGCCCTGACCCGGCCCGCGTCCCTCGCGGGGACCGCCGTCGTCCCGCCCCCCGGGCGACCGGGGGTGCGGCGGTCCCCGCGCCGTGCTCCGGACATGCCGTGCGGACTCCGGCCCGGGGCGGGGCCGCGCCTCAGTCCCGCCAGTCGGACCGTGCTCGCCCGCTCCGGCGGCGGAACAGGGCCCCGCCCCGGGCGGCCTGGAACGCGTTGACGCCGACGATGCCGAGCCAGGCCACCACCAGCCCCTCCAGGTCGGCGTTCACGACACCGATCGCGGACAGCGGAACGGCCAGGACCAACGAGACGATCCCCAGGCCGTGCCGCTCCCCGAAGCTCCCCGGCTCCGCCGGGCGCGACGGCCGGGCGGCGACCGTCCGCTGCTCGGCGAGCTGGTGCCGGACCCGGCGGTCGAGCGTCGTGTCGAGGCGCTGCTCGACCTTCTCCAGGAACGAGTCGATGAGCGCGGGCTCGTACTCCGCGCCGAGCTCGCCACGCGCCTGGAGGGTGGCGGCGAGCTCCTTCTTGAGCTCGTGGTCACGGGTTTCCATACCGATGACGGTACGGAGGCGGGGCCTTGAGGACACGGGGGCTAACCCCCGTATTGCATAGGGCTAACCCCCCGTACCACCGGCGGGCTCCGCCGCCGTGCCGGTGGCCGCCCGCGCCCCTCGGAGAAGCACCGGGAGCCACAGGAGGCATGCCAGCAGGGGCGCCGCGGCGTAGGCGGCCATGCCCGCACCGGGGCCCAGCCCGTCCATGAGCACGCCGAGGACGAGGTAACCGGCGCCGATGAGCACCGACTCCACGAAGGCGATCATCGACAGCAGGCTCGCCCGGTGGCGCGAGGGCACCGCCTCGTTGAACACGTTGTCCACGATCACGGCGGTGATCTCGGGGACGCCGGTCAGGAGCAGGAACGCGGCGGCGGTCACCCACACGAGGCCGAGGCCGCTCAAGCCGAGCGCCCCGGCGAGCGCCAGAAGGGAGACCGGGACGACGGCCCGGTACCCGAAGCGCCGGTCCACCCGGTCCGACAGCAGGGGAGCGAGTCCGCCGACGAAGAACCCCGCCGCTATGACCGCACCGACCGCCGCCGCGCCCGCCCCCTGGTCGGAGAGGGTCCTCTGGGTGAAGACGAAGTACGGCGTCAACGTCGCGTGCATCAATCCGGAGACCACGACAAGCGTCACGAGCGACGGCGTGGCGACGCGGAGCACCGCCCGCCACGCCGTGGCGTCCCCCGGCCCCTCCCCTCCCCGGCCCTGCTCGTCCACCGCGTCCGTACCGCGGATCTCGGGCACCCGTGACACCAGCACCGCCACCGCCAGGACCAGGCACGCCGCCGAACCGGCGTAGACGATCCCCCAGGAGCCCCGCTGCAGTTGGCCGCCGAGGACGATGGCGGCCCCCGAGGCGACCGTCCCGAGCACGGCGAACCGGGAACGGACCGCGACGTAGCCGGCCGTCGCCCCCCGGCGCACGAGCAGGTCGTACAGCAGGGCGGTGTCCGAACCGGACACGCAGGCCATGCCCACGCCCTGCCCGATGAACAGCGCCACGAAGACCCCGTAGTCGGAGGAGGCCGTCTGGCCGAGCAGGCATCCGGCGATCAGCACCTGGCCGATCACGATGGAGGCACGCCGGCCGACGCGGTCGGCGATGATCCCCGTCGGCAACTCCGCGACCCCGCTGACCAGGTAGAGCAGCGTCTGCAACAGGGCCACCTGCCCGGCGGAGAAGCCCCGCTGGTGGAGGAAGAGGACGAACACGCCGCGCTGGAACAGCGAGTTGGCGAGTACGGCGTACAGGTAGAAGGGGCGCGCGACCTCTCGCGCCCCGCCGTCGACCGCAGCCGGTCCGTCCGGCGGCTTCGTGGTGTCGGTCACGCTACGGGCACCCCTCTGCGGCTTCGTCGATCACGGGCACCGCGCCTCCGCCGTCGGCCGGCGCTTTCGGCCCATGGCCCGCGAAGGATAGGGAGCCGGATCTGAAGCGCCAACCGTTTTACGGGCGGTGGGCGTCGCGCGGGCGAGGGCCGAGGTCCGCCGCCCGGCCCGTCGAGGCCCCGGCGCCGCCGCGTCGCGCTCGGAGGCGAGGGCCGCCGCCGGAGCCGTGCCCACGCCCGCCGCCCCGCCTCTTCCGGCCCGCCCCGCCCCCGCCCCCGGCCCTGCGACATCCCCCACCACCTTGCATATGGACATACAGCGACCTACCTGGCTGAATGGAACGGTCGGCGCCGGACGGGGCGCGATGGACTCGACAAGGGGACACCATGAGCGGGAGCAGCCCCGCCGCACGGTTGCAGCGGCTCTTCGAGGGCCACCGGCTCACGCCCACCCAGCGGCGCATCGCGCACTGCATGGTCCGCCGGGCCGCCGACGCGCCGTTCCTCTCCAGCGTCGAGCTGGCGGAGCTGGCCGGGGTCAGCCAGCCCTCCGTCACCCGCTTCGCCGTCGCCCTCGGCTTCGACGGCTATCCGGCGCTGCGCAGGCACCTGCGCGAGGTCGCGCCCGCCGACGCGGAGCAGGAGGAGGCGGGGGAGGCGTACAACGAGTACCAGCAGGCCGTCCGCGCCGAGATCGAGAACCTCCAGCACCTCTGCGACGTGCTCGCCGACCCCGCCCCCGTGGAGCGGGCCGGGCGGCTGCTCGCCGGCTCCCGGCCGCTGCCCGTGCTGGGGCTGCGCGCCGCCTCCTCGCAGGCGCGCGGCTTCGGCTACTTCGCCGCCAAGGTGCACCCCGACGTCCGGGTGCTCGAGGAGGGCGGCAGCATGCTGGCCGACCGGATCGACTCCGCGCGCCGCGCCGGGGCCACCGCCCTGATGTGCTTCGCCCTGCCGCGCCACCCCAGGGAGACCGTGGACGCGCTCGCGTACGCCCGGGACCGGGGACTGACCGTGGTGACCGTCGCGGACTCCGCCTTCGCGCCCGTCGCCAAACACAGCGATCTGCTGCTCCCGGCGGCGATCGGCTCCGGACTCTCCTTCGACACCGTCTGCGCGCCGATGCTGCTGGGCCGGGTGCTGCTGGAGGCGATGTGCGACGGACTGCCCGACGCCCAGGCGCGGCTGGAGGAGTTCGACGCACGGGCGGCGGCGCGCGGCCTGTTCGTGGAGTGAGGGCCCAGGGCCCCGCGCCGCCCCGAACGCGTCAGACCTCCAGTTCCGCCTCGATCTTCTTCAGCTGGTGGCGGGCCATGGCCAGGTTCGCCCGGCTCGCGTCCAGCACCAGGTAGAGGAACAGGCCGTTGCTGCCGCGGGTCCTGAGCAGCCGGATCAGGTGGTACTGGCTGTTGAGGGTGATCAGGATGTCCTCGATCTCCTCCTTGAGCCCCAGGTGCTCCATCGTGCGGAGCTTGGCGCGGATCACGTCGGTGTTGCCCGCGGCGGCGACCTCCAGGTTGAAGTCCTTGCCGCCGCCGAGCGTGCCCAGGGCCATCCCGCTCGTGTAGTCGACGAGGGCGACACCCGTGGTGCCCTCGATCGAACTCATCGCTTCCTTCAAAGACGCTTCGGTGTTCGCCATGGAGGCTCGTTTCCTTTCCGTGACCGGTCGCGGTGACCGGGTCCGTTTCTGCACCGGCCTCTGTGCCGATTCCGGTGCCGGTTTCCTTGCTGGCTTCCGTGGTGGTTCCGGGGCGGGGCGGTGCGCGGGCTTCCGCGTGCCGGCTGAGGCCCGATGGGGGCGGTGGTATGGGGTGGGGAGCCGGGCGCTCTACGTCGGGCGCTGCGGCAGGCCGCGGTCGGGCGTGCCGGTGGGGCGTGGGGGGAGGGCACGGGCGGCGGTGGGAGCGGGCCGCTCCACGCGTTCCAGCGCCGCGTCGACGAGCTGGCCGATACGGGCCCCGGAGCGGCGGCCCTCCAGATGGAGCCGGCCGACGTTGATGCGGTCCTCGGCGAGCAGGGTCAGGACGGCGGAGGAGCCTGCGGCATAGGTGGCGATGTAGCCGTTGCCGCCGCGGACGAGCAGTTCGCGGAAGCCGCCGCGGCCGGTGGCGTCCGTCATCCGGATCGAGACCCCGAGGGCGGCGGCGGTGAGGGCGGCGACGCCCTCCGCCTCGACGCCCGGTGTGTCGTGGGCCAGTACCAGACCGTCGGTGGAGGCGGCCAGCGCCCCGGAGAGCAGCGGAACCCGGGCCCGTAACCGCTGGAGCTCGTCGAGGACATCACGTACTCCGGCCTCGGGCACCATCAGCTGTCTCCTCCCGGCACGCTGTCTGAGCGCGCGTATCACAGGGCCTCCAATGCGTCTCGGAGCCGGCGCAGCAGGGCGACGTCGGGGTCGGCCGTCACCTCGGGGAGCCTGATCCGGCCGGGTGCGGAAGCGGCGGGCAGCGGCTGGGCGCGGACCGCCTCCACCAGGCCTGCCGCCGCCAGCCGACGCAGGTCGACCAGGACGTGGAAGGCCGAACGGCCCAGCTGCCGCGCGATGTCGGAGGCTGTGCGGGCCCCGTCGGCCAGCTCCAGGATCGGCCGCTGACGGGCCGGCGCCGGGGCGTCCACGCCGTACGCGGTCGTCCGCAGCGGTGCGCCGTCGCAGGCGGGATCGGGCCAGATCCGGTCCAGGAACTCCCGTCTGCGCAGCGTCTCGCGCTCCACGGCCGCGACCGGTACGGGCCGCACGGGGCCGATCCAGTGCGCCACCCCGTAACGGAAGCGGGCGGGCGTCCCGGTCGGTGCGAGCGCGAAGAACGCGGCGTCGTACAACGCGCCCAGGTGGCACAGCTCCAGGGCCCCGCCCGGAACACGTCCGCTGTCGACGAGATAGCGGCCGACCCGGCGGCGCGCCCCGGCCTGCGCCACGGCGTCCCACCAGCCCTCGTGCCGCAGGGCGCCGCCGACGGTGAGCAGGACGTCGATGCCGGGGGTGGCGGGGCTCTCGGCGTGCACCACCTGGCCGTCGGCGAGGTAGAGCGTGCCGTGGTCGCGCAACAGGGCGCCGGTGGCCCGCTCGGCGGCGAGGCGCCGGAGCATCGGGGAGAGCACCGGAGGCCGGTCGGCGCCGGGGGGTTCGAGGCCGGCGGCTATCGCGCTCATGCCAGCACCAGGCGTTCGGCCAGCTCGCCGAGGCGCATCCGGGCGAGCGCGAGATTGCCCTCCGAGCGGTTCAGCCACAGGTGCAGGAAGACGCTGCTGTCGAAGGCGGTCTCAACGAAGCGGAGCATGTGGTAGCCGTCATGGGTGGTGACGATGACGTCCTCGACGGGCGGGCCCGGCGCCTCGGCGTCCGGGTGGCCGCCGTCCGCCGGGGAGAGCCGGGCGAAGGCCGGCTGTTCGGCGGCCATCCGGGCGACCTCCGCGGTCTCGGCGGCGGTCGCCTCGTGGTCGCCGTTGGGGGACTCCCCGATGGTGCCGAGGGCGAGACCGCTCGTCCAGTCGACCACCGCGGCGCCCCGGGCGCCGGGCAGCTTCATGACTTCGAGCAGGCACTCGTCGATTCCGGGCACGCGGATCTCCCCTCCCGACGTGGCGTACGGCTGTGACGCAGAGGCTACGCAACGTGTGTACGCCGGGAGGGGGTTCTGGCATTTTCCTTTGGTACATGCGGTCCGCGGTGTAAAGGAACGGCCGGAACACGGCGTTCGGCCCGGAGCCCGGGGTTCCGTCAGGCGCCCGGGGCGCCTGACCTCTCGCGGGCCGTCATCACCGCCTTGTTGACGGCCCACAGCCCGATGCCGATGAGCAGCAGGACCCCGGCCCGTACGTACACGTCGGCGCCCCGGTCGGCCAGCGGGCTCGCCAGGACCAGCGAGGTGAGCGCGCCGAGGACGGGCAGGGCCGTGGGCGTACGGAAGTGGCGGTGCCCCACCCGGTCCTTGCGCAGCACCAGTACGGCGATGTTGACCACGGCGAAGACGCAGAGCAGCAGGAACGAGGTGGTGTCCCCGAGCCCCTCGATCTCCCCGGTGGAGACCAGGCCGATCGCCAGGGCGGAGACGAAGACGATCCCCACCCAGGGGGTGCGCCGGCCCGCCAGCACCTTCCCCATCGCGGGTGGCAGGATGCGCTCGTTGGCCATGCCGTAGCAGAGCCGCGAGGCCATCATGATGTTGATCAGCGCCGAGTTGGTGACGGCGAACAGGGCGATCAGCGCGAACAGTTTCGGCGGGAAATCGACGCCCCCGGCCTTCACCACCTCCAGCAGCGGGCCGCTGGAGTCCGCCAGCGTGCGGGAGTCGACCAGGAGCGAGGAGACCAGGGCGACCAGGACGTAGACGGTGCCGGTGAACCCCACCCCGATGAAGATCGCCCGGGGGAAGTCGCGGGCCGGGTTCTTCGTCTCCTCGGCCATGTTGACCGAATCCTCGAATCCCACGAAGGCGAAGAAGCCGAGCGCGGTGGCGCCGAGGACGCCGGTGAGCAGTGCGTACCCGGTGCCGCCGGTCTCGATCTGGGTCAGCCGGCCCGGTTCGCCCTCGCCGCTGAACACGGCGTACGCGCCGATCGCGAGGATCACCGCCAGTCCGCCGACCTCGACCAGGGTCAGGACGACGTTCGCCTTCACCGACTCCGCGACCCCGCGCAGGTTGATCGCGGCGAGGGCGAGCACGAACAGGACCGCGATCAGGGTGGGCGGCACCGCGTCCGTGAACTCGCCCAGGTAGTCGCCGCTGAACGCCCGCGCCGCCGCGCTCGCGGAGGAGAGGCCCGAGCACATCACCATGAAGGCGACGACGAAGGTCAGGAAGGGGACCTTGAACGCCTTCTGGGTGTAGAGCGCGGCCCCGGCCGCCTTCGGGTACTTGCCGACGAGTTCGACGTACGAGGCCGCCGTCAGCAGGGCGACGGCGAAGCCGATCGCGAACGGCAGCCAGAGCGCTCCGCCGACCTTTCCGGCCACGTTCCCGGTGGTGGCGTAGATGCCGGTGCCCAGGATGTCGCCGATGACGAAGAGGATCAGCAGTTTGGGGCCGAGAGCGCGTTTGAGCGGCGGCGATCCGCCGGTGCCGGCGGGGCCGCCGGTACCTCCGGGGCCATCGGCGCTCCCCGGGCGGCGGGGGCTCGTGGGATCACCGCTCGCGGGCGGGTCGGATCTGCTCATCGCTGCCTCCGGGTGGACGCCGGGACGGTAGGAGGGTGTCTTCCCCGCCGCGCTGCGTACCGCACCTGTTGACTACGACTATTCAGCGCATCAGGATGTGAATAGTTTTTCACCGTCGCGAGGAGGCACCGCCATGTCAGGACCCCGCCCCGTACGGGCACCGCGCGGCAGCGCGCTCACCGCCCTGGGATGGCAGCAGGAAGCCGCCCTGCGGATGCTGCAGAACAACCTCGACCCCGAGGTCGCGGAGCACCCCGACAAGCTCGTCGTCTACGGCGGGACCGGCAAGGCGGCCCGCGACTGGCGCTCGTTCGACGCGATGGTGCGCACCCTGGAGACGCTGAAGCAGGACGAGACGATGCTCGTCCAGTCCGGCCGCCCGGTCGGCGTCATGCAGACCCACGAGTGGGCGCCGCGCGTGCTCATCGCCAACTCCAACCTGGTCGGGGACTGGGCCAACTGGGAGGAGTTCCGCCGCCTGGAGGCGCTCGGGCTCACCATGTACGGCCAGATGACCGCCGGGTCCTGGATCTACATCGGCACCCAGGGCATCCTCCAGGGCACCTACGAGACCTTCGCCGCCGTCGCCGCGAAGAAGTTCGGCGGAACCCTGGCCGGGACGATCACGCTGACCGCCGGGCTCGGCGGCATGGGCGGCGCCCAGCCGCTCGCCGTCACCATGAACGACGGCGTCGCCCTCGTGATCGACTGCGACCCGCGCGCCATCGAGCGCCGCATCGAACACCGCTACCTCGACGTGAGGGCCGACAGCCTGGAGCACGCCCTCCAACTCGCCGTCGAGGCCCGCGACGCCCGCCGCCCCCTCTCCATCGGCCTCCTCGGCAACGCGGCCGAACTGCTCCCCCGGATGCTGGCCGAAGGCGCGCCGATCGACATCGTCACCGACCAGACCAGCGCCCACGACCCGCTGGCCTACCTCCCGCTCGGCGTCGACTTCGACGACATGGCGACGCTCGCCGCCGAGAAGCCCGCCGACTTCACCCAGCGCGCCCGGGAGTCGATGGCCCGTCACGTCGAGGCCATGGTCGGCTTCATGGACGCCGGGGCCGAGGTCTTCGACTACGGCAACTCCATCCGCGGCGAGGCCCGGCTCGCCGGGTACGACCGCGCCTTCGACTTCCCCGGCTTCGTCCCCGCCTACATCCGCCCCCTCTTCTGCGAGGGCAAGGGCCCCTTCCGCTGGGCCGCGCTCTCCGGCGAGGCGTCCGACATCCACAAGACCGACAAGGCGATGCTGGAGCTGTTCCCGGAGAACGAGTCGCTGCACCGCTGGATCACGATGGCCGGGGAACGCGTCCACTTCCAGGGCCTGCCCGCCCGTATCTGCTGGCTCGGCTACGGCGAGCGCGACAAGGCCGGCGAGCGCTTCAACGACATGGTCGCGAGCGGCGAACTGGCCGCCCCGCTGGCCATCGGCCGCGACCACCTGGACTGCGGTTCGGTCGCCTCCCCGTACCGCGAGACCGAGGCCATGCTCGACGGCTCCGACGCCATCGCGGACTGGCCGCTGCTCAACGCCATGGTCAACGTCGCCTCCGGCGCCACCTGGGTCTCCCTCCACCACGGCGGCGGCGTCGGCATGGGCCGCTCCATCCACGCGGGCCAGGTCACCGTCGCGGACGGCACGAAGCTGGCGGGCGAGAAGATCCGCCGCGTCCTGACCAACGACCCCGGCATGGGCGTCATCCGCCACGTCGACGCGGGGTACGACATCGCGGAGTCCGTCGCCGCCGACCAGGGCGTCCGCGTGCCCATGACGGAGGACCACTGATGCCCACGGGCACCTGGGGACAGGGCCCGGCCGGTGCGGCCGGACCCACCCCTCCCGGTCCGGAACGGCAGCCGTGGCGTGCCGGTGACTCCTTCCTCTCGATGTGGCGGGAGCTGGCCCCCCTCGGCCGCCACTCCGGCAGCGGCGGCTACCGGCGCTACGCCTGGACGGCCGCCGACCTCGACTGCCGGGCCTGGTTCCGCGCACAGGCCGAGGCGCGCGGTCTCGCGTACGAGACCGACCGCAACGGCAACCAGTGGGCCTGGCACGGCGACCCCCTGGCCGGGGACGCCGTCGTCACCGGCTCGCACCTGGACTCCGTCCCGGACGGCGGCGCCTTCGACGGCCCCCTCGGTGTGGTGTCCTCCTTCGCCGCGCTCGACGAACTCCACCGCAGGGGAGTGGAGTTCACCCGACCGCTGGCGATCGCCAACTTCGGTGACGAGGAGGGCGCCCGCTTCGGCCTGGCCTGCGTCGGATCCCGGCTGGCCGCCGGACAGCTCGCCGTCGCCGACGCCCACCGGCTGCGCGACGGGGACGGGACCACCCTGCCCGCCGCCATGGAGGCCGCCGGATACGACCCCGGCACCATCGGCCCCGACCCGGAACGGCTCGCCCGGATCGGCGCGTTCGTCGAGCTCCACGTCGAGCAGGGCCGCGCCCTCGACCTGACCGGCGACCCCGTCGGCATCGCCTCCGCCATCTGGCCGCACGGCCGCTGGCGGTTCGACTTCCGGGGCGAGGCCAACCACGCCGGCACCACCCGCCTCGCCGACCGCCGCGACCCGATGCTCACGTACGCGGAGACCGTGCTGGCCGCCCGCCGCGAGGCCGAGCTGACCGGCGCCCTCGCCACCTTCGGCAAGATCGCGGTCGAGCCCAACGGGGTCAACGCCATCCCCTCCCTCGTACGCGGCTGGCTCGACTCCCGCGCCGCCGACCAGGCGACCCTGGACGCCCTCGTCACCGGCGTCGAGCGCGCCGCCCGGGAGTACGCCGACCGGGCCGGGATCGACCTCGACGTGGTCCGTGAGTCGTTCACGCCCGTCGTCGAGTTCGAGCACGCCCTGCGCGACGAACTCGCCAAGATCCTCGAAGGCTCCGGCTCCACCCGGCGGCCCGTACCCGTCCTGGGCACCGGCGCGGGCCACGACGCGGGTATTTTGTCCGCCTCGGCCCCCACCGCCATGCTGTTCGTACGGAATCCCACCGGCATCTCGCACTCCCCCGCCGAGCACGCCGCCGAGGACGACTGCACGGCCGGGGTGGAGGCGCTCGCCGACGTACTGGAAGGTCTCGCGTGCAGCTGACACACCGGACGACGGGCGCACCCGTCACCGCCGCCTACTGGACGGACCACGCCTGGCTCGGCACGCACGTCGAGCCGGGCGTCACCCTGGAGGTCGCGGACGGCCGCATCGCCGGGGTCAGGACCGGGGTCGGGACTCCGCCGCCCGGCGCGACCGTGCTGCGCGGCCTGACCCTGCCCGGCCTCGCCAACACCCACTCCCACGCCTTCCACCGGGCCCTGCGCGCCACCGTCCAGGTCGGCGCGGGTACCTTCTGGACCTGGCGCGAGCTGATGTACCGGACGGCCTCCCGGCTCACCCCGGACACCTACTTCGACCTGGCCCGCGCCACCTACGCCGAAATGGCCCTGGCCGGCATCACCGCCGTCGGTGAATTCCACTACCTCCACCACGCGCCGGGCGGCGCCCCCTACGCCGACCCGAACGCCATGGGGGAGGCGCTGATCGCGGCGGCCGCCGAGGCCGGCATCCGGATCACCCTGCTGGACACCGCCTACCTCGCCGCCGGGTTCGGCGAGCAGCCCAACCGGCACCAGCTCCGGTTCTCCGACACCACCGCCGAGGCATGGGCGGAGCGCGCCTCCCTCCTCAAGGGCGACGACCACGCGCTGATCGGCGCGGCGATCCACTCCGTCCGGGCGGTCCCCGCGGACCAGCTGGCCACCGTGGTGCGGTGGGCCGAAGAGCGGGAGGCCCCGCTGCACGTCCACCTCTCCGAGCAGACGGCGGAGAACGACGCCTGCCGGGCCGCCCACGGCCGCACCCCCACCCGGCTGCTGGCCGACCACGGGGTGCTCGGCCCGCGCACCACCGGCATCCACAACACCCACCT
The DNA here is from genome assembly GCF_044330565.1 of Streptomyces sp. NPDC017448. Lineage (NCBI taxonomy): Bacteria > Bacillati > Actinomycetota > Actinomycetes > Kitasatosporales > Streptomycetaceae > Streptomyces > Streptomyces sp. NPDC017448. Next base: position 59,123 of record NZ_JBIRLM010000005.1, on the reverse strand, counting down.
GACCGAGGCGGACATCGCCCTGCTGGGCTCCTCGGCCACCGGCACCTGCATGTGCCCCACCACCGAACGCGACCTGGCCGACGGCATCGGCCCCGCCGCCGCCCTCCAGAAGGCGGGCTCCCCGCTCTCGCTGGGCAGCGACAGCCACGCCGTGATCGACCTGTTCGAGGAGGCGCGCGCGATGGAGCTGAACGAGCGGCTGCGCACGCACGTCCGGGGCCACTGGACGGCCGCCGCCCTGATCCGGGCCGCCTCCGCCGACGGGCACGCCGCACTCGGCCGCCCCGACGCGGGCGTGCTGGAACCCGGCGCCCCCGCCGACCTGACCACGGTCGCCCTGGACTCCGTCAGAACGGCGGGGCCGGTGCCCCGACTGGCGGCAGAGACCGCCGTGTTCGCCGCCTCCGCCGCCGATGTGCGGCACACGGTCGTGGCGGGCCGGCACATCGTCCGGGACGGCCGCCACACGCGGGTGGAGGATGTGCCCCGGGCGCTGGCCCGGGCCGTCGCAGCCCTGCACGACTGAGCACCCCGGGCCCCCGCCCCGTACGGCCGGGCGCGGGGGCTCCCCGCCCCGCACGGTTGCGCGCGAGGGCTCCCCGCCCCGTACGGCCGGGCACCGGCAGCCCCCGCCCCGCGCCCCCGGGTGCCCCGGAACCGCCGGACCCGGACCCCTCGAACACTCCGGGCCCCCGGCCCCCGGCCCCCGGACCCTCCGGAACGCAAGGAGAACACTCTCCCGATGACGAGCACCGCCGTCACCCACATCGCCAACCTGGTCACCAACGACCCCTCCCTCGGCAACAGGGCCCCCCTGGGCCTGATCCAGGACGCGGCCGTCGTCATCGAGGGCGACCGCGTCGTCTGGACCGGTGAGTCCAGCAAAGCACCCGCCACCGACAACGTCCTCGACGCCGCCGGCCGCGCGGTGGTCCCCGGCTTCGTCGACTCCCACTCCCACCTGGTCTTCGCGGGCGACCGCACCGAGGAGTTCAACGCCCGCATGTCCGGGCAGCCCTACCGCGCGGGCGGCATCCGCACCACCGTCGCCGCCACCCGGGCCGCCTCCGACGACGAGCTGTCCGCCAACGTGGCCCGCTACCTCGCGGAAGCCCTGCGCCAGGGCACCACCACCTTGGAGACCAAGTCCGGCTACGGCCTCACCGTCGAGGACGAGGCCCGCGCCCTGCGGATCGCGGGCCGCCACACCGACGAGGTCACCTACCTCGGCGCCCACATCGTCTCCCCCGACTACGCCGACGACCCCGCCGGCTACGTCGACCTGGTCACCGGCCCGATGCTGGACGCCTGCGCCCCGCACGCCCGTTGGATCGACGTCTTCTGCGAGCAGGGCGCCTTCGACGGCGACCAGGCCCGGGCCGTCCTCACGGCGGGCCGCGCCAAGGGGCTGCACCCCCGTATCCACGCCAACCAGTTGAGCTACGGCCCCGGCGTCCAGCTCGCCGTCGAGCTCGACGCGGCCTCGGCCGACCACTGCACCCACCTCACCGACGCCGACGTCGACGCGCTCGGCCAGGGGAACACGGTGGCGACGCTCCTGCCGGGCGCGGAGTTCTCCACCCGCGCCGAGTGGCCCGACGCCCGCCGCCTCCTCGACGCCGGGGCCACCGTCGCCCTCTCCACGGACTGCAACCCCGGCTCGTCGTTCACCTCGTCGGTGCCGTTCTGCATCGCGCTGGCCGTACGCGACATGGGGATGACCCCGGACGAGGCGATCTGGTCGGCCACCGCCGGCGGGGCCGCCGCCCTGCGGCGTACGGACATCGGCCGGATCGCCCCCGGCGCCCGCGCCGACCTGGTCCTCCTCGACGCCCCGAGCCACGTCCACCTGGCGTACCGTCCGGGCGTCCCCCTGGTCAGCGCGGTCTGGCGGGGCGGGCGGCGGGTGGTCTGAGAACCGGCCGGCCCCGTACCCGGCCGGGTACGGGGCCGGCCGCTCCGGGGCCGGACGGCGTACGGCACGGCGCACGGAAGGCCCGGCGCGTGCGCCCACCAGGCGGAAGGACCCGCTCCCGGGGGGCCGGGGCGGGTCCTTCCGCCTGGTGGGCGGCGCCCGGCGCCCCGGGGAGGGGCGGGACGGGCCGTCCGTCATTCGTCCACGGTCAGCCCCTCGCGGAGCTTGGCGAGCGTCCGCGAGAGCAGCCGGGACACGTGCATCTGAGAGATGTTCAGCTCCTCGCCGATCTCCGACTGCGTCATGTTGCTGACGAAACGGAGGGAGAGGATCATCCGGTCCCGGGCGGGCAGCGCGGCGATCAGCGGCTTGAGCGACTCGACGTACTCGATGCCTTCGAGGCCGTTGTCCTCGTAACCGATGCGGTCCGAGAGGGCGCTCTCGCCGTCGTCGTCCTCGGGCTTGGCGTCCAGGGAGCTGGCGGTGTACGCGTTGCTCGCGGACATGCCCTCGACGACCTCGTCCTGGGTGATGCCGAGCCGCTCGGACAGCTCCGCCACGGTGGGCGCGCGGTCCAACCGCTGGGCCAGCTCGTCGCCCGCCTTCGCCAGGTCGAGCCGCAGCTCCTGGAGCCGGCGCGGCACGCGCACGGACCAGCTGGTGTCCCGGAAGAAGCGCTTGATCTCGCCGACGATCGTCGGCATCGCGAAGGTGGGGAACTCCACACCGCGGCTCAGCTCGAACCGGTCGATCGCCTTGATCAGGCCGATGGTGCCGACCTGGACGATGTCCTCCATCGGTTCGCTGCGGGAGCGGAACCGGGAGGCGGCGAACTTGACGAGCGCGAGGTTGAGCTCGACGAGGGTGTTGCGGACGTAGCTGTACTCGGGGGTGCCCTCTTCCAGGGCCTCCAGCCGCTCGAAGAGCGTCTTCGACAGCGCCCTGGCGTCCAGAGCGCCCACTTCGGCGTACGGCGGGATCTCGGGGAGTCCTTCGAGTCCTTCGAGCCCCTCGCCGGTCGGGCCGGAGAAGTCTGAGGTGATGCCGGTGGTGCTGGCGCGCGGGCCGGGAACGGCACTCGCGGCGGGGGAGTCGGAATTGGTCGGTCCCTGAGGACATGCCGACGACGCGTAGTGGGTACGCGCTCCGTCGAGCCGGGGTGACATGGTTCTCCTCCATCATTCTCGGCATATGGCTGCCGATGCCCCTACGTGTTCCTGCGGTGAAGCGGCGCCTCCAAAGCCGGTCGTGTTTCGGGTGTCCCTCTACCCTTACCCGGTTCCGGCCAGCAGTGACAAGCTCCAATTGCCGCTGTATGTCCGGTTTGTGGAGGTCTCCGACTACCGCAGGGAGAAGGGAACGCGTACTGTTTCACGCACGTCGGCGGCAGCTAGCCATTCAGCCGCACAGGCAGTGACGTGCACGGTGACGAAGGCGAAGAGGGACTGGCATGGACCGCGGGACGGTCGGCAGTGCGAACCGGGGTCGGCTTCAGGTCGAGGCCCGGACCGAGGGGCGCAGCGAGGTCGTGACGCCGGTGGGTGAGCTGGATCACCACACCGCCGATCTGTTGCGGGAGCCTCTGGAGAGTGCGGTCGAGCACGGGCGGGTACGCCTGGTGGTCGACTGCTCTCGCCTGGATTTCTGTGATTCCACCGGGCTGAACGTACTGCTCGGCGCCCGCCTCAAGGCGGAGGCGGCCGGAGGAGAGGTTCACCTGGCCGGAATGCAGCCGGTGGTGGCGCGGGTGTTCGAGATCACGGGGGCGGAGGCGGTCTTCACCGTCCACGCCACCCTTGACGAGGCGCTGGCCACCTGACCCGGCACGGTCGCGCGGTCGCGCGCATCCCCGCCACTCGGCGCGGTACGCGCCGCACCGGCGGTGGTACGCGATCGTGTGCTTCAAGTGGGTGTTGTTGCGAGACGGCAGGGCAGGAGACACCCCATCGGCGCCTCACAGAGGTTCCGGCGCATGCGGTAACTGATCATTTTCTTTACGACGGCGACATGGCGACATGGCGAATCGGTGAGGTGAAGCGCTGATGAGCACCACCCGGCAGCATCCGCCGGGCGACCTCGGTCGTGAGCCGGACGGAGCGGCTTCGGCCTCGCCCGATCCGGTCGAGCGGCAGTGGCGCACGCTCTCGCTGGCGCAGGCGAGCGGCATCGTCCCGACGGCCCGCGACTTCGCCCGGCAGGCCCTGCACGACTGGGGCTGGCTCCCGGCGTCCACCGCCGACCGCCGGGCCGCCGCCGAGGACGTCCTGCTGGTCGTCTCCGAGCTGGTGACCAACGCCTGTCTGCACGCGGAGGGCCCCGAGGAGCTGCGGCTCGGCCACACCCCCAAGGCGCTGCGCGTGGAGGTCGTCGACCGGGGGGCCGGGCAGCCCGCACCCCGTACGCCGCACCGCGCCGGCCGGCCCGGAGGCCACGGCATGTTCATCGTCCAGCGCCTCTGTACCGACTGGGGCGTCCTGCGCTCGCCCGACGCCCCCGGCAAGACGGTCTGGGCGGAGCTCGCCGCTCCCGCGTAAGGGCCGGCCCGTCAGAGACGGCGGAACGGCCCTCAGGGCGCTCCCGCCGACGGACTCCGCCGTGCGCACGGCCCGCGGCCCCGCCGCCGGACGCCGGACGGCAGCCCGTCCCGTACGCGTACGCACCCCGGCTACGCGTACGCCGTCGGCGGCGGCCCTCGTCCGCCCCTGGCACCCGCCCGGGGGAGCGCGCCGGATCGGCGCGCTTTTTCGTCTTCCCTCCGGCGGCCCCGGCCACGCCCTTCGCACGACGATCCCTCCGCACCCCCTCCGGCCGGAGCGACCGCCTGCCGGGAGAACCGGCCGGCCGGACGGCGGACGTACGACGACGGCGGGTCCGCACGAAACCTCGTGCGGACCCGCCGTCGTCTGCCCCGTACGGTCCCGGGGCGGTGTCGTCCGTGCCTACTTCACGCCGCCCATCAGGGCGCGGATCTTGCGGCCCGCCACCATGAAGGCGAGACCCGCGGCGACGGCCACGACCGCCTGGAGCGTGTAGTACGCCGCGTCGCCCAGCGGGGCGTTGAGCTTCGTGGTCCAGCCGTTCAGGGCGTTGCCCGTCGAGGTGGCCAGGAACCACAGGCCCATGATCTGGCCCACGAACATCTTCGGCGCCAGCTTCGTGGAGAGCGACAGGCCGACCGGGGAGAGGCACATCTCGCCCATGGTCTGCGCCAGGTAGACCGCGAGCAGCCAGAAGACGGTGACCTTGCCGGTGTCGCTGTTGGCCGCGGCGGCGCCCGCCAGCCCCATGATGCCGAAGGAACCACCGATGAGGAGCATCGCCAGGGCGAACTTCATCGGGGTGCTGGGCTCACGGTTGCGGGTGGCCAGCTTGACCCAGAGCGCGGCGAAGATCGGGGCGAGGATGATGACCAGGGCCGGGTTGACCGACTGGAACCACGAGGCCGGGAACTCCCAGCCGCCGATGAAGCGGTCGGTCTTGTTGTCCGCGAAGATCGTCAGCAGCGAACCGGACTGGTCGTAGATCATCCAGAAGAGCACGGCGGTGATGAAGAACCACACGTACGCCTTGATCTTCGGCCGGTCCTCCTTGGTGAGCGCCGGGTCCCGGAAGATCGTGACGAAGTAGATGATCGGCACGACGACGCCCAGCACGGCCAGGACGTTGACGATGTGCTCGATGTCGTAGGTACCCAGCGCCAGGTCGAGCAGGAGCGCGGCGACCGCGATGCCGGCCCACAGCGCCACCTTGCGCATCGTCCGGCGGCGCTCCTCGGGGGAGATGGGCTTGGCGGGGAGCTTCCCGACGTCACCGAGGTGCTTGGAGCCGACCGCGTACTGGATGACCGCGAAGGTCATGCCGACACCGGCGACACCGAAGCCGAGGTGCCAGCTGACGTGCTCGCCGAGGTAGCCGACCAGCAGCGGGGCGGCGAAGCCACCGATGTTGATCGCCATGTAGAAGAGCGTGAAGCCGGCGTCGCGGCGGGCGCTGCTCTGGCCCTCGTAGAGGCCGCCCACCATCGCGGAGATGTTCGGCTTCAGCAGCCCCGTACCGACCGCGATCAGCGCGAGGCCGAAGAAGAACGTGATGTCGCTCGGCAGCGCGAGGGTGAAGTGGCCCAGCGCGATGATGATCCCGCCGACCAGAACGGCCTTGCGGGCGCCCCAGAGGCGGTCGGCGACCCAGCCGCCGGGCATCGCGGCCATGTAGACGACGGCGTTGTAGACGCCGTAGATGGAGGCGGCGAGCGCCTCCCGGCCCTCCAGGGGGCCGTCGAGCACGGCGGCCACCAAGTACAGGGTGAGGATGGCGCGCATCCCGTAGAAGGAGAAGCGTTCCCACATCTCCGTCATGAACAGGGTGGCCATACCGCGCGGGTGGCCGAAGAAGGTCTTCTCGCCGGAACCGGGCGAGTCCTTCGTCAGGCTGGACGCCATGATCGATCCTTGCTGGTCGGGACGCGACGCCTCGTGAGCAGTACGCGCCCGGTGGGGGGCAGCCGGCACCGGCGCGGCCGAACCCCGTCCCTCACGCCTGAGGGGGACGTGCTCCGCGCGGCCGGGCTCCTTGCGGAGGTGCGGCGGCGGAGCGGGGAAGAACCGCGTCGGGATCCACGCCCGGTACGCGTCCTCGCGCCCCGGGCCCGGCTCACAGGTCATTCACTCGGAAAGGCCGGCGGGAACCGGCCCCGCACACAAAAGAGACCTTCGGCGCTCATGGCTGCCCAAAGGTCCTTGAGTAGTGCAACAGGCGTCGGGACACCATACGACACGACACGGCCGGATATGGAAGGACTTGAGAGATGGATCACAGGCCCCTGTGGAACCACGCTCCCACATTCCAAGGTCTCCATCCTCTTTGTGGAGCTGACCCGCAGGCGGCCTCCCGGAGCTCCCTGGCGCCTTCCCGTCCGGACTACCATCAGTCCATGACCCGTGTTTTGCTCGCCGAGGACGACGCGTCCATCTCGGAGCCCCTGGCCCGCGCCCTGCGCCGGGAGGGGTACGAGGTCGAGGTCCGCCAGGACGGTCCGACCGCGCTCGACGCCGGACTCCAGGGCGGCGTCGACCTGGTCGTCCTCGATCTGGGGCTGCCCGGGATGGACGGGCTGGAGGTCGCCCGCAGGCTCCGTGCCGACGGCCACACCATCCCGATCCTCGTGCTGACGGCCCGCGCCGACGAGGTCGACACCGTCGTCGGCCTGGACGCGGGCGCCGACGACTACGTCACCAAGCCGTTCCGCCTCGCCGAGCTGCTGGCCCGCGTCCGCGCCCTGCTGCGCCGCGGGGCCTCCGAGCCCGCCGTGCAGCCCGCCACCCACGGGGTCAGGATCGACGTCGAGTCGCACCGGGCCTGGATGGGCGAGGAGGAGCTCCAGCTCACCGCCAAGGAGTTCGACCTGCTGCGGGTCCTGGTCCGGGACGCCGGGCGGGTCGTCACCCGCGACCAGCTGATGCGCGAGGTCTGGGACACCACCTGGTGGTCCTCCACCAAGACGCTCGACATGCACATCTCCTGGCTGCGCAAGAAGCTCGGCGACGACGCGGCCAATCCGCGCTACATCGCCACCGTCCGGGGCGTCGGCTTCCGGTTCGAGAAGAGCTGACGTACGAAGCCCCCATGCGCCCTGAGAACCGTTCCGGCGGCCCCCCGAGGCCGGTATGCGCCGCCGGCTGATCAACTCCACGCTCGCCGTGGTGCTCGTCGTCATCGCCGTCTTCGGCGTCTCGCTGGTGATCGTGGAGACGCGCACCATCAGCGCCAGCGCCCAGGAGAGCGTGGAGTCCGAGGCGCTGCGGCTGATCAGCGTGGTCGACGGCCGGCTGCTGGGGGAGGAGCGGATCAACCCCGGGGTGCTGGCCGAGCAGATCGGCCCCAAGCGCTACGCGCTGGTCGAGATCCCCGGCCGCGAGCCCATCACCGTCGGCGAGCGCCCTTCCGGCAGCGTCCTGCGCGCCATCGAGACGGGGGAGCGGGGCGAGACGGTCACCGTCGAGGAGTCCCGCTCGGCCGTCACCCGCGAGGTCGGGCGCACCCTCCTGATCATCGGTGCGGTGGCGCTGCTGGCGATCGTCTCGGCGGTGCTGCTCGCCGTACGCCAGGCCAACCGGCTGACCTCCCCGCTCACCGACCTCGCCGAGACCGCCGAACGCCTCGGCTCCGGTGACCCCCGCCCGCGCCACAAGCGGTACGGGGTGCCCGAGCTGGACCGGGTCGCGGACGTCCTGGACGCCTCGGCCGAGCGGATCGCCCGGATGCTGACCGCCGAACGCCGGCTGGCCGCGGACGCCTCGCACCAGCTCCGGACCCCGCTGACCGCGCTCTCCATGCGGATCGAGGAGATCTCCGCCACCGACGACCCGGAGACGGTGAAGGAGGAGGCGAACATCGCCCTCACCCAGGTCGAGCGCCTCACCGACGTCGTCGAACGGCTCCTGACCAACTCCCGCGACCCGCGCACCGGCTCCGCCGTCGTCTTCGACCTCGACGAGATCGTCAAACAGCAGATCGAGGAGTGGCGCCCGGCCTACCGCAGCGCCGGTCGCGCCCTGGTCCGCTCCGGCAAGCACGGGCTGCGGGCCGTCGGCACTCCGGGGGCGGTCGCCCAGGTCCTGGCGGCGCTGATCGAGAACTCCCTCATGCACGGCGGCGGCACCGTCGCCCTGCGCACCCGGGTCACCGGCAACCAGGTGGTCATCGAGGTCACCGACGAGGGCCCCGGCGTCCCCGCCGAACTGGGGGCGCGGATCTTCGAGCGGACCATCAGCGGCCGCAACTCCACCGGCATCGGCCTGGCGGTCGCCCGCGACCTCGCGGAGGCGGACGGCGGGCGGCTGGAGCTGCTGCAGCAGCACCCGGCGGTCTTCGCCCTCTTCCTCAGCAGGACCCCGACGGACCGGGACGCCCCCGAGCGCCCGGTGCGCTGAACGACGACGGGGACGCCGGCCCGGCTCCGTACCGGGGCGGCCGGGTGCGTACGGGAGGGGCCGGGGGGGGTCAGTTCCGTGCGGGGCCCGGAATCACTCGCTCCTCGACCGGTCGGCGCGGCTCGAGAAACCGCTCCGCGTTCAGCACGGCCTCCTTGGCGGGCAGGGTCTTGAAGACCCACGTCCGGTAGGACCAGAAGCGGAACAGGGTGGCGATCCCGATGCCGACGACCTTGAAGACATTGCTCTGGACCGGGGTGTTCCAGCCGAAGCCGTACGTCGCCAGGTACAGCACGCCCGTCTCGATCACCGCGCCCGCCGCGCTGAACAGGAGGAAGAGGGCCAGCTCGCGGGTGCGGCCGGTCTTGTCGCGCTCCCGGTAGGTCCAGTAGCGGAACCCCACGTAGTTGAAGAGGATCGCGACGAACGTCGCCAGCACGCTCGCCCGGACCACCTGGAGGTCGGTCGTGTGCCGCAGCAGGTTGAAGACCGCGATGTTGACCAGCAGACCGAAAGCGCCGACCGCGCCGAACTTGGCGACCTCTCGGCCCAGGGCTTCAAGCCGGGTCCGCAGTGCGCCCCGTTCGCTCATGGTGATCGCTGGCCCCGTCCGTTGGAAGGCGTCTCCGTGGTGTCGACGCAACCACGTCAACTCCGCCATGCTAACCAGCCCTCATGTGTGACGCCCGTGAGCGGCCGGGGCGGTGGCCGGAGGGCGTCCGTACGGCCGTCCGGAAACCACCGGCGTGGCGGATACCCTGGGGGCGTGACGTTCCCGGTAGTCGGCATGGTCGGCGGCGGTCAGCTCGCCCGTATGACCCACGAGGCGGGCATCCCCCTCGGCCTGACATTCAAGCTGCTCAGTGACACTCCCCAGGACTCGGCGGCCCAGGTGGTGAGCGAGGTCGTCATCGGCGACTATCGCGACCTGGACACCCTGCGCGCCTTCGCTCGCGGCTGCGACGTGATCACCTTCGATCACGAGCACGTGCCGACCGAGCACCTGCGGGCCCTGGAGGCGGACGGCATCCCCGTGCGCCCCGGCCCCGACGCCCTGGTGCACGCCCAGGACAAGGGGGTGATGCGCGCCCGGCTCACGGAGATCGGCGCCCCCTGCCCCCGCCACCGCATCGTGAGCGACCCGGCCGACGCCGCCGCGTTCGCCGAGGAGGCCGGCGGCTTCCCCGTCATCCTCAAGACCGTGCGCGGCGGCTACGACGGCAAGGGCGTGTGGGTGGTCCGCTCCGAGGAGGAGGCGGCCGAGCCCTTCCGCGCCGGGGTTCCGGTCCTCGCGGAGGAGAAGGTCGACTTCGTGCGGGAGCTGGCGGCGAACATCGTCCGCTCGCCGCACGGCCAAGCCGTCGCCTACCCGGTCGTCGAGTCGATCCAGGTCGACGGCGTCTGCGACACCGTGATCGCCCCCGCCCCCGGGCTGGACGAGGAGCTGGCGGGCGAGGCCCAGCAGCTGGCGCTGCGCATCGCCGCCGAGCTGGGCGTCGTCGGCCACCTCGCGGTCGAGCTGTTCGAGACCCGCGGCCCCGACGGGAGGCCCGCCATCCTCGTCAACGAGCTGGCGATGCGCCCGCACAACTCCGGCCACTGGACCATGGACGGCGCGATCACCTCCCAGTTCGCCAACCACGTCCGGGCCGTTCTCGACCTCCCGCTCGGCGACCCGCGCCCCCGCGCCCCCTGGACGGTCATGTGCAACGTCCTGGGCGGTGACTACCCGGACATGTACCAGGGGTACCTGCACTGCATGGCCCGCGATCCGCAGCTCAAGATCCACATGTACGGCAAGGACGTGAAGCCCGGCCGCAAGGTCGGACACGTCAACACCTACGGCGACGATCTGGCGGACGTGCGGGAGCGCGCCCGGCACGCGGCCGACTACCTGCGAGGAACGATCACCGAATGACTTCCCCCTCCGCACCGGCGCCCGTGGTCGGCGTCGTCATGGGCTCGGACTCCGACTGGCCGGTCATGGAGGCCGCCGCCAAGGCGCTCGACGAGTTCGAGATCCCGTACGAGGTCGACGTCGTCTCCGCCCACCGCATGCCGCGCGAGATGATCGCGTACGGCGAGCGGGCCGCGGGCCGCGGTCTGAAGGCGATCATCGCGGGCGCGGGCGGCGCCGCCCACCTGCCCGGCATGCTGGCCTCCGTCACCCCGCTGCCGGTCATCGGGGTGCCGGTGCCGCTGAAGTACCTGGACGGCATGGACAGCCTGCTCTCCATCGTCCAGATGCCGGCCGGGGTCCCCGTCGCCACCGTCTCCGTCGGCGGCGCGCGCAACGCGGGCCTGCTGGCCGCCCGCATCCTGGCCGCCTCCGACCCCGCGCTCCAGGAGCGGATGGAGGAGTTCCTGCAGGAGCTGAACGACCAGGCCACCGAGAAGGGCAAGCGGCTGCGCGCCAAGGCCCAGGGCGCCGACTCCTTCGGCTTCGGAAAGTAGGGGGCGACCCATGGACCACCTCGCCCGCGCCCACGAGCTGCTCGCCGCCCACCCCGTCGTCGACGGCCACAACGACCTCCCCTGGGCCCTGCGCGAGCAGGTCGGCTACGACCTCGACGCCCGCGACATCGCCGCCGACCAGCGCGGACTGCTCCACACCGACCTGAACCGGCTGCGGGCCGGCGGGGTCGGCGGCCAGTTCTGGTCGGTCTACGTCCGCACCGACCTGACCGGGGACGCGGCCGTCAGCGCCACCCTGGAGCAGATCGACGTCGTCGGCGAGCTGATCGCCCGGTACCCCACGCACCTGCGGCGGGCGCTCACCGCCGACGACCTGGAGCGGGCCCGCGCCGAAGGGCGGATCGCCTCCCTGATGGGGGCCGAGGGCGGCCACTCCGTCAACAACTCGCTGGGCACCCTGCGCGCCCTGTACGAGCTGGGCGTCCGCTACATGACGCTCACCCACAACGACAACATCGACTGGGCCGACAGCGCCACGGACCTGCCGCGCCTCGGCGGCCTCTCCGCCTTCGGCCACGAGGTCGTCCGCGAGATGAACCGCGTCGGCATGCTGGTCGACCTCAGCCACGTCGCGGACGGCGTCATGCGCGACGCGATCGCCACCAGCACCGCGCCGGTGATCTTCTCGCACTCCTCGGCCCGTGCCGTCTGCGACCACCCGCGCAACATCCCCGACGACGTGCTCGCGGCCCTGCCGTCCAACGGAGGCGTCGCGATGGCGACCTTCGTGCCGAAGTTCGTGCTCCCCGAGGCCGTCGCCTGGACGCTGGCCGCCGACCGCAACATGCGCGAGCACGGCCTGCACCACCTCGACACCACCCCGCAGGCCATGCGCATCCACGAGGACTTCGAGGCGGCCCACCCGCGCCCCGAGGCCACGGTCGCCACCATCGCCGACCACCTGGACCACATGCGCGCGGTCGCGGGCATCGACCACATCGGCATCGGCGGCGACTACGACGGCACGGCGTTCACCCCGCGCGGCCTGGAGGACGTCTCCGGCTACCCGAACCTCATCGCGGAGCTGCTGCGGCGGAACTGGTCCGAGGGCGACCTCGCCAAGCTGACCTGGCGCAACGCCGTACGGGTGCTGCGCGACGCGGAGGCCGTGGCCCGCGACGAGCAGAGCCGGCGCGGCCCCTCCCACGCGACGATCGCGGAGCTCGACGGCGTCCACTAGGAGAAGCCGGGCGGGGGCCGCCGGGAAAGCGGCCGCCGCCGTCAGCCCTGTCCGCCCACCGCCGCGAACGGTCCGCCCGGACCGAAGGCGAACGCCCCGAAGCGCTCGCCCATGCGGCGGTGGGCGGCGGCGTCCGGGTGCAGGCGGTCGGGCAGCGGAAGGTCGGCGTGGTCCGCCTCGCCGTACAGGAAGCGCCCGTCCAGGTGGAAGAGGTACGGGTCCGACGCCGCCCGCTCCGCCGTGATCCGGGCCAGCTCCTCCCGTACGACGCCCAGCGTCAGCTTGCCGGAGGCGGTCTCCGCCGGGTCGCCCAGCGCCGTGAACACCACCCCGCCTCCCCTCACGTCCGGCGCGGAGGGGCCCGGCGTGTCCTCGTGGGCGGGGCAGAGGACCGGCGAGACCACCAGCAGCGGCGCGGTGGGGTGGCCCTCGCGCACCGTGTCCAGGAAGCCGTGCACGGCGGGCCCGAACGCGCGCAGCCGCATCGCGTCGGCGCCCACCAGGTTGATGCCGATCTTGACGCTGATCAGGTCGGCCGGGGTGTCCCGCAGGGCGCGCGCGGTGAACGGGTCGAGGAGCGCGCTGCCCGCCAGGGAGAGGTTGACCAGCTCCACACCTCCCGCCGCGGCGGCCAGGGCGGGCCAGGCGGTGGCGGAGCTGTCCGCGCACGAGCCCTGGCTGATGGAGCTGCCGTGGTGCAGCCAGACCCGCCGCCCGCTCGGGCCCTCCGGCGCCACGGGCGCGTCGGTGCGCAGCCCGAGCAGCTCGACGGTCTCGGTGTACGGCAGCCAGATCTCGACGCTCTTCTCCCGCGCGGGCAGCCCGGTGAAGGCGACGGACCCGGGGAAGCCGGGGAACAGCTCCCGCGACCCGTCGGAGAGGTCCACCATCAGCACGTCGCCGCCGCTCGCGGTGGCCCGCCCGGCCGGCTTCCCGTCGATGTACAGGTCGTACGCCCCGTTCGGGAGGGGCGGGAGGCCCGGGTGGCCCGTCACCGTGCGCCGGACGTCGAGCGCCACGGCGGTGGCCCGGCTACGGAACACCACCCGCACCCCGGACGGCTGCGCCTCCGCCTGGGCGACCTGCGGGTCACCGCCCGCCCGGGCGCGGGCCGGGGCGGGCAGCCGGTGGGGGAGGAGGCCGCCGCCCGCGGTGCGCTCCACTTCGAGCGCGCCGCGCAGCAGGTCGTCGGTGAGGGGTGAGCTGATCCAGTCGCAGGCGTCGTCCATCCCCTCAGCCTGTCCGCCGGGCCCGGGGGCGATGCGGTACGACGGGAGGGAGGCTTCCGGGCCTCTCGTCCCGCTCCGGCTCTACGCCTTCGGGCGGCCCATCGCGCGGTAGGTCCATCCGGCCTCGCGCCAGACCGTGCTGTCCAGGGCGTTGCGGCCGTCCAGGATGATCCGGCGGGCGGCCACCTCGCCCAGCTCGGCCGGGTCCAGTTCACGGAACTCGCGCCACTCCGTCAGGTGCAGCACCACGTCCGCGCCGCGCACCGCCTCCAGGGCCGAGTCCGCGTAGCCGAGGGTCGGGAACAGCCGCCGGGCGTTCTCCATCCCCTTCGGGTCGAAGACGGTGACCTGACCGCCCTGGAGGTGGATCTGCCCGGCGACGTTGAGCGCGGGGGAGTCGCGTACGTCGTCGGAGTCGGGCTTGAACGCGGCGCCCAGCACCGCCACCCGCGTGCCGAGGAACGAGCCGCCGCCCACCGCCTCCCGGGCCAGTTCGACCATGTGGCCGCGGCGGCGCATGTTGATGGAGTCGACCTCGCGGAGGAAGGTGAGGGCCTGGTCGGCGCCGAGCTCCCCGGCGCGGGCCATGAAGGCGCGGATGTCCTTGGGCAGGCAGCCGCCGCCGAAGCCGATCCCGGCCCGCAGGAACTTCTTCCCGATGCGCTCGTCGTGGCCGATGGCCTCCGCGAGCTTCACGACGTCCCCGTCGGCCGCCTCGCAGACCTCCGCCATCGCGTTGATGAAGGAGATCTTGGTGGCGAGGAAGGAGTTGGCGGAGGTCTTCACCAGCTCGGCGGTCGGGAAGTCGGTCACCACCAACGGCGAGCCCTCCGCGATCGGCACGGCGTACACCTCGCGCAGCACCTTCTCGGCCCGCTCGCTCGTGACGCCGACGACGATCCGGTCGGGGTGCAGGGTGTCCTTCACGGCGAAGCCCTCGCGGAGGAACTCCGGATTCCAGGCCAGCTCGGCCCCCGCTCCGGCCGGGGCCAGCTCGGCGAGCCGGTCCGCGAGGCGGGCGGCGGAGCCCACGGGGACGGTCGACTTGCCGACGACGAGGGCGGGCCGGGTCAGGTGCGGGGCCAGCGAGTCGAAGGCGCTGTCGACGTAGCTCATGTCGCAGGCGTACTCGCCGTGCTTCTGCGGAGTGTTCACACAGACGAAGTGGACGTCGCCGAACTCGGCGACCTCCTCCCAGGAGGTGGTGAAACGCAGCCGCCCGGTGGAGCCCTCGATCCCGACCACGTGCCGCTGGAGCATCTCCTCCAGCCCCGGCTCGTACATCGGAACGCGGCCGGTGGAGAGCAGTTCGATCTTCTCCGGCACGACGTCGAGCCCCAGGACCTCGAAGCCCAGTTCGGCCATGGCCGCGGCATGGGTGGCGCCGAGGTAGCCGGTGCCGATCACAGTGATCCTGAGGGCCATGGAGTGCTCCTGGGAGATGCGGACAGACGTGCGGACCGAGCATAGTCGTGGACCCGGAAGCCGGAATTCACCGCCCGAAACGCCCGGTACCTTCCTCATGTACCACCTCTGTCGGCAAGCTCACGTGCTCGTCGCATAGGCCGCCGGGCGGTCGGCGCACTAAAATTGGGTTACTTAACGGTAGTTAGCATCTGGGGAGTGAGCGTCTTGGCGGGTTCGACCGATTTCGACCTGTACCGTCCGGCCGAGGAGCACGACATGCTCCGCGAGACCATCCGCGCGCTGGCCGAGTCGAAGATCGCCCCCTTCGCCGCGGCGGTCGACGAGGAGAGCCGCTTCCCGCAGGAGGCGCTGGACGCCCTGGTCGCCTCGGACCTGCACGCCGTGCACGTCCCGGAGGAGTACGGCGGCGCCGGCGCCGACGCGCTCGCCACGGTCATCGTGATCGAGGAGGTGGCCCGCGCCTGCGCCTCCTCCTCCCTGATCCCGGCCGTCAACAAGCTCGGCTCGCTCCCGGTGATCCTCTCCGGTTCCGAGGAGCTGAAGGCGAAGTACCTGGGCCCGCTCGCTAAGGGCGACGCGATGTTCTCGTACGCCCTCTCCGAGCCGGACGCCGGTTCGGACGCGGCGGGCATGAAGACGAAGGCCGTGCGCGACGGCGACTTCTGGGTCCTCGACGGGGTGAAGCGCTGGATCACCAACGCGGGCGTCTCCGAGTACTACACGGTCATGGCCGTCACCGACCCGGCCAAGCGCTCCAAGGGCATCTCCGCGTTCGTCGTCGAGAAGTCCGACGAGGGCGTCTCCTTCGGGGCCCCGGAGAAGAAGCTCGGCATCAAGGGCTCCCCGACCCGTGAGGTCTACCTCGACAACGTCCGCATCCCCGCGGACCGCATGATCGGCGAGGAGGGCACGGGCTTCGCCACCGCGATGAAGACCCTGGACCACACCCGCATCACGATCGCGGCCCAGGCCCTCGGCATCGCCCAGGGCGCGCTGGACTACGCCAAGGGCTACGTCCGGGAGCGCAAGCAGTTCGGCAAGCCGATCGCGGACTTCCAGGGCATCCAGTTCATGCTCGCGGACATGGCGATGAAGATCGAGGCCGCCCGCCAGCTCACGTACGCGGCCGCCGCCAAGTCCGAGCGCGGTGATGCGGACCTCACCTTCCAGGGCGCGGCGGCCAAGTGCTTCGCCTCGGACGTCGCGATGGAGGTCACCACGGACGCGGTCCAGCTGCTCGGCGGCTACGGCTACACGCGGGACTACCCGGTGGAGCGCATGATGCGCGACGCCAAGATCACCCAGATCTACGAGGGCACGAACCAGGTCCAGCGCATCGTGATGGCGCGCAACCTGCCGTAGCCTCCCCTCGCGCAGTGCTTCCCGCGGCCCCCGGCGCCCTGCCGGGGGCCGCACGCGTCTCCTGGGGGCGAGCCGGTGATCACCCGGCTGGACGGGTCCTTCGGGGCGGGTCAGCGGACCACCTCGAAGACGTTCTTCTGGATGCCGTTCGCGTACGCCTCGTGCTCGACCAGCCTCAGCTGCTGCCGGTCCTTGTCCGTGGCGCTGAACAGGCGCTTGCCCGCGCCGAGCAGGACCGGGAAGACGAGCAGGTGGTACCGGTCGACGAGGTCGGCGTCCGCGAGGTTCCGGTTCAGCTCGGTGCTGCCGTGCACGATGATCGGGCCGCCCTCGGTCTCCTTGAGGGCGGCGACCTCGTCGAGCGACCGCAGAATCGTGGTGTCGCCCCAGTCGGAGACGAGAGCGTCCTCGGTCAGCGTGGTGGAGACGACGTACTTCGGCATCGCCTTGTACCCGGTGAACTCCTCCATGCCCGGCCACACCGGGCTGAACGCCTCGTAACTGGCCCGCCCCAGCAGCAGGGCGGTGGCCTCCTCCTGCTCCCGGCTCTTGAGCTCGTACGCCTCCGGCAGGAACTCGATGTCCTTGAACGTCCACCCCGAGTTCCGGTACCCGGGCTCGCCGCCCGGGGCTTCCATGACGCCGTCCAGCGAGACGAAGGCGGTGCTGATCAGGGTGCGCATAAGGGTCTCCAGGGGTGGTTCGCGGCGGGTCCCGGACCGGTTCCCGGTGTCGCCTCTCACTCTTACGGATGTACTGACCGCGCGTCCTGCGAAAACTCATCGGCCCCGGCCCCGGCCCCCTCCGCCGAGGACGGTGTCACGCACCTGGCCGGTAACCTCCCTCCCCATGACCGAACTCGACAGGCTGACCGCCCTCTTCGACGCCCTGGGGGCGGACGCCGACGCCCGGGACTGGGCCGAGTCCGAGATCGAGGAGGGGCTGCCCCAGCTCGCCCGCTACCGGCTTCTGCGGACGGTGTGGCAGGACGTCGACGCGTGGAGCACGGCCGCCCCGCGCTGGGTGGACGCCTACCGCGCGGACGGGGCGGCGGCCGGCGCCGTCGACCGGGCCCTCGCCGCCGGGCTCACCGCCGACGATCTCGGCACACTGGCCCGCGAGATCGCCAAGGAGACGGCGTTCGGGGTGCTGCGCGCCCTGGCGGACCCGGTGGACGGCTCGCTCCCCGCCGAGATCGAGGCGCGGCTTCCCGGCTGGCGGCTCGCGGAGCTGGACTCGGGGGGCACGCCCACCGGCCGCCATCTCGACGCCCTGCACGAGGACTTCGCCGAACTCGAACCGAAGGGTGCGGCCGGATGACCCCGTCCGGGAAGGGGCCCGGGGCCCCGGCCCGGAGCCCTCACCGGCGCGTGTGCGGGCGATGGGCCGCGGCGAGCGGGGGACCGGGGGTCGAGCGAGGGCCTGAACGAGGCCGACAAGGCGAGAGGACGGTAACCGATGGAGAGGAAGTGGCTGCCGCTGACCGCGGTGCTCGGAGCCGCCGCGGTGGCCGTGGTGACGGCGAGCGTCTGGCCGGAGGGCGGGGAGGAGCCGCTGCCGCAGTCCCTCTGCCACGGTGCGCTCAGCCGGGTGACGGCCGAGCTGATCGACGACGGCAAGGGGGGCGAGGTCGGTACGGACGAGTGGGCGACCAGGGGGAGCACCACTGACTACGCGGTGTTCAGAGGGTGCCGCGTGCTGCGTGCCGACCCGGACGACGACGACCACCCTCGCGGGGTCGCCCAACTGATCATCGCGGACACCCGCGCCGCCCCGTACCGGAAGAAGGGGTCCGTTCCCCTCGGTGCCGGGTTCAAGGGCTGGGCGCGCCCCGACTCGGCCCGGGTCACCCTGCCCGCCGGCTGCGCCGCCCGGATGGGCTCCACGGCCCCGTACATCACGGCGTCGCTCGAAGTGCCCTCGCAGGACGAGGAGCGCTCGGCCGAGCGGGGAGAGGCGAGGCCGGTCGTCGCGGACACCGCGCGGCGCACCAACGCGACCGTGATGCGGGAAGTGGCCACCAGGCTCGCGGAGCGGTACGACTGCGCCGGTTGACGGGGACGGACGGGGCGGTCGCGGTCGCAGGCGCGGTCCGGACGAGGGCGGGGCGGGCGCCCGGGGCGGCGGAGTCACGGCTCCGCCGCCCCGGGCGCCCTCGGTGGCCCGCCGTCCCGGTCAGACGGCCCAGTGGTAGCCGCGCGATCCGTAGGAGTACTCGGCCCGGCTGTCCACGTGGGTGAACGTGTTGTAGCGGATGATGCCGGAGAAGCCCGACGTCTTCGCGTAGGAGATGGCCTGGCTCACCGAACGGCCGCTCACGACGATGTCGGCGGCGATGCCGTACATGTGCTGGCTGTTGGAGGCGCCGCCGACCCGCGAGTTGTGGCTGATGCTGCGGAACCCGCTGTTGACGGTGATCGCCCGGTCGCCCGCCTTCTTGCGGACCGCCTCGAGCTTGTACATCAGCCGGCGGACGTTCTCCTTGACCGTTCCCGAATTGACCTTGCCCCCACTGAACTTGGAGCCGTCCTTCGAGTAGAACTCGGAGAAGGCGAAGTGCTTCGTGGACCCGTCCGAGTCCTGCAGGGCGTTGAGCGCGCGGTGGGTGGCCGCACCGACGACGCCGTCCGCCGACAGGCCGTAGGCCCGCTGGAAACGGATCACCGCGGCCTTGGTCCCCGGGCCGAACGCGCCGTCCACGGCGACGTGCGTGCGGGAGGCGCTGCTCGCCGCCCACCCCGCGACGCGGATCTGGAGCTCGCGGACGTCGGAGCCGCTGGACCCTTCCCGCAGCGTGCGGGACCAGTCGTAGGCGTGCGCCTTGGGCGGCGCGGCGATCTGCGCCACGCCGAGTGCCAGCATGAGCGCGAGCAGGACGAAGAAGGAGCGGCCGAGCCGGGAACGGCTGGTTGCGAGGAGCACGAGAGTCCTTTCGACGGCATGGTCCGGGGTGGCCGGTGGTCGGCGACCCGTCAGCGGCGCCGGACGGCGCGCACCGCGGTCGTGTGGGCAGTGGCCCGGTCGGCCACGCCCAAGCCCGCGCGGAGCCGCCGTTCGTTCCTGGGCATCGCCGATGGCCGCTCCGCGGGCGGTGACCATGCCCCCCGAGAATGTGACTGCCATGAGCACGACATGACTACCGCAGCGTCGGAAGGGCTGTAAAGAGTTGTCAAAATCCGGCACTGGTCTATACCGCTAGGCGCCCCTCTGAGCTGTGGTTTCCGTCGGCCCTCCCTAAAGTTTCACGGCGGTGCCCGTCGCCGGCCCCCCGGCGAGGGGCGGTGGAGCGGGGCCGGGACGCCGTGCCCGGCGGGGACGGCGCGCCATGGGTCAACTCCCGGCGTCAGTGGGCCGATTCCCGGCGAAGTCCGGACAGCGGTACCCCTCTTCGGCACACTGGGTGCATGGACGAACACCCGGCGTTTCCGCCGGACCATCTGACCATCAACATCACGCATCGCGACGACCCCCTCTCCGGGGTCTCCGAGGCGGACGCGCTCGCCGCCTTCCGTGCCTACCCCGACATCGTGGTCCGGGGGCCGTTGTTCGGGCTCGCCGAACAGCGCCCGGGGGACCGGCCGCGCTGGCGGCTGCTGGGCGAACTGGAGAGCGGGGCCCCGCAGACGGCGCGGGACGAGCTGAATTCGCACCTGTGGTTCATGGCGAAGGACGAGACCGACGACCGGGCGGTCCGGAGGTCGCTGCTGGACGCCGTGGCGCTGCTGGAGACCGAACCGGTCGACGAGGTGACGGCGGCCGGCGTCCGCTACCGGGTCGTGCGTGCCGACGAGTTCGCCCGGATCGGCGGCGGGCGGCTGGAACCGCCCCGGCCCACCGACGTGGACTCCGAGGGCTGGAATCCGAACACGGTCGAGCCCTCGCGCAGCGACGGATTCGTGATCGACCACGCGGCCGCCGTCGGCCTCGGCGAGGGGGCCGACCGCGCGGGCCTGGTGTCCCTCGCGTACACGGCGAGCCGCCACCCGGAGGCCGTACGGGCCGATTCCCGGAAGGCGTTGATCAGCCACCCCGGGGTCGTCCTGCTGCCGCCGGCGTTCCGGGTGGTCGAACGGGAGGAAGGCTCCTGGGGGTTGGTGACCGGGCTGCACGCCACTCCGCAGGACGCCCGCCGTGCCCTCGTCCACCACCTGAAGGTGTACCTGCCCGCCGTGATGAGGGTCGACGAGAAGGAGGCCGCCGTCCTCGCCCGTGCCGCCGACCGGTTCGCCCAGCGGAAGCGGCCCGACGAACTGCTGGTGCGGGGGCGGCGGTTCGACGTCGTCCGGGTGGAGCGCATGGTGCGCATCGGGCCCGACGGCCCGGAGACGCCGCGCCCCTCCGACGTGGACGAGTACGAGCCCTCCAAGCTGCATCCCACCATGGACGAGCACGGCGTCGTCACCGTCGGCGAATAGCGGCGGACCGCGGGGGCGCGCCGTGGACGGAAGCGGGCCGCCGCTGACGGCGCTGCGGGAACAGCGGCGGGGGGCCCCCCCCCCCCCCCCCGCCCCCCCGGGCCCCCCGCCCCCCCCCCCCGGCAGTAACCCCCCCACCCGGCCGGAGGCCATGAGCGAGAACATAAAGTAGTTGTTT